>NZ_LJRY01000183.1:0-580330 GCF_002742515.1 Pseudomonas sp. 2822-15 | reverse complement strand
TTGTTAAAGAGCGGTTGGTTAAGATCTTTCGTCTCAACCGAGGCGCGCATTCTACAGCAGCCTCATTTGCTGTCAAGTGATTATTTTCAGAAGCTTTCGAAGAATTCTTCAACAACTTCAACCACTTGCGCTTACGATCTCTCGTTAGCGGGAGGCGAATTCTACAGCGTTACACGCTGCTGTCAACACCTCTTTTTCAACTCCCTTTTGGCTTCGATGAACTGAAGCAACTTGCTGCCGAAAACTTCATAACTCTTTGTTTATCAAGTAGTTTTCCGTTTCGACTGCGCCGGAAGTGGGGCGAATTATAGACAGATATAAAACGCCGTCAATCCCTTTCGTTCACATTTCTGTCATATCGGTCAAAAAGGCCGCAAAAGCACAAAAGCCGGCCCCAAGGGGCCGGCTTTCACCTGCAGCGCCTTACAGACTCGGGAAGGCGAACTGCGACGCTTCATGGCTGGCCCGTTGCGGCCAACGCTGGGTAATCGCCTTGCGACGGGTATAGAAACGCACCCCATCCGGCCCATAGGCATGCAAGTCGCCAAACAGCGAACGCTTCCAGCCGCCAAAGCTGTGGTAGGCCACCGGCACCGGCAGTGGCACGTTCACACCGACCATACCCACTTCGATCTCATCACAAAACAGCCGCGCCGCTTCACCGTCACGGGTAAAGATGCAGGTGCCGTTGCCATACTCGTGATCGTTGATCAGTTGCATCGCGGCTTCCAGGCTGTCAACGCGGACCACACACAGCACCGGCCCGAAGATCTCCTCCTTATAGATGCGCATCTCAGGCGTCACGCGATCAAACAGGCTGCCACCCAGGAAGAAGCCTTCTTCATGCCCGGCAACACTCAAACCACGGCCGTCGACCACCAGCTCGGCACCCGCCGACACACCGTCTTCTATATAGCCGCTGACCTTGTCCCGCGCCTGGCCTGTCACCAACGGCCCCATATCCAGGCCGCAAGAGGTGCCCGCACCAATCTTGAGTGCCTTGACCTGCGGCACCAACTTGGCGATCAACGCATCCGCCACCTGGTCACCCACGCACACGGCCACCGAAATAGCCATGCAACGCTCACCGCAGGAACCGTACGCCGCGCCCATCAAAGCGCTGACCGCGTTATCCAGGTCCGCATCCGGCATCAGCACCGCATGGTTCTTCGCCCCGCCCAGCGCCTGCACGCGTTTGCCGCGCTTGGTCGCTTCGGAATAGATGTACTCGGCAATCGGCGTCGAACCCACAAAACTCAGGGCTTTGACTTCCGGTGCTTCAATCAGCGCATCCACTGCGCCCTTGTCCCCGTGCACCACGCTCAGCACGCCTTTGGGCAGACCGGCTTCCTGCAACAGCTGCGCAATCAGCAGCGTGGAACTTGGATCACGCTCCGATGGTTTCAGGATGAAACAGTTACCGCACACGATCGCCAGCGGGTACATCCACAGCGGCACCATCGCCGGGAAGTTGAACGGGGTAATACCCGCCACCACACCCAGCGGCTGGAAGTCCGACCACGCATCAATGTTGGGCCCCACGTTACGGCTGTACTCGCCCTTGAGAATCTCCGGCGCCGAGCACGCGTATTCGACGTTCTCGATGCCGCGCTTCAATTCACCCGCGGCGTCCTCCAGGGTCTTGCCGTGCTCCTCGCTGATCAACTGCGAGATACGCGCTTCGTTCTGCTCCAGCAATTGCTTGAAACGAAACATCACCTGGGCACGCTTGGCTGGCGGCGTATTGCGCCAGGCCGGGAACGCCGCCTTGGCCGAGTCGATCGCCTGTTGAATGGTTTCACGGCTGGCCAATGGCACCTGGTGAATCACCTGGCCGGTGGACGGGTTGTACACGTCGGCACTACGGCCGCTGTCATTGACCAACTCACCGTTGATCAAATGCTGGATAAGGCTCATGCAGGGCTCCTGAAAAGTTGTTCTATATAGAAGGAGAAATCAGTCGATTTTGTTCAGCACTTCGCCGACCGCATCGAACAGGCGATCCAGGTCCTGCGGCTTGCTGTTGAAGGTTGGCCCGAACTGCAGGGTGTCACCGCCAAAGCGCACGTAGAAACCGGCTTTCCACAAGGCCATGCCGGCCTCGAAGGGACGCACGATGGCATCGCCGTCACGCGGGGCAATCTGGATCGCGCCGGCCAGGCCGTAGTTACGGATGTCGATCACATTCTTGCTGCCCTTCAACCCGTGCAGTGCATTCTCAAAGTGCGGGGCGACTTCGGCTACGCTCTGCACCAGGTTTTCCTTCTGCAACAGGTCCAATGCCGCCAAGCCAGCCGCGCAAGCCACCGGGTGCGCCGAGTAGGTGTAGCCGTGGGGGAATTCCACCGCGTATTCCGGCGTCGCCTGGTTCATGAAGGTCTGATAGATCTCGCTGCTGGCAATCACCGCGCCCATCGGGATCGCGCCGTTGGTGACTTGCTTGGCGATGCACATGAGGTCCGGGGTCACACCAAAGCTGTCGGCGCCGAACATCGAGCCGGTACGGCCGAAACCGGTGATCACTTCATCGAACACCAGAAGGATGTTGTGTTGGTCGCAGATCTCACGCAGACGCTTGAGATAACCCTGTGGCGGCACCAGCACGCCCGCGGAACCGGCCATCGGTTCAACAAACACCGCTGCGATGTTCGACGCGTCGTGCAACTCGATCAGCTTGAGCAGCTCATCGGCCAAGGCGATACCGCCCTGCTCCGGCATGCCACGGGAGAACGCATTGCTCGCCAGTAACGTGTGCGGCAGATGGTCAACGTCCATCAGGCCCTGGCCAAAGAGCTTACGGTTGCCGTTCACGCCACCCAGGCTGGTCCCGGCAATGTTCACACCGTGGTAGCCACGTGCGCGGCCGATCATCTTGGTCTTGGTGGCCTGGCCTTTCAAGCGCCAGTAGGCACGCACCATCTTCACTGCGGTATCGGCGCACTCAGAGCCCGAGTCGGTGAAAAACACGTGGTTCAGGTTGCCTGGGGTCAGGTCGGTGATCTTTTCCGCCAGTTGGAAGGACAACGGATGACCGTATTGAAAGCCCGGGGAGTAGTCCAGGGTGCCCAATTGCTTGGAGACGGCCTCTTGAATCTCCTTACGGGTGTGCCCGGCGCCACAGGTCCACAGGCCCGACAACGAGTCGTACACCCGGCGGCCCTTGTCATCAATCAACCAGCTGCCTTCAGCGCCGACGATCAGGCGCGGGTCGCGCTGGAAGTTGCGGTTGGCGGTGTAAGGCATCCAGTGCACATCCAACTTCAGTTGGCTGGCCAGGGACGATGGGGCGTTTTCGGGCATGTTCATCAGCAAAACCTCGCATGGCAAAAGGCAGCGTCGGGATTGAAAAGCGTTGTTGCAGCTAAATTGCCACGACGATAAAGTCGGTGAAATTCAACTCTTCTAACCTTTAGTCAGGCCGTCACTAAACTATGAGCAGCCGTCGACCCGATCCCCTTGCCCAAGTCAGCGACTTCGATATCCGCCTGCTGCGTATCTTTCGCAGCGTGGTGGAATGCGGTGGTTTCTCGGCGGCAGAAACCGTGCTCGGCATCGGCCGCTCGGCCATCAGCCAGCAAATGAGCGACCTCGAGCAACGTCTGGGGTTAAGGCTGTGCCAACGCGGGCGCGCGGGATTCTCCCTGACCGAAGAAGGCCGCGAGGTCTACCAATCGGCCTTGCAGCTATTAAGTGCGCTGGAAAGTTTTCGCACCGAGGTCAACGGCCTGCACCAGCACTTGCGCGGCGAACTGATCATCGGCCTCACCGACAACCTGGTCACCCTGCCCCACATGCGCATCACCCACGCCCTGGCACAGTTGAAGGAGCGCGGCCCGGACGTGCAGATCCAGATCCGCATGATCGCCCCGAATGAAGTGGAACAAGGTGTACTCGATGGCCGCCTGCATGTCGGCGTAGTGCCCCAGGCGAGTGCCTTGTCGGGTCTGGAATACCAACCCCTGTACAGCGAACGCTCGTTGCTCTACTGCGCGGTCGGCCACCCGTTGTTTTACGCGGACGACAAGCAACTGGACGACCCACGTATCGACAGCCAGGACGCCATCGCCCCGACCTTCCGCTTGCCCGCCGACATCCAGGCCCATTACCAAGCCCTTAATTGCACGGCCAGCGCTTCGGACCGTGAAGGCATGGCGTTCCTGATCCTCACCGGCCGCTATATCGGCTACCTGCCCGACCACTACGCCAGCCTGTGGGTGCAACAAGGCCGACTGCGCGCGCTGAAACCGGCTACACGTTTTTACGATTTGAGCCTCGCATCGGTCACGCGTAAGGGCCGCCGCCCTCATTTGGTGCTGGAAAGCTTTCTGGAGAGTCTGGCGGCAACGCGCTAACTCGGGCCTCTCGCTAAAAGCTGAGCAACTGGACAGCTTTTTGCAAGAGAACCTGGACCTTGAACCGTCCGCCCTGAGTTTGCCCGCCATGCCACCAGAAACCCTGAGCCCCAACGACCTGATCTACGGCCTGAACGACCGCCCGAAACCGCTGCCCGCCCTACTGGCAGCCTTGCAACATGTGCTGGCCGCCTTCGTCGGCATCATCACCCCGCCACTGATCATCGGCTCTACTTTAGGGCTCACCGCCCACCTGCCCTACCTGATCAGCATGGCGTTGATGGTGTCCGGCGTGGGCACTTTCATTCAGGCACGCAGGCCATTTGGTATCGGCGCCGGCATGATCTGCCTGCAAGGCACCAGCTTTGCGTTTCTCGGTGCGGTGTTGTCAGCAGGCTTTCTGGTGAAACAACGCGGCGGCAGCCCGGAAGACATCATGGCGATGGTCTTCGGCGTGTGCTTTTTCGGCGCGGCGGTGCAGATCGTGTTGAGCCGTTTCATCGGGCAATTGCGCCGTGTGATCACGCCCCTGGTCACCGGCATCGTCATTACCTTGATCGGCATCAGCCTGATCAAAGTCGGCATCACCGACCTGGGCGGCGGTTTCAATGCACCCGACTTCGGCGCCCCAACCAATCTGGCGCTTGGGTTGTTCGTCGTGTTGACGATCATCTTGCTCAACCGCTCGAACACGCCGTGGGTGCGCCTCTCGGCAATCATCATCGGCCTGGCCCTCGGCAGCCTGGCCGCGTGGTTCAGCGGCAAGCTTGTGCCCCAAGCCTTGCCCGACTTGCCATTGATCAGCGTGCCGATGCCGTTTCGCTTTGGTTTCAACTTCGACTGGAGCGCCTTCCTGCCCATCGCGCTGATTTATCTGATCAGCAGTATCGAAACCGTCGGCGACCTGACTGCCAACTGCATGATCGCCCGCCAGCCCATCAGCGGCCCTTCATATATAAGCCGACTCAAAGGCGGCGTGTTGGGTGATGGCGTCAGTTGCATGATCGCCGCCACCTTCAGCGCATTCCCCAACACCACGTTTGCGCAGAACAACGGCGTGATCCAACTCACCGGCGTGGCCAGCCGTTATGTCGGCTTATACATTGGCGTGCTGCTGTTTTGTCTCGGCTTGTTTCCGCTGGTCGGCGCAGTGCTGCAGCAAATTCCCAAACCGGTATTGGGCGGCGCAACCCTGGTGATGTTCGGCAGCGTGGCCGCCGCCGGCGTGCGCATTCTGGCCCAGGCGCCGCTGGACCGACGCAGCATGCTGATCATCGCCACCTCCTTTGGTGTCGGCCTGGGCATTGCCGCCCAACCTCAGTTACTGCACTTGATGCCGCCGTTGGTACAAAACCTGTTCGACTCGGCCATCACCAGCGGCGGCCTGACGGCCATCGTGTTGTGCCTGTTATTGCCCGAGGCCAAAGCGGCTGCGGTTGGCGCAAACCACGCGCCGGAAAGCGACACACTGGAACCGCTTTGACGGTTTTATTGCATCGGGACTTGTCTGAGGCTTGAGGGTGGGTTATCTGTGCACACGTCGTCTCTATCGATCAGCACGGAAACCTCCATGAGCCTCGAAGTTCCTGCCCACAGCAACCACGCCGGTAAACCTGCCAGCCGTATTCGGCAAAAGAATGAACAAGCGATTCTCCAGGCGGCTGAAGACGAATTCGCGCGCCATGGCTACAAAGGCACCAGCATGAACACCATTGCCTCGAGTGCCGGGCTGCCCAAGGCCAACCTGCATTATTACTTCACCAACAAGCTCGGCCTGTACATTGCGGTACTGAGCAATATCCTCGAACTGTGGGACAGCACCTTCAACGCGCTGACCGCCGAGGACGACCCTGCCGTGGCGCTGACACGCTACATCCGCACCAAAATGGAGTTCTCCCGACGCCACCCGCAAGCCTCGCGGATCTTCGCCATGGAGATCATCAGCGGCGGTGAATGCCTGACCGAATATTTCAGCCAAGACTATCGCGCCTGGTTCAGTGGCCGCGCAGCGGTGTTCCAGGCGTGGATCGAGGCCGGCAAGATGGACCCCATCGACCCCGTGCACCTGATTTTCCTGCTGTGGGGCAGTACCCAGCATTACGCCGACTTCGCCACCCAGATCTGTCGCGTCACCGGTCGCACCAAGCTGACCAAGCAGGACATGGAAGACGCCGGCACCAACCTGATCCATATCATCCTCAAAGGCTGCGGCATCAAGCCGGCCCTATAAACGAAGCGACTTATGCCTTTCACGCTGACCGGCCTTTGCGAATTTCGTGAAGAAATACGCAAAAGCCGCTTTATCACCTTGGCCGCGCCGATCACCAGCGCGCAAGACGCCCAGGCGTTTTTCGAGCAGCACAGCGACCTCAACGCCACGCACAACTGCTGGGCCTGGAAGCTCGCCGACCAGTACCGCAGCAACGACGATGGCGAACCCGGCGGCACGGCCGGGCGGCCGATCCTGGCCGCCATCGAAGCCCAAGGCTTTGATCAGGTCGCCGTGCTGGTGATTCGCTGGTACGGCGGCATCCAGTTGGGCACCGGCGGGCTGGCCCGTGCCTACGGCGGCGGTGCGAACAAATGCCTGCAGAATGCCGAACGCATCGAGCTGATCAGCCGCGTGCCGCTCAGTTGTGCCTGCAGTTTCTCGGAATTGAACCTGGTGAAACTGCGCGTGGCCGAACTGGGCGGGCTGGTGGTGGAAGAAACCTTCACCGCCAATGGCGTCGAGCTACAGCTCGCACTCGGCGAGGCGCACATCGACACGCTGCAAACCCAGCTCGCCGACCTCAGCCGTGGGCGCATCCTGCTCGAACGCTGAAACTGCCCACATCTACTGTGCACCTGCCTGTGGATAACCTGAGCACACCCGCCTGTAACCCTTCTGTCATAAGGGCTTACGGGCGCCGATCACTTTTTGATCAGTATTCACCGGGAGTAATTGCGCAACGCCCCACAGCACTTCCAACAGCAGAATTATCCACAGCACCGACGTGGCGCCCTGCATCAGCGCGTACAGCTGCCAGGTCGCAAACAGCCCACGGCCGGCCGCGTCATACAGCCCGAATTGGCGTTGAGGGTCGCGAATACGCAGCACTGCCCACACGCACACAATCGAACCGAGCAGGTTGGCCATCAGCACATGCGCAGGCAGAAACGGCGGTAGCTCGCCCGGCAGGTTCAAGCTCTGCAACAGGCCGTGCACTGATGCAAAACTCCACGGCGTGACAAACGCCGCGGTGATGATCAAGTCATACCAGGCGCTGGCCCGCACCAGTGTTCGGTAGTGTTTTGGTGTCCACATAGCAGCAAGCTCCTTCAATTCAAGAAGCCAGCAGGCTAAAGCCTGGAGTATGCTCCAGGGTCAAGCCCTCTCGAGCCCGTCTCATGCGTATCGGCGAATTAGCCCAGGCCAGCCAGGTCAGCCGCGACACCTTGCGCTTCTATGAGCAGCGCGGGTTGATCGCCGCGCAACGCAGCGCCAACGGTTACCGCGACTACCCGCCGGACATGCTGCAACTGGTGCTCTATATCAAGACTGCGCAGCGCCTGGGTTTCAGCCTCGGCGAGATCGGCACCAGCGTCGCCGCCTTATGGCAGGCGCCCGATCCCGACGCTGCCGTCACACAATTGCTGCAAGACAAGCTCAACCTGATCGACACCCGCATCACTGAACTCGGCCATCTGCGCCAGGAGTTGCAGCAAAGGCTCGGGCAACGTTGTCCATTAAATCCGTGAACCTCCACTCCAAAGGAAGCCTTTCATGTCTACGCCAAAAACCGCACTGATCATCGGCGCCTCGCGCGGCCTGGGCCTTGGCCTGGTCAAGCAACTGCTGCAGGACGGCTGGGAGGTGACCGCCACCGTGCGTGACCCGAACAAGGCCGATGCGCTCAAAGCCGTGGGCCAGGTGCAGATCGAGAAGCTGGACATGGACGATCAGCAAGCGGTGATCGCTTTGGCCCAACGCCTGAAAGAGCGCACCTTCGACCTGCTGTTCGTCAACGCCGGGGTCAAAGGCCCTGCCAACCAGGAGCCGGGCCACGCCACCCTGGCGGAAGTCGGCCAGCTGTTCTTCACCAACGCTGTGGCGCCGATCAACCTGGCCCAGCGTTTTGTCGGGCAGATCCGCAAAGACACCGGCGTGCTGGCGTTCATGAGTTCGGTGCTGGGCAGCGTGACGATTCCCGATGGCTCCGACCTGGCGCTGTACAAGGCCAGCAAGGCTGCACTGAACTCCATGACCAACAGCTTTATCACGCAACTGAGTGACCCTAAACTCACGGTGCTGTCGCTGCATCCGGGCTGGGTGAAGACCGACATGGGCGGCGAAAACGCGCACATCGACGTCGACACCAGCGTGCGCGGCCTGGTGGATCAGGTGAATGCCTACACCGGCAAAGGCGGCCATCACTTCGTGGACTACAAAGGCGACACCATCGCCTGGTAACAGCTCGGTTCAACCTGTGGGAGCGGGCTTGCCCGCGATGGTCTCAAGAGCACCTCGCTACTGCAGATAGACCTGATCATGGACTACACGTAAACTCTGCTCCTCGCCCTCACCGGCGACCCTGGATCAGCAGACAGGGCAACACTGAGCTGGCAAACCTGAACCCATCATTCAGAGGAGCCGGCCAATGCCTGCGACCCGTATCTGGTTAAAAAACCCCCTCGCGATTTTCACCGCCAATGGCCTCGACGCCCGTGGTGGCCTGGTGCTGCAAGACGGTGTGATCACCGAAGTGCTGGGCTGGGGGAAAGAACCCGCCGTGCCCTGTGCACAAGTGTTCGATGCACGCGAGCATGTGGTGCTTCCCGGCCTGATCAACACCCACCATCACTTCTACCAAACCCTGACCCGCGCCTGGGCCCCGGTGGTCAACCAGCCTTTATTCCCCTGGCTGAAAACCCTGTACCCGGTCTGGGCACGCTTGACTCCGGAAAAACTCGCACTGGCGTCCAAAGTCGCCCTCGCAGAGTTGCTGCTGTCTGGCTGTACCACGGCGGCAGACCACCATTACCTGTTCCCTGACGGTCTCGAAAATGCCATCGATGTACAAGTAGAAAGCGTGCGCGAACTGGGCATGCGCGCCATGCTTACTCGCGGCTCCATGAGCCTGGGCGAAGCCGATGGTGGCCTGCCGCCGCAGCAAACCGTGCAACAAGGCCAGGTTATCCTCGAAGACAGCCAGCGCCTGATCCGCGAATACCACCAGCGCGGCGACGGCGCGCACATCCAGATCGCTCTGGCGCCCTGTTCGCCGTTTTCGGTCACACCGGAAATCATGCAAGCCAGCGCCGAACTGGCCAACAGCCTCGACGTGCGCCTGCACACGCATCTGGCCGAAACCCTCGACGAAGAAGACTTCTGCCTGCAGCGTTTCGGCCTGCGCACGGTGGACTACCTCGACAGTGTCGGCTGGCTTGGCCCGCGCACCTGGCTGGCCCACGGCATTCACTTCAACCCGGACGAGATCGCCCGCCTCGGCGCGGCCGGCACCGGTATTTGCCATTGCCCAAGCTCGAATATGCGCCTGGCTTCCGGCATCTGCCCGACCCTGGACCTGCTCGCCGCCGGCGCGCCGATTGGGCTGGGCGTCGACGGTTCGGCCTCCAACGATGCCTCGAACATGATCCTCGAAGCGCGCCAGGCCCTGTACATCCAGCGCCTGCGTTACGGCGCGGAAAAGATCACCCCGGAAGGCGTGCTGGGCTGGGCCACCAAAGGCTCGGCGCAGTTGCTGGGGCGCACGGATATCGGTGAGTTGGCCGTGGGCAAACAGGCTGACCTGGCGCTGTTCAAGCTCGATGAGCTGCGTTTTTCCGGCAGCCATGACCCGATTTCGGCGCTGCTGCTGTGCGGCGCCGACCGCGCGGACCGGGTGATGATCGGCGGCAAATGGCGGGTGATCGATGGACAGGTTGAAGGGCTGGACCTTAAAGGCTTGATTGCCGATCACAGCCAGGCGGCGAAACAACTGATCGCCGGCACCTGAGCCCTACACAAAGCCAACTGTGGGAGCTGGCTTGCCTGCGATGCAGACACCTCGGTCTATCAGCCATACCGAGTGGATGCCATCGCGGGCAAGCCCGCTCCCACATGGGATTTAGGGTGTGCTTGAGGGCCGCTTACACCCCAAGCAACGACAACATGATAAAGGTCGCAAACAACACAAAGTGCGTCATCCCTTCGATGGCATTGGTTTCGCCATCGTTGAGGTTGATCGCACTCACCACCAGCGTGATCAACACCATCACGGTTTGCACCGGCGTCATCGCCATCTGGAACGGTTGGCCGGTGTAAAGCGCCATGGCTTCCATCACCGGCACCGTCAGGATCACCGTCGACAACGACGCACCCAATGCGATGTTGACCACCGACTGCATGCGGTTAGCCAAGGCGGCACGCAACGCTGTGAGAATTTCCGGCGCGGCCGAAATCGCCGCCACCACAATCGCGGTAATCACCGGCGGTGCGCCCGTGCCTTCCAGGCCCAGGTCCAGGGTCTTGGACATCACCTCGGCCAATGCGCCAATCACAATCACGCCAAACACCAACGTACCGATGGAAAACGCCAGGTTGATCGGCGGCTCCTGCTGTTCTTCCGGCTGTTTTTTGCGACGCTTCTGCGGGTAGCTGTAGCTGAAGAAATAACTGTGCGGCCCCACCTGCATGCGCAGGAACAGGGTGTAGAGCAACACCATCGCGCCGATGGTGAAGGCTGAGTAAATTTTCCAGTCGGCTTCGGGGATAAATTCCGGTACCACCATCGACACGCCCATGGCGGTGAGGATCATCACGCTGTAACTGCGCGCCGAATCATCGTTGTAGGACTGTTCGCCATGCTTGATGCCGCCCATCAGCGCGGCCAGGCCGAGGATGCCGTTGATATCGAGCATCACCGCCGAATAAATCGTGTCGCGCACCAACGTCGGCGACGGCTCGTTGCTCATCATGATCGCCAGGATCACCACTTCCACCAGCACGGCGGCAAGGGTGAGGATCATGGTGCCGTAGGGGTCACCGACCTTTTCCGCCAGTTGCTCGGCGTGGTGGGCGACGCGCATCGACGCCATGACAATAAAAGCGATGAGCGCCATGCCGCCGAGCAGGGCGACCATCTGCCCGCTGTGCAGCATCCAGTGCTCCAACGGGTAGGCGGCGATGGCAGCGATCAACGCCAGCCACATGAATTTTTCTTGCTTGAGGGATGTGAGCATTCCGGGCCTTTTTGTGCAGCAAATCAGTCATTGATGGGGTACAGACTGCGCCACTTCGCTAACGTTTCGTTACATCTTAGTTCAGAGGACTCTTGTGCGAATAAAACCAATACTCTCCTGCTGGTCAGGTTTTGCCGATTATTTCCGCCATGGCCTGTAGAATGCCGCCATTGCACCTGATGAGAATTTAGAACATGTACGATTGGCTCAACGCCCTGCCCAAGGCTGAATTACACCTGCACCTGGAAGGCTCGCTGGAGCCTGAGTTGCTGTTCGCCCTGGCCGAACGCAACAAGATTGCACTGCCGTGGAATGACGTCGAAACCCTGCGCAAGGCCTACGCCTTCAACAACCTGCAAGAGTTTCTCGACCTGTATTACAAGGGCGCCGATGTGCTGCGCACTTCCCAGGATTTCTATGACCTGACCTGGGCCTACCTGCTGCGTTGCAAAGAACAGAACGTGATCCACACCGAACCGTTCTTCGACCCGCAAACCCACACCGACCGTGGCGTGCCATTCGAAGTGGTGCTCAACGGCATCGCCGCTGCGCTTAAAGATGGCGAGCAGCAACTGGGCATCACCAGCGGTTTGATCCTGAGCTTCCTGCGCCACCTGAGCGAAGCCGAAGCCGAGAAAACCCTCGACCAGGCGCTGCCGTTCCGCGATGCATTCGTAGCCGTAGGCTTGGACAGTTCGGAAATGGGTCACCCACCGAGCAAGTTCCAGCGCGTGTTCGACCGTGCCCGCCATGAAGGCTTCCTGACCGTGGCCCACGCCGGTGAAGAAGGCCCGCCCGAGTACATCTGGGAGGCCATCGACCTGCTGAAAATCCAGCGTATCGACCATGGCGTGCGCGCCATCGAAGACGAACGCCTGATGCAGCGCATCATCGACGAGCAGATCCCGCTGACCGTGTGCCCGCTGTCCAACACCAAGCTCTGTGTGTTCGACGACATGGCCCAGCACAACATCCTCGACATGCTTGAGCGTGGCGTGAAGGTGACGGTGAACTCGGATGACCCGGCGTACTTCGGCGGCTATGTCACCGAGAACTTCCACGCGCTGTACACCTCCCTCGGCATGACCCAGGACCAGGCCAAACGCCTGGCGCAGAACAGCCTGGATGCGCGGCTCGTAAAGCCATAACTGAATAAGCGCAGGTCAAAAAATGTGGGAGCTGGCTTGCCAGCTCCCACATTGACCTCATCAGCCTTGAGATTGGGTCAGTTCTTCCAGGGTCTTGCCCTTGGTTTCCATCCCAAACACCCACACCACCAGCGCCGCCACCGCAAAACACAGCGCCCCCAAGGCAAACACCCCACCCTGCCCGGTTATCGGAAACACCAGCCCGGTTACTAACGGCCCCAGCAATGACCCGACCCGGCCAATCGCCGAGGCAAACCCGGAACCGGTGGCCCGCGCCGAGGTGGGATACAGCTCCGGCGTATAGGTGTACAGCACCGCCCACATGCCAAACAGAAAGAACTGCATCAACAGCCCCGAGGTAATCAGCAGCCCCACGTTGCCGCCAAACACCGCGCTCTGCCCATACAGAAACGCCATCACCCCGCCGCCCAGCAGCGTCACAACACACACCGGTTTACGGCCCCAACGCTCCACCAGCCAGGCCGCCATCAAGAACCCTGGTATCCCGCCCAGGGAAATAATGACCGTGTAATACACCGATTGCGTCACGGCAAAACCCGACTGCTGCAACAGCGCACTCAGCCAGGACGTCAGCCCGTAGAAACCCAGCAGCGCGAAGAACCACACGCTCCAGATCATCATCGTGCGCTGGCGATACTGCGCCGACCACAACTGCTGGAACGCCGAGAAAAACGTGCCCGGCACGCTCTCAACCCGAGGCAAAGCGATCGGCTCCGGCAAGTCCGCACGCCCCAACGAGTCGCGTACTTTCTGCTCAATGCCGAGCAACACCTTATCCGCCGCTGCATGCCGCCCGGCCTGTTCCAGCCAGCGCGGTGACTCCGGGATAAAAAAACGAATCGCCAGCACAAACACCGCCGGCACCGCCAACACCAGGAAGATGTCGCGCCAGCCAATCACCGGCAGCAAAAAGTAGGACAGCACACCCGCCGCCACAAACCCCAACGGCCAGAAGCCATCCATCAAGGCGATGTAACGCCCACGGCCCTTGGCGGGAATCAGCTCCGAGAGCATTGACTGCGCAATCGGGAACTCCATGCCCATGCCGATCCCCAGCAGGATGCGAAACAGCGTCAGCGTTTCCACCGTCTGCGCCGTGGAGCACAGGTAACTGGCGACGCCCCACAACACGATGCTCCACTGAAACACCGGCTTGCGCCCGAAGCGGTCGGCCAACATGCCGGACAACGACGCGCCGACCACCATGCCGAAAAAACTCGAACTGGCGAGTAACCCGGCCTGGGCCGTGCTCAGGCCGAACTCGGTTTTGATCGAGCCCAACAGGAAGGTCATCATCGCCAGGTCCATGGAGTCGAAAAAAAACGCCAGGGCGATGATGATGAAGATGATTCGGTGGTAACCGCTGATGGGCAACCGTTCCAGCCGCTCTGCCGCGCTATAGCCTTGCATACCCATGCCGCACCCCCTGTGTGAAAAATCCCCAAGGCGAGTGTGCGGCATCGTTTTACCCGGTTGTTGCTGGATACGACCTGACTGCAACTCTGAACGACGCACCCGCCTACGCCGTGGCCAGACGGTTGATTTCCGCAAGCCCCAGGTCCGTCACCAGCAAGGCACGCGACTCGTTGACCGCGTTGATCCAGCCGCACTGCAAAAACAACTGCAACAACCCGGCGCCCAATGCGCCCCCCAGGTGCGGTTGCTGCTGGCTCCAGTCAAAACAATCGCAGGCCAGCGGCGCAGACAGCGCCTGGGTAAAGATGCCCAGTGTCGCGAAGTGCTGCGCGCCGGTGACGGTCACGTCGGTACGCTGTTCGTAGCGGTCGATCCAGCCGGCTTCCAGCATGCGCTGATAAAGCCCCGCCGCCAGCTCACCGCCCAGATGCCCCTGGCATAAACGCGCGCGCCGCAACGGTGGCGGTGCCAGGGATACACGCGGGCAAACCTGCGGCGCACTGCGTGCGGCACAGGCCAGGGTGGTACAGGCCAATGCGTCGACGGCAGCACTGACATCAGCGGCGGCCACGCGAAACCAGCGCTTGCCACGCTTGGCCTCGCTGCGCAGCAGACCGCTGCCGATAAGGCGCGCCAGATGCGCATTGGCCGAGGCGGCGGAAAGGCCGGCGAGCATCGCCAGTTCGTCTGCGGTTTTCGCCGAACCGTCCATCAGTGACCAGAGCATGGCGGTGCGTTTGGGCTCAGCGAGCAAGCTGGCGATCTGACTGATGCAAGGTGCTTCTTCCATGTATTCACTCCTTGTAAATCATTTGTCTGCTGCGGTTGGAACCAAAGTATAGGGGCGCAAACCGCCCATTCCGCGGCGTCCGACAGCGCGAATGGGGACAGGCTCTGAGTGAAATTTCCGGCTTTGGTGGAGGCTATTGCCTAACGCTCTATCGCCCCGGCCTTTGCGCGGTCAAAGCCGCACAACGGGACACGAGCATTTCCCGCAGCAGGTTGATGGGTTTACTCAATTGAGCACGGTGGGCGCACAGCAGGTTGAGCGGCGTGCGCTCGCCGCGCAGCTCCGGCAAGACCAGGCGCAGGCGCCCTGCCAGCACGTCGGTGCTCACATCCAGCCACGATTTGTAGGCAATGCCGACACCCGCCACTGCCCAGCGGCGCACCACATCGGCGTCGTCACTGAAGCGGTCACCGCTGACCGTCAGGCCGACCTCGCGCTTGCCGTCGTAAAAACCCCAGTGGTCGTGGACGCGGCTGCCCAGCATGTACAGCAGGCAATTGTGTTGCGCCAGTTGCTCAAGATGTCGGGGCTCGCCATGCCGCGCCAGGTAACTGGGCGCGGCGCACAGCACGCGAATGTTGTCCGGGGCGATGGGCAGCGCGACCAGGCTGGAATCTTCAGGCTCGCCGTAGCGCAGGGCGATATCCACCGGCTGGCGGAACAGGTCGGCGATGCGGTCGCCCAGCAGCAGGCGGATGTTCAATTGCGGGTACTCCAGCTGAAACTCATCGAGCCACGGCAACAGTTGGTTGCGCCCGAAATCCGACGGCGCCGACAGTTGCAGCACGCCGCTGACATGGTCCTGGCCGCTGGCCAACAGGCGCCGCCCTTCGTCCAGCGAACTCAGCGCGGCGCGGGCATATTCCAAAAAACCCTCGCCTTCGGCAGTCAGGCGCAAACTGCGGGTGGAGCGCGCCAGCAAGCGCGTGCCCAGTTGCTGTTCGATACGCTTGAGCGCCGCGCTGGCCACGGCAGGCGAGAGGTCCATGATGCGCGCGGCGGCCGACAAACTGCCGAGGTCCGCCGCCCGCACAAACAACTGCAAATCATCAAAACGCAGCATCTACCCTCGCCTATTATCAAAATTTTATTGAAACAGACTGCTGTTTTAGCCGCTTTTATCGGCGCTGGAAATAGCTAATCATCTGCCCATCCCGTTCATCACGTGTCTGGAGTTGAATATGTCCGCTGCCTTTAACGTCATCGCCACGCTGATCGCCAAACCCGGCCAGCAGGCCAAGCTGGAAACCCTGCTGCGCGGCCTGTTGGAACCGACTCGCCTGGAAGCCGGTTGCGAGCAGTACGACCTGCACCAGGACCTGCAACACCCGGAGACCTTCTACATGCTCGAGCGCTGGAGCGACGACGCGGCGCTGGCCGATCACGACCAGAGCGCCCATATCCAAAACTTCCGCGCCAAGGCTGCGGATGTGCTCGAACACTTCGAACTCAAGCGCCTGAAATTTCTTGCCTGATCATCCCCCCTTTTCCCGGAGCCACCATGAAAGCCATTGCCTACTACGCCTCGCTGCCGATCAGCGATGAAAAATCCCTGCAAGACATCCAACTGCCGGAGCCGGTCGCCGGCCCGCGTGACCTGCTGGTGGAAGTCAAAGCCATCTCGGTCAACCCGGTGGACACCAAAGTACGCCAGAACGTCGCCCCGGAAACCGGCGCCGCCAAGGTGCTGGGCTGGGACGTGGCTGGCGTGGTCAAGGCGGTCGGCAGCGAAGTGACGCTGTTCAAGGCCGGCGACAAGGTGTTCTACGCCGGCTCCCTGGTGCGCCCAGGCGGCAACAGCGAACTGCACACCGTGGATGAGCGCATCGTCGGCCATATGCCCAAGAGCCTGGGTTTTGCCGAAGCCGCCGCACTGCCACTCACCGCCATCACCGCCTGGGAATTGCTGTTCGAGCGCCTGCAAGTGCGTGAAGGTAAGGAAGATGAAGACCAGAGCCTGCTGATCGTCGGCGCCGCCGGTGGTGTGGGTTCGATCCTGACCCAACTGGCCAAACAGCTCACCGCGTTGAACGTTATCGGCACCGCCTCACGCCCGGAAACCCAGGAATGGGCCAAGGCGCTCGGCGCCGATGTGGTGATCGATCACAGCCAGCCGCTGAGCGTAGCCCTGAAAAACGCCGGCCAGCCCCAAGTGACCCACGTCGCCAGCCTGACCCAGACCGACCATCACCTGGACGAACTGGTCGAAGCCCTGCAGCCGCAGGGCAAGCTGGCATTGATCGACGACCCCAAGGTGCTGGATGTGAGCAAACTCAAGCGCAAGAGCCTGTCGTTGCACTGGGAGTTCATGTACACACGCTCGATGTTCGAGACGCCGGACATGATCGAACAGCACAACCTGCTCAACCGGGTGGCCGAACTGATCGACGCCGGCACCCTGAAAACCACGGTGGGAGAGCACTTCGGCGTGATCAACGCGGCAAATCTGCGCCGCGCCCATGCGTTGCTGGAAAGCGGCAAGGCCAAGGGCAAGATCGTGCTGGAAGGGTTCTAAAAAAGTTCTGTCAGCGTCGTCCATTATTCATGTTAGTAATGGACGACACCGCTAGTCAGAGAGTTGATCTTTGTCATATTTGCGAACGCATTCGGGTTTATATTGGCCGCCTTTGCCACGATTCTTTTACGTGAGGAAGTCAGCAATGAAGATCCTGATAAGAGCGTTAGCAAAATCCCCAGGCAACAAATGGCAGGTCAGCCTCGACGGCGACGCCTTCACCTTCCGCAGTGAGGCCGAGGCCCGAGCCTTTGCCGACACCCTGCAAGCGCGCATCCAGGCGCCCCACCGCATTCCCCTCAGCCAGCAACGTTCCGCCGCCGGCTGATCCGCACTTCAGACCTGCGCCTGCGCGGCCCTCGCCC
Source organism: Pseudomonas sp. 2822-15 (assembly GCF_002742515.1). Lineage (NCBI taxonomy): Bacteria > Pseudomonadati > Pseudomonadota > Gammaproteobacteria > Pseudomonadales > Pseudomonadaceae > Pseudomonas > Pseudomonas sp. 2822-15. The sequence goes on along the minus strand of NZ_LJRY01000183.1, from coordinate 562,499 downwards.
GTTGCAGGCGCTGGGTCGACACTGCAATCGTCACCGCCAATACACCGCACAAGCTGATGACCATCGCCATCGGCATCGCCGTGCCGTCGTGCAACACGCCGACCAACGATGCCGCACCTGCCGCCACACCGAACTGAATGCAACCAAGCAGCGCCGAGGCGCTGCCGGCCCGTGCGCCCTGCCCGGCCATGGCACACGCCGAGGTGTTGGGCAAAATGCAGCCAAGGCTGGCGATGCAGATAAACAGCGGCACCAGTAATGGCCACAACGCTTCGGTGCGCAGGGCAGCAATGCCCAACAGCGTCAACGCCGCTGCCACGTAGACCCACACGGTGCGCGACAGCAAAAACGCCGGGCCACGCTTGGCCAGCAACCGCGCATTGAGCTGCGCAACCAAAATGAAGCCGGCGGCGTTGGAGCCAAATACCCAGCCGTAATGCTCAGCGGGCACGCCATAGAGTTTGATAAAGACGAACGGTGAACCGGCGATGTAGGCAAACATCCCGGCAATCGAGATACCGCCGGTGAGGGCGTAACCCAGATAAACCCGGTCCGACAACAGGCTGACATAGCGGCTCAGCGAGCCGGACAGCGGTTGACGCGGCTTGTCGGCCGGCAAGGTTTCCGGCAACCCGACCGCAACAGCGATGGCGGCCATCACGCTGAAGATCGACAGCGCGAGGAAAATCGACTGCCAGCCCCACAGCCCGACCATCACCCCACCTGCCAACGGCGCGAGGATCGGCGCCAGACCGGTCACCAGCATCAACTGCGAATAAACCTTGGCCGAACCCACGGCATCACATTTATCGCTGACCACTGCCCGCGAAATCACCATGCCCGCGCAGCCGCCAAGGGCTTGCACAAAGCGCGCGCCGATCAACCAGTCCAGGGACGGCGCGTAGGCACAGGCGAAAGACGCCAGGGTAAACAGGGTCACGCCGCTGAGCAGCGGCACACGCCGACCAAAACGATCCGCCAGCGGACCGTAGATCAACTGGCCGATGGCCAGGCCGCCGAAGTACACGGCGAGGGTCAGTTGGATGTGTTTTTCGTCGGTGGCAAAGGCGGTGGCCATCGCCGGAAAGCCCGGCAGGTAAAAATCGATCGCCAACGGCGCGAAGGCGCTCAAGGCGCCCAGAATCAGGATTATGCGCAGGTTCATCAGACACCCAAGTGAGTCGGCAGCCCGACAGTCTAGCCGCGCTTGGGTGTGATGAACATTACGATAGCTCGCTAACTATCGGAAAATTTACGCGAGCCTGGCGCTGTAGCCTTCTTCGGTGATCAGCGCGATAACCTGCTCGGCGGACAGCCGGCTTTCAACCCCGACTTCCTTGGCGGCCAGGTTGACGTTGACGCTCGCCGCCGGGTCCTGGCTCTGTACTGCTTGAGTGACCGCTCTAACACAATGGCCGCAGGTCATTCCTTCAACACTGAATACTTGCATGACATGACTCCCTTGATGAGGTTGGGGCCAGTCTCGACCTTGCCACGATGGCAAGGTCAAGCGCTCAAAATTGCGGCTGGGCTGGTATTCCGGCGTTGCCTCGGCCAAGCTTCACGCATCTTGGATTTGAACCACGGAGCATTCGCCATGCGCTGGTCGTTTTTTAGCCTTATCGGCCTGTTGAGCTTGTCCGCCGCTGCGCCCATGGCCTATGCGGATCAAGATTATGCAGTGTTGATCATTTCCCGCGAGCGCCTGGAAGTGCCGACCAATTGCGAAATCGGCCTGTATATCCAGGACCAGTTGGCCGGGCGTCTGTTCCAAGAACAGGCCACCTCGTTCAACTTGCCGGCGGGCAATGTATCGCTGCGCCTCAAGCTGCTGCCGGGCCAATCGCCAGGTTGCCTGCCGGGCATGCTCGCACCGCCTGCGCAGAACATCACGCTGAAGGCCGGAGACATACGCAAACTGCGTATCGCCCAAGGCCCGGACGGTATGTACCTTAAACCCGCCGCACTGGAGTATTAAAGGCGCTTGACCTTCCCCACAGGTCAAGGTTGATGCTGGGGGCAACTTCTCTGGAGGACTGCCCCATGAATGGATCCACCACCTTTGACCTGCCCATCAGCGGCATGACCTGCGCCAGCTGCGCCGGGCGTGTCGAGCGCGCGCTGGGCAAGGTGCCGGGGGTGCAGAGCGTCAGCGTCAACCTGGCCAACGAACGTGCCCACGTCGAAGTGCTGGGCCAGATGGACCCCGGCGTGTTGATCGCCGCCGTCGACAAGGCCGGCTACACCGCCACCCTGCCGCAAAGCGAGACTGTCACCGACGCTAAACAGGCCCAGCGTCTGCACCACGAGCGCTGGTCGTTGTTGTTAGCCATCGCGTTGGCGCTGCCATTGGTGCTGCCGATGCTGGTGGAGCCGTTCGGCCTGCACTGGATGCTCCCGGCCTGGGTGCAATTCGCGTTGGCCACTCCCGTGCAATTCATCTTGGGCGCGCGCTTCTACAGAGCGGCCTGGAAAGCCGTGCGCGCCGGTGCTGGCAATATGGACCTGCTGGTGGCCATCGGCACCAGCGCCGGTTATGGCCTGAGCATTTATGAATGGCTCACCGCGCCCGTGGGCACTATGCCGCACCTGTATTTCGAAGCGTCAGCCGTGGTGATCGCCCTGGTGTTGCTGGGCAAATACCTCGAAAGCAGCGCCAAGCGCCAGACCGCCAGCGCCATCCGCGCCCTCGAAGCCCTGCGCCCGGAACGCGCGATTCGCGTGGTTGAAGGCCGTGAAGAAGACGTCGCCATCACTGCGTTAAAGCTCGACGAGCTGGTGCTGGTCAAACCCGGCGAGCGCTTCCCGGTGGACGGCGAAGTGGTGGACGGCCAAAGCCATGCCGACGAGGCCTTGATCAGCGGCGAGAGCCTGCCCGTGCCGAAACAGCCGGGCGATAAGGTCACCGGCGGCGCCATCAATGGCGAAGGCCGTTTGCTGGTCCGCACCCAGGCGCTGGGCGCAGAGAGCGTGCTGGCGCGGATCATCCGCCTGGTGGAAGACGCCCAGGCCGCCAAAGCGCCGATTCAGAAACTGGTGGATAAGGTCAGCCAGGTCTTTGTGCCAGCCGTGCTGGTGCTGGCCTTGGCTACGCTGGTGGGCTGGTGGTGGTACGGCGCCTCGCTGGAAACGGCGATCATCAATGCCGTCGCGGTCCTGGTGATCGCTTGCCCATGCGCCCTGGGCCTGGCCACGCCGACCGCAATCATGGCCGGCACCGGCGTTGCCGCACGCTACGGCATCCTGATCAAGGACGCCGAAGCACTGGAGCGCGCCCATGCCGTCAGCGCGGTGGTGTTCGACAAGACCGGCACGCTGACCTCCGGCGCGCCAAAAATTGCGCACTTGGCGGCGCTGGACGGCAATGAAGACCTCTTGCTGCAACAGGCCGGCGCCTTGCAACGCGGCAGCGAGCACCCACTGGCCAAGGCCGTGCTGGATGCGTGCAGCGAAAAAGGGCTGAATGTGGCAGACGTGAGTGCCAGTCAGTCCCTGACCGGCCGTGGCATTGCCGGTACGCTCGATGGCCGGCAACTGGCCTTGGGCAACCGCCGCATGCTCGAAGAGAACGGCTTGAGCGCAGGTGATCTGGCCGAGTCTGCCAAAACCTGGGAAGCCGAAGGCCGCACCTTGTCGTGGTTGATTGAACAAGGGGCACACCCACGTGTGTTGGGGCTGTTTGCGTTTGGCGACACCCTCAAGCCCGGCGCATTGGACGCCGTGGAACAACTCAAGGCTCAACACATCAGCAGCCATTTGCTCACTGGCGACAATCGCGGCAGCGCCCGCGTGGTGGCCGAGGCACTGGACATCGATGATGTACACGCCGAAGTGCTGCCGGCCGACAAGGCCGCCACCGTGGCCGAGTTGAAAAAGACCGGCGTCGTCGCCATGGTCGGTGATGGCATCAACGACGCTCCGGCCCTGGCCGCCGCCGACATCGGCATCGCCATGGGCGGCGGCACCGATGTGGCCATGCATGCCGCCGGTATCACGTTGATGCGCGGCGACCCGCGCCTGGTGCCGGCCGCGCTGGAGATCAGCCGCAAGACCTACGCGAAAATCCGCCAGAACCTGTTCTGGGCCTTTGTGTATAACTTGATCGGCATTCCCCTGGCGGCATTCGGCCTGCTCAACCCGGTATTGGCGGGTGCGGCCATGGCCTTGTCCAGCGTCAGCGTGGTGAGTAATGCGTTACTGTTAAAAACCTGGAAACCCAAGGACTACGAGGATCAACGCCCATGAACATCGGCCAGGCCGCCCGCCAGAGCGGGCTGAGCGCCAAGATGATTCGCTACTACGAATCCATCGGCCTGCTCAAAGCCGCGCATCGTACCGACAGCGGCTACCGCGTGTATGGCAGCGATGACTTGCACACGTTGGCGTTTATCAAACGCTCGCGGGATCTGGGGTTTTCACTGGAGGAGGTCGGCAAGCTGCTGACCTTGTGGCAAGACCGTCAGCGGGCCAGCGCCGACGTAAAAGCCCTGGCGCGCCAGCATATCGAGGAACTGAACCAGAAGATTCTGGAACTGGGGCAATTGCGCGATACCTTGCAGGATCTGGTGGAACACTGCCAGGGTGACCATCGGCCGGATTGCCCGATTCTCAAGGAGTTGGCATCGGGCAGCTGTTGCGCTTGATTAATTCTGCACAAATCAAATGTGGGAGCTGGATCATGTGGGAGCTGGCTTGCCTGCGATAGCATCACCGCGGTGTAACTGACATACCGAGGTGTCTGCATCGCAGGCAAGCCAGCTCCCACACAAGCCAGTTCCCACATTTTGATCGTCTTCTAATTGAAGATCACTGCATCCAAGGCGGCGGCGGTTCTTCCGCGGTCTTGCTCGGTGGCGCGTCATCCGCCGCCCGAACCGCTTGCTTGCGCTCTTCATCCAGCCGCGCCGCTTCGATTTCGCGGATCACACCGCCCACGTCCGCCAGCTCTTCAGGCTCGTCAAACTCGCCGGTCAACACGCTGGCCGGGTGCAAGGTGCCGGCTTCGTACAGCGCCCACATTTCCTTGGCGTACTTGGTCTTCTTCAACTCCGGGGCAAAACGCCCGAAGTAGGAAGCCATGTTGCCCACATCCCGCTCCAGCATGCTGAACGCGTGGTTGTTGCCCGCCGCATCCACTGCCTGGGGCAGGTCGATGATCACCGGGCCGGTTGGCGTGAGCAGTACGTTGAACTCGGACAGGTCACCGTGCACCAGGCCGGTACACAGCATCAGCACGATCTGGGAAATCAGGAAGGCGTGGTATTCGCGCGCCTGGTCCGGCTCCAGCGTGACGTCGTTAAGACGCGGCGCTGCATCGCCGTACTCGTCAGCCACCAGTTCCATCAGCAGTACGCCTTCCAGGAAGTCGAACGGCTGAGGCACGCGAACGCCCGCACCGGCGAGGCGGAACAACGCCGCCACTTCAGCGTTCTGCCAAGCGTCTTCGGTTTCTTTCTTGCCGAACTTGGAGCCTTTGGCCATGGCCCGGGCCTGACGGCTGTTACGAACCTTACGGCCTTCCTGGTATTCGGATGCCTGACGAAAACTTCGTTTATTCGCCTCCTTGTAAACCTTGGCGCAACGCAATTCATTGCCGCAGCGCACCACATAAACAGCTGCTTCTTTACCGCTCATGAGAGGGCGCAGCACTTCGTCGACCAGACCGTCTTCGATCAGGGGTTCAATGCGTTTAGGAGTCTTCATCAGCTTTTATTGTGGGTCCTTTATTACCAAATACGCGTATGGCACTCGTTATACGGCAATCGGCGCGCCGGTGGGAGGGGCTACCGACCTCTGACCACTGAAGAATGCACTCAATATGCCAATTTAGTCGGCAATCAGCGTTCAATGATCGCCGTCACACCCTGACCGCCGGCGGCGCAGATCGAAATCAGCCCTCGGCCCTCGCCCGCCGCGTCCAACAGTTTGGCCAGGTTGGCGACGATGCGCCCGCCCGTGGCGGCAAACGGGTGCCCGGCCGCCAATGAACTGCCTTTGACGTTGAGCCGGCTGCGGTCAATGGCGCCCAGCGGCGCATCCAGCCCCAGGCGGCTCTTGCAATATTCCGGGTCTTCCCAGGCCTTGAGTGTGCACAAAACCTGGGCAGCAAAAGCCTCGTGAATCTCGTAGTAGTCAAAATCCTGCAGCGTCAGGCCATTTCTCGCCAGCAAGCGTGGCACCGCGTAGACCGGCGCCATGAGCAGGCCTTCGGCGCCGTTGACGAAATCTACCGCCGCCGCTTCGCCATCGCGCAAGTAAGCCAGAATCGGCAAGCCGCGCTCCTTGGCCCAGGCTTCACTGCCCAGCAGCACCAAGGAGGCGCCGTCGGTGAGTGGCGTGGAGTTACCGGCAGTGAGCGTGCCCTTTTCACTGCGCTCGAACGCCGGTTTAAGGCTGGCGAGTTTTTCCAGGGTAAGGTCGGGGCGCAGGTTGTTGTCGCGGGTGAGGCCCAGAAACGGGGTGAGCAAATCGTTGTGCCAGCCTTCGGCGTAGGACGCGGCCATTTTCTGATGGCTTTCCAACGCCAGTTGATCCTGCTCGGCGCGCGGGATCTGCCAGGTCTGCGCCATCAGTTCGCAATGCTGGCCCATGGAGAGGCCGGTGCGCGGCTCGCCATTGCGCGGCAGCTGCGGCTTAAGGTGATGGGGACGAAGTTGTAACAGGACTTTTAATTTATCCGCCATGGATTTGCTGCGGTTGGCTTGCAGCAAAATTTTGCGCAGCCCTTCATTCACACCAATCGGCGCATCGGAGGTGGTGTCGACGCCGCCGGCAATCCCACACTCGATCTGGCCCAGGGCAATCTTGTTGGCCACCAGCAACGCCGCTTCCAGCCCGGTGCCGCACGCCTGCTGAATGTCATAGGCCGGGGTTTGCGGCGACAGGCGCGAGCCCAGCACGCATTCGCGGGTAAGGTTGAAGTCGCGCGAATGCTTGAGCACCGCACCGGCCGCCACCTCACCGATGCGCAGGCCGTGCAGGTTGTAGCGCTCGATCAAGCCTTCGAGGGCAGCGGTGAGCATCGCCTGGTTACTCGCCGTGGCATATGGGCCATTGGAACGGGCGAAGGGGATGCGGTTACCGCCAATGATCGCTACACGGCGCAATTGAGTCATGGAAAGCTCCCTGAAGGTTGTGAGTGGAATCATCAAGCCTAGCCTAGGCTCAATCGAACGACTTTCACCTATTGATGGTCCACCGTTTGAACCCCAGCACTCGGAGAGCGTTCCATGTCTGACCGTTATATCGACTTCGCCAACTCAAGCCTCGGCCATCGCCTGGTCGCCGCCATTGGCCTGCCGTCACCGGTACGCCTGGAACGCTGGCAGGCCGGACGCCTGCGCCCGGTAGAGGGTGCACTGCTGCTGGGCGGTGGGGCGCTGACCGCCAAGGTGCAGGAGTTTGCGCACAAACTGACCGACGCGATTTACACCTACGGCGCCGAGTCGTCGACCTGGATCCCGGGCCACGGCCCCAGGCTCAAGGCCGTGGTGTTCGACGCCAGCGACTTGCAGCACACCGACCAGCTCAAGCAACTGCGCGAATTCTTTCAGCCCTTGCTGAAAAATCTCGATCACAGCGCGCACGTGGTGATTCTGGGACGCGCGCCGGAAAGCCTCAGCGATCCGTTCGCCGCCAGTGCCCAACGCGCCCTCGAAGGGTTCAGCCGCTCACTGGCCAAGGAACTGCGCAGCGGCGGCGTGCTGCAACTGTTGTATGTGGGCGACGGTGCCGAGGATCAGCTGGAAGGTGCGCTGCGTTTCTTCCTGTCGCCGAAAAGTGCGTACATCTCTGGCCAGGTCATTCGCCTGCAAGCCTGCGCCACCCCGGTTGAAGACTGGACGCGGCCACTGGCTGGGCGCAAGGCGCTGGTCACCGGCGCGGCTCGCGGTATCGGTGCGTCCATTGCCGAAACCCTGGCGCGCGACGGCGCCGAAGTGATCGTGCTGGATGTGCCCCAGGCCAAGGCCGATCTCGAAGCCCTCGCCGCTCGATTAGGCGCGCGCACCGTGGTGCTGGATATCTGCGCCGAAGACGCGGCCACACAGTTGATCGAACACCTGCCGGACGGTATCGATATCGTGGTGCACAACGCCGGCATCACCCGCGATAAAACCCTCGCCAACATGACCCCGGAATACTGGGACGCGGTATTGGCGGTCAATCTCAATGCGCCGCAAGTGTTGACCAAGGCGCTGCTCGACAGCGGCACCCTGCACGACAACGGCCGCGTGGTGCTGCTGGCGTCGATCAGCGGGATTGCCGGTAATCGCGGGCAAACCAACTACGCCGCGAGCAAGGCCGGGCTGATTGGGCTGGCCCAGGCCTGGGCGCCCCTGCTGGGCGAGCGCGGCATCAGCATCAACGCGGTCGCGCCGGGTTTTATCGAAACCCAGATGACCGCACACATTCCCTTCGCCCTGCGTGAAGCCGGGCGGCGCATGAGTTCTTTGGGCCAGGGTGGTTTGCCGCAAGACGTGGCAGAAGCCGTCGCCTGGCTCGGCCAGCCGGGCTCCGGGGCCGTCAGCGGCCAGGCGCTGCGGGTGTGTGGGCAAAGCCTGCTGGGAGCGTGACTATGCAGTGGCAGACATTGGACAGCACCCCGTTTCTGTTGCCGCTGTATTGGCGCGCGGCGCTCAAGCGCAAGATCAGCGGCAGCACCTTGCCTGATGGCGGATTGCGCTGCCATGTACGCGTGAACCCTGAGCACGTCGCGGCCTATCGCAAGGTCTGCGGGTTTGCCGACAGCCCGGTGCTGCCGGGTACTTATCCGCATATCCTGGCGTTCGGTTTGCAGATGCAATTGCTCACCGACAAACATTTTCCCTTTCCGCTGTTGGGGCTGATTCACCTGAGCAATCGTATCCGCATCCACCGGCCATTGGGCGGCGTGAACAATCTGATAGTCGGCGTATACGCACACAATCTGCAGCCCCACGCCAAGGGGGCGACCTTTGACATTGTGACGAAGGTGGAGGACGCGCTGGGGCTGTTGTGGGAAGCCGACAGCCGCATGTTGTGTCGAGGCGTGAAGCTGGACGGCGAAGCGCAAGAGGCGCCTTTATCCATCTGCGGCACTGTCAGCGAAGTCGCGCGCTGGAAGGCGCCCGCCGATATCGGTCGCCACTATGCGCGGGTATCCGGCGACTACAACCCGATCCACTTGAGCGCGCTGACGGCCAAGCTGTTCGGCTTTCCCCAGGCTATCGCCCATGGGCTGTGGAATACCGCGCGAACATTGGCCGCGCTGAATGAACATTTGCCTGCCGCCAATGTAGAAATAGAAGTCGAGTTCAAAAAACCGGTACGCCTGCCCAGTGAAGTGATATTGCTCAGCAGTGCCGCAGGCTCGAGCGGAGAGTTGCAGTTGAAGGGCACTGGCGATATTCAACATATGCTTGGCAAGTGGCGGCCCATCGCCGGAAACATGCACATTAATTGTATATATACACCCTAAGTTATAGCGGACGCCTCGGCGTCCGTTTTTTTATTCAAACCCATGAATTATAAAGTATAAATATCTTGATACATCTCTCGATTACACCCTTGGTATTAGTCATTAAGCCGACCACTGCCTGGTGTATATAAATCGTTAATACCAAGTTGAGCGTTGCGCGAAAGAGTGCCCGGGTCTGTGATGACAACACGGACAAACGTATCGCTATCCCAAGAAATAGCGAGCGTTTGAAAACAACCAAGGTTGTACAGGTGCAAGGGAACTCAATCATGAAAACTCAAGTAGTGCTTTGGAAAGCAAGTACCGCGCTGGCCCTGGTCATGGCGATGAGCCTCGGTGGCTGCAGCAGCGGTGGTGGCGGGCATCACAGCAGTGTGGCGGCCTCTTCGCCTGATGCAGGTGCAGGTAGCGGCGCTGGTGGTGGAACCGGCGGTGGTACTGGTGGCGGCACAGATGGCGGAACCGGCGGGGGTACTGGCGGCGGCACAGGTGGCGGAACCGGTGGTGGCACTGGCGGCGGTACTGATGGCGGAGCCGGTGGTGGCACTGGCGGCGGTACAGGTGGCGGAACCGGTGGTGGTACTGGCGGTGGCACCGGTGGCGGAACCGGTGGTGGTACTGGCGGTGGCACCGGTGGCGGAACTGGTGGTGGTACTGGCGGTGGTACTGGCGGTGGTACTGGCGGTGGTACTGGCGGTGGCACAGGTGGCGGAACCGGCGGTGGCACAGGTTCGACCACTACACCTCTGGTTACCGGCCAGATTGCCGGCACCCTGGGCGGCACTGTCGGTAACGTAGGCGCAGCAGTCGGTGACCTGGGTTCGACCTTGAACAATGTGCCTATCGTCGGCACAACAGCCGGCGGCCTGGTCACGGCGACCGGCACTGCAGTCACCAGCATCGGCACTGGCGTCACCAGCGGCCTTGGTTCGCTGGGCACTAACAGCAACTCCCTGGGCATCACTGTCGCAGGTGTCGGTAATGGCGTCGCCGACCTGGGCACTGGTCTGTCGACCACCGGGAAATCGCTGTCGACCACCCTTGGCGGCGTGCCCGTGGTGGGCGGCTTGACCGGTGGCGTGGGCGGCACGGTAGGAGGTGTCGTGGATAAAGTCGGCCAGGCCGTTACCATGCTCGGCGATACCGTCAGCACGGCCAGCACCACTGGCCCATTGGGTTCGTTGACTAACACAGTGGGCGGCAAAATACTGGTGCCTGTGGTGTCGCTGGTGGAAAACACCACCGGCAACCTCGGCAAGGCAACCGGCCTGGGCACTCCTGTGAATGGGCTGCTGGATAAAGTCGGCAGCACCGTCACCGGCCTGGGCACTCAAGTCGCCAGTGCTGGCGGTACGGGCAACCCTGTGACCACCATCGTCGGCAGCGCCCTGACGGGCGTAGGCGGCACACTCGATAAATCCGGCGGCTATGTGGCTCCAGCCAGCGGCGCCGCAGCGCCCGGTATACCGGAGTTGGTCGGCGGCCTAGTGGCCAACGTGGGTAACGGCCTGAATGCCGGCAACACCAACGGCACTGTGAGTGCTGCCGGTGTCACCGGTGGCGCAGTGGGCAACACAGTCGCCTCGCTCGGCACCGTTATCGGCGGCACTGGCGTCGCCAACACCGCCGCCACGGCGCCGGTCGCAGGCTTGGCCACTAACGTCGGCGCGGCGCTCAACCCAGTAACGTCCGGTGTGGCCACCCTGACCCAAAACGTCGGCACCACCACAGGCGTCGGCGCGCCAGTCAACGGCCTGGTAACCCAAGTCGGCGGTGCAGTGAGCAGTCTCGGCACTAACCTGACCGCCGCCAATGCCAACCCAGTCACCAACGCGGTAGGCACCACCGTCACCACAGTCGGCAACACCGTAGGCTCGGTAGGTGGTTTGGTCACCGGTGGCACCAGTGGCAGCAGCGGTGGTTTGCTCGGCGGCCTCACCGGCGGCACCGGCGCCAGCACATCGGGCAGTGGCACCACAACCACGGGCACAAGCGGCGGTCTGGGCGGTTTACTGAATGGCCTTACCGGCAAAAAATAAATTGCACCTGGCCGATTAGACGGCCTCCCCTACAGCGCCTACGCTTGGTTGAGACGAGAGACCCTTATAAGTCTCTCGTCTTTTTTATGGGCCGGTCTTGTCTAAAAAACCTCGCCCTCCCGAACCGCGTCCCAGAACCCGGCGGGCCCGAAACGCTGCTGCAGTTTGACCATGGAGTGTCCTATGCGCGTGTTGACGCCGTTGTTATTGCTCACCCTCAGTGCCTACGTTCAGGCCGAGACCCTTCCCAGCTTCCTCAACAGCAACGACACCATCCGCAACCTGCCGGTGCCCAACCTCCCCGCCGACGCTTATCGGCCGAGCACACCCCAGACCCAGTTGCCGCAAGCGCCCGCCACCCAGAAACAGCCGTTGCTGATGGACACCAAAGTCACCATCCGCAAGCTGCAGATCGAGGGCGGTACGATCTACCCGCTGGACGAAACGGCCAAGGCCTACGCGCCGTTGATTGGCCGTGAAACCAACCTTGCGCAACTGATCGAAGCCACCCGCACGATCACGCGTCGCTACCAGCAGGACGGCTACCTGCTGTCCTACGCGTTCCTGCCGCAACAGACCTTCGAAAACGGCCTGGTGCGCGTGGTATTGGTGGAGGGTTACATCAAGGATTACGAGCAAAGCGGCGACATCGGTTCAGTCTCGGCCTACGTCGACAAGCTGGCTAACAAACTGCTGGCCGAGCGCCCGCTCACGCGCAAGACGTTCGAGCGCTATACCACGCTGATGGGGCGTATCCCCGGCGTGACCCTGCAGGCCCAAGTGCCGCCGCCGGGCACCACCGATGGCGCCACGCACATGAAGATCGAGGCCTCGCGCAAGCCGTTTACCACCAGCATGAGCCTGGTCGACAACAACCGTAACGGCACCCAAGCGTTGCTCACCGCCACCAGCAATTCACAGACGTCCATGGGTGAGCAACTCTACGTCAGCGGCCTGTTCCCGCCGGGCGACGACAAAGAACATTACTACCGCGTGGGCTACAGCCAGTTCATCAATGCCGAGGGCAGCCAGTTGATACTGGGTGCCGAGCGTTATCGCGCCGACCCCAGCAGCAATATCCAGCTGGACGGTGGCTTCGAACTCAAGCCACACCAGTCAATCGACCGCTACACCATCGGCCTCAGCCACCCGCTGATTGCCTCACCCAATGAATCGCTGACCCTGGCCACACGCCTGTATGCCGTGGACCAGACCACGCGCTATCAACTGGTGGGCTACCCCAACCGTTTCGACATCGAAAGCGACCTGCGCGCCCTTGCGTTCGAGGGCGACTGGCGCAAGTCCGACACCCGTCAATTGCGCATCGTCAGCGCCGGCCTGTACCAAGGCATCAACGGCCTGGGGGCCAGAGCTCACAGCGACCTGGGCACGGCAAAACCTGATCTGGACTTCTTCCGCCTGCGCCTCTCCGGGGTGCAGAGCGACAAGTTCTTCGACAACTGGCAAGGCGTGCTTTCGGGTGCGTTCTACTGGAGCGACGCCACATTGCCCGACAGCGAGCGCGCCACCTTCGGCGGGCAGAACTTCGGCCGTGGCTACCCCGATGATCAAGCTTCGGGCGACAAGGGCTGGGGCGTGGCGTACGAGGTCAACTACAGCTTCAACCGCGCGGGCGACTGGGTGAAGATCCTGCAACCCTATGTGGTGCTTGACCGCGCCAAGACCTGGTTCAACGAGCTGCCGGTCAAAGGCAACGACATGTCCTCGGCGGCCGTGGGCTTGCGCTTTGGCGATAACAAGTACTACAACATCGCCCTGGAAGCGGCCAAGCCGATGTCGGACATCGCCCTGGACAGCTTTAACCGGCGGCCGCGGTATACCTTGAGTTTCAGTTATCAGTTGTGAGTCTGCGCAATCAAAAAGTGGGAGCTGGCTTGCCTGCTCCCACACAATTGTATTAACCCAACTCTCTGCTACGGGCGAGATTTCTGCAGAGGAAAAAGACTGTTAAGCGTATCAATCAACCGCACCAGATAAATGGGCTTGCGAAACAGATCCAGCACCTGCAAGCGCAGCATGTCGCTCACATCATCCATCTCGGCATGGCCGGACATCACGATCACCGGCAGGTGTTGGCGATCGGTGTGTTCGCGCAGGCGCTTGATCAGGGAGATGCCACTTTCCTCCGGCATGCGCAGGTCAGTGATGACCAGGGCAATGTCAGGGTGCAGGGTCAGCTCCTGCAAAGCGAAAGTCACGGAGTTCGCGGTAAAACAAACGAAGCCCTCGTTCTCCAGCGACTCCGCCAGTTCTACGAGGGCATCTTCTTCGTCGTCCACCAACAGGATCTGCTGGCGATAAGGTTTAGCGGCAGCGTTCATGGGTACGACCTGGCGTTGCCAATCAGTGACGGCTGTACTCACAGCATACTGCCTGAAACTCAACCACCTGTAGCAGCCGGGGAAATCGCGGCCCCAATCCTGGTAAAGAAGGCGGTGATCTGCGGCCCGAGAGTAGTCCCGGCTGCCAATATCACCAACGCAACAATCGCCACGAGAATGAGGTACTCAATCGCGGTCGCACCGTCCTTGCGGTGAAAAAGCGACTGAAGTTGGACGTGAACTTTCATCAACAGATCAAGGATCATAATACGTCTCCTATGGCGGCTGGGCGCCCTAGCTCGGTGCTGCACAGTAATTGCCATGTGCCACCTGAGCATTGTCAACAAACCCCACCCTCACAACTGTAAGAACTGATTAATCACAAAGTAGTGGTCATTTTGCTGGCGCCTGAATCCCTTGTTTTCAAGGCTATCCAGGCTCGCTGCGAAGAAATCTTTCTGTCAGTAATGGCATTTTGTCCTAGCTGAACTACCTTCAAATAGCGAAATAGTTAGTCACTGTTCATAGCAGCCAGGTTGCGGAATTAGCCTGTTCGGATCGACGGGTTTTAGTCCAACAGGAAAAGGAGAGCCGTCATGAACACGCGTCTGAGCATGGTACTGGCCGGTGTGCTTTTGGTCGGTGCGCTGTTTGCCGGTTACTGGGGGTTGGTGCTCAGCCGCGAACCTGCCCCGGCGCCGCCACCGCCGCCAACCGCACCCGTCGAAAAAGCCGTCGCCGTGGTCGAGGACCAGACCCGCCAATCGGTGGTGGTACTGGCCCACGATGTCCCGCCCTTTATTGCCTTGACCGCCGCCGACCTGAGCATCGAAAAACTGCGCACGGCGCCCGCTGGAAGCATGACCAGCGTGGACCAGGCCATCGGCCGCACACCGTGGCGCGCCCTGCAGGCCGGCACCTGGCTCAACGACGAAAGCTTCAGCCCCGGTGGCCCACTGGCACGGATGATTCGCCCAAACGAACGCGCGCTGGCGGTGGCCGTGGATGAAGTGATTGGCGCTGCCGGCCAGTTGAGCCCTGGCGACTATGTGGACGTGCTGCTGTACCTGCGCCAGGACGTCGCCAACGTCGAACAATCCGCCCAAGTGGTGATCCCCGCCATGCGCCTGCTCAGCGTCGGCGATCAAATGGGCCTGACCAACGACGGCGTTCCCGCTTCACCGCCGGCAATGACCGCCGAAGAAAAAGCCCAACGGCACGCGCCCTCTCGCACCGTGGTGCTGGCGGTGCCCGAACAACTGCTGAGCCAACTGATGCTGGCGACCCAGGCCGGCACCTTGCGCCTGGCGGTGCGCAGCGCCGATGAACGCTTGCTGAGCCACTACTGGGCCGGTGAGAGCGATGCACCGGGCAAGCTGCAAAGCGCTAACCGCGACCTCTACCAATTCACCCAACTGGCCTTCGTCCAGGCGCCCAAAAAAGTCGCCCAAGGTGGCCCCGCGCGCCGCACCGGTGTCGAGGTGATACGCGGCAATCAAGCCACCCAACAAACGCCCGACTGAACAAGGATGCTGTGCATGAACCGACGTTTCGCACCGGTGTTCACGCTGAAAATCGCCTGTGCCCTGATGCTGTCGAACCTGTCTGTGGAGCTCGTTGCAGCCGCCCCGGGCAACTGCGGCAGCCTGGGCCAATTACCCGCAGCGCTCTCCGTGGGCGAGGGCCTGCAACAGGAACTGCAATCCCCCGTCGCTATCACGCGCCTGGCCATCGGCGACCCGAAAATCGCCGACGTACATCTCAACGGTGATCGCGGCTTCCTGCTCACCGGCATCGCCTCCGGCACCACCAGCCTGATGGTCTGGACGGCCTGTTCGAACACGCCGCGCCAGAGCATGGTGTTCGTCAAAGGCAAGGCCACCTCGGCATTGACCAGCCTGTCGCTGTCGCCGTCCGAAGACCCGACGCTGCCCAGCCAGGTGCAGACCGATATCCGTTTCGTCGAAGTCAGCCGCTCCAAACTCAAGGAAGCCAGCACCAAGATCCTCGGCATCGGCAGCAACTTTTTCCTGGGCAGCCCTAAACTGGTATCCCCGACTGCCGGCACCTTTCGACTGCCGGTGAGCGACAGTAACTTCAATATCGGCTTCGGTGGCGGGCGTGTCTCCGCCATGATCAACGCACTGGAAAGCAGCGGTTTTGCCTACACCCTGGCCCGCCCAAGCCTGGTGGCCTTGAGCGGGCAAAGCGCGACGTTCCTGGCCGGCGGCGAAGTGCCGATCCCGGTACCCAGCAGCGCCAGCAACAACATCTCGATTGAGTACAAGGAATTCGGCATTCGCCTGACACTCACGCCGACAGTGGTCGACCGTAACCGTATTTCTCTCAAGGTGGCGCCGGAAGTCAGCGAGCTGGACTACACCAACGCCGTGACCATACAAGGCGTCCAGGTGCCGGCACTGGCCATCCGCCGCACCGACACCAGCGTGTCACTGGCCGACGGTGAAAGTTTCGTGATCAGCGGCCTGATCAGCAGCACCAACACCACCACTATCAGCAAGTTTCCAGGCCTGGGCGATATCCCGATTCTCGGCGCGTTCTTTCGTGATTCCTCGGTCAACCGCCAGGACAAAGAGCTGCTGATGATCGTCACCCCGCACCTGGTGCAGCCGCTGGCCGCCAATGCCCAACTGCCGTCGTTGCCCGGCGAGAAGCTGCGCAACTACGACCCGAACTGGTACCGCCTGTACTTCCTGGAAAACGGCAATTTCGACCGACTTAATGGGTTGTCTCAATGAGCGATAGCCTGAGCCAGACGTTTCTGGCAATCACCCGCAACACCACCGACCTGGAATGGCTGCAGGGCGCCCTGGCACCGCTTGGCCAAGTTGTCAGTGCCGGCAGCGGCACCCTCGACGAGTTGCTCGCGCTGGTGGACGTGACCTTCGCCAACCTGGTGTTTATCGGCCTCGACCGCGAACACGTGGTGGCCCAAAGCGCGCTGATCGAAGGCGCGCTGGAGGCCAAACCGATGCTCGCCATCGTCGCCCTCGGCGATGGCATGGACAACCAGTTGGTGCTCAATGCCATGCGCGCCGGCGCCCGCGATTTTGTCGCCTATGGCTCACGCTCCAGCGAAGTCGCCGGGCTGGTGCGCCGTTTGAGCAAACGCCTGCCGCCGGTGGCCACCAACACTCAACTGGGTGGCCTCACCGTGCTCTACGGCACCCAAAGCAACGCCGACGGCGCGCTGCTGACCAGCCACTTGGCGCTGGTGGTGCAAAAGAGCGGCCAGCAAACCCTGTTGCTCGACCTGGGCCTGCCGCGCGGTGACAGCCTGGCGTTGCTGGGGCTGGAAAGCTCGTTCAATTTCGGCGACGCCTTGCGCCACCTCAGACGCCTGGACACCACCTTGATCAACAGCGCGTTTACCTGCGCTGAAGACGGCCTGCGCATTCTCGCCTACGCCCCCAACGACGAGCCTCTGGAACAGACCAGCGCAGCCGAGTTGTACATGCTGCTCAGTGCCTTGCGCCAGCACTTCCAGCACATCGTGGTGAACCTCGCCGGCCAGCCCGACAGCGAAGCGCTGCGCACCTTTGTCAGCCACTGCGACAAGTTGCTGTGGTGCACCGACCAAAGCGTGCTGGACTGCCGTCGCAACCTCGGCGTGCTGAACCAGTGGCGCGAAAAGGGCATGAAGCTGGAACACGCCAAGCTGCTGGTCGACCGCTACATCAAAGGCTGCGCGCCCGACGCAGACGCCCTGAGCAAAAGCTATGGCCTGGAGGTGGTCGCGGTGCTGCCGCTGAGCCCGGAGGTGCGCCTGAATGCCAAGAACCAAGGGCAAACCCTGTTCGCCCTGGCCCCACGCGAAACCCTGACCCACAACCTCAAAACCTTGGGCGAGCGCCTGGCAAAGCGCTCCGAAGGCATGAAGCAACCCTCGCACACCTGGTTTGAACGCCTGCTGAGGGCTGGAAAATGAACGGTGAAAAACTCTTCGGCGCCCCCGCCCGCAGCCTGGGTGGCAACACTGACCACGACGGGCTCAAGCTGGTGCTGCATCGCTACATCATCGATGCCATCGAGGAGTCGGGGAAAAATTTGCTGGAGGGTTCACGCCCGCTGTTGGCGCAGTTTGTCATCGACAAAGTGGCCGAATACATCAACCGCATGCACCTGGCGATTTCCCGGTATGAGATGGAACGCCTGGCCGAAGAGATCGTCGATGAGCTGACCGGTTTCGGCCCGCTGGAAGTGTTGCTGCGCGACCCGTCCGTAACCGAAATCCTGGTCAACGGCCCGCATCGGGTGTTTATCGAACGTGACGGCTTGCTGCATCAAAGCGACCTGCGCTTTATCGATTCGCACCACGTTGAACGCGTGATGCAACGCATCCTCGCACCGCTGGGGCGGCGCCTGGATGAGTCATCGCCGATGGTCGACGCACGCCTGCCGGATGGCAGCCGGGTCAACGCGATCATCCCGCCGATTGCCCTGGACGGGCCGTGCCTGTCGATTCGTAAGTTTCGCAAGGACATGCTCAAAAGCAGCGACCTGGTGGCAATGCAGACCATCGACCAGAACATTTTCGACTTCTTCCAGGAAGCCGTGGGCAAGCGCTGCAATATCCTGATCAGCGGCGGTACCGGCACCGGTAAAACCACGCTGCTGAACATTCTCAGCCAACTGATCAACCCCCATGAACGCCTGGTCACCATCGAAGACGTGGCCGAGCTGCAACTGGGCCACCCCCACGTGGTGCGCCTGGAAACCCGCCCGCCGAATGCCGAGGGCCACGGTGAGGTCAAGGCCAGCGACCTGATCCGCAACGCCCTGCGGATGCGCCCCGACCGCATCATCCTTGGCGAGATCCGTGGCGTGGAAGTGCTTGATGTACTCACTGCCATGAACACCGGCCACGACGGTTCCATGAGTACCGTGCACGCCAACAACGCCGCCGACGCGCTGCTGCGCCTTGAAACCCTGGTGGGTTTGACCGGCCGCGTGGTGGCGGAGAAAACCCTGCGGCAAATGATCTGCGCGGCGCTCGATGTGGTGATCCAGTTGACCCGTTTGCCGGACGGGCGTCGTTGCGTCAGCGAAGTGGTTGAGGTGGTGGGTATCCGCGAAGACGTGTACGTGACCAATACCCTGTTCCGCCATGACCGGCGCACCGGCTTCGGTTTCTTGCGCGAAGCGGTCAACCCCGCCGGCGATAAACTGCGCCGCGAACCGGCTTAGCCTTGAAAGGGACATGACCATGACCGGGGCCATTTTGCTACTCATCTGCCTGATCCTGATCGGCCTGTCGGTCCGCTCCTTCCAGAACGGCCTGCGCCGTGCCCAGACCGAACGGGTACTGAGCCGGCTCGCCGAGGGCCAGCCGCAGTCCGGCGAACAAGCCAACCAGTGGAGTGGCGTGGAACGGATGTTCCTGCGCGCAGGCCTGGGCAAACCCACGGACAGCCTGGGCCTGTGGCTGGCGATCTGGGCCCTGGGCGTGGCGTTGGGGCTGCTGGTGGCCGGTTGGCTCGGGCTGCTGGTGATGCTGGTGCTGCCGCCGTTGCTGCTGCGCCTGTACATTGCCTGGCGGTACCAACGGCGCATCAAGCGCATGATCGAACAGCTGCCGCAATTGCTCGACCACACCGTGCGCAGCCTCAAGTCCGGGCGCACCCTGGCCGACTCGGTGCTCGGTGGCATCGAGATCACCGAAGACCCGCTGAAACAGGCCATGGGCCGCATCCAGCGCAACGTGCAGTTGGGCGTCAGCCTGCCGGAGTCGACCCACGACTTTGCCGAGTTCTACGAGCGTGATGAGTTTCGTCTGTTTGCGCTGGGCTTGAAGATCAACCATCGCTATGGCGGCAACGCCAGCGAACTGCTGGAAAACCTGATCAAGATGATCCGCGAGCGCGAGCAGGCCGCCCGCCAATTGCGCGCCCTGACCGGCGAAACCCGCGTGACCGCCTACGTGCTCGGCGCCCTGCCGATTTCGATGATCGGCTACTTCCTGGCGGTGAACCCGGCTTACCTGATGACCATGTGGAACGACGGCACCGGGCGCATGCTGTTGTTCGTGGCACTCGGCATGCAGCTGCTGGGCTGTTTCGCCTTGTGGCGCATGCTGCGGAGCGTATGAGATGGCTATCCCACTGCTGATCAGCGCCGTATTGCTCCTGGCCGCCCTGGCGCTGGTGCTGGCCAACCTGCTCAAACACCGGCGCGGCGAGCGCCTGGTCGCCCAGCGCTTGCAGGGCCAGATGGGGCGTGAACGCACGCTCAATACGTTGATGCGCCAATTGGGCAACAGCCCTATCGCGCAACGCTCGGTCAGCCTGGACAACGAAACCCAGCTGCTGCTCAGCCGCGTCGGTTGGCGCCAGGCCAGCCAACGCTCCATGTTCGCCGCCCTGCAGGTCGGCACGCCGTTGTTGGCGCTGGGCGTGGTGCTGGTGGGCCAGCAGTTGCTGTTTCCCCACACGGCCGCGCCGTGGCTGGCGCCCGCAATCGGTTTGGGCATCGGCTACCTGTTGCCCAAACGCATCCTGGCCTGGGCCGCCAAGGCCCGTCAGCAGCGCATTTCCCGTGAGGTCTCGACCTTCATTCCGCTGCTGCGCATCCTCTTCGAGTCCGGCATGGCGGTGGAACAAGCGCTGCGCGTGCTGAGCATTGAAGCGCAGCGCCTGCTGCCGGACCTGACTTATGAACTGCGCCTGATCCTGACGCGTGTCGACTCCGGCCTGGAGCTGAGCGAAGAGCTGGGCAAGACCGCGCGAATGCTGGCCGTGGATGAATTCACCGACACCTGCACCATCCTCCAGCAACTGGTCCAGCAAGGCGGCGGCGCGATGAAATCGCTGCTGGCGCTCAAGCAATTGCTCGACGACCGCCGCCTCACACGCATTCAGGAATTCGTGTCGAAGATGTCGGCAAAGATGTCGGTGGTGATGATGGTGTTCCTGTTTCCCGCCCTGCTGATCGTGCTCGGGGGGCCGGCGTTCATCGGCATCTCCCGGGCCTTGAGTCACTTATGAGGACCGCCCGATGAAAGCCTTGATTGCCGGTTTGAGCCTGTTGCTGCTCGGGGGTTGCGCCACCAACGGCCAAACGCCGTGGGCGGCCCTGACGACGGGCGGCAGTTGCCCCAAACCTGGGTCTGACCAGGAACTGGCGCTGAACCTGGCCGATGAAATGGCTGGCGACGGCAAGCTGCACGCCAGCCTGGCCAACCTGCAAAACCTGCCGGCCAACTTGCCTCAGGTACGCCTGCGCCAGGCCAAGGCGTATCGCCTGCTCGGACGCGCCGAGGCACAGGGGCTTTATCAAAGCCTGATCGGCACCTGCATGGCGGCCGAAGGCGAGCACGGCCTGGGCCAATTGGCTTCGGCCAAGGGCGACAACAGCCAAGCCATGGCGCACCTGCAACGTGCGGCGCGGCTGGCGCCGACCGATGAAAAAATCCGCAATGACCTGGGCGTGGTGTATCTCGACCAACTGCGCCTGGAAGACGCGCGCTTCGAATTCATGACCGCCATGGAGCTCAAGCAGAGCGACCCGCTGGCGGCGATCAACCTGGTCACCCTGCTGATCTATCAGGACAACTGGAAGCAGGCCGCACAAGTGGCCAGCCAAATGAACCTGAGCCCCGAACAAGTCACCGACGCCCAGGCCCGCGCCGAGAAACTCAAGGGCGCCAGCATTCCCGTCGCCAAGGCCAAAGACCAAGTGGCGACCGTGAGTGATGCCGCCAGCACCCCGAGGAATTGATCATGAAAATACCGTATCTCGCCAGCTTCGCCGTGCTGGCGTTGCCCCTCACGGTCATGGCCATTGAGCCCGGCCCGTCATCGCCGCAGCAGGCGGTGACCGAAAGCTGGCTGACCTTGCAGTCCAGCGGGAAAGCCGCATCAAACACCCGGCAAAAAGCCTCCGCCGCCGAACGTGACCTGGCGGCGCAACGCTTGCTGGAAAGCTACAAGCACACGATTCCGGAGTACTTCGATCAGAAGGCAGGCGGGACGGTAAAGAGCGGTAATTGATAGGACCACATCGCTGAAGTCGAACTCGGTCAACTGTGGGAGCGGGCTTGCCCGCGAATGCGGTGGGTCAGTGACAGATAAATTGACTGATCCACCGCTTTCGCGGGCAAGCCCGCTGCCACAGGTGATCAGTGGGCCGTGACTCGCTGACGCATCGCCGAGTTGCTGGGCGACAACGCCAGCGCCAACTGCGTGCGGTTATGCATGTGCGTCAGGCGCAGCACCTGGGACACATACAGCTTCACGGTGTTCTCGGTAATCCCCAACTCGCAGGCGATCTGGTAGTTGGTCTGCCCCTTGCCCACCAGCCGCGCAACATCCAGCTGACGTGGGGACAGCTGGTTGAAGATCGCCGGAATCTCCAGCGTCCCGGCCTCCTCTGCAGGCACCTCGTCACCCTCATGCCCTGGCGGGCTGCGGCGTGCCTTGTCGAGGTCCTGGTACAGGTCGTTGATGGACTCGGAAAGAAATTGCAGCTTCTGGTTCAAGCGCCCCAGTTGCAGCTCTTTCTTACGCTCCTCCAACGCTGCTTCCTGGCGCTGCAAGCCTTCGAGCAGTTCATCGAGATTGATCGGTTTCTGGTAGTAATCCGCGATGCCTGCGCGCAGCGCCTTGATCACATCCTGCTTGTCCGCGCGGCCGGTCAACATGATCGCCTCAAAGGCGCGCTGCTTGCCCGCAACCTTCTGCAGCTCCTGGACCAACTCGATGCCGTCCATGTCCGGCATATGCAGATCGCACAACACCAGGCCAATCTCGGCGTCTTCGGTAAAACGCTTCAAGGCCTGCTGGCTGGATTCACACGGGACACAGCGGAAACCGCTGCTTTCAAGAAATTCACAGAGCTCTTCCACAATCAGCGGCTGATCGTCGACCACGAGCACTTTTACTGCAGAGGTAAGCTTGTTCACGCGCTACTCCATGCATTGCAAGCCAAAAGTTTGACTAATCCTTCACCACGAATTTTCCTGTACAGCCACGTATTAAACGTAGACGCACTTTCCGACTATGTACATAGCGTTAATACCCTCAAACGATTAATGGATCCAAAACCACGCGACTATAAAACCCACCAGCAAAAACGGCGCAAAAGGCAGTTTTCTTGACGGATCCGGTGCCAGATAACCCAGATGGTTTTTAACCCCTTGACTCATAAGCGGCCAAAGCTTTGGCGCTGCCAAAAGCCACAGCAGATTGGCGACGGCGGCCCCTACAAATGAACCCAGCAGGTAATCGGCATTGGAGGCCAACGCCAGGGCCGCGAGCAGCTTTACATCACCGGCGCCCAGGCGGCCCAGGGCGTAACCGGGCAAGGTCAGCAGCAGCGCCAGAAAAAACGCCCACAGGCCCTGCCCGACGGAAGCGCCAAGCCAGGTGTGGCCCGTCCACACGAGGTAGATCAGCGCCAGCAAGGCCGCGCCCAGCGTCAGGCGATTGGCGAGCAAGCGCTGGCGAACGTCCTGCACGGCACACAGCCCCAACCACAACAGCACCACTGCGCTATGGATCACGTAAAAAACATCCCTTTTCGCCGATTGATTCTATGCTGATATCAAGTAGTAGCCGTCAGGGTAGACGCGGTGATGAAAACAAGCCTCCCCGAGAAGCAAAAAGGCACGGCAGCCATCGAGTTCATTGCCGTGTTCGTGATTTTTTTTGCCGTGTTCTACGGCACGGTCAGCTATAGCCTGCCGCTGCTGCTGTTGCAGTCGTTCAACCAGGCCACCGCCGAAGCCGTGCGCCTGAGCGTGGGGCTGGACCCCAATATGCAAGGCTACCCCGCCGCCGTACAGGCCACTGCCAAATCAGCGGTGGCTGCCCGCCTGGGGTGGATTCCTGACGCCTACAAATTCAACGCAGCCACACACGTCACCACCACCTTTACCGGTGGGCTGTTGCTGGTGCAGATCAACTACCCGTCGGCCAACCTCCAGGCGGTGCTGCCCTTTATTGTCCTGCCGGGCATCGGCACCGTGCCGCAACTGCCGACGACATTGCAGGCCCAGTCGAGCCTGCAGTTTTGACCTCGGGGGACAGGTTGTTCGGGCGCCTGCTCGGTCGCAATGGTGCGCTGGACATCGCCCCCCCCGCGCCGCCGTCTGCCGGGCTGCACGTGCACCTGGACAGCCAGGGCCGCGTGCTCGACCTCAACGGCACGCTGCGCCCACAGTTGCCGCCACTGGTTAACTCGCCGCACTTGCAAGCGCTGCTGAGTGCCCATAGCGCCGTGACGGTTGAAGGCGTGCCCACCGACTGGCAGCGCCACAGCCTCGACCTGGATTTCCACGGGATCGCCGGGCAAATCCTGCACACCCGCGGCACGCTTGAACCCTATGACAATGGCTGGCTGCTGCACGCCGTAGACATTGGCGACTTGCTCGACAGCCGGCAATTGGCCGAGCAGCGCGAACAGAACCACCAATTGACCAGCCGCGTCAGTGAGCAACTGCGCGTGTGCAGCCTCAGCCGCCTGCCCGAGGTGTTCAACGAACAGTTGTGCAGTGTGACGCAACGCTGGCGTATTCCCTGTGTGGCCCTGGCCCTGCTCGATCAAGAAGACCAGGGCTGGGTGATTTACAGCCAGTACGCCAACCATGACGCGCCGCTGTTCTGGCACACCGGCCAGCGCCTGGGCACCTGCCTGGACAGCCTCAACGGCACCACGCCGCTGAGCCTGCAAGCCCCTTATGGGCGCGGCGAGCACCCGCGTTTGCACAGCATTTTCGGCAATGCCGATGGCTTCCTCGTGCCCTATCGCGACGGTCAAGGTATCGCCGCTTGGCTGCTGTGCGGCGCCTACAGCGGCCAGCCACACAGCAACGACCGCGACTGGCTGAACCTCGCCGCCGCCCTCGCCGCGCCCTTGCTCAGCCGCCTGCGCGAACACCGTCACCATCAACAACTCGAACGCCAGGAAGCGTTGCAAGGCCTGTTGGGCACGGGCTGGTTTGAGTTGTTGCCCGCCAGCGACGAAATCCAGCTTGCCACCCAATTGATGCGCAACCTCGACCCGGAAGACGGCCCGACCCGGCAACCCCTCGAGGCGTGGCTGAACCACATCCACCCGGCCGACCGCCAGGAGTTGCACAGCCGCCTGCGCGACCTGCAAACCCTCGGCAAACCCTTGCTCGCCAGCGTGCGCCTGAACCGTGGCGACGGCGCCACGCCGACCTGGTATCGCGTGCAGGGCCAGGTGCTGGGCGCCGGTGAACAGCGGCGCTGGGTCGGCTTTATGCTCGACATCAGCGACATCCAGAACCAGCAACTGCAAGCCGACGCCGCCCGCGCGCGCCTGGACAACCTGATCGCCAGCTCACCGGCGGTGATCTATGTGCAGCGCTATATGAATGGCGCGCTGCAACCGGTGTTTTTCAGTCACAGCCTGCTGCCCTTGCTCGGTCGCACCCTCGCCGAATGCACCCATGACAGCCTGGTGCAATGGGTACACCCGGACGACCGCGACCTGTACTTCCAGCGCACCCGCCAACTGCTGCGTGAAGGCAGCGTGCGCAGCCGTTACCGCGTGCAAGACACCCACGGGGCTTACCACTGGCTGCTCGACGAAGCCAAGCTGCTGCGCGACGACCTGGGCGTGCCGGTCGAAGCCGTCGGCCTGTGGCTGGATGTGACCGAAGCGACCCTGGCCGCCCAGCAGGTCAAGGACAGCGAGGAGCGTTACCGCATCCTCGTCGAAGACTCCCCGGCGATGATCTGCCGCTATCGCCCGGACCTGACCCTGACCTTCGGCAACACGCCGCTGGCCAATTATCTGGAGTGCCCGCCTGCGCAGTTGCGCGGGGTGAACCTGGGTGAATGGCTGTCGACCGAACAGCGCGAAGCGTTTGTGCAGCGCATCCGGCAGTTGACGCCGGAGTTCCCGGTGAGCACGGCGGAAATCAGCCTGCAATTGCCTGGCCGCGAACATGCCTGGTGGGTGTGGTCGGACCGAGGCGTCTTCGATGAGCGCGGCGCCCTGGTCGAAGTGCAGGCCGTGGGCCGCGACAACACCGAAGTGCGGCGCTCCCAGCAGCAACTCACGCAAAGCGCAAAAATGGCCACCCTCGGCGAAATGGCCACCGGCCTGGCCCATGAGATCAACCAGCCGCTGAACGTGATGCGCATGGCCATCGTCAATGTGCTCAAGCGCCTGAGCACTGGCGATGTGCAGATCGATTATCTGACCGAAAAGCTCCAGCGCATCGACGCCCAGGTGCAGCGTGCGGCGCGGGTGGTCGACCATATGCGCGTGTTCGGCCGCCGTTCGGAGGTCGAGCAGCAACCTTTCGACCCGGCGCAGGCACTGGAGGGCACCTTGTCGTTGCTCAGTGAAGGCCTGCGTGGCAAAGGCGTTGAAGTGCGCCTGACCCAGGCGGATATCCCGGTGCAGGTCAAAGGCTACGTCGACCAGCTGGAGCAAGTGCTGATCAACCTGATGGTCAACGCCCGCGATGCGCTGTTGAGCCAACGCGAGAAGAACCCCGAACTGCGCCCCTGGATCGCCCTGCACACCGAACACGACAGCCGCCACGTGCGCATCTGGGTCGAAGACAACGGCGGCGGCATCGACCCACGCTTGCTGGAGCGCATCTTCGAGCCGTTTTTTACCACCAAGCCGATTGGCGTGGGCACAGGCTTAGGCCTGTCGGTGAGTTACGGCATTGTCGAGAACATGGGCGGGCGCCTGAGCGTCAGCAATGGCGAACACGGCGCACGGTTCTGCGTGGAACTGCCCAGGGCCACCGACGTTTAAATCACCAGGTAGGCCTCGCCGGTCTGGCCACAGGTGAGGTTGGCGCCGACGTTCACATTCACCAGGCTGATGCCGAGCATGCTCAGCAGGTTGTTGAGGATCGGGTTGAGCAGCGGGCCGAGCAGGCCATCCACGACGGGAGTGACGATGGCGCTGACACCACCGAGCAGCGCTGTGACCGTAGGCGCCAGAATGCCCAGCGGGCTTGCTCCGGACGGTTGGTACGCCGTGATGCCCACGCCATTGAGCGTGGTTGAAAGGCTGCTCACCACATTGGTGGCCGGCGTCGCGGCCTTGTAGGTCGGTGTAAGCCCCACATTCGGTGGTGTGGCAAATGGCGTAGTACTGGAGAACACCAGGGTTTGATTACTTGCCGCAATCGGGCTTTGCACCTTGATCGCGATACCGCCACCGGCAAACGGCACGCGCGGGTCACAGCTGCCGATGCCGAGGATCTTGTGACAGGTCTTGGTGCCAATATCGATCAGCGGCAACGGCGCTACCGTCATCGGTAAGGTGCTGGAAAACGCATTGGTGATACTGCCCACATTCAACGACGCCAGCGAGGTGGTGGTGTATGCCGTCAGGCTCTTGGTGCCGGCGTTGCCGGTCGGGCAACTGTAGGCGGTGACGTAACTGCTCGCGGCGCCGGCATCCAGCACGACGTTAATCGGCAGGTTGCCGGGCAGCACCAGCAAATCCGCCTGCTGGCAACCGGCGCCCAGCAAACACAAGGCCGAGTTGATGGTGCTCACCAGGTTCAGGCTCAGCAGGCTGCCGAGCACCGGCGTCAGTGGCCCCAACAAGTCGTTGACCGCCGTGTTCAGCCCCGACAACGCACTCAATACCGGCAAGCTCACGGTCACTTGCGTGCGCACTTGGGCGGTGCGTACGTAAATTTTATTTGGCCCTGTAGGGTTTGCCGCTGCCAGCACCGGGTTGCCGATGGCCGACAACTGCGGCGGTTCGATCACTTTGACCTGGGTGGTGATATTGGCCAACCCCAGCACACTCACGGGCAAGGTCGCCGCCGCCGCGCTTTTGCTGTTGGACAGTTGCACCACCCCCTGGATCAGTTGGAACACCTGCAGGTTGGCATTCAGCGCCGCAGCGGTGGTGCCGGTCTGCAATTGCAAAATCTGCCCGACGGTCAACGGTGCCTGGTTGATCGCGGCGACTTGCAAGCTGCCCAGGGCGGTGATCACGTCCGCCGTTGCGCCGTTGGCGGTCAGCACGGTGACCGCGGCCTGGATCAACTGCGCGGCGGTGACGGTGGTGTTGAGCAGCTGGGTGTAGTTGCCGGCGGTCACGTTGAGGTTGATCGCCAGTTGGTTGAGGTAACTGAGCAGGTTGATATTGGTAGTGAGCAAACCATTCCACCCGGCGACCGTCAGGTTGACGTTGCCGCCGAGCAAGCCACTGAACAGCGGATTCAACAGGCTCGCACTCGCCGTGTTGACGCTGGCCAGGTTGCTGTTGAGGGTCAGTTGGGCCGAAGGCGGCGTGGGCACCGCCGCCACGGCGGTCGCAGTCAATACGGTATTGAGGCTCACCGGGTTGCCGGAGAACAACGCCCACACCCCGGCGGCCACGCTGGTGGTCACGGTTTTGCTCACCACCACTTGAATCGCCGATGACACCGCAGGGTTGGCACTGAAGATGCGCCGGCCCGACGCGGCGGTGGTTACGTTGCCGCATTGGGTCACCAGGGTATTGCCGCTGCCCACCACAAAATGATTGCGCGCCACACTCTGCCCGGCAAACGCCGCCGCGCTCAAACCGCTCAGGCACGTGCCGCTGCGGCTCACCGCTTCCAGCGCCGCCGTGTCCGCCACGCCTTGCAGCTTGCGCTTCTCCAGGTACAGGCGGCCGCTGTCGATCATCAGCAAAGTAAAGGCCAGCACCACCGCCAACACGCCGGCAGCCATCAGGCCGATTGCGCCACGTTGCCTGGAACCAAGTCGGGGAGACATCGAGCACTCCTGTGCCGGCGAGTTGCCGAGCGCTTACTCTCCTGGGATGCAATTGAGTGTAGACAAGGGCTGAAGGTGGTGAAGACCAAAAATGTGGGAGCGGGCTTGCCCGCGATGGCCATCGATATCTACACAACCGGTTAGTGGCAAGTGGGCTGTTGTGGCGAGCAGGCTTGTCCTGCGTTGGGTCGCGAAGCGGCCCCGGTAAAGGCACTGCAGTTTTCCTGAAAGAACTCAGCGTCCGGGTTTGGGGCTGCTTCGCAGCCCAACGCAGGACAAGCCTGCTCGCCACAGGAGAAATTGCCTGCCTTCAAACGTTGTGTAGATACCTGTGCCGCGATGAGGGCGTGTCAGCCACCCTATTCACCACTGACCCACCGCAATCGCGGGCAAGCCCGCTCCCACAGAGTTTTGCGCTGGTCTTTAGTGCGGAGGGTAGTTGGAGAGGATCTTGCTCACTGTGCTGCGAATCGCATCACTGCGATCCTGTGGGTTCGGCGTGCTGGCCATCATCTGCTCGTCGCTGCCACGCCATACCAGTTTGCCGTCCTTGCCGTCGAGCAGGTCGATCTGGATGGTCGCCACTTTGTAAGTGATGTTGCGCGTTTCGTTGTACATCGGCCCGCCCCAGTAGCCATTCCACGGGCCGCCCCAGGCGCCGCCGTAGTTAGTGGTGACTTGTTGCTGGCGGTCTTCGACGATCAGGTAGGCCTGCACATTCAGGTCGGCCTTGGCACCCGCGGCGGCGGGGCGCAGGCCGTGTTGGTCGAGTTGCTCACCCACGGCCTGGCGGATGCGTTGCTCGGTGAGGTCGCTCTTGATCCGAGGATCATCCGGGCGGTATTGCAGCGCCGGGTCTTTCCAGGCCCAGTTGCGGTAGGCGCCAAAATCGCGGCTGGCATCAAAGTCGTGGTTGACCTGGCTGGTCTGGCAGCCACTCAACAAGACCAGTACGGCTAGTGCAGCAAGGCGACGAAGCATGGGTGTTCTCCAAAAGACGGAATCAGCCTGAGATGAGAATAGCTGCTAACTGGGTGGATAAGCGCTCATTGCCTTTTGCATCGCTTCACGCAATGCATCAGCGCGTTCGCTCAGGCTGCCCTGGCTGGTGGTTTCGGCGCTGGTGCTCCATACCGGCTGGCGCGTGCGGGCATCGAACAGGCTCACGCGCGCCACCGCCACCGTCACCTCATACGTGCGTACCACCGGCACCGTGTTGTACATGCCGTAGCCATTGCCATAGCGGTTATAGCCGCCGTAGCCATAGCCATAGTCGTCCTGCACCTGGCGCAGGCGTTTTTCCAGGCGCACATCGGCGCTCACCAGCAGGTCGGGAGCGCGGTTGTCATGCAAGGGGCGCAAGCCGCGCTGGTCGAGGGCGCCGCTGACCGCTTCGGCGATTTGCGCCGAATCGGCCCAGGCCGTGCCCGCCGGCAGTTGGCCGTTGAGCCAGCCCCAACTGCGGTAGGCACCATAGTCGCGCACCGGCGCCGGGTAGGCACTGGCATCAAAGGTATTGGCCGCCTGGGCCGGAGCCGGCGGCATCGGGGCCGAGGCGGCCACGTAGGGGTTGGGCGTGGAGCAAGCGCTCACGCCCAGCGATAACAGGATCAAACAGAGACGACGCATTTCGACCTCCGCAGACTGGGCCGCTTAAACCGGACGGCAGATCCAGTGCAAATAACGCCCAAGCCCGGCAAAGCTTGGGTGACGACGGTGAGCGAGTTCCATCTCCAACAAGTCCTGCAGATCGGCGCGGGCCTGGAATTCCACCGGCATATAGTCGTGGAACACCCGCACGCCACTTTGGCTTTCGACCTGCCAAAGCCCTTCGAGTTGCGCCGCCAGTTCCCGTGGGTCGAGCGGTTGTTGCGGGGTAAGGCTTTGCTTCTCGCCGGCCATGTCGTTCTTGCGCATTTTGCGGAAGTGGCCTTTGAGCAGGTTGCGGTAAATCAGCGCATCACGGTTGTAGAACGCCAGCGACAGCCAGCCGCCGGGCACCGTGAGCTGGTGCAGCACCGGCAGAATCGCGTGAGGTTCAGCCAGCCATTCGAGCACGGCGTGGCACAACACCAGGTCGTAAGGCTCAGTGAGCTGGCCGAGCAATTGCTGCCAGGGCGCGTGGATAAAGGTCGCGGTCTGCCCCGCCTCGGCAAACCGCTGACGGGCGCCTTCAAGCATCGGCTCGGCGGGCTCGGCCAGGGTCACGTGATGACCACGCTCGGCCAGCCACAACGACATATGCCCCAGGCCCGCGCCGATATCCAGCACGCGCAGCGGGCGCTCGGGCAAGGCTTCAGTCAGGTCGGCCTGCAACACCGCCAGACGAATCGCGCCTTTGGCGCCACCGTAGATCTTCTCGGCAAAGCGCGTGGCCAACTGGTCGAAGTGACGGTCACTCATGGGCGAACCGCCGTTCGCTGTCGGCCAGTTTGGCGCGTACCACTTCGTTCATGTCCAGGCCCAGCTCACTGCACAGCAACAGCAGGTACAGCACGATATCGCCGACTTCCTGCCCGGCGTGGGCGAGTTTGTCAGCCGGCAGCTGGCGCGACTGGTCTTCGGTCAGCCACTGGAAGATTTCCACCAGCTCGGACATTTCCACACTGGCGGCCATGGCCAGGTTTTTAGGGCTGTGGAAGCGCTTCCAGTCGTTGGTATCGCGAATACGGTGCAAGCGTTCGGTGAGGTGTTCGAGGTTCATGCGGGGGCTCCTGAAGGTGTATAGCTTCGGGCGGATGCCGGGCGAAGGCAAGTGAATCCCTGTAACGCATCAACCTCTATGCTAAAAGGGAACTCGCTTGGTGTAATAACGACCAAAGGCTCAGCGACGCCCCCCTCTTCATCAGGACACACACATGCAGGTAGAAAGCTTTTTCGAATGGTTGGGCCAGGCACTGGGTTCCGTCATCCGCTTTATCGTCGACGGTCTCAGCGGGTTGTTCGGCGCCTTGACCCACGCAGGCGGCAACTTTATTGAAGGCCTGTCGCGCACATTGGGCATGGACACCTCGATCATCAGCATCGCCGCCCTGATCATCGGGTTGATGTTGCTGTACTCGGCGGTGCGTGCGTTTATGCGTGCGTCGATCATTATGGGGATTATCTGGTTGATGCTGGGGCTGTGGTTGCTCAGTTGGGTTGTGCATTAATACTTGAAAACACTCACCCTGCTGACGGATTGGCGCGACCGCTCCACCCATCGCCGCGTCTGGGCATTGGCGGCGCCGATGATCTTGTCGAACATCTCGGTGCCGCTGGTGGCCCTGGTGGACAGCATGGTCATCGGCCACCTGCCCCACGCTCATCAACTCGGCGCTGTGGCGGTGGGCGCCAGCCTGTATACCTTCCTGGCCTGGGCCATGGGCTTTCTGCGCATGGGGTCTACCGGGTTTGCAGCACAAGCCGCCGGGCGCGGGGACGGCGCGGCACTCAGGCAAATCCTGCTGCAAGGTTTGCTCCTGGCGCTGGGGCTGGCGATGCTGCTGGGCACGGTGGGCATCCCGCTGAGCCATCTGGCCCTGGAGTGGATGCAGCCCTCGCCCGAGCTGAACCAGCTGACTCGCGATTTTTTCCACACGCGTTTGTTCGGCCTGCCCGCCGCGCTCGCCAGCTACGCCTTGGTCGGCTGGTTCCTCGGCACGCAAAATGCCCGCGCACCACTGGCTATCCTGCTGACTACCAACCTGGTCAACATCGCCTTGAACCTGTGGTTTGTACTCGGCCTGGAGTGGGGTGTGGTCGGCTCCGCACGCGCCTCCGTTATCGCCGAATGGACCGGCGCCCTGCTCGGCCTGGCCCTCACGCAAAAAGCCCTGCGCGCGTATCCCGGGCATATCGCCTGGGCGGCATTAAAGCGCTGGCAAAGCTGGCGCCCACTGCTGGCGGTGAACCGCGATATCTTTATCCGCAGCCTGGCGCTGCAATCGGTGTTTTTCATGATCACCGTGCAAGGCGCCCGTCTGGGCGATGCCACCGTGGCGGCCAATGCGCTGTTGCTCAACGGCCTGCTGTTAACGGCCCACGCCCTCGACGGTTTGGCCCACGCAGTGGAAGCACTGTGCGGGCACGCCATCGGTGCGCATGATCGCCAGGCGCTACGCCGCTCGCTGGTGGTTGCCTGTGGCTGGTCATTGATTGCCAGTGTGGGGTTCGCGCTGCTGTTCACCTTCGCCGGGCACCTGTTTATCGCCATGCAAACCGACATCCCGAGCGTGCGTGAAACCGCCGATACTTACCTGCCCTATCTGGCCGTACTGCCGTTGATTGCGGTGTGGAGCTACCTGCTGGACGGCCTGTTCATCGGCGCCACCCGCGCGCGCGAGATGCGCAATGGCATGCTGCTGACCGTGGTGATACTGCTGCCCTTCGCGTGGTTGTTACAGGGCTACGGCAACCACGGGCTGTGGATAAGTTTCCTGGTGTTCATGGCCCTGCGCAGCCTCACGCTGTGTGCAATCGCCTGGCGGCTGAACAAACGTAATCAATGGCTGGGGTAATTGGCCCTGTCAGTTCTCACAGGTTACAACGCTGACGTTCCGGCGTTGAATGGAGATCGCGCCTGAAGAGTCTTTGGCTTCAGGCTGCGATCACCTTTCAACTCAAGGAAGAACCCCATGAGCAACAACACCTACTGGATTATCGGCGCGTTGATAGTGGTCGTCTTGATAGCTGTCGCGGTGCTTCGTAAGTCCAAGAAGAAAAAAGCCAGGCCTCCAACCGAAACCGTCGCCGAACCGCCTGTTCAGGTTGCGCCAGTCACTCCGGACACGGCCGAATGGTCGTTCAAACTGGATGACGATCCGTCAGCACTCCCCACGCAGCCCGTCATCCCGGCCGGCGTGGAGATTGTGAATCAAACGAACTTTCACATCGTCGTGACACGACTAGGCATAACAACGACGGTACCCCCACAGGGTCGAACACTGATGGAGAATGACGATGGCTGGACAGTCAGCCCTTCAGCGCAAAACACGCTGCAGTCTGTCGCGATGGAGAAAAGCAGCCCCGAAAGCTCCGCCAAGTACACCCTGATAGTCCGGTAAAGCCAGCCTCACCGGCCTGGAGTGGAGCGGATAAACGCCGTGACCTGATCCAGCACCGGCGCCAGCCAGCGCAACGGCTTGGCAATGGATGCCACCAATGTCGCGTGGCTGGTTCTGGTGAAGTAAAACGTCTCGACCGGCACACCCGCTTCGAGCAGTTTCTTCGCCAGCCCGCCCGTGTTGCGCGCGGGGTTGACCAGCGTGTCGCTCACCGAGGCGATCAACAGGCTCGGCGGTGCGTCATGACTGACGTGGTTGATGGGCTGGGAATCGGGCGGTGAGTCCGGGAAGAAAAACACGGGGCGCACATCGCGGTTTTCAATCGGCAGGAAGTCATAGGGCCCGGCCAGGCCGATCCAGCCCTTGAGCATCGAAGGTGACAGCTTGACCTCGTTCAGCCAACGCGCATCCAGTGCCAGCATCGAGGCGTTATAGGCACCGGAGCTATGGCCCATCAGGTAGAGCTGCTTGGGGTCGGCGCCGTACTCGGCGATGTGTTGGTGAGTCCAGGCCACCGCCTGGGCGCCGTCCTGGAGAAAAGCGGGGTAACGCACTTGCGGGTAGAGCCGGTAGTCCGCGATCACTACCACAATGCCACGAGAGGCCAGGGCTTCGCCGACAAAACCGTAATCATCCTTGGAGCCGCTGTTCCAGCTGCCGCCGTAGAAGAACACCACGACCGGGGCGTTGGGCAAGGCGGTGACGGGGCGATAGATATCGAGATGCTGACGCGGGTCAGGGCCGTAGGCAATGGATGAAGTTTTGGTGAACGTGTTGGTAGGGGTGAGTGCGTTGAGCACTTTGATCGGAGAGCAGGCCGAGAGGAATGCGGCGACTGCCAGGGTTAACGCTTGCAGCCATTTGCTCGACATCGTTCAGACCTCACACAGAAGGTACGACCAAACGAAAATCCAAATGTGGTAGCGGGCTTGCCTGCGATGGCGGTGTGTCAGCCCTGAAGGTGCTGACCGATACACCGCTATCGTGGGCAAGCCCGCTCCCACACTGGATCTCTGTCACGTTGAGATCTTTGTCAGCCTGGGAGCAGTGTACTTATGAGGACAGGTAGGACGAACGCGTCAAACCCAGACGCAACGCATCCAGGAACTGCGTACGCTCGCTGGCACTGATCTTCGCGCTGGCGCACTTGTCACGGTAGTGCGTCATCAACTCCTCCGGCGACAAGTGCACATAGCGCAGCATGTCTTCGATGGTGTCGTGGGTCTCGATCCCGGCGCTGTACACCGAACCGTCTTCACGCTGGTAGATGTTCACCGAGTCGGTGTCACCGAACAGGTTGTGCATGTCACCGAGGATTTCCTGGTAAGCGCCGACCAGAAAGATACCCAGCAAGTAGTCTTCGCCTTCGTTCAAACCGTGCACCGGCAGGCTGGTCTCGATGCTCTGCTCGTCGACGTATTGCTTGATCTTGCCGTCGGAGTCGCAGGTCAGGTCTTGCAGCACGGCGCGGCGCAGCGGTTCTTCGTCGAGACGGTGCAGCGGCAGAATCGGCAGCACCTGGCCGATCGCCCAGGTGTCCGGCAGGCTCTGGAACACCGAGAAGTTGCAGATGTATTTGTCGGCCAGCTTGTCGTTGAGCTCATCCAGCACTTGGCGATGCGAGCGCTGACGGGCTTTGAGCGAGTTGTGCAGGCGACGGCACACGGCGAAGTAGCACTGTTCGGCCAGGGCTTTTTCCGCCAGGGTCAGCTTGCCGTCGGCGTACTGGGTGGCCACGTCGCTCATGTAGTGAGTGGCGCGCCAGTAAGTCTCGGTGACCATTTCGATGTCGGTCGGGCCCAGCAGGTCGACCAGCCACTGCACGGTTTCCGGCAGGCTTTCCTTGTTCTCGATCTGCGGGATTTCGTCGTTGTGTTTTTCAACGTCCGTGACCTGCACCACCAGCATGGCGTGGTGGGCGGTCAGGGAGCGGCCGCTTTCGGAGAAGATGTGCGGGTGCGGCAGGCTCTGCGCGTCGCAGAATTCCTTGAGCATGCCCACGACCACACCGGCGTAATCGTCCATGTCGTAGTTGATCGAACTGGCGTTACGCGAGTGCGTGCCGTCGTAGTCCACGCCCAGGCCGCCGCCCACGTCGATGTGGTCGACCGGCAGGCCGAGGTTGCGCAGTTCGCCGTAGTAACGAATGGCTTCCTTGAAACCGTGCTGGTAGTCGGCCAGGTTGGCGATCTGCGAACCCATATGAAAGTGCAGCAGGCGGATGCCCTGGTCCAGGCCGGCAGCGCGGAAGCGCTCGACCACCGACAGCAATTGCGCCGCCGACAAACCGAACTTGGATTTCTCGCCACCGGTGTCCGCCCATTTGCTCGACGCCAGCGACGACAAACGCACACGCAGGCCAACCTGCGGCTTGACCTTGAGGCTTGCAGCCTCTTCGATCACCAGGCCGACTTCGGATTCTTTCTCGATCACGATAAACACATTGTGACCAAGCTTCTGGCCCATCAGCGCCAGGCGGATGAACTCACGGTCTTTGTAACCGTTGCAGACGATGGTGCCGCCCTTCGGCGCCAGGGCCAGCACGGCCAGCAGCTCAGGCTTGGAGCCGGCTTCCAGGCCGATCGACACGTTCTGGGTGGCGATGATGTTCTCGATCACCGCTTCCTGCTGATTCACCTTGATCGGGTACAGCGCGGTGTACTTGCTCTGGTATTCCAGGCGCTCGATGTTGGAATCGAACGCGCCGGTCAGTTGGCGTACACGGTCTTGCAGGATGTCGGGGAAACGCACCAGCAGCGGCAAGGACAGGCCGCTTTTGCGCAGCTCGTCGACTTGCTCGTACAGATCAACCGGCGTGCTGTTCGGGCCGTTCGGACGGACTTCAACGCGACCGGCATCATTGATCGCGAAATACCCGGCCCCCCAATGGCGAATCCCATAAACACTGCGGCTGTCCGCAACTGTCCATTGGCTGCCATCGTCTTTGCGTGTGCGTCGTACGGACATCGAAGTCCCCTATATAAAGTCGAAGATCACCACGCCTTGTTGCAAGGCTGGCGAAGTCTAAAGAATGAAAATGACGATTTGCCTGTAAGGAAGGTAGACCCCACTCGCAGGGCAGAGTTTAGACACCGGTCAGGAACAGGCTCTGTGAAAACCATGGAGACGACCCTTCGCGTTCAGCAAAGCGGTCATCGGGGTGGGTTTCACAGAGGCGGCTAGCCGCCGGATTTCTTCGCCTTGTAACCCAGCTTGATCAGCTCGGCCAACAGCAACTCGACGTGATCGCCCTGGATCTCGATGACGCCGTCTTTCAACGCGCCACCGGTGCCACAGCGCTTTTTCAGCGTGGTAGCGAGTTCCTTCAGGGCCTCTTCGGCCAGGGGCACGCCGGTGATGGTGGTCACCGTCTTGCCGCCACGGCCCTTGCTCTCGCGTCGTACGCGGGCAATGCCGTCGCCTTCAGGGATCAGGGTCTGTTTACAGGTACACGAATCCACGGGCTGACGACAGTCCGGGCAGTGTCGACCTGCGTCGGTGGAAAATACCAGGCCACCAAGGGCGGCGAAGGATGCGGCTTTTTTGGCCACCGGCAATCCTCTTGGGAGGACAAAGACTGATCGGTATTCGCTAAGGCAACTTACCGACCGCGAAGCCCCACTCAGGCAGGGGCAGCGCTACCGAAGCGCCAAGGCGGTTCGGGTGAAAAGGCGCGCAGTGTAACGGCAAAAAGCCCGATTGCTAAGGGCCAAATAGCGCCAATTTATGCAACTTTAGCGACGTGAGGCCAGATAGCGCCGCAGGCCCTCTTGAGCATCCGGGCAGTAAGGCTTGAGTTCAGCTTCCTGCAGGACCGTTTCAAGGGGCAAAAACCGCGCTTCCATGACCTCTTCGGGCTGCAAGCACAGCGGGCCATCCCACACTGCCGAGTAAGATGTGCACCACAACCGGCTATCACCGTCCTCAAAGTAAAAATGGTCATGCTCGACCAATTCCACACCGCCCACCCCGAGTTCTTCTTCCAACTCACGAGCAGCCGACACCGCGTAGCTCTCGCCCGCCGCCACCATGCCACCTGCCGCCGTGTCCCAAAAACCGGGGTACAGGGCTTTGCTCAGGGTGCGTCGGTGCACACACAGCTCACCGGCGGTGTTGAACAGAAAGATAAAGGTGCACCGGCCGATCAGGCCGCGCTGGCGCAGGTCGGACCTGACGAGGTGACCGAGCAGGTTGTCCTGCTCGTCGACCCAGCAGATCAGTTCAGCATCAGAGGCCACACGGTGTGCGGCCTCATTGGGAGTAGCGTCCATCATCACCCCTGGTTGAGGAGCTGACGCAAATCTATAACTGCAGCGTTTGCCCGGGAAATATAGTTGGCCATGACCAACGAGTGGTTGGCGAGGATGCCAAAGCCACTGCCGTTAAGAATCATAGGACTCCATACCGGTTCCTGCGAGGCTTCCAGCTCGCGAATGATCTGACGCACGCTGACGGTGGCGTTTTTCTTGGCCAGCACGTCGGCGAAGTCGACTTCAATCGCACGCAGCAAATGCGACAAGGCCCACGCCTGGCCACGGGCTTCGTAGAACACGTTGTCGATCTGCATCCATGGGGTTTCCACCACTTCTTCATCGACCTGCGGTACTTCACCCGGCGCCAGGGCTTCGGTTTTCAGTGCGGTGTTCAATTTTACCCGGCCTACGCTGGCCGACAGACGTTGCGACAACGACCCCAGGCGCGTGGCGACATCGCCCAGCCAGTTGTTCAGGTTGTCGGCGCGGGCATAGAACAGCGCGCCCTTCTGATTGGGGTCGGACAGGCGCGCTTCGTAGCGGCTCAGGGAGTTGATGCCTTCCTGGTATTCCGACTCGCTGGACGGCAGCACCCAGCTCTTGTTGTCGAAGTTGAAGCGCGGTTCAGCCTTGGCCAAATCTGCGTCTTCAGCCGACTGCGACTGCGAACGGGCAAAGTCTTTACGCAGGGCGCGCGTCAGGTCGCGCACTTGCACCAGCACGCCGTATTCCCAGCTCGGCATGTTGTCCATCCACAGGCCTGGCGGGAAACGGTCGTTGGAAATGTAGCCACCGGGCTTGTTCAGCAAGGTGCCGACCACGGTCTTGAGGGTTTCGACGGTGGTGTAGCCAATCACCATCTGCTTGCCTTCCTTCTCGGCGGCAAGCTGGGCGTTTTGCTGGACCGGGAACAGTGCCGGCTCTTCGCTCCAGTACCAACCCAGGCCGCCAGTGACCAACAGGTACAAGGCCAGCACGCTGAGCAGCGCCTTGCTCATCAGCAGGTTGCGAAAGTAGCCGCGTTGGGTCGACTTTGGCTCAGGGGCGGGGCCTTTGGCACTGCCTGCACGGTTTTTCCAGTCCAGCATGGCGATATCCTTTCAATCACTTGAGTTCATGCACGTCAATTGTCCGGGTGCGGTCAAACACTCCGACCACAACCCTACCCCATCGTGCCCATCGGCGCGGGGCTTTTAACCGAAAGTGGCAGGTGGGAGGCGTTCGACTATAAAGGATGCACGCTTTTTACGCAGCGCGACCATTGAGTCGATAAATGAATACCCAAGACGTGTACTTAATTGACGTATGACACTCATGCAACAGAAAAGAGGTGCTAGCATAGAGCCATCAGTCGACCTCAGCATGCACCCTCACTAGTAGTCAGGATATGACCGAGCCAGAAGACCCCAGCCGTGAGCGTCTCAAGCACCATTTTGCCCAGCGGGTAATTCATCAGGCACGTCAAATTCTTGAGATCTGGCAACGCCTGCAACGCAGCGAATGGTCGAACACCGATTTGTCCGAACTCAGCGAAGCCAACCTGCGCCTGCTGCGCTTTGCCGAGCGTTTCGAACAGCCGGAACACGGCCAACTGGCGCGGCACATCGGCGAATCGCTGAAGGTGGTGGACGAAAATCGCGGCCGCCTGAGCAGCCAGGTCATCACCGAACTCAACCGCCTGATGCAACGCCTGTCCCGCACCGGCCTGCGTCAGGGCGACCAGTTGGAACAAACCTTTCTGCCACCGATGCGCAAGCCCATCTACGTGATGCTGGCCGATCACGACCGCGCCGAACGCCTGGCCAAGCAGCTGGAGTTCTTTGGCATGAGCGCCCAGTCCCTGGACAGTGTGGCGGCGTTTCGCGCCTCCCTGGCCGAGCGCCTGCCGTCAGCGATTGTGATGGATGTGGACTTCTGCGGTGCGGGCCTGGGCCTCAAGCTGGCCGCCGAAGCCCAGGAAGGCCTCGAGCAAAAGCTGCCGCTGCTGTTTTTCAGCCTGCATGAAACCGACACGCCAACGCGCCTGGCCGCGGTGCGCGCCGGTGGCCAGGAGTTCCTCACCGGCACCCTGGAAGCGTCGAGCCTCTTGGAAAAGATCGAAGTGCTGACCTGCGTCGCGCAGTACGAACCCTATAAAGTACTGATCATCGATGACTCACGGGCCCAGGCACTGCACACCGAGCGCCTGCTCAACAGCGCCGGCATCGTCACGCGCACCTTGATCGAACCGATCCAGGCCATGGCCGAACTGGCGGATTTCCAGCCGGACCTGATCATCCTCGACATGTATATGCCCGCCTGCACCGGCACCGAGCTGGCCAAGGTGATTCGCCACAACGACCGTTACGTCAGTGTGCCGATCATCTACCTGTCGGCCGAAGACGACCTGGATAAACAACTGGACGCCATGAGCGAAGGCGGCGACGACTTCCTCACCAAGCCGATCAAGCCGCGCCACCTGATCACCACCGTGCGCAACCGCGCGGCGCGGGCGCGCAACCTCAAGGCGCGGATGGTGCGCGACAGCCTGACCGGGCTGTACAACCACACTCACATCCTGCAATTGCTCGAAG
Organism: Pseudomonas sp. 2822-15; assembly: GCF_002742515.1. Classification (NCBI taxonomy): domain Bacteria; kingdom Pseudomonadati; phylum Pseudomonadota; class Gammaproteobacteria; order Pseudomonadales; family Pseudomonadaceae; genus Pseudomonas; species Pseudomonas sp. 2822-15. The sequence continues at coordinate 522,058 of NZ_LJRY01000183.1, read as the reverse complement.
ACTGCAGCTTCCGCGCCCGCCGCGAGAACAAGCCGCTGAGCTTTGCGATGCTCGACATCGACCACTTCAAGCGCGTCAATGACAGCCACGGCCACCCCATGGGCGACCGCGTCATCAAGAGCCTGGCGCTGTTTCTCAAGCAGCGCCTGCGCAAGACCGACTACATCGGCCGCTACGGCGGCGAAGAGTTCGCCATTGTGATGCCCGACACCGACCTGGAATCGGCCTGCAAGGTGCTGGACGAAATCCGTGGGCGCTTTGCCGAAATTCACTACCCGGCCCAGCCGCAGGATTTGTGGTGCACCTTCAGCGCCGGGCTGGTGGAGCTGTGCGACGATTCCGACAGCCTGATGATGGCTGCCCAGGCCGACGAGGCGCTGTACCGCGCCAAAAACGCAGGACGCAACCGCGTGCAAGCCGCGCGCACATCAAAGCAAAGTGCCACCTTTTCACCGGAATTCACCGAATCCGTCATAACTTTGTAATGGAAACGCAATAACTTCAGGCACTTATCTTTTGCTGTCGGTTGAAACCACGCATGCGCCTGAAGCTGCTGACCAATCTCAATACCCTTCTGCTGGTGGCCGTGTGCCTGGCCCTTGGGGCCACGCTTTGGTGGTCGCAACGCGCACTGGAACGGCCTTATCTGCTGATGGAACGCTACCTGAGCCTGTCGCAGACCTTTCAGAACCAGGCCGCGCGCAACATTGACGACTACCTGTCCAGCGGCGATGCTCTGCGCTTGAGCAGCGCCAGTCAAAGCCTGGAAAGCCTGTTGCAGCATCTGGACGAGTTGCCGCCAGAACTTGCGCAAAACCTGCGCCCCAGCCTGGTGGATCTGGATACCTTCAGCAAAACCGAGCTGCTCGCCGCCGGCAAACTGGCGGGCGATCCGCAAGCCCTGTTGCTGCAAGCCGAACGTGAGCTGGGCGCGAACCTGGAGCAACTGAGCCAATACGCCACAGGCGCCAACGCACCGGACGCCGCTCGCTACCTGCCGCCCTTGCTGGCCGCGTCCCAGCACCTGGGCAAACTGTCCCTGGCCCGCGACAAGCTGGTCAGCAGCGGGCGCGCGGAGTTGGCCGATGACGTGGAACGCGAAGTCGCCAGTATCCGTACCCAGGCGGACCTGTTGGCGGCGTTGCCATTGCTGGGCGTCAAGGCCAGCAGCGAATCCGGCGCCGATGATTTTTCCGCCATGATGGGCCTGGAAAACACTACAAAAACCGAAGCCCAGGACACTGGCGTCGACCTCAAACGCGAGCTCAACAGCCTGTTGACCCGCTATCCCGCCGAACTCCAGCGTACCCGCGAGCAAATCCAGCAGCGCACCGCACTGGCGGCCGCCACCCACCTGAAAATTGCCGCCGTGCAGCAGGCCATCTCCGGCCTGGAGCCGGTGGTGCGTGCCCAACACGCCAGGATCCAGGGTGAAGTCCGCCTGCTGCAAGGCGTGATGATCGGCCTGATCCTGTTGATTGCCCTGCTGATCGACACCCTGCAACGGCGCCTGGCGCGGTTGCTGACCAACCTTGCGCCGGCGCTGTCGACCTGGGCCGAAGGTGATTTCAGCCAGCCGATTGCGTTGGGCAAGACCAACCGCGAACTGCACGATATTGAAGCCTCGCTGAACCGCTTGCGCGCGTATCTGGTGGCCCTGGTGGGCACCATTCGCGGGAATGCCGAAGAAGTCGCCGGTAGCAGTCGCGCCCTGGCCGAGCTGAGCAGTGGCTTGCATGATGGTGCGCAGCGCCAAGCGGGTGATACCGCACAGATCCGCGACTCTTTGGGCGAGCTGGAAGCCACCATCCAGCAAGTGGCCGGCGACGCCAGCCAAGCTGCGGGTGCCAGCCGTAGTGCGGGCCTGGCCGTGGAACAAGGCCAACGGGTGATCGGCCTGAGCCTCACCGGCTTGCATGCGCTGGTGGGTGAAGTGCAGCAAAACGCACAGATGATCGAGAAACTCGCGGAAGAATCCGCCACCATCGGCGGCGTGCTCACCGTGATTCGCTCGATTGCCGACCAGACCAACCTGCTGGCCCTCAACGCCGCCATCGAGGCGGCCCGCGCCGGGGAAGCCGGGCGCGGGTTTGCCGTGGTGGCTGACGAAGTGCGCACCCTGGCCCAACGCACGGCGGGCGCCACTGCTGAAATCCAGGGGTTGATCACCGGCCTGCAAAGCGCCGCCCATCAGTCGGTGCAGGGCATGCGCGCCCAGGTCGAACACGCCGAGGCCACCGCCCAGCAGGCCCAGGCGGCCGACGGCGCGCTGGATGAAATCGTCGGGGCGATCCAGACCATCTCCGACACTGCCGTGCGCATCGCCGATGTGACCGCGCAGCAGAGTGGCGCCGTCAGTGAGATTCGTGACAACAGCGAGCGGATTCACCAACTGGGCGAGGATAATTTGCTGCGCATCGGCCAAGGACGTAGCCAGGGTGAGCATTTGCTGGAACTGGGTGGGCAGCTGAACACTGCCGTGCAGGCGTTTCGCGTCTAATGCGATCGAGATCGTGCCCACGCTCTGCGTGGTCATGCATCCTGCGACGCTCCGCGTCACGACTTCAGAGCGGGACGCGGAGCGTCCGGGGGCGGCATTCCCACGCGGAGCGTGGGAACGATCAATCACTGACCAAATCAAGCCTCACAGTCACAAATTTTGCGCAATCATCGCTAATCGTGCCGCCTACTGCATAGAACTGGACAGTCACAAAGGCTTTGCGGCATAGTCGCCGGGTTCTGACGCACCCACATCAATAACAAGGAACAGCCGATGGCGACCTTTCTGGTTCTTCACGGACCCAACCTGAACCTGCTTGGCACCCGCGAACCGGGCGTCTACGGGGCGGTGACCCTGGAACAGATCAACCTTGATCTGGAACGCCGGGCGCGTGAAGCCGGCCACCATTTGCTGTACCTGCAAAGCAATGCCGAGTACGAATTGATTGATCGCATCCATGCCGCGCGTGGCGAAGGCGTGGACTTTATCCTGATCAATCCCGCCGCTTTTACGCATACAAGTGTTGCATTACGTGACGCGCTGCTGGCGGTGAGCATCCCATTTATCGAAGTGCATTTGTCGAACGTGCACAAACGCGAAGCTTTCCGCCATCACTCCTACTTCTCCGACGTAGCGGTAGGTGTGATCTGCGGCCTTGGCGCCAGCGGTTACCGACTGGCCCTGGAGGCCGCCCTGGAACAACTTGAACAACCGGCCAAGCGCCCCTGACCGACCCTTGGGAGTTGATGATTCATGGATATCCGTAAAGTTAAGAAACTGATCGAACTGCTGGAAGAATCCGGTATCGACGAGCTGGAAATCAAGGAAGGCGAAGAATCCGTACGGATCAGCCGCCACAGCAAGACCCCGGCTCAACAGTTCTACGCGCCACAGATGCAAGCACCTGCTCCGGCTGCCGCACCTGCCGCCGCCCCGGCTGCTGCCGCTGCACCGGCCGCCCCAGCTGCGCCTGCGCTGAACGGCTTCGTGGTCAAGTCGCCAATGGTCGGTACCTTCTACCGCACCCCGGCACCGACCTCGCCAGCCTTCGTTGAAGTCGGCGCAACCGTGAAAGTGGGCGACACCATCTGCATCGTTGAAGCGATGAAAATGATGAACCACATCACGGCTGAAAAAGCCGGCGTCATCGAATCCATCCTGGTAGAAAACGGTCAGCCGGTTGAGTACGACCAGCCGCTGTTCACCATCGTTTGAACCGCGGAGCGCCTTCGATGTTGAAACCTGCGAAGAAACTGCAAAAAGTCCTGATCGCCAACCGCGGCGAGATCGCGCTGCGTATCCTGCGCGCCTGTAAGGAAGAGGGCATCAAGACCGTCGCTGTTTACTCGACGGCCGATACCGAATTGATGCACGTGAAACTGGCGGACGAAAGCATTTGCATCGGCCCGCCACTGGCCACGAACTCGTACCTGAAAGTCTCGAACATCATCGCGGCCGCTGAAGTGACCGGCGCTGATGGCATCCACCCAGGCTACGGCTTCCTCGCGGAAAACGCCGATTTCGCCGAACAGGTGGAAAAATCCGGGTTTGCCTTCATTGGCCCTAAAGCCGAAACCATCCGCCTGATGGGCGACAAGGTGTCGGCCAAGGACGCCATGATCGCAGCCGGCGTGCCAACCGTTCCAGGTTCCGACGGCCCACTGCCGGAAGACGAGGCAACCGCCCTGCGCATTGGTCGCGAAGTCGGTTACCCGGTGATCATCAAGGCCGCCGGTGGCGGTGGTGGTCGCGGCATGCGTGTGGTGCACAAGGAAGAAGACCTGATCGAAGCTGCCAAGCAGACCCGCTCCGAAGCGGCTGCCTGGTTCGGCAACCCGATGGTCTACCTGGAGAAGTACCTGACCAACCCACGTCACGTGGAAGTGCAGGTACTGTCCGACGGCCAGGGCCACGCCATCCACTTGGGCGACCGCGATTGCTCGCTGCAACGTCGTCACCAGAAGGTGTTGGAAGAAGCTCCGGCACCGGGCCTGGACGAAACCGCGCGCCAGGAAGTACTGGCTCGCTGCGTCAAGGCGTGCATCGACATCAACTACCGTGGCGCTGGTACCTTTGAGTTCCTCTACGAGAACGGCCGCTTCTACTTCATCGAGATGAACACTCGTGTGCAGGTAGAGCATCCGGTTTCGGAGATGGTCACCGGTATCGACATCGTCAAGGAGATGCTGAGCATCGCCGCCGGCAACGTGCTGTCCTTTACCCAGGACGACGTGAAGATCCACGGCCACTCCCTGGAGTGCCGGATCAACGCCGAAGACCCGAAAACCTTTATCCCAAGCCCTGGCCTGGTCAAGCATTTCCACGCGCCGGGCGGCAACGGCGTGCGTGTGGATTCGCACCTGTACAGCGGCTACAAGGTTCCGTCCAACTACGACTCGCTGATCGGCAAGCTGATCACCTGGGGCGCCACCCGCGACGAGGCCATGGCCCGTATGCGCAATGCCCTGGACGAAATCGTGGTTGACGGCATCAAGACCAACATCCCGCTGCATCGGGATCTGGTCCGCGATGAAGGCTTCTGCGAAGGTGGTGTGAACATTCACTACCTGGAACACAAGCTGGCCAACCAGTAAGTGCTTCACCCAACAAAGCCGCCTTCGGGCGGCTTTGTTGTTTGTGGGCCCGCAAGAACACCGCCGCCCCCATGTGTGCGGGCTTGTGTGGGAGCTGGCTTGCCTGCGATAGCATCACCGCTGTCTGCCAGACAGTCCGCGGCGCCTGCATCGCAGGCAAGCCAGCTCCCACACAAGCCAGCTCCCACATAAGCCCGCTCGCCACACACTCGCCGCTCGCGTAAACTTGCGCGCTTTCGCGACCCAGCCGTCGCACACTCATTTTTTCAAAGGTGCCCGCCATGCCTTGGCTGCAAGTCCGTCTCGCCATCAGCCCAGAACAAGCCGAAACCTACGAAGACGCTTTCCTCGAAGTCGGCGCCGTGTCGGTGACCTTTATGGATGCCGAAGACCAACCGATCTTCGAACCGGAACTCAACACCACGCCGCTGTGGTCCCACACCCACCTGCTGGCCCTGTTCGAAGACGGCACCGATGCCGCCGCCGTGCTGGCCCATATGCAATTGCTCACTGGCAGCCCGCTGCCGGAGCATCACAGCGAAGTAATCGAAGACCAGGACTGGGAACGCAGCTGGATGGACAACTTCCAACCGATGCGTTTCGGCCAGCGCCTGTGGATCGTGCCAAGCTGGCGCGCCGCGCCTGAGCCGAATGCCGTCAACCTGCTGCTGGACCCGGGCCTGGCGTTCGGCACGGGTACTCACCCTACCACCGCGCTGTGCCTGGAATGGCTGGACGGCCAGGACCTGAGCGACTGCAACGTCCTGGACTTTGGCTGCGGCTCGGGGATTCTGGCGATTGCCGCGCTGCTGCTGGGCGCCAAGGAAGCCGTCGGCACCGATATCGACGTGCAAGCCCTGGAAGCTTCCCGAGACAACGCCGGGCGCAATAACATTGCTGAAGGCAAATTCCCACTCTACCTGCCACAAGATTTGCCCCAGGTGCAGGCCGATGTGCTGGTAGCCAATATCCTCGCCGGCCCGCTGGTGTCGTTGGCGCCGCAGCTGTCGAGCCTGGTCAAGCCGGGCGGCCGCCTGGCGCTGTCGGGCATCCTCGCCGAGCAAGGCGAAGACGTGGCCGCTGCCTACGCCAAGGATTTCGAGCTGGACCCGATCGCCAACCGTGATGGCTGGGTACGCATCAGTGGTCGTCGGCGCTAGAATGAGCGCTTGCCTGAATCGGATGGCCGCATGACCGACAGTTTCGTCACCCAGTGCCCACACTGCCAAGCCCGTTTTCGCGTCAGCCACGCACAACTGAGTGTGGCCCGTGGCGTGGTGCGCTGTGGCTCGTGCCTGCAAGTGTTCAACGCCGCTCGCCAGTTGCTGGAGCAGCGCGGCCAGGCGCCTGCGCCTGAGCAGCCGGCCGCCGCCGAGAAAGCCGCCGAGCCGAGCGCCGAGGCCCCACGGGCCATCAGCCAGAAGCAGTGGAACGCCGAAGAACTGGACCTGGACAACCTGGACCTGGATGAAGAACTGGCCAAGCTGGAGCGTCGCCAGGCACCCGCCGACCGTCGCCAGCCGGAAGATGCCCTGAGCGCCACCCGCGGCACCGCCAAGGCCGAAGAAGAACAGTGGGCCGCCAGCCTGTTCAGTGAACCGCCCGAGGAACGCACCCCAGCGCCCGAGGACGAGCCGGAACCGGCCCCTGCGACACGTCAGCGCACCGAACCCTCCATGTCGTTTCGCCTTGACGACATCGACGATGAACCGCCACTGCGCTCAGCACCCCACGTTGAAGATGACGATATCGACCCGCCGTTCACGCCCTTGACCCGGGCCCTGGACGAACCGGAACCCGAAGATCGCCTGCAACCGCGTCGCAAACGCCCGCGCCCCGAGGTGAGTGTTCACGATGACGTACTCCAGGACCTGGAAGACGACCCGCTGCACCTTTACGCACAAAAGCGTCCATCCGGCTGGGGCCGCCGCCTGATCTGGATGCTGCTGGTGCTGATCGCCGCCGCCGGCCTGGCAGGCCAGTACATCGCGTATCAATTCGACGACCTGGCCCGCCAGGATGCCTACCGCCCATGGTTCCAGCAGCTGTGCCCGTCACTGGGTTGCACGGTGCCATCGCGGGTCGATATCGCCCATATCAAGAGCAGCAACCTGGTGGTGCGCAGCAACCCGGAGTTTGCCGGGGCGCTGGTGGTGGATGCGATCATCTATAACCGGGCGACGTTCTCCCAGCCCTTCCCGTTGCTGGAACTGCGTTTTGCCGACATGAACGGCAGTCTGATCGCCAGTCGCCGCTTCAAGCCCGGCGAATACCTGAGCGGTGAACTGGCCGGCGTGAGCGAAATGCCATCGCAGACACCGATCCACATTTCCCTGGACATCCTTGACCCAGGCAATAAAGCCGTGAATTACAGCCTGAGTTTTCACTCGCCCGAGTGAGCCGGCTCAGGCTCCGAGGTTTGACGGCAAATTATTGACTTTGCGCTGCGCAACCAAACCAGCGGCGATAAAGAAATAACTGTTCAGATTTTATCCAATTCAGCCTTTATCCAGTCATCGAGAGCGGGTATCATGCCAACCCTTTTTCGAACTCTAATGATCCGGCCCCACAACAGGGAAGTCCTATGTCGGCGGTACGCATCGGCCCATACACATTGCCAAACGGCTTGATCCTCGCCCCGATGGCGGGCGTCACCGACCAGCCCTTTCGTCAGCTGTGCAAGCGTTTGGGCGCGGGTCTAGTAGTCTCTGAAATGGTCACCAGCGACATGAGCTTGTGGAACACCCGCAAATCGCGGATGCGCATGATCCACGAAGGTGATCCCGAGCCCCGCTCGGTGCAGATCGCCGGGGGTGATGCGCAAATGCTGGCGGATGCGGCCCGAGCCAACGTGGAGTTGGGCGCACAGATCATCGACATCAACATGGGCTGCCCGGCCAAGAAGGTCTGCAACAAGGCCGCCGGTTCCGCATTGTTGAAAGATGAGCAGTTGGTAGCCGAGATCCTGCAGGCCGTTGTCGCCGCAGTGGATGTGCCGGTCACCCTGAAGATTCGTACCGGCTGGGACCGGGACAACAAAAATGGCCTGACAGTGGCGAAGATCGCTGAACAGGCCGGGATTACAGCGCTGGCGGTGCATGGCCGCACCCGCGCCGACCTTTACACAGGTGAAGCCGAGTACGACACCATTGCCGCGATCAAGCAGGCGGTGTCGATGCCGGTCTTTGCCAATGGCGATATCGACTCAGCCGAGAAAGCCCGGCGCGTGCTGCACGCCACCGGTGCCGATGGCTTGTTGATTGGCCGGGCCGCCCAGGGGCGGCCATGGATTTTTCGTGAGATCGAACATTTTCTGCGTACCGGCGACGTCTTGCCGGCACCGGAGTTGATCGAGGTGGAACGTATTCTGCTAGAGCATCTGGCCGCCCTGCACGCCTTCTATGGAGACGTGATGGGAGTACGCATTGCCCGCAAGCATGTCGGCTGGTATCTCGCCACCTTGCCGGGCGCCAAGGAATTCCGCGCTCAGTTCAATCGTTTGGATGAAACGCAGGCACAGGTCGCCACCGTTCGTGAGTTCTTCGCCGAACGTGACAAGAGCCTGGGAACAGGGGATGGAGAGGGGGTGGCCGCATGACGATGATGACCGAGACTTTAGTGAGTGGAACAGCACCCGTGAGCGACAACGTCAATTTGAAACAGCACCTCAACACGCCGAGCGAAGAAGGTCAGACCCTTCGTGGGAGTGTCGAGAAGGCGCTGCACAATTATTTCGCCCACCTTGAGGGCGCTTCCGTCACGGACGTGTACAACCTGGTGCTCTCCGAAGTCGAGGCGCCGTTGCTCGAAAGCGTGATGAACTACGTCAAGGGCAACCAGACCAAAGCCAGTGAGCTGCTGGGCCTCAACCGTGGCACCTTGCGCAAAAAGCTCAAGCAGTACGATTTGCTGTAAGCATTCAATCAAACCAGAAAGGCGCCCGCGTAAAAACGGTCGCCTTTTTTGCTGACTCCTTTGCTTTTGATGGAAATTGAAATGACCGACCAGACCACCCGCCTGCCGATCCGCCGCGCCTTGATCAGTGTCTCCGACAAGACCGGGATCCTCGAATTTGCCCGGGAGCTGGAAGCCCTTGGCGTGGAAATCCTCTCCACAGGCGGGACCTTCAAACTGCTGCAGGACAACGGCGTGGCCGCAGTAGAAGTCGCGGACTACACCGGTTTCGCGGAAATGATGGACGGTCGGGTCAAGACCCTGCACCCGAAAATTCACGGCGGGATCCTCGGTCGTCGCGGTATCGACGACGCCATCATGAGCGAACACGGCATCAAGCCGATCGACCTGGTGGCCGTTAACCTTTACCCGTTCGAAGCCACCATCAACAAGCCAGGCTGCGACCTGCCGACCGCCATCGAGAACATCGATATCGGCGGCCCGACCATGGTGCGCTCGGCAGCCAAGAACCACAAAGACGTGGCCATCGTGGTGAACGCCGGCGACTACGCCAACGTACTGGAAAGCCTGAAAGCCGGCGGCCTGACCTACGCCCAGCGTTTCGACCTGATGCTCAAGGCGTTCGAACACACTGCTGCCTACGACGGCATGATCGCCAACTACATGGGCACCGTGAACCAGGCCGCCGAGACCCTCAGCACAGAAGGCCGCAGCCAGTTCCCGCGCACCTTCAACAGCCAGTTCATCAAGGCCCAGGAAATGCGCTACGGCGAGAACCCGCACCAAAGCGCGGCGTTCTACGTTGAGGCCAAGCCTGCCGAAGTCGGCATCGCCACCGCGACCCAGCTGCAAGGTAAAGAACTGTCCTACAACAACGTGGCCGACACCGACGCTGCGCTGGAATGTGTGAAGAGCTTCGTCAAGCCGGCCTGCGTGATCGTCAAGCACGCCAACCCGTGCGGCGTGGCCGTAAGCCCGGACGCTGAAGGCGGGATTCGCCAGGCCTACGAACTGGCCTACGCCACCGACACTGAATCCGCGTTTGGCGGCATCATTGCCTTCAACCGTGAGCTGGACGCCGAGACCGCCAAGGCGATCGTCGAGCGCCAGTTCGTCGAAGTGATCATTGCCCCTTCCGTCAGTGAAGAGGCCCGCGCCATCGTCGCCGCCAAAGCCAACGTGCGCCTGCTGGCCTGTGGCGAGTGGTCGGCGGACCGCGCCGCGGCCTGGGACTACAAGCGCGTCAATGGCGGCTTGCTGGTACAGAGCCGCGACATCGGCATGATCGGCAGCGAAGACCTGAAGGTCGTGACCAAACGCGCCCCGACCGAGCAAGAGATCAACGACCTGATCTTCGCCTGGAAAGTGGCCAAGTACGTTAAGTCCAATGCCATTGTCTACGCCAAGAACCGCCAGACCATCGGTGTCGGCGCCGGCCAGATGAGCCGCGTGAACTCGGCGCGTATCGCCGCGATCAAGGCCGAGCACGCAGGCTTGCAGGTTGTGGGTTCGGTGATGGCTTCCGACGCGTTCTTCCCGTTCCGTGATGGCCTGGACAACGCCGCGAAAGCCGGTGTGACCGCCGTGATCCAACCGGGTGGCTCGATGCGTGATGCTGAAGTGATCGCGGCCGCTGATGAAGCGGGCATCGCGATGGTCTTCACCGGCATGCGCCACTTCCGCCACTGATTGATCGTTCCCACGCTCCGCGTGGGAACGCAGCCAGGGACGCTCCGCGTCCCTCGGACGCAGAGCGTCCGTAGAGGCATTCCCACGCAGAGCGTGGGAACGATCATCCTAACGAGGTTTTTGAAATGAATGTTTTGATCATTGGCAGCGGTGGCCGTGAACACGCCCTGGCCTGGAAAGTTGCCCAGGACCCACGCGTCCAGAAGGTTTTCGTCGCCCCCGGCAACGCCGGCACCGCCATTGAAGCCAAGTGCGAAAACGTCGCTATCGACGTGCTGGCCCTTGAGCAACTGGCCGATTTTGCTGAAAAGAATGTTTCCCTGACCATCGTCGGCCCGGAAGTACCACTGGTGGCCGGCGTTGTGGACCTGTTCCGCAGCCGTGGCCTGGACTGCTTCGGCCCTACCGCCGGTGCCGCCCAGCTGGAAGGTTCGAAAGCCTTTACCAAGGACTTCCTGGCTCGCCACAAGATCCCAACCGCCGACTACCAGAACTTCACCGAGATCGAGCCGGCCCTGGCTTACCTGCGTGAAAAAGGCGCACCGATCGTGATCAAGGCCGATGGCCTGGCCGCCGGTAAAGGCGTGATCGTCGCCATGACCTTGCAGGAAGCCGAAGACGCCGTGCGCGACATGCTCGCCGGTAACGCCTTTGGTGATGCAGGCTCGCGTGTAGTGATCGAAGAGTTCCTCGACGGCGAAGAAGCCAGCTTCATCGTGATGGTCGATGGCAAAAACGTATTGCCGATGGCCACCAGCCAGGACCACAAACGTGTTGGCGATGGCGACAGCGGCCCGAACACCGGCGGCATGGGTGCCTACTCCCCTGCCCCGGTCGTCACCGCCGACGTGCACAAGCGCGTGATGGACCTGGTGATCTGGCCAACCGTGCGCGGCATGGCCGACGAAGGCAATGTGTACACCGGGTTCCTCTACGCAGGCCTGATGATCGACAAAGCCGGCAACCCGAAAGTGATCGAGTTCAACTGCCGCTTCGGCGACCCGGAAACCCAACCGGTGATGCTGCGTCTGCAATCGAGCCTGGTGCTGCTGGTGGAAGCCGCTCTGGCCCAGGCACTGGACAAGGTTGAAGCACAGTGGGATCCGCGCCCGAGCGTCGGCATCGTACTGGCGGCCGGTGGTTACCCTGCCGACTACGCCAAGGGCGATATCATTGAAGGCCTGGACGCGGCTGCTACGCTGGAAGGCAAGGTGTTCCATGCGGGCACCGCGCTCAAGGACGGCAAAGTTGTAACCGCAGGTGGCCGTGTATTGTGTGCCACCGCAATGGGTGCCAGTGTCGACGCCGCGCAACAGCAGGCGTACAAACTGGCCGCCAAAATCGACTGGAAAGGTTGCTTCTACCGCACGGACATCGGCTATCGCGCCATTGCCCGTGAACGCGGCGAGAACAACTGAACCGCTACGCTTGCGTAGCTATCCGTTCGGCTAGGTAAGGGCCTCTGGCCCTTGCCGTACCCATGTCGCCCCGCGCATAGTTAACCCGTGCATCAACCTACGAAGGGATTTCGCCGTGCGCTGGCTCAGGATCGCCATAGGTTTTACCGTCAGCTTGCTGACCCTGCTCTGCTTGTTCCCGGCCCAGGCCGCCGCACAAGGCAGTGGCTGGGCAGTATTGCTTGATGAACAGGCCGACCTGCAACTGAGCGACATCCGCTCCGCCCGCTACACCAATCAATTCAGCCCCATCGAACTCGACCGGATTACCGCCGCGCAGCCGGACGGTGCGTTGTGGGTACGTTTCAAGCTGCAACCCGGCAAGCACGAACAAGTGCTGCGCGTATTCGCCCCGGACCTCTCGCACCTGAACCTGTATGTGCTCGACGGCGACATGCTGGTGGAGCAGCAAAGCACCGGCACGCGCCAGCCCCAGGCGGAACGCCCGCTGCCCAGCAGCGATTTCATGCTGCCGATGCCCCAGAGCCAGAAGCCCCTTGAAGTGTACCTGCGTCTGGTCTCGGAACACGAACTGCGCCCCTACATCACCCTGGAACCGGCCGTGCTCGCCGCCGCCGACCAGACCCAGACGTTGATCTACGGCCTGCTGTTCGGCTGCCTGTTGATGCTGATCCTGCACAACCTTACACGCTTCGCCTATCACCGTTCGCGCAGCAGCCTGTGGCTGGCGGCCTGCGAAGTGCTGTTGGTGCTGAGCCTGGCGCTGTTGCTCAACCTGGTGGGGCCGTGGCTGCCGAACTGGCACGCGGTACAAACCCCGGGCGCCTACCTCGCGCTGCTGCTGACTGCACCGTGCGGGCTGATGTTTGCCTACCGCTTCTTCATGCCGTTGGGCCCGCACCCGCTGAACAAGCTGTTGATGGCCGACATCCTGCTGATCGTGCTGTGTGGCCTGCTGCTGTTGTTCGTCAACACCTTGCCGCTGAACATCATCACCTATGCGCTGGTCGCCCTGGCGGGCTTGAGCATGTTGTTTGTCTCGGCCTACCACTGGCAGAAAGGCTACCGGCCGGCGCGCTTGTTTGTGGTGGCGATGGTAGTGTTCAACATCGGCACCCTGATCATCCTGCCCGCCCTGCTGGGACTGACGCTGGTGGCGCCGCAAGGCCTGATCGTGACCCTGCTGAGCTTTATCTGCCTGAGCGGCCTGCTGATGAGCCTGGCCCTGGGCGAACGTCAGCGCGCCATTGTCGAGGCCCGCTTCAGCCTCAGCCGCGACCTGGCAGCCAGCAACGCCGAGATCGCCGCCAAGGCCGAATTCCTGGCCAAGATCAGCCACGAAATCCGCACCCCCATGAACGGCGTGCTGGGCATGACCGAGTTGCTGCTGGGCACGCCGCTGTCGGTGAAGCAGCGTGATTATGTGCAGACCATCCACAGCGCCGGCAATGAACTGCTGACGCTGATCAACGAGATCCTCGATATCTCCAAGCTCGAGTCCGGGCAGATCGAACTGGACGATGTGCAATTTGACCTCAACGCGCTGATTGATGACTGCTTGAGTATCTTCCGCGCCAAGGCCGAGCAGCAGAACGTCGAACTGATCAGCTTTATCCAGCCGCAGGTGCCCCGCGTGATCAGCGGCGACCCCACACGCCTGCGCCAGGCGCTGTTGAGCCTGCTGGAAAACGCCCTGCAAAAAACCGATGAAGGCGAAGTGCTGATCGTGGTCGCCCTCGACGAACGCAGCACCAAGCCACGCCTGCGCATCGCCGTACAAGACAGCGGCCTACCGATGGACGCCGCCGAACGCGACGCGCTGCTGCACAGCGAACTGCACAGCAAGAACTTCCTCTCGGCCACGCGCCTGAGCGGCCACCTGGGCCTGGTCATCGCCCGCCAGTTGATCCTGTTGATGAACGGCGAGTTCGGCATCAAGAGCGGCAGCCACCAGGGCAGCACCCTCTGGCTGACCCTGCCACTGGACCCGGAACGCCTGGAACACCCGACCTCCGACCTCGACGGGCCGCTCAAAGGCGCGCGTGTGCTGGTGGTCGATGACAATGACACTTGCCGCAAAGTGCTGGTGCAGCAATGCACCGCCTGGGGCCTGAACGTCAGTGCCGTGCCGTCCGGCAAAGAAGCCCTGGCGCTGCTGCGCACCAAAGCGCACCTGCGCGACTACTTCGACGTGGTGCTGCTGGACCAGAACATGCCCGGCATGACCGGCATGCAACTGGCGGCGAAGATCAAGGAAGACCCGAGCCTGAACCACGACATCCTGCTGATCATGCTCACCGGCATCAGCAATGCGCCGAGCAAGATCATCGCGCGCAACTGCGGGATCAAACGCATCCTCGCCAAGCCGGTGGCCGGCTACACACTCAAGACCACCCTGGCCGACGAACTGACCCAGCGCAGCAAAGGCGCAATTGCGCCGCGCCCTGTGCTCAACGCACCGGCAGCAGTGACCGTGCCGAGTGATTTCAAGATCCTGGTGGCTGAAGACAACAGCATCTCCACCAAAGTGATTCGCGGCATGCTCGGCAAGCTCAACCTCAACCCGGACACCGCCAGCAACGGCGAAGAAGCGTTGGAGGCGATGAAGGCCCAGCGTTATGACCTGGTGTTGATGGACTGCGAAATGCCGATCCTCGATGGCTTCTCTGCCACCCAGCAATTGCGCGCGTGGGAAGTCAGCCACCAGCGTATTCGCACACCCGTGGTGGCGCTCACGGCGCACATCCTCACGGAACATAAAGAACGCGCACGCCAGGCCGGCATGGATGGGCATATGGCCAAGCCGGTGGAATTGTCGCAGTTGCGTGAGCTGGTGGAGTTTTGGGTGGCGCAGCGTCAGCAACGCCCGGAACACGCCCCTTCCTGAACTTGAAATGCAGCCTCCTGTGGGAGCTGGCTTGCCTGCGATGGCGGTGTGTCAATCACACACCCTTTGTCTGATCCACCGCTATCGCAGGCAAGCCAGCGCCCACACTTGATCTGTGTCGCCTGATAGACTCTCCCCACCTCCCCCGCCCGCGAGCCGCGCCCATGCTCCACGTGTTATTCAGCGTCTACCTGAAAATGCTGGTGCTCTACAGCCCGTTCTTTGTGCTGTCCTGCTTTATCAGCCTGACCCGTGGCTACTCCAGCAAAGAGCGGCGGCGCCTGGCCTGGAAGGTCGCGTTGGCCACGCTGGTGTCGAGCGTGTTGCTCTACCTGTTCGGCCGGGTGATTTTCAGTGTGTTCGGCATCACCGTGGATGCCTTTCGCATCGGCGCCGGCAGCGTGCTGTTTATCTCGGCGCTGGGCATGGCCCAGGGCAAGTCCGCGGTGCAGACCGACAATGTGCAGCAGGACGTGACCATCGTACCGCTGACCATCCCGCTCACGGTCGGCCCCGGCACCATCGGTGCGCTGTTGGTGATGGGCGTGAGCCAGCCCCACTGGGATGACAAGTTCATGGCAATCGTCAGCATTGCCCTGGCCAGCTTCACGGTCGGTGTGGTGCTGTATTTGTCCAACCGTATCGAACGCATACTGGGTGACCAGGGCTTGCAGATTGTCAGTCGGTTGATGGGGTTGTTCGTGTGTGCGTTGGCCGCGCAGATCATCTTTACCGGTGTGCGCGGTTACCTGGTGCCTTAAATCCGGTATTTCGCGATCGCCAGTTGCACCTTGTCACCGGCGCTCTCGCGCATCAGCTGGATGGTTTTTTCGTTGACCACTGAGGTATTGAGCACCAGGCAAGTCTGGCCGCTGAAAGCCTCGACCGAAGAGCTGTCCCACTCCAGAAACGGCAGGCCCAGCTGCTTGCTCACACCGTGGGTGCTGTAAGTCGCCAGCACCATCATCAGTTCCCCCCCGGTTTCAGCACAGGACGCCAGGCCGAAATCGCCGCCCTGGTGCACCGTGCTATTGCGCTTGAACAGCTCAAACGACGCAGGTTGTTGCTTCAAGGCCTGCAACGCATCCGCCGCCAGTTTCGGCAGCGCCGCCAGCAATGGCCCTGCCAGTGAGGCCGCCGCCAGCGCGGCAATGATATTCAGCGCCGCCACTTGCACCGTCAGGCCTTTTCCGGAGCTTGAGACCCGCTCAAAAGCGCTGCGCACCGGCAACCAGCCCAGGCTGACCATCACCTTGATAAATTCGTCATACCACGCCTCGCTGCCTCGTTGAACCTTCAACACATCACTCACATAACTGCTGGCCAGCAGGTAGCTTTTACGGATGTATTCACGGTTCAGCGCCGACATGCCCTCGATAAACGAGATCACGCCGTTGTTCACCACGGCGGCATTGCTGTCATCTTCCGCGTCCAGCGGCGCCGGGCGCTTGGCTCCCGGCGCCCCCGGCAGCTTGTAGGCGGCAATCAACTTGCGCCTTTTAGCACTGATGATCCTTTTGTGATGTCGCTCCATTTTTCAGTTCTCCACAAGCACCCCACATGGGGCTTGTCTTCACACTAGTCCAGCCGCTGGCGCGCTTTCCAGACTACAAACATCGCTTGGCGCACGCGTCGAAAAAACGTCCCCCAGCAATAACGCGGCATACCGGTAGACCTTCCTTTTTTCATCGACAAAAAAAGAAAAAGCCCCGAACAACAGCAGGTTTTCACCCAGCGTTACTCGGAGCTTTCTTACCTGTTGCGGGCTGTTTTCAGGACGCCGGTTTCTCGCCGTACCAGCGCGGCGTATACACCCATTCGCCGCCACCGGCGCGGGGGAATACGCAGGTGGTGGACGAGCCGATCAGCACCATGGTGCGCATATCCACTTGCTCAGGCGTCAACTGCCCCAGCGTAGTGACGCGTAAAGTCTGGCCAGGGCGGCCAATATCACGGCCCAGCACCACCGGTGTTTCGGGCGTGCGGTGCAACGCGACGATTTCCAGGGCGCGCCCCAATTGCCACGGCCGCGAACGCGAGATCGGGTTGTAGAACGCCAGCGCCAGGTCGGCCTGGGACGCAAGGTCCAGGCGTTTTTCGATGATCGACCAGGGCTTGAGGTTGTCCGACAGCGACATCACACAGAAGTCATGCCCCAATGGCGCACCTGCCTGCGCGGCCGTGGCCAGCGAGGCTGAGACGCCCGGCAGGATCTCCAGTTCGACCTGATGCCAGGCCGGCTCGCTGGATTCGTGCAACGCCTCGAGCACCGCCGCCGCCATGGCAAATACGCCAGGGTCGCCGGACGACACCACCACCACTGAACGGCCTTGAGCGGCCAACTCGAAGGCATGGCGAGCGCGTTGCATTTCTTCGCGATTATCGGTGCAGTGTTGCACCTGATCGTCGCGGAACGGCCCGGCCATGCGCACATAGGTTTCGTAACCCAGCACATCGGTGCAACGCGCCAGCTCGGCCTTCACCGCCGGCACCATCAACTCGGCTGCGCCAGGGCCCAGGCCGATCACGGCAAGGCGGCCACGGGCACGGCCGACGTGCGACAGGTCCAGCGGTTGCTCGGCCACGGTGATCACGATGTCCGCGTCTTGCGCCACCGGCGCAAAACGCAACGGCACACCCAGCGCCAATGCGGCTTGCTGCAACGAGGCGTCGGCCATCTGCGTGTCGCTGGCCAGCAGGCAGGCCAGGGATTGCACGGCGATGCCCGCGTCATGCAAAGCCGCTCGTACCCGCCCAGCCAAATCCACCCCTGGCTTACAGGTGACACACACCGTCTTCGGATAAATCAGCAATTCATTGGCAGCCGGCACGCGCTCGGCACTGCCCACGTGAATCGCCAGACGTGCATGCTGATCCTGCGGCAAATTCGCCTGGTCCAACCACGGCGCCACGCCTTCGATGCGCACGCTTTCGCCGGCCAGCAGGTCCGAGACAAACCGCTTGCCCAGTTCCAGGTCCGCCAACGCATAACCCGCAGGCGGGTTGAGCAGGCAAGTGCCAAAACGCAGCTCGCCGCTGGTGGTGATCGCCGCATCGACGCCGAGTGCCGCGCCAATGTTGCGCGCCATCACATTCACGCCGCCCAGGCCGCCGAGCAACGGCACCACGGCGCTGCCGTCTTCAGCCACGGCCAACACGGCGGGCTCTTCGCCTTTTTCCAGCAGCAGCGGCGCCAGCGTGCGGATCACGATACCCGCAGCACACAGGGCAATCAGGGGCGTGCCTTGTTGGTAAAGCTGACGCAGGGTCGCGCCGAACTCACTGTAAGTCTGGTCCGCCCCTTCAACCCGCCCGGCCAGGCCGTGGATCAGCGCGCCGGGATACACCTGCGCGATCTTGCGCGCCGTCGCCAGGCTGCCCTGGCCGAGAATCACAATCGCCGGGCGCATCAACCTTGCCACCTTTCACCCGGCACGATGATCAGCGAGAAGTACGGCGAAGACGCCGGGTCGACCTGATCCAGCGGTACTATTTTCTGATTAGCCATGGTCGCACGCTCAACATAGAGCGCACGCTCGGCCAAGCCGAGCTCTTGCAGCACCTGGCGCACCTTGGGGAAGTTGCGGCCCAGCTTCATGATCACGGCGGCATCGGCGTCCGCCAGCCGGCGCTTGAGGTCTTCGTGGGGCAACACGCCGGAGAGCACCGACAGGCTCTGGTTGCGATACACCAGCGGCGCGCCAAGCACCGAGGCGCCGCCGAGCATTGAGCAGACGCCGGGGATAACCTGGGCTTCATAGCGCTCGGCCAAACGGTCGTGCAGGTACATATAGGAGCCGTAGAAGAACGGATCGCCTTCGCAGATCACCGCCACATCGCGGCCAGCGTCCAGGTGCGCGGCCACATCGAGGCTGGCGTTGTCGTAGAAGTCACTGATGATCTGCTCGTAAGACATCGGTGCCGGAAGCACTTCGGTGGTTACCGGGTACACCAGCGGCATCAGCGTTTGCTGCGCGACCAAATGGCCTTCGATGATGCCAAAAGCGTTGCCCTTTTTGCCTTTGGCCACGAAATACGCCACCACCGGCGACTCGCGCAGCAGGCGCAGCGCCTTGAGGGTGATCAGCTCGGGGTCGCCGGGGCCAACGCCCAGGCCAATCAAACGTCCGCGTGCCGGCATTATTCGACCTCCGTGGCCAAGGCGTTGACCGCTGCGGCAGCCATCGCGCTGCCGCCCAGGCGGCCCTGCATGATCACAAACGGTACGCCACGGCTGTCGGCCGCCAGCATTGCCTTGGATTCGGCAGCACCGACAAAACCCACCGGGAAGCCGAGGATCAACGCCGGTTTCGGCGCGCCGGCGTCGAGCATTTCCAGCAGGTAAAACAGCGCCGTCGGGGCGTTGCCGATCACCACCACGCTGCCTTCCAGGTGCGGACGCCACAGTTCCAGCGCGGCAGCTGAACGGGTGTTACCCAGCTCCCGCGCCAGCGCCGGCACGCTGTCGTCGCGCAAGGTGCAGATCACCGGGTTATTGGCCGGCAGGCGCGCGCGGGTCACGCCTTCGGAGACCATGCGCGCATCACACAAAATCGGCGCGCCGGCCGCCAGCGCATCGCGCCCGGCCTTGCCTGCGCCTTCGGAGAACTGCAGGCCGTCGATGGCGTCGACCATGCCGCAGGCATGAATCACCCGCACCGCGAGTTTTTCCAGGTCGGCAGGAATGCGCTCCAACTTGGCTTCCGCGCGAATAATGGCGAAGGAGTTGCGATAGATCTCCTGACCGTCGCGGATGTAATCAATCATCGGTGTTGCTCCGTGTGCGGCCGCGTAACAGGGCGCCCGCCGCTTCAATGGAAAGAGTGCGTGCGTGCAGCCGGCCGAAACCGGGTTGGGCTGCCTCGCGAAAATAGACGTCGTAGTGGCCGGGGCTTACCGCCAGCAAGGTGACCGGCGCGGTGTGTGCGGCGGCGCAGGAGCGTGGGCAGCCGGACAGGTGGACGTCGTGGCCGTGTTGCAGCGCAGCCAGTTGCAGGGCATCAGCCTTGGTGTCGGCCAGGCCTTTGCCACAGCCGCTTGAGCCGGTGCAGGCGATCATGCGTGCCAGCGGTTGGTCGACTGAACAGAGAAAGCCCAAGTGCTCCAAACTTTCAGTCACGGCGCCGTGGTTGTTAAGGTTGGGCAGCAGTACGCCCTGCCACGGCGTGAAACGCAACGTGCCGTCGCCATACTCACTGGCCAACTGCGCGGCGCCTTTGAGCATGCTCGAATCCAGACGCCCCAGCGGCGCTACGGCGGCGACGTAGAACAGTTTTTTTTGCCGCTGTGGATAAGTGCCCAAGTGCGACAAAGCCCCGCTAGCCGGGCGCTTGAACCCATCCACCGGCAGTAACGGCAGGCTCAGATGGGCCAGTAAGTTATCCACAGCCAGATGACGCATGCGGGTTTGCGTCGGGGTCGCCAGGTCGAGAAACGCTTCCAGCACGGCCACGACTAGGGCATGGCCTTGCTCCAGCCGCACAGCGGCCAAGGGTGCATCCAAGCCTGGGCAACCGGCCAGGCCGAAGGCCAAAAGTGTCTCGCCCGCCTGCTCAAACGCCGACAGCCACAGATCATGGTGATGCTCGAGCATTGCCAGGGCTTCACCGCCATCGAGTTGCACGGCGAATTTGGCCGACAATTCATGGAAGCGTGGATGATTTTGCAGAGTGGCGAGGACCTGATCCGCCAGTGGGCGGGTGTCGAACAGCATCTGCGGGTCTATACCGGCGCTGGGGCTGAGCATCAGGTTGCGCACATCGTCGCCGGCGGCGTTGCTGGGGCCAAGCCCGGCGGCCAGCAGCAGGGCGATCAATGCATCCTCCTCGGCGCCAATCCCGCGAATCTGCAGGTTGGCGCGGTTGGTGGCTTCGATCACCCCGCCCGCATAGGCCTGCGCCGCGTCCGCCACGGTAATCGCCTGGGCGGCGGTGATGGAACCGCCGGCCAGTTTGATCCGGCAAATCCCGCCATCCAGGGCCTGGACGATACGCAGCAACCCCGGACAAGCCGAGGGGCGCAAGGTATTCAGAGCAGGCGTTGGGTTCACGGGGCTACCGGTTGACGGGTAAAGGCGCGGTATTATGCCTGCTTTGTCCGGCGGCATGAAAAGCCTGCCCGTCGGATGTCGTTCAAGGAATTCTTATGTCGCCCTGGCTGACGGTTGTAGGCATCGGTGAAGACGGCTTCAAGGGCCTGGGCAGAAACGCCCGGCACGCCCTGTTGCGCGCCACCCGGATTATAGGCGGCCAGCGCCAGTTGGACCTGCTGCCCGTGTGTATTGGTGGCGAGCGCCAGCTATGGCCAAGCCCGTTTTCCCTGGAGCCGGTGCTGGCACGTCGCGGCGAGCCGGTGTGCGTGCTGGCCAGCGGCGACCCGATGTTCTATGGCGTAGGCGCCAGCCTGGCGCGCCAGGTGGCGGCTGAAGAACTGCTGATTTTACCGGCGCCGTCCTCCGTGTCATTGGCGGCGGCGCGTTTGGGCTGGCCATTGCAGGAGGTGGTGACCTTATCCGTGGTGGCGCGGCCTCTGGCGGCGATTAATGGGCACCTGGCCAGTGGCGTGCGGTTGCTGGTATTGAGTAATGACGGGCGCAGCCCTGCGGCGATTGCCGCGCTGTTAGCCGAGTCCGGATTCGGGCGCAGCCGGCTGAGCGTGTTTGAACACTTGGGCGGCGCAACCGAACAGCGCCTCGACGGGCTGGCTGCTGATTGGCCACACGCCTCGGTTGCGGACTTGAATCTGGTTGCCATCGACTGCCTGGCCGACGCCAACACCCCGCGCCTGTCACGCCTCGCCGGGCTGCCGGATTCGGCCTTCAAACACGACGGCCAGCTGACCAAGCGCGATGTACGCGCCATGACCCTTGCCCGCCTTGCGCCGATTCCCGGTGAATTGCTCTGGGACGTGGGCGCGGGCAGCGGCTCCATCGGTATCGAGTGGATGCGCGCGCATCCAAGTTGTCGCGCACTGGCGATTGAAGCCGATACGGGGCGCCAAAGCCTGATCGAACATAACCGCGATGCCCTCGGCGTGCCCGGCCTGCAACTGGTTCGCGGCAAGGCGCCTGAAGCGTTGCTCGGCCTGGAAGCACCGGACGCTATTTTTATCGGCGGCGGCGTCACCCGCGACGGCGTGCTCGACACCTGCTGGCAGCACCTGCGCCCTGGTGGGCGTTTGGTCGCTAATGCGGTGACCCTGCAAAGCGAAATGACCTTGATGGCGTGGCGCGCGCAACACGGCGGCGAGCTGACGCGCATCCATGTGGCCCAGGCCCAGCCGCTGGGTGAGTTCGACACCTGGCGCCAGGCGCTGCCGATCACCTTGCTGGACGTGGTCAAGCCGCTATGAAACGCATCCTGTTGTTGGGCGGCGTCACCGAAGCGCTGGCCATCGCCCGCACGCTGGGGCCGGAACATATCTATAGCCTGGCTGGGGTTGGGCGCGTGCCCACTGACCTCACCTGCCAAGTTCGTGTAGGTGGGTACGGCGGGCATGCAGGCTTGGCGCAATTTGTTCGCGATGAGCAGATCAGTCTGATCCTCGACGCGACCCACCCATATGCTGCGCAGATCAGCCAAAACGCTGCCCAGGCGGCGCGGTTGTGCGGCATTCCCTGCTGGGCGTTGCGGCGTCCGGCATGGCAGCCGCAGGCGGGAGACGACTGGCGCGAGGTGGGAGATTGGGCGCAGCTGATTGAAGCACTCAAACCCTTCAAGCGCCCGCTGTTCACCTTGGGACGCGAGCCATTGCAGCACCTGGAGGAAATCCCCGCCGATCAATTCTGGACGCTGCGCGCACTGGATGTGTATCCGGGCAATGAGCGCTGTGAAGTCATCGGCGCGCGTGGGCCGTTTCTGATTGAGGACGAGCGCGCGTTGTTTGAACGGCGTGGGATTGATGTGTTGATCAGCAAGAACAGCGGCAGTGCGGCGACCGAGCCGAAGCTGGAAGTGGCACGTGAGCGCGGGGTGCCGGTGCTGGTGTTGAAGCGGCCGGTGTTGGCGCAGGTGGATAGAGAGTTCACCGACGTGGCTGCGGTGCTACAGGCAGTCAGCACTCTCTAAACACCACCTATCCAACTGTGGAAGCGGGCTTGCTCGCGAAGGCGGTGTGTCAGTCGCCGTATGAATTGACTGACACTGCGCTTTCGCGAGCAAGCCCGCTCCCACACTTGGAATGCATTATCAGGCTGCTGCCGTCGACTGCCCTATGCCTTTATGCACGCGATCAGCCAGCAATTGCGCCAGCTCAATCAACTGCGCAACGCCCAGCAACTCCTCTCGCTTCGGGCCATCCAGGTCAAACGCCAGATCGCAACTCAGCGCATTGGCCGAGGCGAGTGTTTCGCTGAGGTTGACCAGCAGGTCTTCGGTGCTGATTCCGTCGGCTACGGTGAATAGGCAAATGGGGGGATTTGGGGTGGGTTTGATCATTGTGAATTTCCTTAATCTAAGTGGAGCCGCCACTGATCGCCGCGATGCGATAAAGGGTGGCAGCTGTGCGCAGGTTCGCGGACCGGAGATTAAGGAAACCGGCATACCCGAAGGTATCCCGCGCACAGCCACCATAGCGCCGCACAGTAGACGATAAAAAAGCGTCAACTGAAAGGAGGCAATGCTTAATCAATCCGGGCCGCGACGCCCGACCGCTGCGTGTGCAGCGGTGTACGCAGACTAGAATTCCACCGTCCTAGGGACAACCTTAAAACCCTGTCGGACGTTTCCGTAGACGACCACTACACTTAGGTTATGTAGAGGCTCAACTAGAAGCGGCCTACATGAGCAGGACATTGCTCGTGCAACCAGCAAGCTCAACACCAAGCCATAGCCAAACACACACCAAACTGTGGGAGCTGGCTTGCCTGCGATAGCATCGCCTCGGTACTGCTGGAAAACCGTGTTATCCGCATCGCAGGCAAGCCAGCTCCCACAGGGTTCAGCGTCACGCTGGAGATCGCGACCCGTCGGTAAAATTGGCAATCCGTGGTTCCCGGCTATCATGAAGGCAACCACTGCGACACCAAACCACACCGCCGCTTTTTACTTATGCCCCCCGATCAGGCTAAATACCCACCTGATCGCTTAACCCTACGGATTGTCCGCCATGGCCCGTCAACGCTTTGCAATTGTGTGGATCGCCTGCTTTGCAGTGCTGTTCAACGCCTTTGCCATGCCGATGGCCAGCGCGATGCGACAGTCCCAGGACCCCGCACAGCAATTACTGTGGGGCAGTTTCTGTTCGTCCAATGGCGCCAGTCTCAAGACCATTGCCTTGGGCACGTTGGACATTCCAACGCCGCCCCAGGAAGATCATTCCGCCATGCAGCATTGCTGGTGCTGCTCGGGCTCACCGCCGTTAGTGGCGTTGCCGGGGCATGTGCCGCAGCTGTATGTCACGCGTTTTGATCCGGTGCCGGGCCTGCCGCCGCCGGCACTGCAAGCCCCGACGCCGCGTCAGCAATGGCCGAGCCTTAACCCCCGCGCCTCTCCAACGGTCTGATTTCTTCGCAAGTGAACTGCGTTTAGAACCGTTCTGGAGAACTGCCATGCTTAAATCTTCCCTGCTGCTGGCCGCCTTGTTGCTGCCGGTGTTCAGTGCTGCCAATGCCGACGACTACAAGGCCGGCGACCTGCTGGTCAGCGATCCCTGGTCCCAGGAATTGCCGCCGAATGCGCCGACTGTCGCTGCCTATTTTGTGATTCATAACCAAGGTGACAGCGCGGATCGCCTGGTTAGCGTCGATACGCCCGTAGCTGCCGAAGCCCAGCTGCATGAGCATGTGATGCAAGGCGACCTGATGAAGATGCAACAGGTGCCCAGCGTTGCCGTACCGGCCAAGGGTGATCTGACCTTCGCACCGATGGCCTACCACGTGATGCTGCTGGGCCTGAAAGACCGCGCCCAACTGCGCGACGGCCAACACTTCCCACTGACCCTGAACTTCGAAAAAGCCGGCCCGGTGCAAGTCGAAGTCTCGGTACAAAAAACACCGCCCATGGCGACACACGAGCATAAGCACGCTCAATAGGCCAACACTCGATGGGCGCCCCTCGCGCCAGGTTGTCGCCACACCGCCGCAGGCCCATGAGCCTGGCGCGCGGCAGTTGGATCAGCCTGTTCGCCATGCTGATGATCTTTATCGGTCCGCTGATTTCCCAAGCGATGCCGATGGATCATCACGCCGGTATGTCGATGGAAATGTCCATGGACATGCCGTCGAGCAGCCATGGCGAACACCAGCAAGCCCCCAGCGAACACCACGCCCTCTGGGCAAAGTGCGGGTATTGCGACCTGCTGTTCAGTTGCCCGGCCCTGCCCGGCAGCGTCTCCCATGTCAGCCTCGGCACCCCGCCACCGGCGAATGCCCTGACGCCCGCCACCCGCCTGGGCCACGCCCGGCAAAGCATTTTCCCCGGCGCCCGCAGCCGCGCCCCGCCCATCGCTTCGTAAGCACTTCACAGCATCACTTCACACCGGCCGACTTCATACAGACAGCCGCAGGCTGCTGGCCGTGTTGTTTACGATTGATTGATGGAATTTGTCATGTCCAGGTTTTCTGCTGACTCCCGTTTGGGATGTACCCCCGTTCTCGCCGTTCTGTGTGGCGCGCTGTTGGCACCACACGCCCAGGCCGAGGATCACGAACTGAGCCCCACGGTAATCACCGCGATCGCCCCCAGCTCGCCGCTGACCGTGATTACCAACCCCAAAGACCCACGCCAACCGGTGCCCGCCAGCGACGGCGGCGACTACCTCAAGACCATCCCCGGCTTCGCGCTGGTGCGCAACGGCGGCACCAATGGCGACCCGGTGCTACGCGGCATGTTCGGTTCGCGCCTGAATATCCTCACCAACGGCGGCATGATGCTCGGCGCCTGCCCAGGGCGAATGGACGCGCCTACCTCGTATATCTCGCCGGAAACCTACGACAAGCTCACCGTGATCAAAGGCCCGCAAACCGTGCTCTGGGGGCCTGGCGCGTCGGCCGGTACCATCCTGTTCGAGCGTGAGCCCGAGCAATTCGGCGAGCTGGGCACGCGGGTCAACGCCAGTGTGCTGGCCGGCTCCAACGGGCGCTTCGACAAGGTGGTCGATGCCGCCGCCGGAGGGCCTTTGGGCTACGTGCGGGTGATCGGCAACCAGGCTCACGCCGATGACTACAAGGACGGCAATAACGACACCGTCGCCTCGCGCTACGACAAGTGGAATGGCGACGTGGCCGTCGGTTTTACCCCCGACGCCGACACCCTGCTGGAACTCACCGCCGGCCGTGGCGATGGCGAAGCGCGCTACGCCGGGCGCGGCATGGATGGTTCGCAGTTTCTGCGCGAAAGCCTGGGGCTGCGCTTTGAAAAATCCAATATCGGTGAGGTACTGGATAAGGTCCAAGCGCAGGTCTACTACAACTACGCCGACCATGTGATGGACAACTACAGCCTGCGTACGCCGTCGGGCACCGGCATGATGGCCGGGCCGATGGCTTCCAACGTCGACCGCCGCACCCTCGGCGCACGCATCAAGGCGACCTGGCGCTGGGCCGATGTGCAACTGATCAGCGGCCTGGACGCGCAGACCAACGAGCATCGCCAGCGCAGCAGCATGGGCATCGACACCTACAAGGATCTGCCACGGGTCAAGGACGCCAACTTCCACAATTACGGGGTGTTCAGCGAACTGACCTGGTACGCCGCCGAGCGTGATCGGCTGATCACCGGCGCCCGCCTGGACCGCGCCTCTGCCAAGGATTTTCGCCAGCGCACGGGCTCGGGAATGATGTCGCGCCCCAACCCGACCGCCAACGACACCCGCGCCGACACTTTGCCCTCGGGCTTTGTGCGTTATGAGCATGACCTGGCCGACACGCCCACCACGGTCTACGCAGGGCTCGGCCATTCGGAGCGTTTTCCGGATTACTGGGAGCTGTTTTCGCCCAACACCGGCGCGGTGGGTTCGGTGAATGCCTTTGACGGCGTGAAGCCGGAGAAAACCACCCAACTCGACGTCGGCGCGCAGTACAAAACCGCCGACCTGGAAGCCTGGGCCTCTGGTTATATCGGCCGGGTGCAGGACTTTATCCTGTTCGACTACAAGCCCGGCATGATGGGCACCACCTCCCAAGCTCGCAACGTTGACGCACGCATCGTGGGCGGTGAATTGGGCGCGGCGTACAAGCTGACCCGGCACTGGAAAGCCGACGCCAGCCTCGCCTATGCCTGGGGCAAAAACACCAGCGACGGCAAGGCGCTGCCGCAAATGCCACCGCTGGACGCGCGTTTGGGTCTCACCTACAGCCAGGACGACTGGAGCGCCGGCGCCTTGTGGCGTGTGGTCGCGGCGCAAAACCGCATCGACCAGAACAAGGGCAACGTGGTCGGCAAGGACTTTGACAAAAGCAGCGGTTTTGGCGTGTTCTCGCTGAACGCGGCGTACCGCATCAATAAAAACTTCAAGGTCAGCACCGGCGTCGACAACCTGTTCGGCAAAGCCTATGCCGAGCATTTGAACCTGGCCGGTAACGCAGGCTTCGGCTACCCGGCCAACGACCCGCAAGCCGTCAAGGAGCCGGGGCGCACCCTTTGGACCAAGGTGGATATGAGCTTCTAAGAGCATCGCGGGCAAGTCGAATCGTCGCACCGCCGCTCCCACACTTGGATTGCATTCATTCCCCCGTGGGAGCTGGCTTGCCTGCGATAGCGGTGTAACCAACACAAAAAATTGAAAGCCTTGCGGAGCCTAATGATGACCACCCCAAAAATTTCCTTCTACAACCTGGCCTGGCGCTGGCACTTCTACGCCGGCCTTTTCGTCGCCCCTTTCATGGTGCTGCTGGCTCTCACCGGCATCATCTACCTGTTCAAACCCCAGCTCGACCCGCTGATGTACGGCAACCTGCTCAAGGTGCAAAGTGCCGAGCACGCCCTGAGCGCCGACGAGCAACTGCAACGCGCCCAGGCAGCCTTTCCCCAAGGCAAAATCAGCAAATACCTGCCACCTGCCGACGCCACCAGCAGCGCGCAGTTCGTGATGCACAACGATGGCCGCGACGTGACGGTATTCGTCGACCCGTATCGCGGCACCGTCCTCGGTGAACAGGATGCCAAATACAACCTGCAAGCCATCGCCCGCGCACTGCATGGCGAGCTGATGATCGGCACCGTGGGTGATCGCCTGGTGGAACTCGCCGCCGGTTGGGGCGTGATGCTGGTGGTGTCCGGCGTGTACCTGTGGTGGCCACGCGGCAAGTCTTCGGCCGGGGTGTTGTGGCCACGGTTCAACAGCCGTGGCCGAGTGTTCTGGCGCGATATGCATGCGGTCGCCGGTTTCTGGGGCGCGGCATTTTTGCTGGTGATGCTGCTCAGCGGCATGACCTGGACCGGCTTCTGGGGCAAGCAATACGCCGAGCTGTGGAATAAGTTTCCCGCAGCGATGTGGAACAACGTGCCGCAGTCCGACCAGCAAGCGCGCAGCCTCAATACGGCCAGCCGGCAGACCGTGCCGTGGGCCATGGAGAACACGCCGATGCCGATGTCCGGCGACCACGCCGAACATATGAACCACGGCGCCATGCATTCAGGTCCTGCCGCGCCGACTGTACGCCTGCAACAAGTGGTCGACCTGGCCAACGCACGCAAGGTCGAACCCGGCTACAGCATCACGTTCCCCACCACCGCCGAAGGCGTGTTCACCGTCGCGGTGTTCGCCAACGACCCACGCAATGACGCGACCCTGCATGTGGACCAGTACACCGGCAAAGTGCTGGCTGATGTACGCTGGGAACACTACAACCTCGTCGCACGCGCCACCGAAACCGGCGTGATGCTGCATGAAGGCAAGATGTTCGGCTGGGTCAATCAGCTGATCGTGCTGGTGATCTGCCTGATGATTCTGCTCAGTGCGGTGAGTGGCGTGGTGATCTGGTGGAAACGTCGGCCACACGGTGGGCTGGGCGTGCCGCCGTTGCGCCATGACCTGCCCAAGTGGAAAACCGCGATGGTGATCATGCTCGCACTGGCGATTATTTTTCCGCTGGTGGGCGCGTCGCTGGTCGTGGTGTGGGCATTGGATCGTTTGGTGCTGGCGCGCCTTTTCAACCAACGTGAATCTGCCTCAGGTTCTGCATGAGGCAGGCGAGATGCCCACGGCAGAGGCCTTCTGTAGCCTTGCGCGACTTTTGTCGCGCAGCCAATAAGCGTTAACTTATAACACTTTCTGCGTTATCGTTGCTCGCCGCGCCCTGCGGCGAGCACACCCTTTCAAGAAGCGATTGATCGACCGATGAACAAGTACCTTGCGTGCGGCGTATGCCTGCTCGCCCTGCACAACAATGCCCAGGCGCTGACCCTGCCCGCCAGCCCCGTGACCGCGCCCGCCGTGGATGACGAACGTGTCGACCTGAACACGCCGACCACTGCCGGTTCGCGCCTGAACCTCACCGCCTTGCAAACCCCAGGCAGTGTCGAGAGCCAGACCGGCGAGAAGATCCGCGAACGCGGCGACGCCAGTGTGCAGGACGCCATCTCCCGCGCCACCGGCATCAGCCGCACCGGCTCGCCGGGCGACGGCGGCACGTCGTTGCAGGCCCGTGGTTTTACAGGGCAGAGTTCGGTACTGCAGCTGTACGACGGGCAGCGCATGTTCGACGGTGCAGGCACCTCCACCTTCCCGGTGGATACCTGGTCGGTTGAGCGCGTGGATGTGCTGCGCGGCCCGGCCTCGGTGATGTACGGCCAGGGCGCCACCGGTGCGGTGATCAATACCATTGCGAAGAAGCCGTTCAGCGGCGAAATCGAAAACCATGTGCGCCTGGGCTATGGCTCCGATGACCGCCAGCAGCAAGCGCTGGACAGCGGCGGCTCGCTGACCGACACCCTGAGCTACCGCCTGAACGTCAACCGCCTGCGCAGCAACGGCTTTATCGCACGCGGCGACTCCGCCAGCGACTTCGTCAGCGGCGCGCTGCGCTGGCAGCCGGCCGATAACCTGAGTGTTACCCTGGCCCACGACTACGGCGACCAGAGCCCGCAGAACTATTACGGCACGCCGCTGATCAACGGCCAGTTGCACAAAGGCCTGCGCGACAAGAACTACAACGTCAGCAACGACAAACAGCACTACAACGACCAGTGGACGCGCCTGACCAGCGAGTGGCAGATCAACGACAACGTCAGCGCCACCAACGAGCTGTCGTACCTGAAAAACCAGCGCCGCTGGCAGAACGCCGAGAGCTACAATTTTGTGGATGGCGGCCTGGTGCGTCAGGACTACCTGGGCATCAAGCACAACCAGGAACAGGTCGGTGACCGCCAGACGATCACCTTCAAACACACGCTGTTGGGCCTCGACAGCCAGACGGTCACAGGCGTCGAGTACAACCGCATTCGCTTCCGCCTGGCCAGCAACGCGCCGTTTAGCGACATGCCGGGCGGCGGCCAGCCGGTGGATATTCAACATCCGGTGCCGCAGCCGTTTGAAAGCAGCAGCCCGTTCATTCCACAAGCGGTCACCACCACCAAGCAGCTCGCGGCCTTCGCCGAAAACCGCCTGCAATTGACCGACAAACTCTTGCTGATCACCGGCGCGCGCCGCGACTACCTGCACATCGACAGCAATGACCTGACAACCGCGAACCAGGACTCCGACAAGACCCTGACCGGCAACAACTGGAAGGCCGGCCTGGTCTACGCGATCACACCGAACACCTCGGTCTACGGCCAGTACGCCACCAGCACCGACGGTGTCGGCAGCCTGATCAGCCTGAGCCCGAGCCAGCAGCAGTTTGGTTTGTCCACCGCCAAACAGGCCGAAATCGGCTTCAAGCAGGCGTTCTGGGACGCGCGTGGCGAATGGACCCTGGCGGCTTATCACATCGTCAAAAAGAAACTGCTGGTGAGCATTCCCGGCACCACGCTCAAGGAGCAAGTCGGCCAGCAATCGTCCAACGGCCTGGAAGCCAGCCTCGACCTGCAACTGCCCAACGCCTGGCAATTGCAAGCCAACGCGGCCATTGTGCGGGCGCAGTACGATGACTTTTCCGAAGTGGTCAACGGCCAGGCGGTTTCCCGCGACGGCAACCGCCCGGTGGACGTGCCCAACCGCACCGCCAACCTGTGGTTGAGCAAGGCGTTGACCGATGACATTCGCGCCGGTGCCGGTGTGCGTTACGTCAGCGCCCGTTATGCCGACACCGCCAACAGCAGCGAAGTGCCGAGCTACACCGTGGCCGACGCCACCGTATCGTGGAAAGCCATGCGCAATACCACCCTGGGCCTTGAGCTGAACAACCTGTTCAACCGCACCTACGCCGTCAGCCAGTACAACAATGGTCAACAGTGGATACTGGGTGAGCCGCGTTCGTTCTTCGTCACGGCGGACTACACCTTCTAACTGAAACACATGGACCAGTGTGGGAGCTGGCTTGCCTGCGATAGCGGTCTGCCTGATACACCGCTATCGCAGGCAAGCCAGCTCCCACCATTAACTGTGTTGAACTTGAGAATATTGATGGCTTCACTCACCCTCACCGACCTTGGCTGGACTCCACCCGGCCACGACCACTGCAACCACCGCTTCCAGCTGCGGGATGCCGGCCTGCAGGTCGGCGCGGGGGAGTTTGTAGGGCTGATCGGCCCCAACGGCAGTGGCAAGACCAGCCTGTTGCGCTGCGCTTATCGCTTCAGCAAACCCGAACGCGGTGACGTGCTGCTCGAACACCAGAATGTCTGGAAGCAAAGCGCCAAGTGGTGCGCACAACGCATCGCTGTGGTGCTGCAGGAGTTCCCCGACACCTTCGGCCTGCGCGTGGACGAAGTGGTCGCCATGGGCCGCACGCCCCACAAGGGGTTGTTCGATGGCGACACACTGCACGACCAGCATCTCATCCGGCAGGCACTGGAATCGGTCGGCATGCACGGCTTCGACGACCACGCGTTCGCCACGCTCTCGGGCGGCGAAAAACAGCGCGTGATCCTCGCACGCGCCTTGGCGCAGCAGCCGCAACTGCTGATCCTCGATGAGCCGACCAACCACCTCGACCCGCGCTATCAGCTGGAGTTGCTGCGGCTGGTCAAGCGCTTGAACATTGGCACCCTGGCCAGCATTCACGACCTGAACCTGGCCGCGGCCTACTGTGATCGTTTGTACGTGATCAACCACGGGCGCATTGTCGCCAGCGGCACGCCCCACCAAGTGCTGACCGCCGAGTTGCTGCGTGATGTCTTCGGCGTCGAAGCCTTGATCGACGCTCACCCTTTGGCCGGCTACCCCCGAATCACCTGGATAACCCAACCATGATCCTGCGCTCCCTGTTGTCTCTCGCGTTGTTGCTCGGCACGGCCCAAGCGTTTGCCGATGCGACCCATTACCCGGTGACCGTCAAAAGCTGCAACCGCGACGTGACCTTCCAGGAAGCGCCGAAACACGCGGTCAGCCACGACATCAACATGACCCAGATGATGCTCGCCCTGGGCCTCAAGGATCACATGGCCGGCTACAGCGGCGTCACCGGTTGGAAGTCGGTCACGCCGCAAATGGCCGAAATCCTCGACGGCCTGCCGGAACTGGCGAGCAAGTACCCGTCGGTGGAAACCCTGCTCAACGCCAACGTGGATTTCTTCTTCGCCGGTTGGGATTACGGCATGCGCGTGGGCGGTGACCTTACGCCGCAAACCTTGCAGCCACTGGGCATCAACGTCTACGAGTTGACCGAGTCCTGCGCTTTCGTGATGAAGCGCCCGGCGGCGACCCTGGACGACACCTATAACGACCTGCGCAACCTGGGCAAGATCTTCGATGTGCAGGAGCGCGCCACGGCCTTGATCGCGCAGATGCAGGCGCAAGTGGCCGAGGTGCAACAGCACCTGCCCGCCGACAAGCCTCGGGTGTTCCTCTATGACAGCGGCGAAGACCGCGCCATGACCTCCGGCCGCCTGGGCATGCCGCAAGCACTGATCACCGCTGCCGGCGGGCGCAATATCCTCGATGACATCGACGCCAGCTGGACCCGCGTCAATTGGGAAACCGTGGTGGAGCGCAACCCGCAGGTGATCGTGATCGTCGATTACAGCGAAATCACCGCCGCGCAGAAAGAACAATTCCTGTTGGATAACCCGGCGTTGCAGTCGGTGGACGCCATCAAGAATCAGCGCTTTATCGTGATCCCGTATGTGCAGGCCACGCCGGGAATCGACAACGTGGTGGCGGTGGAAACCCTGGCCAAAGGGTTCCACGGCGAATGATCAGCCGCCGCTATGCCCTGCTGTTGAGTGCGCTTGGCGCGGTGTTGCTGGTCTCTTGCGTGATCTCGCTGGGGTTTGGCTCGGCGCGGGTGCCGGCGGACGTGGTGTGGCGGATTTTGCTCAACAAGGCCTTCGGCCTTGGCGAGGCCAACTGGAGCACTGGCCAGGAACATATCGTGTGGCTGATCCGCGTGCCGCGCATGTTGCTCGGTGCGCTGGTCGGCGCCGGGTTGGCATTGATCGGCGCCGTGTTGCAGGCGGTGACGCGCAACCCGCTGGCCGACCCGCACCTGCTCGGCGTGACCTCCGGCGCCACCCTGGGCGCGGTGATCGTGGTGCTGCATGTGGGTGAAATCGTCGGGCTGCTGACGCTGCCCATCGCAGCGTTTATCGGCGCCTTGCTGAGCATGCTGGTGGTGCTGGCGGTGGCCAGTCGTAACGGCCGCCTGGAAAGTGATCGCCTGCTGTTGTGCGGCGTAGCCGTGTCCTTCGTGATGATGGCAGCGGCCAACCTGCTGCTGTTCATGGGCGACCATCGCGCCGCCTCGGCGGTGATGTTCTGGATGCTGGGCGGTCTGGGCCTGGCGCGCTGGGAGCTGCTGGCGATCCCCACCGCAACCGTCTTTCTAGGCTTGCTGGTACTGGTGGGCATGGCGCGGCCGCTGAACGCGTTGATGGCCGGCGAACAGACCGCCGTGACCCTGGGCCTCAACGCACGCAATGTGCGCCTCAAAGTGTTTATGGTGGCGTCATTGATGACCGGCGTGCTGGTGTCCATCAGCGGTTCCATCGGTTTTGTCGGGCTGATGGTGCCGCATATTGCGCGGCGCCTTGTGGGCGCCGAACACCGGCGTTTATTGCCGGTG
Source organism: Pseudomonas sp. 2822-15 (assembly GCF_002742515.1). NCBI lineage: Bacteria > Pseudomonadati > Pseudomonadota > Gammaproteobacteria > Pseudomonadales > Pseudomonadaceae > Pseudomonas > Pseudomonas sp. 2822-15. Next base: position 487,953 of record NZ_LJRY01000183.1, on the reverse strand, counting down.
TGTGCACTGCTGGGTAGCCTGTTCCTGGTATGGGTTGACGTCGCTGCGCGCACCCTGATCGCCCCCGAAGACTTGCCCATTGGCGTGGCCACGGCAGCGATTGGCGGGCTGTTTTTTATCGGGTTGATGCGCAAGCGCTAGAGTCAGAGTTCATCCCTTTCACCCTCATACCAAAACTTGCCGACTTGCGGCTCGGACAGCGCTTCGCCCCCGTTCCACTCTGCACCCAATACGCCCACGCGCATCCAGAAAGCATCGGCGACCAATATTGACAGGCTGCCTTGAGCGCGCAATTGACTGACCAGCACACTAGGGTCTGGTGCATCACCAGGACTGAGCAAGGTGGTTTCAGCCTGCGTGAACGCCGGTACATATTTGAGCAGGGCGCCGCCCCGGCTGGACAGGTAGCAACTCTTGGCATAGGGCGCATTACTGCGGATCACCGCCAGATAGCCGCGCAGGTCATCCTTGGAGACGAAGTGGGTCAGCAATTTTTGATCTCTCGGCTCACGGCTGACAGTCGACGGTATCGCTTTGTAGAACGCGTGCACGGCGGCGATCTTGTAGGTGCTCAGGACATTACCGGCGGGGACATCGAACCCGGCATGATCGATCCAAAACAGCAGCTCTCGGGTACTCGTACCTCCCGTGCCCTGGTCCTCCACCGGGTCAATCGCGACATAGCCCTGGATTTGATCCGGCATCAATACCGCGCCCAAATATTGCTTGTCCTGGAAAGGGGCCACCAAGCCTTGGGCATAACGCGCCGCATCGTCGGGATAAAGAAACAACGGCCCACAGAACGAATGAGAATGCGGGTCATCGGCAAACGCATGGGGGGCTTTTTTCGGTGCCCATTGCGCCATCACCCGCTCTTTCCTGCCCCAGACTACACTGGTCACCCGTATTTCCAGTTCGCCCATAGCAGCCAAGCGGCGCACATATTCGCGCACCTTGAGGGTACCGTTTAACAATTGGGAGCGTTCCAAGACCGCATTCTTCGTCCAGTCGTATAACTGCGCCGTCTTTTGAACCAGGTATTTAAGTAATGCCCCGTCGCCACACATCAGGTACAACGGCAGAGCCCTGCCGTTGCTTGCGTAGATGAGAAAGTTCAACGCTTTGCCAATGTCTTGAGGGGGGAAAAAGCTATGCGCCATTTCATCGCCGGCCGGGGCAATCGCCACCGTCGAAGCACAGAGGTACATGCCCTCCAGCACATAACCTTGGGGCAACTGGCCGTTGATAAAAACCCGCCTGAAATCGTCAAATTTCTCCCTGACAAGTGGCAGGGTCGTCATGTACAGCGACTTTTTCACGGTTTTGAGTACGTAACCGAACGATACGTCGGTTTGCGGTTTCGCCATACGCTGGGCGTAGCGGACGGCATCGAACGCCCGGGTAAAGATCGGGCCACAGGCTGAGTCGAACAATACCTGGCGAATATCCCCGGGGTTGGGCGTAGCGTTAGACGTCGCAAACTCTCCCGTTATCTGTCTGGCCTGCCCCCATAAACGATCATTTTTCACCACACTCAGCTGACCCGCCTTCGCCACCAACGTGACGAACTCCAGCGGCGTGAGAACCCCGCTGCGGATTTGCTGTTCGATGAGGTTGTCAACGTAGTCGTCTTTGGCCAGGCTCTGTACCTCCAGACGGTTTTTAAGCGAGTTCTCCGCAATGGAGTTCGAGAGTTGATAACTCAGGATCGAACCATTAGCGCCGAACACATACTCACACATGATGTCGGCATCCCGGTTCAACAAACTCGCCAGTACCGTGCTCGGAATCATGCTTTTGTAGATGGCTTTCTGAGTGCTGGACAGCAGCAGCGGCACCTCTTGATCCAGCAGAGTCCGATAGCGCGCCACAATCGTGCTGCCTCCCGGATAAAGTCCTGTTGAAACCGCGTGGTCAGGGTAGATCCAATTCAAAGCAAGCCCCTGGGGCGGTATGGCCAAGGGCTCCGTTGCGGCATATAACCCGCTGACCAGCTTGAGAATTCCCCCGCCATAAGTGCGGCGATGTCCGTTGCCCGTCAATGTTGCTATGTGGCGGGCCGCGTCATCGGGGCTGGCGAAGGCGGGGCTTAAATGTCGCGGCATCAAGGTTGCGTAACTGGTCCAGGTATTACTGACCAACCCTGCTTTATCCCAGAGCTGGCTGATACGGACCACTTGAAGCTGCCCCCTCAGCGACCACTCCCTGACGAATTCAACGGGCCTCTTAATCCCGGAATCCAACGCTCGTTGTGCGTCACCCAACAACGTATCCGCCGTACCGCCGGACGTTACGTCAATCGGTGGGGGCTTATAGCGCAACAGCGCACCGTCATGCGTTGAAAAATAAATCGGCAGGCTATCGGCACCCCCACCCTTGGCTTCATAGATAGCGGCGTACAGAACATCAGGCTGGACAAAAAACCGAGCCAGCCATTCGTTCGAAGGTCTCAGCCTTTTACGCAGCCATTGCTGCGAGCGAAACAGCCCATGCAGTTCAAAACCATCTGGGAGCTGGTACTGGTCTTGAGTAATGCGTTTAAACACAAGGTAGCGATTGAACAGCTCATCCGTACGGGTGGCACCGACCACCTCGCTCGCAATGTACTGGTCCTTGTCCTTGTGTTTGAGGATAAATGCATAGCACGCCTCCTCGGGAAAATGACGCCCATGCACCCGCCCATGAAGGTCACTGGCCGCATCATCGGCACTGGTAAACACCGCGCCGTAGGTGACGTAGTCAAGCGGGCCGGATCTTGGGGCGTAGTTGTAATTGGCCGACCAGTCGCTGTAGACCACCGAGCGCGGCCCCCAAAGCCGGTTGCCCTGAATGATCTTCAAATCCCCCGTCTCGGCCACTCGCCACACCCAATCGGCGGGCTTGATGTCCCCTCTATCAAGTCGCGCCTGAAAGCTGTTATCCCCGGCTTGAGGGCTGATATTAGCCAGGAGCGTTGTTTCTGCAGAAGACTTGTTTGGGGTGTATTCCAATAAACAATTCGGTGCCGCCGAGAGATAGGCCACTCGCCCGGCCGGGATGATGGCGTACATTTCATTGCAGGAGAACACCTGCTGATTGATCAGCGCCTCGTCCCGTGTCCAGCCGCGCCGCAGGATCGGAACAGGGTCGGCCATGGACAATTCGGGATGAGAGCCGTATCGCCCGTGCAACACATAAGGTTCCGGCGGGATCAGCGGGCCGTGGTTACTGGAAGGGAAAAACAGCGTGTACAAAAATGGATTTTCGCGGCTTTCTATAGGCTCGGTAATCACAAAGCGACCGTCTTCGCCCTTGAGCACGTAACCCCCATAGTAACGATCGCGTCGACTACCGACTTGCTCATGGGCATACACCGCCGCATCGTGTGCAGAGAGAAACGAACGGCTCAGTGTCGCCGTGTAGAACGACACCAGCAGACGGTTATCCACTGGTCCCACGTATCGCCACAAGCCGCCCGCCTCGACCACCGACAGTGCGGTCGCGCTAATAACCCGACGTACATAAGCCCGCGGGCTTAGCGTGCCATCGAGCAGGCCGGCTTGCGCACCGTTATCGTGCAGCTCGCCGGTGCTGGATTCCTGCACCAGCTCGGAGGTGGCCGTGGCCTCGGGCACTTTAAGTGCCAGCAGCGCTGAATCAGAGGCCTGCATGTACAAGGTCAAGCCACGGGTGCGGTGCTGGATGGCCAGAGTCGCCCGTGCCTGGCGGGCGGCGGCGACCACCTGCGACGGCGTAAAGAAGGCACTGGCCAACCAGATTTCCCGAGCGGCAATTTCGTTGGTTTCATACCAACTGCTGAAGTAGATAGCCTCCAGCCGGTACTGGGAAGGTAGCCGCACCCCGCCATCCTGGCGTTTTGGAAACAGCACGGAGGGCGAAAACAGGGGAACACTTCTGGGCAGTGCCAACGTCGCCGCATAGATATTCTCTTGCCTATGTTTGAGTACAACCCCGAACTTAGTGCCAATGTTCTCGGGACCGGCAAGTACAAGCGCACGCATCACGGCATGCTCCGGCCGCGAGTAGGCTTCGGTGAAAAAGGGTTGCTGCTGCTGTGCTGTCGCGGGCGTCCTGATGCGCCAGCCCTTGGAGATAAGTCCACGAACGCCACCCCAAACCGGGTTGGGGATCACCACCGACAGCTCGCCGGCTTCGGCCAGTTTCCAGACAACCTTGGACTCGAAATCACTGGAGGTCTTGTCCTCCACGCCATGCAGCTCCTGGTAATACGCGCTTTCGAGCGCCGAGCCGCTGCTGACGTATTTGATCAGTGCATCATCCGGTCCTGAGAGATAGTGAGCCCTGGCGAAAGCCCGGTTACGGATGCTGAAGCGTAGGTCCGGCCTTGAATAGAAGTTGCCACGCAGCAGCAACTGATCATCACTGTCGTCGGGGTAGTTGATCCTTGCTTGCGCGATATTAGTGACGGGATGGGAGTGGTAGAACGCCTCGGCGCTGTAATCATCAGGGGCGATGAAGTTACCGTCGCTGTCCCTGGCCAAGAGGAGCCCATGTTCGAACACCGCTCGGCGGTCCGGTATCGGATGGGTGGCATAGTAGCGATAACCCCGTTTGAGTATGACTCCTCCATATTCGAGGTCGCGGCGCGTGCCAATCACCTCGTGCGCCCAGCGGGCAGCGTCGTCGGCAGTGATAAAAGCCGGGCTCAATTGCGGCTCGGGAATCTTGGAAAAAGGCCGCCACATTTTGTCCACAGCACCTTTCTTGTCCCAAATATCGCTGGTGCGCTCCACACTCAATTGGCCCGCCTCAGCCACCTGTTTTACCAACCCCTGTGGCAGCAGTGTTCCCGCCTGCAGCAGCGCCTGTATGCCGTTATCCGTGACGCTACCGTCCGCCGCCTGAGCGAAAAGTTGAGACTCGGCGTCGGAGCCAGAAAAGCCATAGCGTAAAACGGCTGCGTCACTTGTGCGGATGTACAACGAACCGGCAGCGGCAACAGATAGCGTCTTGGATAACCTGCGGTAACCAGCGATGTGCGTTGCCAAGTCCAGCGGGCTGATAAAACACTGGTACAGCCAGGCTTGCATAGGCGGGAAAGGCTCGGGTACAGGACTAGAATCAACGTACATGCCGTGCAGTTCCCATCCGGCCGGCAGTACCGGCAACGCGTCACCGGCCAGCCACCCCAGCACCTGCGCAGGCTCCGGCTGAGAAACCGCATACTCAGCCCGGCCTTCGCCTTGCGCCTTGATCACGATGCCGATTTGGCGTGCGGGCGCGGCAACGGGTTCACAAACGTTAATCGCAGCCTGAACTTCGGTGAATACGCCGGTAAACAAAGGCTGAGGGGTTGGCGCACCGCTGCTGAAGGGTTGGAACACCACCCAATCTGCGGGCACGTCGCCTGCCGAGCCGCCCCACAGTGCCGTGGGAACAATCAAGCTCAAGGTACCCAGCGTCGAGAGTTTTTTGACAAAAGTGCTGAACGGACCAAACAGGGCAACTTTGTTATTGCGGGGCCTTCCTGCTTTTATCCAGAGCGCAAAGCTGCGCTCTTCAACGGAGCCACTTGAAGCGTATCGGATCAGCGAGCCGTCGGGGCCGGACAAATACGCTGCCGGAAAGAAATCTCGGTTATTAACCCCATGCCAAAAGTCGCCATCGGAAAAAAAACTCAAAAAAGCTTTGACCGTCTTACTATCAAAGCTCGGATTGGCCTTCTGAGTCAGCTCATGGTCCGCAGGATGCGAATGGTAGGAGGCCACACAGGTGTAACCCTTGGGTTGCTCAAATTGGCCATCGGCGCTGACCGTCAGTACCTCGCGCAGATCAAACTGCAAGCCCTTGCCGGGCACAGGCTCGGTAGCATGATACCTGCCCGTATATTTCCTCAAAACAACCCCGCCGTACTCCTTGTCTCTGCGCGCACCTATTTTTTTGTGCGCCCAATAAGCGGCGTCGGCTTCGTTAATGAATCCTGGGCTGACGGCGGGTAAACGGGTAGTCCCTCGGTTTGAACTGGCTGCGCGCTCCTCGCGCGACAAATTGATGGTCATGGCAACGTCCCTGAATAGTGAGAACCGCCTCAGTGCCCAAGGACTCTTGGGCACAGGGTTCTGATGCCATTCTCAACAGGTCACCCATCACCCAAGAGGTGAATAGTTAGTCATGGGCTTGAGCAGAACAGGCCGTGCCTCAGGAACGATTGGTTTTGCGTAACTCACGCAACACACATTGGTTGAGCGTTCATCCCGGAACATCCCTGCACAGCGTTTGCGCTGCCTATCTAACGCTTCGCCCTGTTTTAGCGCCACACCTGCACCTGACGGCAATTGCAGCGCCAAGCTGGTGCACCCCCGTGCCAATGTCCGCAACAACCACTCACCGGCATCGGTGTTTGCCGCCGCAGGCACAGCCTTTGCAAAGACCTGCGTATCTGCCCCACAACACTTTCGGTTTACGGAGATCGCACCATGAAGCGTCGTAGCTTGATCAAGGCTTTCACTTTGTCGGCATCCATTGCCGCCATGGGTTTGACCTGGACCGTCCAGGCCGCCGAGACCATCAAGGTCGGCATCCTGCACTCGCTGTCCGGGACCATGGCGATCTCCGAAACTTCGCTTAAAGACATGGCCTTGATGACCATCGACGAGATCAACGCCAAGGGCGGTGTGAACGGCAAGATGCTGGAGCCGGTGGTGGTGGACCCGGCGTCGAACTGGCCGCTGTTTGCCGAAAAAGGTCGCCAGCTGCTGACCCAGGACAAGGTGGCCGTGGTGTTCGGCTGCTGGACCTCGGTGTCGCGTAAATCGGTACTGCCGGTGTTCGAAGAACTCAACGGCCTGCTGTTCTACCCGGTGCAGTACGAAGGTGAAGAGATGTCGCCGAACGTGTTCTATACCGGTGCGGCGCCGAACCAGCAGGCGATCCCGGCCGTGGAATACCTGATGAGCGAAGAAGGTGGCGGCGCCAAGCGCTTCTTCCTGCTCGGCACCGACTATGTGTACCCGCGCACCACCAACAAGATTCTGCGCTCGTTCCTGCACTCCAAAGGCGTAGCCGATAAAGATATCGAAGAGGTCTACACCCCGTTCGGCCACAGCGACTACCAGACCATCGTCGCCAACATCAAAAAGTTTTCGGCCGGCGGCAAAACCGCAGTGATCTCCACCGTCAATGGCGACTCCAACGTGCCGTTCTACAAGGAGCTGGCCAACCAGGGCTTGAAGGCCACCGACGTGCCGGTAGTGGCGTTCTCCGTGGGTGAAGAAGAACTGCGCGGCATCGACACCAAGCCGCTGGTGGGCAACCTCGCGGCCTGGAACTACTTCCAGTCCGTGGAGAACCCGGTGAACAAGAAGTTCGTTGCGGACTGGAAGGCCTACGCCAAGGCGCACAACCTGCCGGGCGCGGACAAAGCCGTGACCAACGACCCGATGGAAGCCACCTACGTGGGCATCCATATGTGGGCCCAAGCGGTTGAGAAAGCCAAGTCCACCGATGTCGACAAAGTGCGCGAAGCCATGGCCGGCCAGACCTTCGCCGCGCCGTCGGGCTTCACCCTGACCATGGACAAGACCAACCACCACCTGCACAAGCCGGTGATGATCGGCGAGATCCAGGCCGACGGGCAGTTCTCGGTGGTGTGGCAGACCGAAAAACCGATCCGCGCCCAGCCGTGGAGCCCGTTCATTCCGGGCAACGACAAGAAGCCGGACTATGCCGTGAAGAGCAACTGATCCGAGGGGTGTCGGCCCTTAAGGCTGACACACACCCTGTGGGAGCTGGCTTGCCTGCGATGCAGACAACTGGGTGTATCTGATACACCGCCATCGCAGGCAAGCCAGCTCCCACATTTGTTCGAGCAAGGCCCAAGACTATGCCCACTGCCCTTTACCGCTTCATCCTCGCCGCCCTGCTGTTGCTGCCCTTTGCCGCACACGCCAGCGATGCCGAAGACTTCATCAACGCCAACCCGATGCAACAAGCCAAGCTGCTCCAGGACTGGGCTGCCCAGCCCGACCCGGCGCGCATCGAGCTGGTGGACGCGCTGCAACAAGGCCAACTGAACGTCAACGGTGAAACCAAAACCCTACGCCTGAACAACCGCCTGCGCGGCCTGATCGACAACGTGCAAGCCAGCCAGCAACTGCTCGCCGCCGACCCCAAGGTGCGCCTGGCCGCAGCACAAACCCTGCAGAAAAGCGCACAACCTGCGCAGCTCAAATTCCTTGACCAGCAAGTGGCCGCCGAGACCAATGAGGCCGTGCACACCGCGTTGAGCCTCGCCCTGGCCAACCTGCAACTGGTCGACCCCGACCCGGTCATTCGCCTCGCCGCTGTGCGCCTGTTGGGCGGCACCGGCGACCCGCTGGCACGCACACGCCTTGAGGCACTGCTGGCGCCCGGTGTCGAAACCGACGCCGCCGTGCACACCGCCGCCGAGACCAGCCTGGCCCAGGTCAAACGCAAATTGATGTTCGGCGAGATCCTCGGCCAGGCCTTCAGCGGCATGTCTCTGGGTTCGATCCTGCTGCTCGCGGCCCTGGGCCTGGCGATCACCTTCGGCCTGCTGGGCGTGATCAACATGGCCCACGGCGAGATGCTGATGCTCGGCGCCTATTCCACCTACGTCGTGCAACTGATGATGCAGCGCTACGTGCCGGCAGCCATCGAGTTCTACCCGTTGATTGCACTGCCGGTGGCGTTTTTTGTCACGGCGGCCATCGGCATGGCACTGGAGCGCACGGTGATTCGCCACCTCTACGGGCGACCACTGGAAACCCTGCTGGCCACCTGGGGCATCAGCCTGATGCTGATCCAGCTGGTGCGCCTGGTGTTCGGTGCGCAGAACGTCGAAGTGTCCAACCCGCAATGGCTGTCCGGCGGCATTCAAGTGCTGCCCAACCTGGTGCTGCCGTACAACCGCATCGTGATCATCGCCTTCGCGTTGTCCGTGGTAGTGCTGACCTGGCTGCTGCTGAACAAGACGCGCCTGGGCCTCAACGTGCGCGCCGTCACCCAGAACCGCAACATGGCGGCCTGCTGCGGCGTGCCCACCGGGCGTGTGGACATGCTCGCCTTTGGCCTCGGTTCCGGCATCGCCGGGTTGGGCGGCGTGGCGCTGAGCCAGATCGGCAACGTCGGCCCGGACCTGGGCCAGAGCTACATCATCGACTCGTTCCTGGTGGTGGTGCTCGGCGGCGTCGGCCAGTTGGCCGGTAGCGTAATGGCCGCCTTCGGGCTGGGCATCGCCAACAAGATTCTTGAACCGCAGATCGGCGCCGTGCTCGGCAAGATCCTGATCCTCGCGCTGATCATTCTGTTTATCCAGAAACGCCCGCAAGGACTCTTTGCACTGAAAGGACGGGTGATCGACTGATGAACCAGCCATTGATGCTTACCGCCGCGCAAAAGGCCGGCCCCAAGGTCACGATAGCGGTGGGCGTGGTCATTTTGATCCTGCTGCTGACGCTGCCGTTGTGCTCGCTGCTGGCGCCGGAAAATCCGTTTCACGTCTCGGCCTACACCTTGACGCTGGTGGGCAAGATTCTCTGCTACGCCATCGTCGCCCTCGCGCTGGACTTGGTGTGGGGTTACGCGGGGATGTTATCCCTCGGCCACGGTTTGTTCTTTGCCCTCGGCGGTTATGCGATGGGCATGTACTTGATGCGCCAGGCGTCCGGCGATGAGCTGCCGGCGTTCATGACCTTTCTGTCGTGGACCGAATTGCCGTGGTACTGGGTCGGCACCGAACACTTCCTGTGGGCCATGTGCCTGGTGGTCTTGGCGCCCGGTTTGCTGGCCTTGGTGTTCGGGTTCTTCGCCTTTCGTTCGCGGATCAAGGGCGTGTATTTTTCGATCATGACCCAGGCGCTGACCTTTGCCGGGATGCTGCTGTTTTTTCGCAATGAAACCGGGTTTGGCGGCAATAACGGCTTCACAAACTTTCGCAGCATTCTGGGCTTTGGCATCACCGAGCCGGGCACCCGGGCCGTGCTGTTTGTAGCCACCGTATTGTTGCTGGTCGCCAGCTTGTACACCGGCTGGCGTCTGGCGCAGAGCAAGTTCGGCCGCGTGCTCACGGCGTTGCGTGACGCCGAGAACCGCCTGATGTTCTGCGGTTACGACCCGCGCGGTTTCAAGCTGTTTGTGTGGGTGTTGAGTGCAGTGCTGTGTGGGTTGGCAGGCGCGTTGTATGTGCCGCAAGTGGGCATCATCAACCCCAGCGAAATGTCGCCGACCAACTCCATCGAAGCCGCCGTGTGGGTGGCCCTGGGCGGGCGCGGCACCTTGATCGGCCCATTGCTCGGCGCTGGCGTGGTCAATGGCATGAAGAGCTGGTTCACCGTGGCCTTCCCGGAATACTGGCTGTTCTTCCTTGGGGCGCTGTTCATCATCGTCACCCTTTACCTGCCCAAGGGCATCATCGGCCTGCTGAAGAAATGAGGAACGTCATGCTGGAACCTATTTTCGACGCAGGCAGCGGCCGCGACGCCATCGGCATTGGCCAGGCCGCCGGCAAGGGCCTGAACACGCGCCACGGCACCATCCTGACCCTGGAAGACATCAGCGTCAGCTTCGATGGTTTCAAGGCGCTCAATGACTTGAACCTGTACATCGGCGTCGGCGAACTGCGCTGCATCATCGGCCCCAACGGCGCGGGCAAGACCACGCTGATGGACGTGATCACCGGCAAGACCCGCCCCAGCCATGGCAAGGCCTGGTTTGGTGAAACCCTGGACCTGACCAGCATGAGCGAAGTGCAGATCGCCCAGGCCGGCATCGGCCGCAAGTTCCAGAAGCCCACGGTATTCGAAGCCCTGAGCGTGTTTGAAAACCTCGAGCTGGCGCAGAAAACCGACAAGTCCGTGTGGGCCAGCCTGCGCGCGCGTCTGAGCGGTGAGCAGAAAGACCGCATCGAGGAAGTGCTCGATACCATCCGCCTGACCACCTCGGCACAACGCGCGGCGGGGTTGTTGTCCCACGGGCAGAAGCAGTTCCTGGAAATTGGCATGTTGCTGATGCAAGACCCGCAATTGTTGCTGCTGGACGAACCGGTGGCGGGCATGACCGACGCCGAAACCGAGTTCACCGCCGAGCTGTTCAAACGCCTGGCGGGCAAGCATTCGCTGATGGTGGTGGAACACGACATGGGCTTCGTCGGTTCGATTGCCGACCACGTGACCGTGTTGCACCAGGGCAGCGTGCTGGCCGAAGGGTCGCTTGCACAGGTGCAGGAAAACGAGCGCGTCATCGAGGTTTACCTCGGTCGCTGACGCTGGCGCGAACTGATCGTTCCCACGCTCCGCGTGGGAATGCATTCGGTGACGCTCCGCGTCACACAGCGGACGCAGAGCGTCCAGTGCAGCATTCCCACGCAGAGCGTGGGAACGATCAATTGAGGAGGTTTTGAACATGCTGCAAGTCGACAAGCTGCACCAGTACTACGGCGGTAGCCACATCCTGCGCGGGCTCTCATTCGACGTGAAGATCGGCGAAGTCACCTGCCTGCTCGGCCGTAACGGCGTGGGCAAGACCACCTTGCTCAAATGCCTGATGGGTTTGCTGCCGGCCAAAGACGGCGCGGTGAACTGGGAAGGCAAGGCCATCACCGGCTTCAAGCCGCACCAGCGCGTACACGCGGGCATCGCCTATGTACCCCAGGGTCGGGAGATTTTCGGACGGCTGACGGTGGAAGAAAACCTGTTGATGGGGCTCTCGCGCTTCCCAGGCTCCGAAGCCAAGGAAGTCCCGGCGTTTATCTATGAACTGTTCCCCGTATTGCTGCAGATGAAACATCGGCGCGGTGGCGACTTGTCCGGCGGTCAACAGCAGCAGTTGGCAATTGGCCGCGCACTGGCCAGCCGCCCGCGCCTGTTGATTCTCGACGAGCCTACCGAGGGCATCCAGCCGTCCGTCATCAAAGAGATCGGTGCGGTGATCAAAAAGCTCGCGGCACGCGGTGATATGGCGATCCTTTTGGTGGAGCAGTTCTACGATTTTGCCGCCGAACTGGCCGACCAATACCTGGTGATGTCACGCGGTGAAATCGTGCAGCAGGGCCGCGGTGAAAATATGGAAAGCGAAGGTGTACGCGGGCTGGTTACGATTTAATCTGTAGCGTCCTGACGATAAGCCCGAAAATATGAACCTGCCCGTTACTCCTGCCCTGTTCACCCCCAGCTGGCATGCCGAGCTGGAACTCGGCTACGCGCGTTTCGGCGACACCACGCGCCCGGTGATGCGCCGCCACCTTGGCCCGCTGCGGGTGCAAAAGCACCTGTACGCCGAAGGCCCCGAGGTGTGCCAGCACATCATCGTGCACCCGCCCGGCGGGATTGCCGGTGGCGACCGCCTGGACATCAGCGCCCATGTGGCCAATGGCGCCTGGGCGCAACTGACCAGCCCCGGCGCAGCCAAGTGGTATCGCGCCAGCGGCCCTGCGTTTCAACAGCTCGAGTTGACCGTAGAGGCCGGTGCGACCCTGGAATGGCTGCCCCAGGAAACCATCGTGTTCAGTGCCGCCCAGGCCGAACTCAGCACGCGCATTGATCTACACGGCGATGCCCGGCTGTTTTACTGGGACGTGGTGGCCCTCGGCCGCCCGGCCAGTGGAGAACGTTTTGACCAGGGCCACTTTCAATCGCACCTGGATATTCGCCGCGACGGCCAGTTGCTCTGGCATGAGCGCCAGCGCATTGTAGGCGCCGACGGTTTGCTCGATTCGCCCATCGGGCTGGATGGGCAGCCGGTGTTTGCGACGTTGCTGCTGACCGGCGATATAGACCCGCAATTATTGGAAACCTGCCGCGCTCTGCCCCATGCCGTGCGCGGCGACCTGACCCAACTGCCCGGCTTGCTGGTCGCCCGCTGCCTGGCCAGTGAAGCGCTGCTGGCGCGGGGCTGGTTGATTGATTTATGGAAACTGTTACGTCCGAGCGTGCTTGGGCGAGAAGCGGTTCCACCCAGAATCTGGAGCACATGAAGATCAACAAGTGGAACTGAGTGTATGTGGGAGCTGGCTTGCCTGCGATGGCAGTGGGCCTGATACACCGCTATCGCAGGCAAGCCAGCTCCCACACCAGCCTGTTTCCACAGGGGATCTGTGGTGTTTTTATGAATGCTGTTTGAAGGACCTTGAACCATGGATTTGACCCCACGGGAAAAAGACAAACTGCTGATCTTCACCGCCGGCCTGGTGGCCGAGCGCCGCTTGGCGCGCGGCGTGAAGCTCAACTACCCGGAAACCATCGCCTATATCTCGGCCGCGCTGATGGAAGGCGCCCGCGATGGCCGCACCGTGGCCGAGTTGATGCACTTCGGCACCACCTTGCTCAGCCGCGAGCAAGTGATGGAAGGCATACCTGAAATGATCCCGGATATCCAGGTGGAAGCCACCTTCCCCGATGGCACCAAGCTGGTGACCGTCCACCAGCCAATCGCGTGAGGCCCGGCCATGATTCGTGATGCTACCGAGCAAGACCTGCCGGCGATCCGCGACATTTACAACGATGCGGTACTCAACACCACGGCAATCTGGAACGAACAGCCGGTTGACCTGGCCAACCGCCAGGCCTGGTTCGCGGCACGCCGGTCACAGCAGTATCCGATTCTGGTGGCGGTGGAAAACGATGAAGTCACCGGCTACGCCTCCTTCGGCGACTGGCGCCCTTTCGAGGGTTTTCGCTACAGCGTTGAGCACTCGGTGTACGTGCGCAATGACCAACGCGGCAAAGGCCTCGGCCCGCGCCTGATGCACGCCCTGATCGAACGCGCCGCAACCTGCGGCAAGCACGTGATGGTCGCGGCCATTGAAAGTGGCAACCAGGCGTCGATCCGCCTGCACGAGCGCCTGGGTTTCATCAGCACCGGGCACATGCCGCAAGTGGGCATCAAGTTCGGCCGCTGGCTGGACCTGACCTTTATGCAACTGACATTGAATCCGGGCGCCGAACCGCCCAAGGAGTGAGATCGATGAGCGCTACGCACCTGCGTCGAGTCAATGCTGAAAGTTTTGCCCACTACCGCCTGGGTTTGATTGAGCTGTTGCTGGACGCGGTGAAGCACGGCGCTTCCGTCGGTTTTATGGCTGACTTCGATCAAGCCCAGGCCCGCACCTATTTGAGCGGCGTGCAGGCAAGTATCGAAGAGGGCAGCCTGCTGCTGTGGGTGGTGGTGCGCGACGAGCAAGTGATCGCCAGCGTGCAACTGGCGCTGTGCCTGAAAGCCAACGGCCTGAACCGCGCCGAAGTGCAAAAGCTGCTGGTACACAGCAGCGCCCGCCGCCATGGCCTGGGCCAACAGTTGATGAACACCCTGGAACTCGCCGCACGCCAGCACAAACGCGGCCTGCTGTATCTGGACACCGAGGCCGGCTCCGGCGCCGAAGCCTTTTACCAGTCGCTGCGCTACACCAAGATCGGGGAGCTGCCCGACTACTGCCAAAGCCCGGACGGGCGCTACACCCCGACCGCCATCTACTTCAAGACCCTGGGGCAACCTGCATGATTCCTGGTGAATATCAGATCCAGCCTGGCGACATCGAACTCAACGTCGGCCGGCGCACCGTCACCCTCAGCGTGGCCAACAGCGGCGACCGGCCGATCCAAGTGGGCTCGCATTACCATTTTTTCGAGACCAACGACGCGCTGACCTTTGATCGCGCTGCCAGCCGGGGCATGCGCTTGAATATTCCGGCCGGGACGGCCGTGCGGTTCGAGCCGGGGCAAAGTCGCGACATCGAGTTGGTGGATTTGAGCGGCGGGCGGCGAGTTTTTGGATTTGCCGGACGGATCATGGGCGACCTCGACTGATCGTTCCCACGCTCCGCGTGGGAACGCCGCCTGGGACGCTCCGCGCCCCGCCCTTAAAGTCGTGACGCAGAGCGTCACCGGATGCAGTCCCACGCAGAGCGTGGGAACGATCAAGGAATACGCACATGAAGATTTCCAGACAAGCCTACGCCGACATGTACGGCCCCACCGTAGGTGACAAGGTGCGCCTGGCCGACACCGACCTGTTCGTCGAAGTCGAACAGGACTTCACCGTCTACGGCGAAGAGGTCAAGTTCGGCGGCGGCAAAGTCATCCGCGACGGCCAGGGCCAAAGCCAACTGCTCGCCCATGAGGTGGTCGACACCCTGATCACCAATGCGCTGATCATCGACCACTGGGGCATCGTCAAGGCCGACGTCGGCCTCAAAAACGGCCGCATTCATGCGATCGGCAAGGCCGGCAACCCGGATATCCAGCCCGGCGTGACCATGGCCATCGGCGCCAGCACCGAGGTGATTGCCGGTGAAGGCATGATCCTCACCGCCGGCGGCATCGACAGCCACGTGCACTTCATTTGCCCGCAGCAGATCGAAGAGGCGCTGACCAGCGGCGTCACCACCATGATCGGCGGCGGCACCGGCCCGGCCACCGGCACCAACGCCACCACCTGCACCTCCGGCCCGTGGCATCTGGCGCGCATGCTGCAAGCCAGTGACTCGTTCCCGATGAACATCGGTTTTACCGGCAAGGGCAACGCCAGTTTGCCCGGGCCGTTGATCGAGCAGGTCAAGGCCGGCGCCATCGGCTTGAAGCTGCACGAAGACTGGGGCACCACCCCCGCCAGCATCGACAACTGCCTGAACGTGGCCGACCAGTACGATGTGCAGGTGGCGATCCACAGTGACACGCTCAACGAATCCGGCTTCGTCGAAACCACCCTGGCCGCGCTCAAAGGCCGCACTATCCACACCTACCACACCGAAGGCGCCGGTGGCGGCCATGCGCCGGATATCATCAAGGCCTGCGGCTTCGCCAACGTGCTGCCCAGCTCGACCAACCCGACGCGGCCGTTCACGCGCAACACCATCGACGAGCACCTGGACATGCTGATGGTCTGCCATCACCTGGACCCGAGCATTGCCGAAGACGTGGCCTTCGCCGAAAGCCGCATCCGCCGCGAGACCATCGCCGCCGAAGACATCCTGCACGACCTCGGCGCCTTTTCGATGATCAGCTCCGACAGTCAGGCCATGGGCCGTGTCGGGGAAGTGATCACGCGCACCTGGCAGACCGCCGACAAGATGAAAAAGCAGCGTGGCGCCCTGCCCGGCGACGGCCCCGGCAACGATAACTTCCGCGCCAAACGCTATATCGCCAAGTACACCATCAACCCGGCGATCACTCACGGCGTCAGCCATATCGTCGGCTCGATTGAAGTGGGCAAGTGGGCTGATCTGGTGCTGTGGCGTCCGGCGTTCTTTGGCATCAAACCGACCTTGATCCTCAAGGGCGGCGCCATTGCTTCCAGCCTGATGGGTGACGCCAACGCCTCGATCCCCACGCCGCAACCGGTGCACTACCGCCCCATGTTCGCCAGCTTCGGCAGCTCGCTGCACGCCACCAGCCTGACCTTTATCAGCCAGGCCGCCCAGGACGCAGGCGTGCCCGAGGCGCTGGGGCTGAAGAAGCAGATTGCGGTGGTCAAGGGCTGTCGCGATGTGCAGAAAACCGACCTGATCCACAACGATTACCTGCCGCAGATCGAGGTTGACCCACAGACTTATCAGGTCAAGGCCGACGGCCAGTTGTTGTGGTGCGAACCGGCGGATGTATTGCCCATGGCCCAGCGCTACTTTTTGTTCTAACCCAGGCAAGCGTGCCGACGCCCCGGGTTATCTTGCGTTCCGGGGCGTGCGCTGCATTACCGGTCTACGTAGGCTGCCCGCTCAGAAGTGCTCGCGGGGGTCGAACGCGGCTTTTTCCGCCAGGGCTTGCCACAACGCCTTGACCTCATCGTCTGCCGCCTTGGGCATCACGGCTTTGAGCTGGATGAACAGAAAACCGCGTTCCCCGGCCTTGTTCAACAAACCATGGCCCTTGGCGCGCATGCGTTGGCCGTTCTGGCTGCCGGCCGGCACTTTGAGGTTGATCTTGCCGGTAAGGGTCGGCACTGCGACTTCCGTGCCCAGCGCCAGCTCCCACGGGGCCAGCGGCAGGTTGATGATCAGGTTTTCGCCATCGACTTCGAACTTGGCGTGCGACGCAAACTTGATGATCAGGTACAGATCGCCATTGGCACCGCCGCCGACGCCCGGTGCCCCCTGGCCCTTGAGGCGGATACGCTCGCCATCGGCCACACCGGCCGGAATCTTCACATTCAGGCTTTTGACGGTGTTGCTGACATGCCGGCCGGAGGCGTCGTACTGCGGCACCTGAAAGCTGATCTGCTTGGATTCGGTGGACAGCGTTTCTTCAAGCGACACCGACAGCTGCATCTCCACGTCCTGGCCCTTGCGCCCGGTAGGACGGCGCTGGCCGCCACCAAAAGCATCACCGCGTGCGCCGAAGATCGAACTGAAGAAGTCCGAAAAATCCCCCGCGTCCTGGCCACCGCCAAAACCGCCACGGCTCTGCCAGCCCGGCGGGCCCTGGAACGGTTGGCCATGCTGGCCGTATTTGCGCAGCTCGTCGTACTCGGCGCGCTTGTCGGCGCTTTTGAGCGCTTCGTAGGCTTCGGACGCGTCTTTGAATTTCTCTTCGGCGTCCTTTTCCTTGCTCACGTCCGGGTGATACTTGCGTGCGAGCTTGCGATAGGCGGCCTTGATTTCCTTGTCATCGGCGCTCGGCTCGACACCCAGAATCTTGTAATAGTCTTTGAAATCCATCGGCGGTTCACCATCCTTAATCGAGATCGCACAGCCCGGGGCACAACGTGCGCTGCTTTGCACCTGTTGAGTGGTGTGGCCTGGGGGTGCGTCAAAGTGTTATCGGCGCTAGCCGTATGCAACAGATGTGGGGGCAAATACCCAACTTTCAAGCACGATTTAGCGGATAGTCGGCCTACGCATCCGCCCTCGAGTGGCATACACTGCGCGGCCGTTTTTTAACCGGAACCTGGAAGACATGAACAACACATCCCCAGCCCGTGCCTGCGGCATCGACTTCGGCACGTCCAACTCCACCGTCGGCTGGATCCGCCCCGGCGAGGAGACGCTTATCGCGCTGGAGGACGACAAGATCACGTTGCCGTCGGTGGTGTTCTTCAACTTCGAGGAGCGCCGCCCGGTGTACGGTCGCCTGGCGCTGCACGAATACCTGGAGAACTACGAAGGCCGGCTGATGCGCTCGCTCAAGAGCCTGCTGGGTTCCAAGCTGATCAAGCACGACACCAGCGTGCTCGGCACGGCCATGCCGTTCACCGACCTGTTGGCGCTGTTTATCGGCCAGCTCAAGAGCCGCGCCGAAGCCAACGCCGGTCGCGAGTTCGAAGAAGTGGTGCTGGGCCGCCCGGTGTTCTTCGTCGATGACGACCCCATGGCCGACCAGGAAGCGGAAAACACCCTGGTGGATGTGGCGCGCAAGATCGGTTTCAAGGACATCTCGTTCCAGTACGAGCCGATCGCGGCCGCGTTTGACTACGAGTCGACCATCGAGAAAGAAGAGCTGGTACTGATCGTCGACATCGGCGGCGGTACTTCAGACTTCTCGCTGGTGCGCCTGTCGCCGGACCGCCGTCACAACGACAACCGCCAGAGCGACATCCTCGCCACCGGCGGCGTGCACATCGGCGGCACCGACTTCGACAAACAGCTAAGCCTGCAAGGCATGATGCCGTTGTTCGGCTACGGCAGCCGCATGAAAAGCGGCGCCTACATGCCCACCAGCCACCACATGAACCTGGCCACCTGGCACACCATCAACTCGGTGTATTCGCAAAAATCCCAGCTGGCCCTGGGCAGCATGCGCTACGACATCGAAGACACCGGCGGCATCGACCGCCTGTTCAAGCTGATCGAACAGCGCGCCGGGCACTGGCTGGCCATGGAAGTGGAAGAAACCAAGATCCAGCTGACCCACGAAGACAACCGCCACGTGGCCCTGGACCGCATCGAAAAAGGCCTGAGCGTCGACCTGAGCCGGGCATTGTTCGAGTCGTCCATCGACGCGTTGCTGGAGCGTGTGCGCAACAGCGTCACCCAACTGCTTAACGATGCCTCGGTGAGCGTGGCCCAGGTGGACACGGTGTTCTTCACCGGCGGCTCCAGCGGCATTCCGGCACTGCGCCACAGCATCTCGGCCATGCTGCCGAATGCACGGCATGTGGAAGGCAATATCTTCGGCAGTATCGGCAGTGGTCTGGCGATTGAGGCGAGCAAGCGTTACGGCAGCTGACCTGTCCAGCCATTCAAGTGTGGGAGCGGGCTTGCCCGCGATAGCAGAGTGTCAGGCGATGTATTTATCCACTGACCCAACGCCATCGCGGGCAAGCCCGCACACACATTTTGACCTGCGTACACTTGAAAGCCCGCTCGCCACAAAGGCGGCGCCAGTGACTGGCCGATCCCTTGCGGGACGGATGTGATTGGGCGCGAGTTAAATCCAAAACCATCCCAAGCACGAACAGGGCGGCTTTTCAGTCGCCCTGCCGGAAGTTCATCTAGCGGTGATAGATCGTCCACAACCCCATCAGCGTCAGGCCCCACATGACTGCGCCCAGCACGATCACCAGGTAGTTCCACAGGTTAAAACGCGCGTTGCTCTTGCCCTCGGGATCCTCTGCCGCAAAATTGATCAGGCCCTGGGCTTGTTGGAGGATGTAGGCACACAGCGGAATCGCCAGGATCGCCAGGGGTTGATACACAGACCAACTGTCGATCCGTTTAGCCGCCACCTCGAAAACCCTGGCGCCGACCGTCACCACCACAAACACGGTCGCCCACTGTTCGAAGTCAAAGTCGAATTTTCGGCCGCTGCGAGCAACGCGATCGGCGGCGCGGCGATACAGTTGGTGCATAAAAAAAATAAAGAAAATGGCACGGGCCAGAGGCCAGATGTCCAGCTGATGGGCTTTTTTGTACAAGCTCCAGTTTTTATACGACCAGATATAGGTATACAGCCCAAAACTGAGGAAGCTGAGTACCAGCAGCTTGGTTTTGGAGATGACGTAAAACTCTGCAGACGTCTTTACCGTCTCGGTCAGCTCCGCCGTTGGCGCAGCGTAGATGTTGTCGTTCACCGCTTGTTCCCCTCTAAGTCCCTTTAAAGTGCAGCTTACTGCGTCAAACCATGCCTGCGAGCTTCAACTCACTCTTTAAATACGCATAATAAATCGGCCCCGCCACCACGCCCGGCAGGCCGAACGCGGCTTCAAACACCAGCATCGCCAGGAGCAATTCCCAGGATTTGGCACTGATCTGCCCGCCGACAATGCGCGCGTTGAGGAAGTACTCGACCTTGTGGATCACGATCAAATACCCCAACGCCGCCACCGCCACCCAGATCGACAGCGACAGCGCGACGATGGTGATCAGGGTGTTGGAGATCAGGTTGCCGATCACCGGCAGCAGGCCGACCAGGAAGGTCAGCACGATCAGGGTTTTGGTCAGCGGCAGGTGGATACCGCACAGCGGCAACACGACGGCGAGAAAAATCGCAGTGAAGGCCGTATTGAGCGCGGCGATCTTGATCTGGGCGAAGACGATATTGCGAAACGCCTGGACCAGCAGGTGCAGGCGGTCGAACAGCGCGGCGGCCAGGGGTTTGCGTTTGGTCAGGTCGGGCACGCGTTGCAGAGCAATGATGGCGCCGAGCACCATGCCGATCAGCAGGGTGACGAACATGTGGGCGGCGTCTTTGCCGACCAGTTGCAGCTCGCTCAGGTGTTTGCTCAGCCAATCGCCGATGGCCACGCGGAACTCGGCGGCACTGGCGGGCAGGTAGGCGTCGACGAACGGCGGCAGTTGCCCGCGCGCGCGGTCGACCACGCCCATGAATTTGTCCAGGGAAGCCCCGGGGTTTTCCGCCTCGTGGAGCAGGAAACTGATAGCGCCGGCAAAGATCAGGGTCAGCACGCTGACGATCAAGGTGCCCAGCAAGGCCACCGCCAGCCAACGCGCACGCCGGCCTTCGATCAACCGCTGCAACTGCGGGGTAAGCATGTTGACCAGTTCATAAACCAACAGGCCGGCCAGCAGGCTGGGCAGCAGCTTGAGTGGCAGCACCAGCAGGAGCCCGCCGAAAATGATGATGCAACTGACCAGCAACAACACGTGACGCTGAGAAAACGTTGGCATACAGCCTCAAAACGAACGGCGTTAAAGGATGGGCAGTCTGCCAGCCTTGAGGGAATCAAGCGAGAGGTCTGAATTGTGAACACTGTCAGTGTGGGAGCTGGCTTGCCTGCGATGGCATCACCTTAGTCTGGCTGATGTACAGCGGCGTCTGCATCGCGGGCAAGCCCGACTCCCACATGGGATCTATGTTGCTAGCTGCCTTTGAGGCAGGTGCTCATAAAGGTTTTACGCGCATCGCCAGCCAACGCCTTGGTTTTCGCCGTGGCATTGCAGTCTTTCATTTTCTGCTGCTGCGGGGTCAGGGTCTTGGCATCGTTGGCGGCCGGCGCCGACAGGCAGGTCTTCATAAAGGCCTTGCGGTCATCACCTTTGAGCGTCTTGGTGGAGGCTTGGGCATTGCAGGTGGTCATTTTATTTTGCTGGGCAGTGGCAGCGAAGCCTTGGGAACACAGCAGCAGGCCCATCATCAACAACGGAATACGCAGCATCTTCATGGAGTTTTCTCCCTGTTGCCGTACCAAAGGGGCACGGCCTACGCAGCAGTGTAGTCAAAACCTGTTACATCTTCAGCGCCCACGGATATTCGACCGGCGGTACTGCTCCGGGGTGCAGCCGGCGTGACGCTGGAACATGGCGATAAACGCCGAGGCTGTGCTGTAGCCCAAGTCAAAGGCTACGTGTTGCACACTGCGGTCGCTGTCCAGAGCTTCGATGGCGGCGAGGTAACGCAGGCGCTGGCGCCATTCACCGAAGCTCATGCCCAGCTCGCGCACAAATTGGCGCGCCAACGTCCGCTCACTCACATGCACTTGCTCGGCCCACTGCGCCAGCGGCCGATTGTCGCCAGGCTCGGCCTGCATGCCCTCAAGTACGCCGAGCAAGCCGGGGTGGCGCGCGTAAGGCAGGAAGCAATCATGCATCGGCGCTTGCTTGAGCTGGTCCACCAGCACCTGGGCCAGGCGTATGTCGGCCTCGGTCTGCGCGATATTGACGTCACGCTGGGCAAAGTCGCTGAGGATGGCCTTGAGAATGTCACTGATCGCCAAGGTGCACGGCGCCTGCGGCAGTTGCGCGCAGAGTTCCGGGGCCAGGCCCACGGAGCGATACACAATCGCCTGGGCATTATAGGAACTGTGCTCGGTATTGGGGGGGATCCATACCGCGTACTGCGGCGGCGACATAAAGCGGTTGCCGGCCACTTCCATGCGCATCACGCCATTGGCCGAATAGTCCAGCGAGCCCCAGCCATGCCGGTGCGGCGTGCACTCGGTGTCGGGGGCGAATTCGGAGTAGCGGAAGTAGACGGGGCTCGGCAGGCTGCGAAAGTCCGCGAGGCGTACGGTGTGTCTGGCCATATTGTCTGGATACAAAGGTCGGTTGTCTGGATCGCAGTATAGGCTTCTATCCAGACAGGGGATAATCCCGGCTCATCAACACACCTGGTTTCTTTCGATGCAATACGCGTATCCCCTGCTGGCCATCTTTATCTGGGCCGGCAACACCGTGGTCAACAAACTGGCGGTGGGCTCAATCTTCCCCGCAGAAATCGGCTTTTACCGCTGGTTGCTGGCGGCGTTGCTGTTTACTCCATTCATGCTCAAGCCGGTGCTGGCCAACTGGGCGCTGATCCGCCCGAACCTGGGCAAGATTTTCATCCTCGGCGTATTGGGCATGGCGGTGTATCAAAGCCTGGCCTACTACGCCGCGACACTGACCAGCGCCACCAACATGGGCATCATCCTGTCGCTGATGCCGTTGATGTCGCTCACGGCCGCCATCATCAGCCTCGGCCAACGCCTCACCTTCGGCGCGTTGACCGGTGCGGTGCTGTCGTTCGCGGGCGTGGTCGTGGTGGTCTCGGCCGGCAACCTCGGCGCGTTGCTGCAACACGGGCTCAACCTGGGTGACGCGATGATGCTGTTCGCTACCCTGGCCTACGCGGTCTACAGCACCCTGCTGAAAAAATGGCAATTGCGCCTGCCGCCGCTGGTGTTGCTGTATTTGCAGATACTGGTGGCGGTGGTGGTGCTGTTTCCGCTGTTCCTGTTCTCGGCCAAAGCCGGCTTGGGCTGGACGAATATCCCGCTGGTGCTGTACGCGTGCCTGCTGGCGTCGATGCTGGCGCCACTGGCGTGGATGCACTCGGTGAAACACCTGGGGCCAAGCCGCACCACACTGTTTTTCAACTTGCTGCCGTTGATTACCGCCTTGATTGCGGCGGTGGTGCTGAAGGAAGAGTTGGCGCCGTATCACTTGGTCGGTGGCTTGCTGACCTTGGGTGGGGTGATTTTGTCGGAGCGTTGGATTACGCCGGTGCGTCGTGAGGTTGGCGTCGCCTGACAGATCGCTATCGCAGGCAAGCCAGCTCCCACAGTTGACCCCATTCCAAAGCTGGAACCCGGTCGAATGTGGGAGCTGGCTTGCCTGCGATGAACGATAACCCGGTCTCCCGGTTAAACCCCCGCCGCCTTCAGCCGCCGGGCATGCTCGACAAACAACCGGATCGGCTCCGCACCTTTGCCCACCAACCCCATGGATTGGTTGACGATATCGAAGTGGTCCAGGGCGTAGTCATCACCGATGACCGTGCCCAAGTGTGAGCTGTAGCGCCCGACCATGCCGTCACATTGGCCCTGCTCACGCACAAAGCTGCGCGCAAACAGCCGGCAACTGCGATGGGTGCCATCCAGCAGGTTGCGCCCACGGTCGGTCTTGCCTGGCTGCAAGGTGCCGGACCACGAGTAATAACGCACGCCGTTGACCACCTCGGCGCCCTGCCCGCCCCAGATTTCGGGCAGCCCTTGGGGATACTGGCGGTTAAACAAGGCCACACCGTCACGGGTCAGGGATTGATGCGAGGCCTGCAAGTCGGCCTTGAAGCGCGGGCCGCGATAGCCGGTTTCCAGCAGGCCCATTACCCAGGCAACCAGATGAAACGCCGCGCTCATCAGCCTGCCTTTCACGCTGGCCGGCGGGTAATGGGCGTGGATATGGTCCGCCAGTTCCGAGCCATGGTTGGGCCCGGCCACCGACGTCACGGACGCCACCCACTGCGGGCGCAGGGCGGCGGCATAACGCGCGGTGAGCGCGCCCTGGCTGTGGCCGATCAGGTTGACCTTATCGGCGCCGGTCTCGCGGCGGATCTGTTCGATGTGCGCCAGCAACTGCTCGCCGCGCACCTCGCTGGCATCCAGCGGCGCCACCTGAATGGCAAATACCTGCGCCCCACCCGCTCGCAGCGCCGGGACAATGCCGTACCAGTAAGGGAAAAAGCCTACGCGCACAAAGCCCAGCATGCCGGGCACCAGCACCAAGGGGTAACGCGTGGCGAGGGAATCGGGCATGGGCCGGCATCCAGTTCGGAAAGCGATAATGCCATCCTAGACCAACCGACATGACTGCCCCATGACTAAGCCATTTGGAAGTGCCCGGTCAGACGGTGTGAAATCCGATAAAACTTTTTGCGTCAGCCAGGACTCACAACTTGGAGTGATCACGCCGACAGAGCGTGGCGCAAAACCGGATTAGCACCAGGAGATTGAGATGACCCAAGCAAACTTGACCGACGTTGCAACCCTGCGCAGCCGCGCCCGCCAGCACGTCGAAAACGGCGCCGTGACCGAAGGTTACGATGCCGACCGTGAGGAAATTATCCGCCTGCTCAACGAGTCGCTGGCCACTGAACTGGTGTGCGTGTTGCGCTACAAGCGTCACTACTTCATGGCCAGCGGCCTGAAAGCCAGTGTCGCCGCCGATGAGTTCCTGGAGCACGCCACTCAGGAAGCCGAACACGCCGACAAACTGGCCGAGCGCATCGTGCAACTGGGCGGTGAGCCGGAGTTCAACCCCGACCTGCTGTCGAAGAACTCCCACGCTCAATACGTGGCCGGCAATACTTTGAAGGAAATGGTCTACGAAGACCTGGTGGCCGAACGGATCGCGGTGGACAGCTATCGCGAAATCATCCAGTACATCGGTGATAAAGACCCGACTACACGTCGAATCTTCGAAGACATCCTGGCCCAGGAAGAAGAACACGCCGATGACATGGCGGATATTCTGCAGGACCTGTAACCCGCTATACCGCTGAACCCCATGTGGGAGCGGGCTTGCCCGCGATAGCAATCCAACAGTCAGTGTCTGTATCGACTGTTACACCGCTATCGCAGGCAAGCCAGCTCCCACATTTTTTTGCGCCGGTTCCTGATCGTTCCCACGCTCCGCGTGGGAATGCATCCAGTGACGCTCTGCGTCACATCCCCTTCAGGAGCGGACGCAGAGCGTCCTGGGCGGCATTCCCACGCAGAGCGTGGGAACGATCCTTTGAAAGCCTTACTTAACGGTTTTCGGCGCCTTGCCTTCCTTCATCTGTTGCAACAACGGCCCGCACTGGTTGGGCTCATCGCCGCTCGGTGCGACCAAGGCCAACAGACCAGCAGCCGGCCCGGCGATCACACCCAGCGCGACCATCCCGGCCCCCCGCAACATCAACGGCACCGCTTTCACACCAGCATTGGGCTTGATAAATGGGCCGTTGACGTACAGTGGCGAGCGCAGGGAAAAGAGGCGGAAGCCTTTTGATTCGGGCGTGATGGTCAAGTCCAACTGCTCGGTCGCCATGTTCGCCGTGCCATCGATATAAATGATCGCGTTCTCGGTATCGAACACAAACAGCCGCGTCGTCGCCAGCCCCGTCTTGATGCCAAAATCCGCCGCCGCGCAGTTGATCTTCACTTCCTTGTCGCCAAACAAGCGGCCGACCACGTAGTTGCCCACGTTGAGCCCGGCAATTTCCATCAGGCCGCGGCTGATGGCGCCGTCGTTGATCAGCATTTTCAGGTCACCGTTGGAGCTGCCCAACAGGGCCGCCACGGAGTTGCCGCGCCCGGAAATATCGGCATCGCCGTTGAGCTCACCAAAGCTGGTTTTCATCGGCTCGAACGTCGGGAACAGCTGCTTGAGCTTGAAGTTGCGCGCGGTCAGCTTGGCGTGCCCTTCCATCGGCGTGATACGCCCGTTCAAGCGAATCTGCGCATCCAGCTTGCCACCCGCCACACCAAAGCGCAGGGGTTGCAGGCTCAGCTCGCCATCGTTGAGCACCAAGTGGGTGTAGAGATCGGTGAACGGCAAGTCGGCGCTGTGCACGATGCGTTTGCCGGTAAATTCCACATCGGCGTCCATGTCGCGCCAGCGCTCGGTGCGGAACTCTTCCACCGGCAGCACCTTGGTTGCCGGTTGCTTGCTCTCGCCACCACGGGCCTTTTGCTTGGCGTTGGAGTCGGCACCGATCAACGGCGCAAGGTCAGTCATCAGCAGCTGGTTGGACACCAGCGTACCGCTGAGCTTGGGGCGTGGCTGGCTGGCGACATAACTGAGGTTGCCGTGGATATCACTGTTGCCGATCTTGCCGTTGAAGTTTTCGTAGGTGAATGACGCGCCGCTGGCCTCATGCAGCTTGGCGATCAGATGACCGTCGGTGGAATAGGCCGGAGAATCGGGCAGCGTTACGCCGGTCAGCGGGTAAAGGTTGCCCAAGCTGCTGCCGGACAGTTTCAGCCGCAGGTCCAGGGCCCCCAGGTTCAGCGGGTCAGTCAGGGTGCCGGCCAGTGCGATGCTGGTGTCGGCGATTTTCACTTGCGCTTGCAACGGGAACGGCTTGGCCGCGTCCTGCAAGGCCAGCAGGCCGCCGATCTTGCCGGTGCCGTCGAGTTTCTGACCGTGGTACTGGCCTTTGACCTTGAGACCGAATGCGTAGTCCTGGGGCGCCGAGCCTTTTTCCAGGGCCTTCTTGGCGTCCGCGTCGCCGACAATTTCACCGAAGGGAATCGGCTTGCCGAGCAGGTCAATGATCACGTCCAGTTGGGTCTTGAGGGTTTGGTCGTCGAGGGTGACGTGGCCCTTGTCGAAGCCGATGGAGCCGATGTCCACCACCCAGTTGGAGGGCTCGGCGTCGGGGTCTTTGGGGTCAAACTTGAAGGTCCAGTTGGCGCGGCCGTCGGCCAGGCGCTGCAAGTCGGCACTCGGCTCGGTGAGGTCGATACGCGGGATCACCACGCGTTGGGCCAGCAAGGCCAGGGGCGAAATGCGTAATTCCACGCGCTTGAGCGTAACCATCTGCGGTTTTTTTGACCAGTCCGGATTGCCCAGGGTCAGGTCTTCGGCAATCACGTGGGGCCACGGCACCCAGGCCCGCCAACCGCCTTCATCGGGCTCGCGCGCCCACACCACGGCGAGGTTGCCATTAATGGCAAACGGGCGATGCAACTCTTCGGAGACCTTGGCATTGAGCGGCGGCTTGATGCGGTTCCAATCAAAAAATACCAGCACCAAGACCAGGATGGCGATTAACACCGCGAAGCTGGCGCAGCTCCAAACCACGATTTTACGAGTGCGCGTCATTGCACAGGACTCCTCAACACAGATAGCAAAACTACAGCTTATAAGGCTACGACTGGCAAACCGCCCAGGGGTTTAACCCAAACGGCGATTTAGTCGCAATAAGCCACTTTCCTGATCGATCAGACAGTTTTCATCATCGACGGCGCACCATTGTTACCCACGTTCGTGTCGAAAATACCCACCTCGGTGCAAAAGCGCGGGCTTGAGAGGCGCGTTCTAGAGCCTCTGCGGAGAACAATCAATTCTGTTGATTATTACCATTGTGTTTATGAACTTTTATATCGACTTCTCGAGAGTAACATTAGCCCTGTACCCACTTTATCGCCCTCCCAAGGAGCAACCCATCATGAAACGCCAAATACTCGCTACTGTTCTGCTGTCGGTCCTGGCCTCGAGCGCATTTGCCCTGCCAGCCGCTGAACAAGCTACCCCACAGAACAAAGCTCAAGCCGTTCAGTCGAGCCAGACCCTGGCCCGCAGCGGTTCGCAAGAAGATGAAAACCGTGACTACGCCAAAGGCGCTGTAGCTGAAAATGGTCGCAACCGCCTGGAAGAGAAAGGTCTGGTAGAAGGCGGCGCTGAACAAGCCAACAAACGCGCCTACACCGAAGGCGTTGCTGAAGGTGGCCGTGATCGCCTGGAACAGAAAGGCCTGGTAGAAGGTGGCGCTGAACAAGCCAACGAACGCGCTTACACCGAAGGCGTTGCTGAAGGCGGTGCTGACCGTCTGCAAGAACTGCATCAAGCACAGAGCTAAGCCCGTGGTGGCCGAGAAAAAAGCCCGATCAGAAGATCGGGCTTTTGCTTTTATCTAGACTGCATCACACCCTGAACACCCCGCCAAGTTCGACGTAGATGAAGCTGTTTTGCTAGAGTGCAACGCTGTACTTGCCGACAAAGCCCGCCCGCCGATGCTGCCCCGCGCCGAACAAAAGCAACAGACCCGCCTCGCCTTGATGGACGCAGCCCGCCATCTGATGGAGTGTGGCCGTGGGTTCGGCAGCCTGAGCCTGCGCGAAGTGGCCAAGACCGCCGGGATCGTGCCGACCGGGTTCTATCGTCATTTTGAGGATATGGACCAGCTGGGGCTCGTGCTGGTGAGTGAAGTCGGCCAGACCTTTCGCGCCACCATTCGCCTGGTCCGTCACAACGAGTTCGTGATGGGCGGCATCATCGATGCCTCTGTGCGGATATTTCTCGACGTGGTTTCGGCCAACCGCTCGCAATTCCTGTTCCTGGCCCGCGAGCAATACGGTGGCTGCCTGGCCGTGCGCCAAGCCATCGGCGCCCTGCGCGAAGACATCACCCGCGACCTGGCCGCCGACCTCACCTTGATGCCCAAGCTCCAGCACCTGGATGCCGACGGCCTGCACGTCATGGCCGATCTGATCGTCAAGAGTGTGTTCGCCACCCTGCCCGACATCATCGACCCTCCGGCCCAGGCCCTGCCTGCGCACCTTACGCCCCAGGCGAAGATCACCCAGCAACTGCGTTTTATCTTTATCGGCCTCAAGCATTGGCAAGGGCTGGGCAGTACCGAATAAACCCGGTCAGCCCGCGGTGTGGAAGCGCTTGGCGGTGGTGTAGTGCTTTTTCCAGTAGCTGTTGCTCAATGAATCGATACGCACGCGTTTGCCGCTGCTGGGCGAATGAATGAATTTGCCCTTGCCGATATAAAGGCCGACATGGCTGACCTGGCCGCGCCCATTACCTTTGAAAAATACCGCGTCGCCGGGCTTGAGTGCCTCGCGCTGAACGGTTGCGGCGCTTGATCGATGCATTTCTGTGGTGGTGCGCGGCAGACGGATATTGGCTTCGGTCTTGAACAGGTAGACCAGGAAGCTGCTGCAATCAAACCCTTGGTCAACCTTGGTACCGCCATTTTTATAGGGCGTGCCGAGCAGCTCGTGGGCACGATCGATCACGTTGTCGATGGTGGCGGTGGGCTCGAAGGACACAGGCGCTTTTAAATTGGCCGAAGCCGGTATGACCGCGCAGGACAAGCTGACAATGAGTGAAACTAAAAATACCTTGAACATGATCGGCGTCGCAGTGGATTAAACACGGCGCACATCGTAATGAAACAGCGCGTAACTTTTTGAACGGCAAATCCTGCAATCGCGTAGGAAAACTCCGAGAAAAACCAAGTGCGAAACAGATGAAAGAAGTTTCATCCGCCTGGCTACAGACCTAAACGCAAAACGCCCACATCCAGTGCCACAAACCCGATAACGCACCAAATTGAGGCGCGACAGGCATCGACTGACGCCCTGTTCGGTGGCACGTCAGATATTACCTACAGGGGTTTTCCGCCCTTACACAGGGTTGGCAAGCCCCTTGCTCTAGCTCCCTTATCGCTCATAGCTGGAAGCCTCCTGATGCTGGTGATCCACCGCCGAATCGCCCCCCAAGCCCTCTGGGCCGCCGAACTGCTGCTGAACTTCGAAGCGCGCAGCAAAAGCCGCCTGCGCTGTTTCAGTGCCGACGGCGAAGACGTCGGCCTGTTTCTGGAGCGTGGCCAGCCGCCGCTGCACGATGGCGAATGCCTGCAAGCGGAAGACGGGCGCGTGGTACGTGTGGTCGCCCGCCCTGAACAGCTGCTGCACGTAACCTGCAGCAATGCCTTCGAACTGACACGCGCGGCCTATCACCTCGGCAACCGCCATGTGGCCTTGCAAGTCGGCGACGGCTGGCTGCGCCTGCTTGATGACTACGTGCTCAAGGCCATGCTCGAACAGCTCGGCGCCACCACGCAAACCCTCGAGGCTCCGTTCCAGCCGGAACACGGCGCCTATGGCGGCGGCCATCACCATTCGCGCCATGGCGACGAAGACTTCAACTACCCGCCCAAGCTCCACCAGTTCGGCGTACGTCTATGAACCCAGCCTGGGCGCTGTTGCGTCTGGCCAGTCCGCAATTGCCGATTGGTGGCTACAGCTATTCCCAAGGCCTGGAGATGGCGGTGGATGACGGCCGCGTCAATGATGCAGCCAGTGCCCTGCGCTGGATCAGCGATCAGTTACTGCTCAATCTCGCCCGTTTTGAGGCGCCGCTGTTGCTCGCCCATTGCCGCGCCGCCGCCGAACAGGATTGGCCGCGTTTGGCGCAGCTGTGCGAAGAGCACCGCGCCAGCCGCGAGACGCGCGAGCTGTATCAGGAGAGCCGGCAGATGGGCTATTCCCTGCAACAGCTGCTCAACGGCTTACCGGAGCTGGACGACGCCGCACGCGACTTCCTGGCTCACCGTGATGAGCCGCACCTGGCTCTGGGCTGGGCGTTGGCTGCCCGCGCCTGGCACATCAGCCCCGATGACGCCCTGGCCGCGTGGCTGTGGAGCTGGCTGGAAAACCAATTGGCGGTGCTGATGAAAACCCTGCCGCTGGGCCAGCAAGCCGCCCAACGCCTGACCAGCCAATTGCTGCCCCTGCTGCAACAAGCCCAGCAGGACGCCGCACACATCGACCCTATCCATTTCGGCAGCGCCGCGTTCGGCCTGTCCCTGGCGTGTATGGCCCATGAGCGCCAATACAGCCGCCTGTTTCGTTCCTAGGAGACCTATATGAACACACAACCTTTGCGTGTCGGCATCGGCGGCCCGGTGGGCTCCGGCAAGACCGCACTGACCCTGGCGCTGTGCCTGGCGCTGCGCGACCGCTACAACCTGGCGGTGGTCACCAACGATATCTACACCCGCGAAGACGCGGACTTCCTGGTGCGCAACCAGGCCCTGGCGCCCGAGCGCATCATCGGCGTGGAAACCGGCGGCTGCCCGCACACGGCCATCCGTGAAGACGCCTCGATCAACCTCGAAGCGGTGGACCAGCTCAACCGCCGCTTCCCCGGCCTGGACCTGATCCTGGTGGAGTCCGGCGGCGACAATTTGTCGGCCACGTTCAGCCCGGAACTGTCAGACCTGACCATCTACGTGATCGATGTGTCTGCCGGTGACAAGCTGCCGCGCAAGGGCGGGCCCGGTATTTGCAAATCCGATTTGCTGGTGATCAACAAGATTGACCTGGCGCCCCTGGTCGGCGCCTCGCTGGAACTGATGAACAGTGACACCACACGCATGCGCAACGGTAAGCCCTTTGTGTTCAGCAACCAGAAAACCGGCGTCGGCCTGGATGAAATCGTCGCCTTTATCGAACGTCAGGGCTTGCTGACTGCGGCCTGATCCCACCCCCAAAAAGGAGCCTGTATGGGTCTCAACAAACTTCTCGCTACCGCTGCCCTGCTGCTGGTACCGGCCCTTGCCTTCGCTCACCCAGGGCATGGCGATAATGGGCTGGTGGCCGGTATCAGCCATCCGCTGGGCGGTATTGATCATTTACTGGCCATGGTCGCCGTCGGCCTGTGGGCCGCGCAGCAACAAGGCAAGGCGCGCTGGGCACTGCCTTGCGCGTTTGTCGGCACCATGCTGATCGGCGGCCTGCTCGGCTTTGAAGGCCTGGAACTGCCGGCGCTGGAAAGCGGGATTGCCGCCTCGGTACTGGCGCTGGGCTTGGCGGTGGCGCTGGCAGTGCGGCCGCCGCTGTTTGTGGCGGGGGGGGGGACGGCGTTGTTTGCGTTGTTCCACGGTGTGGCGCACGGCCTGGAGCTGCCGGACATGTCCAGCCCGTGGGCGTACGCCGCCGGTTTTGTCGGCGCGACGGCGGCTCTGCATGCGGCTGGGTATGCCGTGGTGCGTTTTCTGCCGGCCGCTGCTGCACCGTTGGTACGGATTGCCGGGGCAGCTTCGGCGGCGACTGGGGTGTGGTTGCTGGCGGGCTGATTGGCGCCGCTGCTAAGGGCCCCATGCTTGATCGTTCCCACGCTCTGCGTGGGAATGCAGCCCTGGACGCTCCGCGTCCCAAAGCCTGACGCAGAGCGTCACGAAATGCATTCCCACGCAGAGCGTGGGAACGATCAGCCTGCTACCATGCGCGCCTACACCTCTGCCGTGACGACGCCAGCCGATGCCCATCGCTTCCCAACCTTCCTTGAATGCCGTGCTCACGCACTTCCACACCCTGATCGTGCCGCTGTGGCAAGGCCCGGGCTGGAACGCCGACCTGGCACTGCCCTACGAGGCGCTGGGCGCCGATCACCAGCCATTGCCCCCGCAACGCTACCGCGCCATGGCCTGCGCCCGGCAGTTGTACCTGTTCGCCAGCCTGATCGGCGAGCCCGGTGCAGCGTTTGCCGAAGAGCGTGCAGCGGCGCTGTTTCGTTCGCTGCAACGGCACTTCCATGATGCCGAGCATGGCGGCTGGTTCTACAGCATCGACGCCCACGGCAAACCGCTGGACAAGCGCAAAGACCTCTACACCCACGCCTTCATCATCTTCGCCTGCGCCCACTATTGGGCCAAGGTACGCGAGCCATTGGTGGAGTCGGTACTCAACGCGGCCCTGGCCGTGGTCGCCGAACGTTTCGCCACCGGCGACGGCCTGTACGAAGCGGTGCTGGAGCGCAACTGGTCATCCCTCAAGTCCGGCCCCCTGCAAAATCCGCTGATGCACCTGGCCGAAGGTTTCCTCGCCACGCTGGCCGTGCGTGAAGACGCGGTCACACAGCATGCGCTGCTTGACCTCACCACGGCCCTGCAGAAGCGCTTCATCGACCGCCAGCACGGCGTGATGATGGAAAAACCGCTGGGCGCGGTGGATAACTGGTTTGAGCCGGGGCATCAATTCGAGTGGTTCTTTTTGCTCGAATCGTCAGACGTGCTGCGCGGCACCCCCTTGCATGCCTCGCTGACGCGTGCGTTTGCCTATGCAGAGCTCAAGGGTGTGGATAAGTTAAGTGGCGCAGTCAGCGGCATGCTCGCCCTGGACGGCAGCGTGCGCGACGGCACGCAACGGATCTGGGCCCAGGCTGAATACCTGCGGGCGCTGACCCTGCGGCCGGGCAGTGAGGCGGTGTTGCAGCGCCAATTGCTGGCGCTGCAACAGCACTTTTTGCATGAGAAAGGCTGGCACGAGTGCCTGGATGCCAAGGGCGCGGTGAGCCGGCGGGATATGCCGTCGACTACGCCGTATCACTTGGCGACCTGCTATCAGGGCCTGATCCAGCATCTGGGTTGACCTTCAGTGCCTCATCGCAGGCAAGCCAGCTCCCACACTTGACTGTATTCACACATCAAAATGTGGGAGCTGGCTTGCCTGCGATAGCCTCACCTCGGTCTAACTGACCTCACGCAACCCACTTGCGATCCCCGGTAAAACTGATCGTCAACCAGCGCGCCGCATCCGGCGTACCCAAGCCTGTGGATATCTCCTCGCGCAGCTCATCAAGCGTCGCGACGTTAGCCACCGGGTAATTGGCCGGCAACACCACATGAATCTCGATAAACCGCGCCCGCCCGTGCTTTTGCACGTACGACACGTAGTCATCGAAACCATGCCTGGCCTGGGCCGCGTCCATCACTTTACGCACCTTGTCGTCCAGGTGGTCCGGGGCGATGCCCAGCACCTCGCGCAACGCCGGGCGCAGGATCTTGAACGCCGGCGCCAGCATGCTCAGGGCCAGCAGAATCAGGATCAATGGGTCGACATACACCGCCCACTCGCCATAGCCCTGGGACTTGAGCAACAGCGCGGCAAGAAAGCTGATCAGCAAGCCCACCGACAGCATTGCGTCCACCAGCCAACTGATGTTGTCGAACTGGATCAGTGAAGATTTCAGCGTGCGATTGCGATAGCGCACGTAGAAGAAGTAGGCGAACTCGACCACGGTAAACACCGCCGCGTAGACGATCACCAGCCCCAATTCGATTTCACGCCCGCCATTGATAATGCCGAACACGCCGTTGAGAAACGCGTAGATCGCGATCAGCAACAGGAAGCTGCCTTCGATCAGCAGCACCATCGGCTCCAGGTGCCAGTAGCCGAACTGGAAGCGCTCGTTGCTTTTCTTGGCGATCAGCTTGGCCGTGATCAGCATCAACACCTTGATGGCGGTGGCGATCAGCGAGAAAAAGCCGTCGAACAGAATGGATTGGGCGCCGGATATCACACCCGTGACAATCCCGGCGATCGCGACCGCGAACATCAGAATCGTCGATTGTTTGAGCAGTGCCTGCTCACCTCGGTTACTCACATTTCCTCCCGTCAAAACCTTTAAACCGCACAGTGCGGAGGGGTTTTCAGGCGTGGAGTGTACCTTATGTCCTGTTTTGGCCGATTTGACGCCTTCGCAGGCAAGCCAGCTCCCACACGTGACCGAGTGAACCCGGTCAAGTGTGGGAGCTGGCTTGCCTGCGAAGGGCGCGACGCGGTCTTAAGCCTTACTTGGCCCCACGCTCAATCGCAAACCCAGCCCAGGTCTGGCTCACCGGCATCAGCTCCAACCGGTTGATGTTCACGTGCGCCGGGGTATTCATCACCCAGAAGATCGTGTCGGCAATGTCCTGCGGCTGGATCGGCTCGGCACCGGCATAGGTCGCGTCATAACGCGCCTGGTCACCGCCAAAGCGCACCAGCGAGAACTCGCTCTCACACAGGCCCGGCTCGATGTTGGTCACACGCACGCCGGTGCCTTGCAGGTCGCAACGCAGGTTCAGCGAGAACTGCTTCACGAACGCCTTGGAGCCGCCATACACGTGGCTGCCCGGGTACGGGTAGTTACCGGCGATGGAGCCCAGGTTGATGATGCCGGCGCCACGGCCATGGGCGATCAGGCGCGGCAACAGCAGGTTGGTGGTGGTCAGCAGGCCTTTGATGTTGGTGTCGACCATGGTTTCCCAGTCGTCGAGGCTGCACTTGGGCGCAGGGTCGGTGCCCACGGCCAGGCCGGCGTTATTGATCAGCCCGCGCAGCTTGGCGAACGACGGCGGCAGGTTGGCGATGGCCTCTTCCATACCCTTGCGGTCACGCACGTCCACCACCAGGCCATGCACTTCGGTCTGCTTGGAAAGCTCTTCGACCAAGGCATTCAAACGCTCAGCACGACGGCCGGTAAGCACCAGTTTCCAGCCGGCGTCGGCAAAACGCCGGGCGCAAGCTTCGCCGAAACCTGAGGTGGCGCCAGTAATAAACAGCGTGTCGGACATGGTGTTCTCCTTGCGGGCATCGGGAAAAAAACAGCCAGCAGAATGCCCTTACGCCGCGATTGCGGCAACCGCTAAGCGCATAACTTCATGCACGACTGGCTGTTTTTTGATCACCCCAAGCAAAGCCTTATAGAACGTGGCTTGCAGCCATATGCACGCAGGTTATCCACAGCTGCGCCCACAGTCTTTGGGGGCAAGTGTAAAAAGCCCCAGGCCGCTCTATACAAGGCTTACAGACGGTTTTAGAAAGTTTTTTGCTTGACCTTGGCCGGGGCGTATGTAGCCCAATGGCAAGAGGGAAAATCCGAACGATGGCTCCAGGCCAGTCATTCCGGCCCCTGCGGCGGTCTTTCCAGAGTTTAGTCACAGACTTATCCACAGGCTGATCCGACATAAATCAGTCATATACCTGTGTCTTTAAACAGGTTGACAAAGCCCTCGGCAGGCCAGCAAAAACCGGCTGATCAATAAACAACCACCACGCTGCAAGCCACGGTTTTAAAGGCTTGCAGCCAGCTACTCCCACGTTACCCACAGCCGGTTCCACAGCGGATGGGGACAAGTCAAAACTGTGACAAAACAGGGATTTGCGGCGGCTATATGTCGCGCTTTGGAGGGTCTGCGGATTTGTTTTCCACAATTTGGCAGGAGCACTGAAAACACCCCAAAAACACATGTGGATGATCGT
This sequence comes from Pseudomonas sp. 2822-15, assembly GCF_002742515.1. Taxonomy (NCBI): domain Bacteria; kingdom Pseudomonadati; phylum Pseudomonadota; class Gammaproteobacteria; order Pseudomonadales; family Pseudomonadaceae; genus Pseudomonas; species Pseudomonas sp. 2822-15. The sequence continues at coordinate 451,800 of NZ_LJRY01000183.1, read as the reverse complement.
TGGATGATCGTTCCCACGCTCCGCGTGGAAATGCAGCAAAGGACGCTCCGCGTCCCCAAGCGTGACGCGGAGCGTCACAAGAGGCATTCCCACGCAGAGCGTGGGAACGATCAGGGGCAGGGATCAATGCCCGCCGAGGTAGGCGTTGCGCACTTCCTCATTCACCAGCAATTCCTTGCCGGTGCCCGTCAGGCGAATCTCGCCGTTGACCATCACATAGGCCCGGTCCGACAGGCGCAGCGCGTGGTTGGCGTTCTGTTCCACCAGGAAGATGGTCATCCCGGTGGCCGCCAGCTCGCGCAGTGTGGCAAAGATCTGCTTCACCACAATGGGCGCCAGGCCCAGGCTCGGTTCGTCCAGCAACAGCAGTTTGGGCCGGCTCATCAGCGCGCGGGCGATGGCGAGCATTTGCTGCTCACCACCGGACATGGTCATTGCGCGCTGGGTGCGCCGCTCCTTGAGCCGTGGGAACAACTCGAACATGCGCTGCATGTCTTCCTGCGCATACTTGTCACCAATCGGGATGGTGCCCATCAGCAGGTTTTCCTCGACGGTCATGTCGGGGAACACCCGCCGCCCTTCCGGCGACTGCGCAATGCCGTTGGAGGCAATGTAGTGGGACGACTTGTGGGTAATGTCGACGCCGTTGTACAGAATCTGCCCGGACTCGGCGCGCGGCTGGCCGAAAATCGACATCAGCAGCGTGGATTTACCCGCGCCGTTGGAGCCGATCAGGCTCACGGTTTCGCCTTCGTTGATGTGCAGCGAGACTTTTTTCAGGGCCTGGATCGGGCCGTAAAACACGTCCAGGTCCTTCATTTCGAGGATAGGCGCACTCATACCAGCTCCTCTTCGTCTGCGCCCAGGTAGGCGGCGATCACTTTCGGGTCGTTGCGGATTGCATCCGGGCCGCCTTCGGCGATCACGTTGCCGTGGTCGAGCACCACGATGTGGTCGGAAATACTCATCACCATGCCCATGTCGTGTTCGATCAGCACCACCGTGAGGTCGTGTTCGTCGCGCAGCAGGCGAATCATCGCGCTGAGGGCTTCGGTTTCCTGCGGGTTGAGGCCCGCTGCCGGTTCGTCCAGGCAGATGATCTGCGGCCGGGTGCACATGGCGCGGGCGATTTCCAGGCGGCGTTGCTGCCCATAGGAAAGCTCACCGGCCAGGCGGTTGGCGCAATCCACCAGGTCCACCACTTCGAGCCAGTAAAATGCGTGGTCGAGGGCATCGCTCTCGGCCTTGCGGTAGCCCTTGGTGTTGAGGATGCCCGCCAGCATGTTGCGGTTGACCCACATGTGCTGGGCCACCAGCAGGTTTTCCAGCACCGACATTTCCTTGAACAGGCGAATGTTCTGGAAGGTCCGCGCCAACCCGGCGCGGTTGACCAGGTGGGTGCCGCCGAACATCTTGTAGTACACGCGGCTGAAGAAGCTTTTTGGCGAAACGAAGTCGACGGCCTTGAAGCGTTCGCCAAGCAACTGGATCACGTTGGTCTGCTTGCCGCGAATGTTCAGTTCGATCTTGCCGCCGCTGGCTTTGTAGAAGCCGGTGAGGCAGTTGAACACCGTGGTCTTGCCGGCGCCGTTGGGGCCGATCAGGGCGAAGATCGAGTTGCGTTTGACCTTGAGGCTCACGTCGCTCAAGGCCTTGATGCCACCGAAGTGCATCATCAGGTGTTCCACAGAGAGCACGACTTCCTTGCTCATGGCGCTACCCCCTTGCGTGGTGTCACACCGGTACGGCTAATGCGGATCAAGCCGCGCGGTCGCCAGATCATCATCACCACCATCAACACGCCAAACAGCAGCACGCGGTATTCAGAGAAGCTGCGCAGCAGTTCAGGCGCAACCGTCAATACGAACGCCGCAATCACCACACCCACCGTCGAGCCCATGCCGCCCAACACCACGATGGCCAGGATCAGCGCCGACTCGAAGAAGGTAAACGACGACGGGTTGACGAAGCCCTGGTAGCTGGCGAAGAACACCCCGGCCAGGCCCGCAGTCGAGGCTCCGATAGTGAACGCCGAGAGCTTGACCAGCACATGGTTCAGGCCCATGGAACGGCAGGCGATTTCATCTTCGCGCAAGGCCTCCCAGGCGCGGCCGACCGGCATGCGGGTCAGGCGGTGCTTGATGTACAGCACGGCCAGCACCACCAGAAACAGCACGATATAGATGAACATGAACTTGATGTTGGGGTTGTAATCGATGCCGAAGAACTCGTGGAACGGAATCCCGCCGTCCTTGGCCTTGCGCCCGAATTCCAGGCCGAGGAAGGTCGGCGACGGCACTGGCATACCGTTGGGGCCACCGGTGAACGACAGCCAGTTGTTGAGCACCAGACGGATGATTTCACCGAAGCCCAGGGTCACGATGGCGAGATAATCGCCGTGCATTCGCAGCACCGGGAACCCGAGTATGCAGCCCGCCAACGCCGCAGCGATGGCCGCCAGAGGCAAGACACTCCAGAAGCCCAGGCCCAGGTATTGATAACCGAGCGCCAGGCCGTAGGCGCCGATGGCGTAGAACGCCACGTAACCGAGGTCGAGCAAGCCGGCCAGGCCCACCACGATGTTCAGGCCAAGGCCGAGCAACACGTAGATCAGCCCGAGGATCACCACGGTCAGCAGGTACTTGTTGGCGAAGATCGGGAACACGATGGCGATCACGATCAATGCCGGGATGATCCAGCGCAGCCGCGACTTGTAGTCCGGCGGCAACACGTGCACGCCGGAGCCGCTGCTCTCGAAGCCCTGCAGGACCTTGATGCCCTTGGGGGTTTGCAGGAACAGGCTCAAGGCAAAGCGCCCGACCATCACAATGGCGACCAACGTGGCCACCCGCGCAGGTTCCAGGTTGAAGCTGTAGCCGTCGAGTACCACGCCGACGATCGGGCCGAACACGATCAACGAAATCAGCCCGGCAAGGACCGTATCGACCACACTTTTCTTGATATCGATAGATTTGGCAGCAGACATGTTTACACCTTAGCCACGAGTGGGCGACCAAGCAGGCCCTGAGGACGGAAGATCAGAATCACCACCAGCAGGGAGAAGCTGAACACGTCTTTGTAGTCAGAGTTGATCAACCCCGAGAACAACGACTCGGAGATACCCAGGATGATCCCGCCCAACATCGCCCCAGGCAGGGAGCCGATGCCGCCGAGTACCGCTGCGGTAAATGCCTTGATGCCGATGATAAAGCCGGCGTAGAAGTCGAAGGTGCCGTAGTTGAGGGTGATCAGCACGCCGGCCAGGGCGGCCATGGCGGCACCGATGACGAACACGTAGGAGATCACACGGTCGGTGTTGATGCCCAGGATCGAGGCCATCTTGCGGTCTTGCTGGGTGGCGCGGCACATGCGGCCGAGCTTGGTGTATTTGATGATGTAGGTCAGCAGGCCCATGCCGAGAAACGCGGCCACCAGGATAAACACCTTGGTGTAGGTCAACTGCACGAAGCCCGTGCCGATATCAACGCGCCAGGCGCCGGCCAGCAGGGTTGGAATACCTTGTTGTTTCGCGCCCTGAGCGATCTGCGCATAGTTTTGCAGGATCAGGGAGATACCGATGGCGCTGATCAGCGGTGCCAGTCGGGTGGAGTTGCGCAGCGGTTTGTAGGCGACACGCTCGATGACCCAACCGTACACGCCGGTGACGACCACGGTGAAGATCAAGGTGCCGAGAATGAGCAGCGGGAAGGATTCGATGCCGAAGTAAGCCAGCAGTGCCAGACTGATCGCCGCGAGGTAAGCGGAAATCATATAAACCTCGCCGTGGGCGAAGTTGATCATGCCAATGATGCCATAGACCATTGTGTAGCCGATGGCGATCAGGCCGTAGACCGACCCGAGGGTCAGGCCGTTGACCAGTTGCTGCAGGAAAATACCATCCATAACGCAATCTCACGCGGTGAGCACCTGCACACGGGAGGGTGCGCGGTGCTTCTGGAGGAAAAGACAGATATCGATATCAACACCACTCCCCTGTGGGAGCAGGCCCTGTGTGTGAGCTGGCTTGCCTGCGATTGCATCACCTGGGTATTACTGAAGTACCGAGGTGCCTGTATCGCAGGCAAGCCAGCTCCCACACAAGCCCGCTCACACATGGGTTATGTGGCGCTCAGGCTTACTTCTGCTTTTCCAGCTGGTGGTATTTGCCGTCTTTATCCCACTGGTAAACCACGTAGTCGGAGACTTTCAGGTCGCCCTTGGCATCCCAGGTTTTTTCACCCATCACGGTTTTCACCGGGTGAGCTTTCAGCCATTTGGCCGCGTCTTCGCCTTTGTTGGACTTGGCGCCGTTGAAGCCGGCGGCCAGGGCTTGCAGCGAGGCATAGGCATACAGGGTGTAGCCTTCTGGCTCGTAGCCGGCTTTGCGGAACTCTTCCACTACGGCCTTGCTGTCTGGCAGCAGACGCGGGTCGGCGCCGAAGGTCATGTACACGCCGTCTACGTATTGCTTGCCGCCAGCGGTGGCAACCAGTTCGTCAGTCACTACGCCGTCATCGGACATGAACTTGACGTCCTTGAGGCCGGCTTCACGAATCTGGCGAACCAGTGGGCCGGCTTCAGGGTGCAGACCACCGAAATACACGACGTCAGCGCCCAGAGAGCGGATTTTGGTAACCAGGGCGCTGAAGTCTTTCTCGCCACGGGTCAGGCCTTCTTCCAGCACTGGCTTGACGCCGCGCTTGGTCAGTTGGGCAGCGGTGGCATCGGCCAGGCCTTTGCCGTAGGTGTCCTTGTCGTTGATGACCGCGACTTTCTTGCCCTTGAGCACGTCGACGATGTAATCGCCGGCGACGATGCCCTGCTGGTCGTCACGACCACACATGCGGAACATGGCGCCCAGGCCGCGTTCGGTCACTTGTGGGTTGGTAGAGCCCGGAGTGATCGCGATGATGCCCGCTTCGTCGTAGACCTCGGAGGCGGGAATGGTATTCGACGAGCAGAAGTGCCCGACCACGCCGATCACTTTGTCCTGATCCGCCAGACGGTTAGCCACGGCTACGGCCTGCTTGGGTTCGCAAGCATCGTCACCGGCAACCAGCACGACTTTCTCACCGTTAATGCCGCCGGCCTTGTTGATCACTTCGGCTGCCGCCTGGGCACCCTTCATGTACTGCTCACCGAACGAGGCGTTGGCGCCGGTCATCGGCCCCGCAACGCCAATCTTCACATCAGCTTGAACAAACGCAGAAACACCCAACGCCGCTGCAACGGCGAGGGCCAGAAAACCTTTCTTGTAAAACGTCTGGGACATGAGTGGTGCTCCGAGGTTTTTGTTTATTGGCACTACGAATTCGCGTCAAACTTTCACAGGAAAGCCCAGAGCAAGGCGCGTGCCATTACTTTTTTATTCTTCAAAAAGACACGGTGTCATTGTTATTACAGGCGTTTCGACTCCCTTTGCCAGTACGTGCAACCGTCTAGCATCGAAAGGTGCAACCAATGGATCCAAAAAGTACAACCCTGGCAGGTCACACCTGCAACCGGATGCCTAAACGACAGTTCCTACAGCTGTAACAATGTGCGTAACGGAACTGCACATTTACAGTGCGTGATTGCTACGACTTGCACCAATACAGATTAGTAGCCTGCTAAGAAAATGCAGGCTTCTGACAGCTATTTCGCTGATCAGACCACGATCCGCAGGCATTGCCCGGCGTGATACAGCGAAAATCCGGCTTCATACAGGCAACTGCGCAGGCCCACCCCGGCCAGCGGTTGCATCGGCGCAAACGGAATCGGCAGCGCCTGTGGGTTCTGGTGACACAAGTAGTCGGCAAAGGCCTTGCCCACCACACTGCCAGTGGTCACGCCGCGCCCGTTATAACCGGTGACCGCGACCAGACCGGGTGCCGGCTCGAACAGGCGCATCAGGTGGTCCGGGGTAAAGGCGATGCAGCCGGTCCAGGTGCACTCCCACTGCACCGATTTGAGGTACGGGAAGTAATGCTGCTGCACCCGATCGGCCCACGCCTTGAGGAACCACGTCGGTTTCTGGTTGCCATTGCCCAGGCTGCCGAGTAACAAACGGCCATCCGCGTCGCGGCGGATACTGCTTAACACCTGGCGTGTGTCCCACGAGCCCTGCCCGCCGGGAAGGATGTGTTGCGCGGCTTCGTCCGTCAGCGGGGCCGAGGCAACCTGGTAGTAGTAACCGGGAAAGAAGTTGCGCCGCAGCTCGGTCCATTCGCCTTCGGTATAGGCGTTGGAGGCGATCACCACTTGCGCCGCCTGCACTGAACCCTGGGCGGTCTGCACCGACCAGACTGCACCTTGGCGTTCAAGCTGGGTGACCGGCGAATGATCGAACAACTGCCCGCCGAGCCCCATGGCGGCATTCGCCAGGCCAGTGGTGTAGGCCATTGGGTTCAGGGTGCCGGCACGCCGGTCCAGCAGGGCGGCGGCGATCTTTTTGGTGCCGGTGGCCTGTTCGCACGCCTGGCCCGTCAGCAGCTCGACGGGGGCGCCACGGCGCTTCCACTGTTCTTCGCGACTGCGCAAGTCCGCCTCGCCACGGGTGTTGTGCGCCATGTGCAAAGTGCCCTCACGGCGCAGTTGGCAATCAATTTTGTATTTGTCGATCAGGCTGAACACCAGCGACGGTGCCGCGCCCAGCATGCGGTTGAGCTGGCTGCCCACCGCTTCGCCGAAACCCGCTTCGATCTCGTCCGGCGGGATCCACATACCGGCGTTGACCAGCCCGACGTTACGCCCCGAACCGCCATGGCCGGTGCGATGGGCCTCCAGCACGGCGACGCTTTTACCTTGCTCCAGCAAGTGAATCGCGGCGGACAAACCGGTAATCCCGGCGCCGATCACGCACACATCGACCTTGACCTCGCCCTTGAGCGCGGCACGATCGGGCCGGCCTGGAGTGAGTTGTTCCCACAAACATGTTTCGCGTAGTGCCATTGCCAGACTCCGGGATGAGTTCACCACCGCTCGTTCCCACGCTCTGCGTGGGAACGTAGCCCTGGACGCTCCGCGTCCGCTTTTCGTGACGCGGAGCGTCACAGGATGCATTCCCACGCGGGAGCGTGGGAACGATCAGCCGAGTCAGTCGAAGGTAATGCCCTGCGCCAGCGGCAGCTCCAACGAGTAGTTCACGGTATTGGTCTGGCGACGCATATACCCGCGCCACGCATCCGAACCCGACTCACGGCCGCCGCCGGTCTCTTTCTCGCCACCAAACGCACCACCAATCTCCGCACCGCTCGGGCCGATATTGACGTTGGCGATGCCGCAGTCACTGCCTACCGCCGACATGAACTGCTCGGCTTCACGCACGTCGGTGGTGAAGATGCACGACGACAGGCCTTGCGGCACGGCGTTGTTCAGGCGCAACGCTTCGGTGAAGTCGCTGTAGCCCACCACATACAGAATCGGCGCGAAGGTTTCGGTGCACACCACGTCGCTTTGCTCGGGCATTTCCACGATCGCCGGCGACACGTAGTAGGCATTCGGGAACGTGTCTTCCAACTGGCGCTTGCCGCCAAACACCTTGCCGCCCTCGCTCAAGGCTTGCTCCAGGGCGTCCTGCATATTTTCGAAGCCGTGCTTGTCGATAAGCGGGCCGATCAGGTTGCCTTCCAGCGGGTGGCCGATGCGCACTTTGGAATACGCGGCTTTGAGGCGGGTGACGATTTCTTCCTTGACCGACTCATGGGCGATCAAACGGCGCAAGGTGGTGCAACGCTGGCCGGCAGTGCCGACAGCGCTGAACAGGATGGCGCGCACGGCCATGTCGAGGTCGGCGCTTGGGCCGAGGATCATCGCGTTGTTGCCGCCCAGCTCGAGGATGCTGCGGGCGAAACGGGCGGCGACTTTCGGCGCCACTTCGCGGCCCATGCGGGTGCTGCCGGTGGCGCTGATCAGCGCAACGCGCGGGTCATCCACCAAGGCGGCACCGGCGTCACGGCCGCCGATGATCACTTGGCTGAGGTATTCGGGGGCGCCGTCGAACTTCTTCAGTACGCGCTCGAACAATGCCTGGCAGGCCAGGGCGGTCAGCGGGGTCTTTTCCGAGGGTTTCCAGATCACCGAGTTGCCGCACACCAGCGCCAGCGTGGTGTTCCACGCCCACACCGCGACGGGGAAGTTGAAGGCGCTGATCACGCCGACCACGCCCAGCGGGTGCCAGGTTTCACGCATGTGGTGGCCAGGGCGCTCGGAGGCGATGGTCAAGCCGTACAACTGACGGGACAGGCCCACGGCGAAGTCGCAGATGTCGATCATCTCCTGCACTTCGCCCAAGCCTTCCTGAGTGATCTTGCCGGCTTCCCACGACACCAGCTCGCCCAGGTCGGCTTTATATTCGCGCAACACATCGCCAAATTGGCGCACCAGCTCGCCGCGACGCGGCGCCGGCACCTTGCGCCAGGCCTCGAATGCATGCTCGGCGCGACTGACCTGCTGCTCTACCTGCGCGGCACCTTCCCAGTGCACATTGCCGATACAGCTGCCATCAATCGGCGAATGCACGGGCTGTTTGCCCGACTGGTACAGCGCCGGGTTCACCCCGAGACGATCAAGCAATGCGGCAACCATGGGTCACTCCTTCAAACTCAAACAGAAAATTCGCGCCGCCACAGACACGGCGATCCAGACCTTATTTGTAGCTGGCCCAAGACTTGCCAACAAACGACGATTAGGCGAGATATCATTCCGTTTACTCATGCAAAGAATAAAAAGAGGCGCGCCGTGCTGAACAAAAGACATTTGCCCTCGATCACCGCCCTGCAGTGTTTCGAAGCCGCCACCCGCCACCTGAGCTTCACCCGCGCTGCCGAGGAACTGAACCTCACGCAAAGCGCGGTGAGCAAGCAGGTGGCGCAGCTGGAAGAATTGCTGCAACACCTGTTGTTTCGCCGGGTACGCCGCCGCTTGCAGATGACCCCGGCGGGGGATTTGTACCTGGTGGAAGTGCGAAAAATTCTCACGCAAGTGGAGATGTCCACCCACTACCTGCGCTCCTATGGCGGCGAGACCGAAGTGCTGCGCGTGTCCACGCCCTACACCTTCGGCGCGCGCTGGCTGGTGCCGCGCCTGAAAGGTTGGCGCCTGCGCCACCCGCAGATCCACCTGGACCTGTGCAACGAGCAGGAGCCGGACGAGTTGCTGCAAGGCAAGGCCGACATGGCCTTCTACTTCGGCCAGGGTTCACGGCCGGGCACCGAGAGCCTGAAACTGTTCAGCGAAGAGCTTGTACCTGTGTGTGCGCCGGAGAGCCTGCCCGCGCAGCCGTTCACCGACCCCACGCAACTGAGCAACCTGGTGCTGCTGCAGAACGCTTCGCGACCGCAGGGCTGGCATGACTGGTTCGCCAGCCAGGGTTTCCAGACCGAACACAGCTACCACGGGCCGCGTTTTGATACCTTTTATATGTGCATTCGGGCGGCGCAGGTCGGCTGTGGCGTGGCCTTGTTGCCGCGCTTTCTGGTGGAAGAAGAGCTGGCCGAGGCCAAGCTGGTGATTCCCTGGCAGCATGCGATGCCCAGCCAGGATGCGTATTACCTGGCGTATCCGGAGCATTCGGCGGAGGTGCCCAAGGTGCGTGAGTTTGTGAAGTGGATGATGGAGCAGGTTTAGCTCTTTTTGGGCTGCGCCACCGTCATCGCAGGCAAGCCAGCTCCCACATTTGGAATGCATTTCAAGTGTGGGAGCTGGCTTGCCTGCGATGAGGCCAGTGGCCGCACTGAAAAAATCACTGGCAAAACCCTACAGGTCTATGCGCCACTAGCATCCTTCCTTAATTGTGCGTAAAGGCCGGCGCCCATCGCCGACCCGTCTGGAGATTCCCGTTATGAGCGAGAGTGTGTTTGCCGATCGCATCGTGCAGAACTTGCTCGACACCGACTTCTACAAGCTGACCATGATGCAGGCGGTGCTGCACAACTACCCGAACGTGGAAGTTGAATGGGAGTTTCGTTGCCGCAACAGTGAAGACCTGCGCCCGTACCTGGCGGAAATCCGGTACCAGATCGAACGCCTCGCGGAGCTGAGCCTGAGCCCCGACCAGCTGGGCTTCCTGGAACGCATCAGCTTTATGAAGCCGGACTTCCTGCGCTTTCTGGGGCTGTTTCGCTTCAACCTGCGCTACGTGCAAACCGGCATCGAAAACGGCGAGTTGTTTATCCGCCTGCGCGGGCCGTGGTTGCATGTGATCCTGTTCGAAGTGCCGATGCTGGCCATCGTCAGCGAAGTGCGTAACCGCTACCGCTACCAGACCGTCATCCTCGAACAGGCCCGCGAACAGCTGTACCGCAAGTTCGACTGGCTGTCCGCCAATGCCAGCAGCGAGGAACTGTCGGAGCTGCAAGTCGCCGATTTCGGCACCCGTCGGCGCTTCTCGTACCGCGTGCAGGAAGAAGTGGTCAGCGTGCTCAAGCACGATTTCCCCGGGCGTTTTGTCGGCACCAGCAACGTGCACCTGGCCCGCGAGTTCGACATGAAACCCCTGGGCACCATGGCTCACGAATGGATCATGGCCCACCAGCAACTCGGCCCGCGTCTGATCGACAGCCAGATCGCCGCCCTCGATTGCTGGGTACGCGAATACCGTGGCCTGCTGGGCATCGCCCTGACCGATTGCATCACCACCGACGCGTTCCTGGGCGATTTCGACCTGTACTTCGCCAAGCTCTTCGACGGCCTGCGCCACGACTCCGGTGACCCGATTCAATGGGCCGAAAAAGCCATCGCCCACTACCACAAGCTCGGCATCGAGCCGATGAGCAAGACCCTGGTGTTCTCCGACAGCCTGACGCTGCCCAAGGCCCTGGAGATTTTCCGCGCATTGCGCGGTCGCATTAATGTCAGCTTCGGTATCGGCACCAACCTGACCTGTGACATTCCGGGTGTTGAACCGATGAGCATCGTGCTTAAAATGACCGCCTGCAATGGCCAGCCCGTCGCGAAAATTTCCGATGAAGCGGGCAAGACCCACTGCACCGATCCGAATTTTGTCGCCTATTTGCGCCACGTTTTCAAAGTACCTGCCCTTTCCAGCAAGGAGTGAATCATGCAAGCCGTACAGCGTGAGATTGCGCAGCAGCTCAAGGTCCAAGCACCGTTCAACGACCAGGCCGCCCTTGAGGCCGAAGTGGCGCGCCGCGTAGGGTTTATCCAGGACTGCCTGCGCAATTCCGGGCTCAAGAGCTTGGTGCTGGGCATCAGCGGCGGTGTCGACTCCCTGACCGCCGGCCTGCTGGCCCAGCGTGCAATGAAAGAACTGCGCGCCAGCACAGGTGATGAGGCCTACCGTTTTATCGCGGTGCGCCTGCCCTACGAAACCCAGTTCGACGAACACGACGCCCAGGCTTCGGTGGACTTTATCGACCCGGACGAACGCCACACCGTGAACATCGGCCCGGCAGTGAAATCCCTGGCCAATGAAGTGGCGGCGTTCGAAGGCAAGGCGGCGGTGTCGCGTGATTTTGTGCTGGGCAACACCAAGGCACGCATGCGCATGGTGGCGCAGTACACCATCGCCGGCGCGGCCGGTGGCCTGGTGATCGGTACCGACCATGCAGCGGAAGCGGTGATGGGCTTTTTCACCAAGTTCGGTGACGGTGCCTGCGACCTGGCGCCGCTGAGCGGGTTGGTGAAGAACCAGGTGCGTGCGATTGCGCGGCACTTTGGTGCGCCGGAGTCGCTGGTCGAGAAGATCCCGACTGCCGACCTTGAAGACCTGTCGCCGGGCAAACCGGACGAAGCGTCACACGGCGTGACCTACGCCGAGATTGATGCGTTCCTGCACGGCGAGCCGGTGCGTGAGGAAGCGTTCAAGATTATCTGCGACACCTATCGCAAGACTGAGCACAAGCGGATCATGCCCTTCGCGCCGTGAGGTAGCCTGTTAGTCCAGCGGTGTTTGTTAGATCGCCTTCGCGAGCAAGCCCGCTCCCACACTTGACCGCATTCTCATATTGGAATGCGGTCAAGTGTGGGAGCGGGCTTGCTCGCGAAGAACGATAACGCGGTGTTACTTGACGACCACAGTGCCTTTCATCATCGAGATGTGGCCCGGGAACGAGCAGAAGAACGCGTAATCCGTACCCGCTGCCAGTTTCGACACATCGAAGGTCACCGAATCTTTCTCGCCAGCACCGATGATCTTGGTGTGGGCAATAATGCGAGTGTCGCCGTCTTTGAGGTAGTTCTTGTCAATACCGGCGGCCATACCGTCGCTGGCAACGCCAGGCATGTCGGCGGCGGAACTCAGCACCCAGTTATGGCCCATGACGTTTTTCGGCAAGCTGCCGGAGTGCTCAAGGTTCACGGTGAACTTCTTGCAGCTCTTGTCGATGGTGATTTCTTTGGTGTTGAAGGACATCTGGTCGGTGGAATCAACAGTGACCGCGCACTCTGCAGCAAGCAACTGGCCGCTCACCAGTGTCAGCAGGGAAACAGCAACGATTTTGGCAAACATGTGAATCTCCAAGGCAGGGTTTAAAAAACGCGTATTGCGACTAGGGTGCCTCAAGCAGGCTGAAATTCTTATGATCTGAATCAACAGATTGTATACAACTTTAGGCTATCAGACTGATCAACACAATCTACCAGCCAAACAACAGCCACCCGCCTATGATCGCTCCATCACCCACCGGAGCGTCTGCCATGCACTTCAATCAATTCTTAAACGGCCTGTTGGCCGCGTATGCCTGCGGTAAGTGAAGGCCAATCGCGCTGCTAAGCTGCTACCATAGCGACCCAAGGCAGCTGCGTGCCGCCCACCCTCACCTTCGACCCTAGAGGATCGCCCATGGCCAAACCTAATTACTCCTTCGCCAAACGTCAGAGAGACTTGGCCAAGGAGCAGAAGAAAGAGGAAAAGCTGCAACGCAAGAAAGCCGCTGCAGATGAAGAAGCAGGCGTACTGAACCCGGATGCTGAAGGTGAAGTGGCTGCTGATGACACCGAGACACCGAAAGACCCGGCTGAATAAATTTTGTTGGGGTGAGCAGGCCCTCCCTGCTCACCACAACCCACTGTTACTCCAGCGGCATCACCGTCACCCGCACCTCCGGGTCATGGCTCCCTCCTCCCAGAATCACCCCACGCAACGGCGACACATCAGAGAAATCACGGCCCCAGGCCAGGGTGATGTGCTCCAGTGCCGGCTGCACGTTATTCGTCGGATCAAAATCCACCCAGCCCGCCACCGGGCAAAACACCGAGACCCACGCATGGGATGCATCGGCGCCGATCAGCCGTGGCTGGCCGGGCGGTGGCTGGGTCAGCAGGTAGCCGCTGATGTAACGCGCGGCCAGGCCCCGCGAGCGCAGGCACGCGAGCATCAGGTGAGCAAAGTCCTGGCACACACCGCGTCGGCGCTCCAGCACTTCCACCAAGGGCGTGGCGACCTGGGTGGCTTCGGCATCGAAGGTGAATTCGCTGAAGATTTTCTGCATCAGGGCCTGCACGCCCAGCAGCAAGGGCACGCCTGGCGGGAAGCAGCTTTCGGAGAACTCGACGAAGGTGTTCTTCAGGTGCACGTAGGGCGACTCGAAGCGATAACGGCAGGCTTCAAGCATCTCAGACGACAGCACCTGGCTGCTGTAGGTCAGGCTGTCGCGGGTCTGGTCCCAGGCCGGCGACTGCTGAAAATCCAGGGTTGGCCGCGCCAGTACTTCCACGGTCAGCCCGGCATTGACCAGCAATTCATCATGGGGCCGTTCGAACGCCAGCCGCGTGATCGGGTTGCCGAATACGTCCAGCTCATCGCGGCGCGACGACGGCTGCGGGCTGATATCCAATTGTTGGGAACTGCAACGCTGCCACGCGCACGGCCGCGGCCACAGGTGCGCCAACTGCTGGGCCAGGGACACCGGGCTGTCGTAGTGGTAATGGGTATCGTGAAAAATCTGGTAGCGCGCACTCATCACACCGACACCGTTTGCTGGCTGACATCATCCACATGGGCAAAGTGACGCAACGCCAGGCGATCCGACACTTGCCCGCTTTCATCGGCGACCGCTTGCAGCAGGTCCGCCAGGCCGTCCAACGCGGCGCGCACACTGGATTCGCCGAACAACGGGTTCTCCAGGCAGCCCAGGTCGAAACGTGACAGGCTCTCCACCAACGGCGCCAGGCCGGTTTCCCGTGGCACCCCAAAGTCATCATTGAGACGGCGCAGGGTGCGGCTGACCAGCTTCAACTGGAACAGCACCGCATGCGGGTTCTGTTCATCGAGCAGCAACAAGTCGAGCACCGGGATCAGTTGCGGCACTGCCAGGTAACGCGAGCGATAGGTGATGCTGCTGTTGCCCAGCTCCAGCAGCCATTCCAGCCCGGCCTGATCAAACACCGCCACGCCACGCAGGAACGCGGCGAGGCTGCTGCTGAGAAATTGCAGGCGCTCGATACGCCGGCCCATCATCAAAAAGCGCCAGCCTTCGTCGCGGGTCATGTCGTCCAGGGCGAAGCCGGACAAGGCCGCCAGGGACATCACCAGACGGTTGAGGAAGTCCAGCAACTCGCCAAAGTCCGGGGCCTCGCTTTCCAGCTCCAGGGCTTCGCGCTGCAACTCCACCAGGGCCTGCCAGTTCTCGCGGGACAACTTGCCGCGCACCTGGGACGCTGCCCACTGCAAGCGTTGCAGGTTGGCGCGCAGGCTCGACGGCCAGTCATCGCCAAGCAAAGCGGCAAGCAGGCGCTCGGGCAACTCGCCCTCCTCCGGCAACAAGCGCAAGGTCTCGCCCAGCTCGACAGCGGCCTGCAAGGCTTGCGGGTCGTCGCCATCGACATAGCGCGCCAGCACAATACGCAGCCAGCGCGCGCTGTCATCACAGCGTTCGCAGTAACGGCCAAACCAGAACAGGTTTTCCACCACGCGCGACGGCAGGTAAGGGTCGCGCCGCACCAGGTCATGTACACCAATCGCCCGTTGCGCACGCCAAAGCTCGCCGCCGACAGCGCGGTCGCCCAGCACCCACGTGTCTTTGCTCGCGCCACCGCGCTGCATCGACACCACTTCGGCATCCGCCTCGGCCGCCACACGGGTCAAGCCGCCGGGCAGTACACGGTAGCCGTCAGCGCTGGCCACCGCGTACACACGCATGCCGATGGCGCGGTGCTGCAGATGGTCGTCCACCGTGTGCCAAACCGGCGCCTGGGACAATTGCGCCAGCTCCTGGGCCACATAGGCGTAAGGCCGCGCACGCATGCGCTCGGCCAGGGCCAAGCGTTGTTCTTCGTTCAAGTCGCGGCCGAATACCGGCGCGAAACTTTGCGACGGGAACGCCGGTTTGATCAGCAACTCCGGCAGCTTGTCCAAGGCTTCGGCCAGCACCGGTGCCTCGCCGCACCACCAAGTGGCGATGGACGGCAGGATCAGTGCTTCACCAAACAAAAACTCGTTGATCTTCGGCAGAAAGCCGAGCAAACCGGGCGACTCCAGCACGCCGCTGCCCAAGGCATTGGCCACCAGCACATTACCCTGGCGCACCGCGTCCAGCAGGCCGGGCACGCCCAGGGCCGAATCGGTGCGCAGCTCCAGCGGGTCGCAGAAATCGTCGTCCAGGCGCCGCATGATCGCGTGCACCCGGCGCAGGCCGCTGAGGGTTTTGAGGAACACCGTACTGTCGCGCACCGTGAGGTCGCCGCCCTCGACCAGCGGGTAGCCAAGCTGGCGTGCGAGGTAGAGGTGTTCGAAATAGCTTTCGTTGAAACGCCCCGGCGTGAGCAGCACGATCAGCGGCGGCTGGTCATCACCGGGCGCCTGACGGGCCAGGGTTTCCTGGAGCGTGCGGAAGAAACCGGTGAGGTGTTGAACCTGCAGATCACGGTACAGATCCGGGAACGCACGGGACACGATGGTGCGGTTTTCCAGCGCGTAACCTGCGCCCGAGGGCGCCTGGGTACGGTCGGCGGTGACCCACCAACGGCCATCCGGGGTGCGCGCCAGGTCCACGGCGTACAGGTGCAGAAACGCGCCGTCCGGCGGCTGAATACCCTGGCACGGCCACAGGAAGTTGTTGTGCCCAAACACCAGTTCGGCCGGCAACAGGCCTTCTTTGATCAGGCGCTGCGGGCCGTACAGGTCCGCGAGCACGGCATTGAGCAAGCGCGCACGCTGGGCGATGCCGGCCGACAGGTGCTGCCACTCATCGGCGGCCAGCACATGGGGCAGTAAATCCAACTCCCAGGGGCGATCAGCGCCCTTGGGGTCGGCGTAGACGTTGTAGGTCACGCCGTTTTCCTGGATCTGCCGCGTCAGCAACGCCTGGCGCTGGGCCAGTTGCACGGGCGTACTGCGTTGCAGGTGATCGAGCAGGCGCTGCCAATGGGCACGCACCGCGCCACTGTCGTCGAGCAGTTCGTGATAGGTGCCCGCGGTGAGCGGGTAACGGTCGAGCAAATCGGGCATGGAACGCTCGGCAGAGGCAAGGGGGCTCAGATTAACTCAAATTCAACGCGATCTCGTGTGGGAGCTGGCTTGCCTGCGATAGCGGTTTTCCTGCCACCTGATTGGCTGGCTGGTACACCGCTATCGCAGGCAAGCCAGCTCCCACATTTTACATCTCATTTAGTCATTTTTATTGGGAAAACGCCGCAAATCCAGGGTCATCGGCAGTTCATCGTTAATCACCAAAGGCGGCACCGCCAGCTTGCCAGGGCTATGCCCCAAGCGGAAAAACCGCGCCATGCGCCGGCTCTCGGCCTCATTGGCATTCACCGGCAAGCTGTCGTAATTGCGCCCACCCGGATGCGCGACGTGGTACTGGCAGCCGCCCAGCGAGCGTTGCATCCAGGTGTCGAGCACATCGAACACCAACGGTGCGTGCACCGCGATGGTCGGTTGCAAACAGTTGGCCGGTTGCCAGGCGCGATAACGCACGCCGGCGACAAACTCGCCGATACGCCCGGTCGGCTGCAACGGCACCGGGATGCCGTTGCAGGTCAGCAGATAACGTTGCGGCGCCAGGCCGCTTAACTTCACCTGCAAGCGCTCCAGGGACGAGTCCACGTAACGCACCGTGCCACCGACGGCGCCCTCTTCGCCCAGCACGTGCCAAGGCTCCAGGGCCTGACGCAGTTCCAGTTCGATGCCGCTGACGGCGTAGTCGCCGACCTTGGGGAAACGGAACTCCAGGTGCGCGGCAAACCATTCGGCCCGCAGCGGGTAACCGGCGGCGTTGAGCTCGACGATCACATCGGCAAAATCCTGCTCGATAAAGTGCGGCAGCAGGAAGCGGTCGTGCAGCTCAGTGCCCCAGCGCGCCAGTTTTGCTGGCGCATAGGGCTCACGCCAGAAGCGCGCGACCAAAGCGCGCAACAATAATTGCTGGGTGAGGCTCATGCGCGCATGGGGCGGCATTTCAAACGCACGCAGTTCCAACAGGCCCAGGCGGCCGGTGGCGCCATCGGGCGAATAGAGTTTGTCGATGCAGAATTCGGCGCGGTGGGTGTTGCCGGTCACGTCGATCAGCAGGTTGCGCAACAGCCGGTCGACCAGCCACGGCGGGCATTCTTCGCCAGGTTCGGGCATTTGCGCGAAGGCGATTTCCAGCTCGTACAGCGCATCGTTACGCGCTTCATCCACCCGTGGCGCCTGGGAGGTCGGGCCAATAAACAGCCCGGAAAACAGGTACGACAAGGACGGATGGTTATGCCAGTAGCTGATCAGGCTGCGCAGCAA
Organism: Pseudomonas sp. 2822-15; assembly: GCF_002742515.1. Lineage (NCBI taxonomy): Bacteria > Pseudomonadati > Pseudomonadota > Gammaproteobacteria > Pseudomonadales > Pseudomonadaceae > Pseudomonas > Pseudomonas sp. 2822-15. The sequence continues at coordinate 434,141 of NZ_LJRY01000183.1, read as the reverse complement.
ATCCGGGCGGCGCAGGAACGGCGAGTCTTTCGGCGTCGCGCCGCCCAACACAAAGTGGTTACCACCGCCGGTGCCGGTGTGGCGCCCGTCGATCATGAACTTCTCGGTGGTCAGGCGGGTTTGCCGCGCCTCTTCATAGAGGAACTCGGTGCGCTCCACCAGCTCATCCCAGGTGGCGGACGGCTGCACGTTGACCTCGATCACACCGGGGTCCGGCGTGACCCGGAAGTTGCTCAAGCGCGTATCGAATGGCGGTTCGTAACCTTCCAGCAATACCGGGCAATGCAGCTCTTCGGCGGTGGCTTCGATGGCGGCCACCAACTCCAGGTAATCCTCGACGCGTTCCAGCGGCGGCATAAACAGGTACAAACGCCCTTCCCGCGCTTCGGCACACAAAGCGGTGCGGGTCAGCCAGTCGGCAGACTCGTCGACATTGGGCACGCGTTCATCGCTCGGCGCAGGCGTGCCATGGCTGTGCAGTTGCGCGGTGGTCGGCAGCTCCGGCTGATCCTGATTCGGGTCAGTGGGATGCACGAACGGATACTCCGCCGCCGTCACCCATGGCTGCGAGGCCAACGGCAGGCGGTAACCCAGCGGCGAATCACCCGGCACCAGACGGCAGTGGTTGTCACGCAGGTACCAGCGCCCGCTCTGCCAACGGTCATTGGCCGCCGTGCGCGCCAGCGGCAGCACTTGGCCGATGACTTTATCCAGGCCCTGGCTGAACACTTTGCGCAGGCGCTCGCGCTCCAGGTCATCACTCAGGCGCGGGTCCTGGGCGGTGACGTTTTGCGGCAGCGCACCTTCGCGCCACAGGTAGTAGAAGTTGTCTTCGAAAGCCGGGAACACAAAGCGTGCCGGCAGTTTCAGGCGTTCGGCGACACTGGCCAGGAAACGCCCGGCCATCACGCCATCGGCGCCGTAGTCCTGTTGTTCATCGGCGATCAGCGCGCTGTTGTGCCAGATCGGCACGCCGTCACGGCGCCAGTAGCAATTGAGCGACCAGCGCGGCAGTTGCTCGCCGGGGTACCACTTGCCCTGACCGAAATGCACCAGGCCTTTGGGCGCGTAGTGCGCGCGCATGCGCTGGAACAGCTCGGCGGACAGGCGGCGTTTGTCCGGCCCCAGCGCCGCGGTATTCCACTCGGCGCCGTCGGGGTCGTCGATGGAGACGAAGGTCGGTTCGCCGCCCATGGTCAGGCGTACATCATCCTTGAGCAGGTCGGCGTCGATCTGCCGGCCCAACGCCTGGATCGCCAGCCATTGCTCTTCGGTGTAGGGCTTGGTGACACGCGGCGCTTCCCAAATGCGCTCTACCGACATCTCGTGGGTAAATTCGCACTCGCAGGGTTCCACCAGCCCGCTGATAGGCGCAGCGGACGAAGGATCAGGGCTACAGGCCAATGGGATATGCCCTTCACCGGCGAACAGCCCGGAGGTGGCGTCCAGGCCGATCCAGCCCGCGCCGGGCAAATACACCTCGCACCATGCGTGCAGGTCGGTGAAGTCGACTTCGGTGCCGGACGGGCCATCAAGGGCTTTGACGTCGGCGGTGAGCTGGATCAAGTAGCCCGACACAAACCGCGCCGCCAGCCCCAGGTTGCGCAGCAATTGCACCAGCAGCCAGGCGGAATCACGGCAGGAGCCGGATGCGGCGCCCAAGGTGAATTCCGGCGTTTGTACGCCCGGTTCCATACGGATCAAATAGCCGATGTCGGCCGCCAGGCGCTGATTGAGGCCTACCAGAAAATCCACAGCCGGCAGCGGCGTGCGGTCGATACCCGCCAAGTAGGCGGCGAACTTTGGCGTCAGCGGCAAGGTTTCCAGGTACGGCGCCAACTCGCGCTGCTCATCGGCGGCGTAGCTGAAGGGGATTTTTTCGGCGTAGGGCTCGAGGAAAAAATCGAAAGGGTTGAATACCGCCATCTCGGCGACGAGGTCGACCTCAATGCGCAACTCATCGGTCTTTTCCGGGAACACCAGACGCGCCAGGTAATTGCCCTGCGGGTCCTGCTGCCAATTGATGAAGTGCTGCTCGGGCAGCACTTTGAGCGCGTAAGACAAGATCCGCGTGCGGCTATGGGCAGCCGGGCGCAAGCGCACGATCTGTGGGCCGAGTTCGACAGCGCGGTCGTAGCGGTAATGCGTAACGTGGTGCAACGCGACATGAATCGACACGGCGGCCTCCTGCGAGCCAGGGCATGAGCACAAAGCGCGCAAGACTTATGCCAGAGCGGCCGTCATTGCGCTTTATCGTAAGACCCGGTGCAGTACAGCACCAAAACGGCGCCAACGGGGGTGCCGTGGTGCGAGGGTTGCACATATTTGTGGCGTGCGTGTGAGGCCGGGTGGTGAATCTACCCAGTCAGCGCGTTTTGTGGCGGGCGATCATGGCTTCGCGCAGGTGGCGAACTTCGAGCAGCTTTTGGCGCATTTCGCGGTGACGCTGGCTGTTGAGCAGCAACAAGCCCAAGAGCGGAAAGAGCACAGCCGAGCCGTAGACCAGTTTGGGGATGGGGTACTGAATCATCGGCAACACAAACAGCAGACAGCAACCCAGATAACCCGCCACCAGGCCGGTTGCCCAAGGGCGCCCGCGCGCGATCATTACATTGCCAAATACCAGTACCGCCACCAGCAGCAAAATCGCCAGGCCGGAGTAGTCGGATTTAAGCGACGGATCGACACCACGCAAATACGTCACGCCGGCGAGGGACACGGCAGACGCGCCGGAAAAGATCGCCATGAAGATCGTGCCCATGAACACCGGGAAATAGCGCGCGAGGAAACTGCCCATGTCGGGGAAGCCTTTCATTCGGTGAGGTCCTCATACAAGCCGATGGCAAGGGTGGTGGCGGTGCCCACACTGCCGGTGCGGTAGCTGCCGACGATGCCGAGAATACCGCCCAACGCGTCTTTCATTTGGGTCAGGGTGGCATGCCGGATTTCCGTGGAGCTGAAGCTTTTGGTCAGCTTGCCTGCACGCTGCTGCAACTTGAGCAGCTTGGGCGTCAGGCTCGGGTCGCGCAGGCTTAGCAGCTCCTTGGTCAGCTTCTTGCGTTCCTGGCGGTTCAGGCCCTTGAGCAATTCATACCAACTTTTGCCCAGGGCCGCCGCCTTATTGGCCTTGAGCAGTTTCACCGTGGTCAGCGCGCCGGTGCCGATCCCCACCAGGGAGGCCGTATCGAGGATGGTTGAAACAGCGCCGTACCATTCGGCGTCATCCATCCGGTCGTTGGCGTCGGGGTCCAGGACCTCATTGTAGGTACGTGCCACGCCGAACCCGCATTGCGCACTGCTGGCCAGCGCCGCCGTCACGCCAATGCCCACCACGAACGCGCTGGCGCCCGCCGTAAATGGCACGGCGACACTGCCGCTGAACACCACAAGCCAACCGATAATCGCGGCGGTGCACGACAAGCCCATATCAAACGCCTCTTTCCTGAGGCGGCCTTCACGGGGATCCGTCTTCACCTGTTCTACAAATTGCGCCGGGGAAATGTACTTCTGCGCCTCGCGCAAAATGATGCGCTTGGGCCTGATGCTGCACAGGGGCTTGAATTCGCGCAGGGTGATCACATTGAAGTCGGCGTCGATGTACACCACACCGGCGCCGACAATGCCGGGGTCGGCATCGATGGCGGCGAACAACCGTGGCAGGTTGATCTGGCTTTCGATGCGCTGGCGCGCCATGAATTGGGAGCGGTTGGAGTCCATGCCGATGGAGAGCAGGGGGTTGCTCATGGGTGTTCTTCCTTGAATATGAGGGTGGCCAGGCCGGCTTTGTGGGAGCTGGCTTGCCTGCGATGGCGATCTAATGGGCGCCACCTTAACAAACAGACTCGCCACCGAACAGAAAGCAAAACGCCAGCACGAGGCTGGCGTCTTGCATATTCAGGTTGCGATCAGCGCGGCACGACCGGCTTGCGCGCAGGCTTGCCGCCCTTGCCCTTCGCCGCATCACTGCGTTCTTTGGCCGCTTGCTTGTTACGCGCCTGGGCTGCCGCCTTGGCTTGCTCACGCTTGTCCCACGGGTTGCTGCCATCACTGCCGCGCGGTGGCAAACCGGTGTGCTGGGTAAGGATCCTGGTGGTGGTTTCCTTCGCAACCTTGTGGCTGCCGGCCGGCGTCGAGTTTTTGCGACGGGCGCTCTGGTAGCTGTCGGTGGACGGCTGGTGCAGCGGAATCAACTGGTCTTTACCCGGCCCGATCAGGTCGGCGCGGCCCATGCGCGTGAGTGCTTCACGCAGCATCGGCCAGCCTTTCGGGTCGTGGTAACGCAGGAACGCCTTGTGCAGACGGCGCTGTTCCTCGCTCTTGACGATAGTCACCGCGTCGCTCTTGTAGGTGACCTTACGCAACGGGTTCTTGCCCGAGTGGTACATCGCGGTGGCGGTGGCCATCGGCGACGGGTAGAACGCCTGCACCTGGTCGGCGCGAAAGCCATTGCCCTTGAGCCACAGGGCCAGGTTCATCATGTCTTCATCGGTGGTGCCGGGGTGGGCGGCGATGAAGTACGGGATCAGGTACTGCTCCTTGCCCGCTTCCTTGGTGTACTTCTCGAACATGCGCTTGAACTTGTCATAGCTGCCAATGCCCGGTTTCATCATCTGGTTGAGCGGACCTTCCTCGGTGTGTTCCGGGGCGATCTTGAGGTAACCGCCGACGTGGTGGGTCACCAGCTCCTTGACGTATTCCGGCGACTCGACCGCAAGGTCGTAACGCAGGCCGGAAGCAATCAGAATCTTCTTCACACCCGGCAACGCACGGGCGCTGCGATACAGCTGAATCAACGACGAGTGGTCGGTGTTCAGGTTCGGGCAGATGCCCGGGAACACGCACGACGGCTTGCGGCACGCGGATTCGATTTCCGGGCTCTTGCAGGCAATGCGGTACATGTTCGCGGTCGGGCCACCGAGGTCGGAAATCACGCCGGTAAAGCCTGGCACTTTGTCGCGGATCTCTTCGATCTCGCGAATGATCGACTCTTCGGAACGGTTCTGGATGATGCGGCCTTCGTGCTCGGTGATCGAGCAGAAGGTGCAGCCACCGAAGCAGCCACGCATGATGTTCACCGAAAAACGGATCATGTCGTAGGCCGGGATCTTTTCCTTGCCGTACACCGGGTGCGGGACGCGGGCGTACGGCATGCCGAACACGTAGTCCATTTCTTCGGTGGTCATCGGGATGGGCGGCGGGTTGAACCACACGTCCACTTCGCCGTGCTTCTGCACCAGGGCGCGGGCGTTGCCTGGGTTGGTTTCCAGGTGCAGCACGCGGTTGGCGTGGGCGTACAGGACCGAGTCGCCACGGACTTTTTCCATGGACGGCAGACGAATGACCGTCTTGTCACGGGTCATGCGCGGGCTGGCAAGAATTTGTACGACCTTGGCTTCTTCCGGGTCTTCAACCGGGCCTTTTTCCTGCTCAATGGCGCAGGCCTGGGTGTCCTGGGTATTCACATACGGGTTGATGATCTTGTCGATCTTGCCCGGACGGTCGATACGCGTGGAGTCCACCTCGTACCAGCCTTCAGGCGTGTCTCGGCGAATGAACGCGGTGCCGCGCACGTCGGTGATGTCTTCGATCCTGTGGCCCCACGACAGGCGCTGGGCAACTTCGACGATGGCCCGCTCGGCGTTGCCGTACAGCAGGATGTCGGCGCAGGCATCGATCAGGATCGAGTTGCGCACACGGTCCTGCCAGTAGTCGTAGTGGGCGATGCGGCGCAGGGAGGCTTCGATGCCACCGAGCACGATCGGCACATTCTTGTAGGCTTCCTTGCAACGCTGGCTGTACACGAGGCTGGCGCGGTCCGGGCGTTTGCCGGCCATGCCGCCTGGGGTGTAGGCGTCGTCGGAACGGATTTTTTTGTCGGCGGTGTAACGGTTGATCATCGAGTCCATGTTGCCGGCCGCGACGCCGAAGAACAGGTTCGGCTCGCCGAGCTTCATGAAGTCGTCTTTGGACTGCCAGTTCGGCTGCGCAATGATCCCGACGCGAAAGCCCTGGGACTCCAGCAGCCGGCCGATGATGGCCATGCCGAACGATGGGTGATCCACATACGCATCACCGGTGACGATGATGATGTCGCAGGAATCCCAGCCAAGCTGATCCATCTCCTCCCTGCTCATCGGCAGGAATGGCGCAGGACCGAAACATTCGGCCCAGTACTTGGGATAGTCAAATAACGGCTTGGCTGTTTGCATGACGGTGACCGGTGTTGAGATGAAAAATCGCGGGCGCGGAATATAGCACAAATTTTGACCAATTCCGACGGTAGTAGTCGGAATTGTGGTGATGCAATCGCAGGCAAGCCAGCTCCCACACTTGAACGGTGAGTATCTTCAAATGTGGGAGCTGGCTTGCCTGCGATGAGGTCCTTACAGGCGCTGAAACTTACTCGTCGTCGTCGAAGTTATAGCTGCCCGGCGCCAGGTTTTCGAAGCGCGTGTATTTGCCGATAAACGCCAGGCGGATAAAGCCGATCGGCCCGTTCCGCTGCTTGCCGATGATGATCTCGGCAATGCCCTTGTGCTCCGTCTCGGGGTGATACACCTCGTCGCGGTACACGAACATGATCACGTCGGCATCCTGCTCGATCGCTCCGGATTCCCGCAAGTCGGAGTTTACCGGGCGCTTGTTCGGCCGTTGCTCCAGGGAGCGGTTGAGCTGGGACAGCGCCACCACCGGGCAGTTGAATTCCTTGGCCAGGGCTTTGAGCGACCGGGAGATTTCGGAAATCTCGTTGGTCCGGTTGTCGCCGCTGGAGCCTGGGATCTGCATCAGTTGCAGGTAGTCGATCATGATCAGGGCGATGTCGCCGTGTTCACGCACCAGCCTGCGGGTACGCGCGCGCATTTCAGACGGGCTGATACCGGCGGTGTCATCGATAAACAGCTTGCGGTCGTTGAGCAGGTTGACCGCCGACGTCAGGCGCGGCCAATCGTCGTCTTCCAGGCGACCGGCGCGCACCTTGGTCTGGTCGATACGGCCAAGCGAGGAAAGCATACGCATGATCAGCGATTCGCCTGGCATCTCCAGCGAGTAGACCAATACGGCTTTGTCGCTGCGCAGCACGGCGTTTTCCACCAGGTTCATCGCGAAGGTGGTTTTACCCATGGATGGACGGCCGGCCACGATGATCAAGTCGGACGGCTGCAGGCCGCTGGTCTTCTCGTCGAGGTCGGTGTAGCCGGTGGAAATACCGGTGATGGCGTTGTCGGTGTTGAACAAGGTGTCGATACGGTCGATGGCCTTGGTCAACAGGTCGTTGACGCTGACCGGGCCGCCGGTTTTCGGGCGGGCCTCGGCGATCTGGAAGATCTGGCGCTCGGCTTCATCAAGGATCTCGGCGGCGGTGCGGCCTTCGGGGTTGAAGGCGCTGTCGGCGATTTCGGTGCTGATACCGATCAATTGGCGCAGCGTGGCGCGCTCGCGAACGATTTGCGCATAGGCCTTGATGTTGGCGACGGATGGCGTGTTTTTCGCCAGCTCACCCAGGTAGCCCAGGCCGCCGACCTGGGAGGTCTGGCCTTCCTTGTCCAGTTGTTCGGCCAGGGTCACCACGTCGATCGGCGAGTTCTGGTCGGCCAGCTTGGCAATGGCGCGGAAGATCAGGCGGTGGTCATGGCGATAGAAATCACCGTCCGAGACTTGATCCAGCACACGCTCCCAGGCGTTGTTGTCCAGCATCAAGCCACCGAGCACGGCCTGTTCGGCCTCGATGGAATGCGGCGGCACCTTCAGGGCAGCGGTTTGCAGATCGTATTGCTCAGGAGCTGAAATATCGTTCATGGCCACTTGGAATTAGGGGTGTGTAGAAAAACAAAAGGCACGACCTGTAAACAGGATCGTGCCCGATGTTAACCGCCTGGCACGCGAGGTGCCAGTCAGTTAGGTGTTGCTTAAGCTGCTACCACTACAACGCGTACGGTGGCTTCAACTTCGGCGTGCAGGTGCACGGCTACGTCGAATTCGCCTACGTTGCGGATGGTGCCGTTCGGCAAACGAACTTCGCTCTTCTGCACTTCAACGCCGGAGGCGGTCAGTGCATCAGCGATGTCGTGGGTGCCGATCGAACCGAACAGCTTGCCTTCGTCACCGGCGGTGGCAGTGATAGTCACTTCCAGCTCAGCCAGTTGGGCAGCGCGAGTTTCGGCCGAAGCTTTTTTGTCTGCTGCGGCTTTTTCCAGCTCAGCACGACGCTCTTCAAACGCAGCCAGGTTGGCAGCGGTTGCAGCGGTGGCTTTGCCGTATGGCAGCAGGTAGTTACGACCGTAACCGGCCTTAACGTTCACTTTGTCGCCCAGGTTGCCCAGGTTGGCGACTTTTTCCAGAAGGATCAGTTGCATGTGAAAATCCTCTAACTTTTAACCTTCACCGTTCGCGTTATCGGCGTCTTTCGACGCCAGACGACCGCGAAAATCAATCAGGCCGTCGACAATGGCAAAAACCACGAGTAACGGATAGATCAGCTGCATAAACAGCAACATCGTGACGTACAACCCCACCAGCCAGAACTTGGCCAGGCGCTTTCGCGCTACCAGCCCATGCATCAGGGCCAGCCCGGCAAACACCAGCGGTACGCTGCAAATCGGCGCCAGCAAGGCCATCTGTGGGCCGAAGTTCGGCCCGACAACCATGCACGCCAGCAGCAACATCGCCGGCCCCGCTGGGATTCTGATACTGCGAAACTCGCGACCAAAACCACCCGGGTTGTACAACAACGCTTGCCAATAACGCCCAACAATCAGGCTCAGCACGCTGACGACCTGCAACAAAGCCGCAATCAGGCCGGTCAGGACCGGGGCAATCAGTGACGCAAACCGCGCTCGCTCATCTACCGACAATTGCTGGTAGAGATCCCCGAGGGCCATCGGCAGGATCTTGACGATCTCTTGCGACAGCGCTTCGATTTGCGGGCGGAAAGCCGCGCCAAGCATCACTGAGTACACCAACCCCAATGCCACGCTGACCAGCAGCGTGCGGACCCAGGACTCACTTGCGCGTAAAACCAACGCAAGGCTCGATGACCCCAGCAGTACCAGAAGTACCCGTGGATCACCGAATTGAAGCCACCAGATCAAGGCCGGCAACAATCCCAGGGCAAGAACGCCAAGGGCGTCCTTCAAACCGCGCCGCAGGAGCACAAGGCAACCTGCAGCAGCACCCAACCAATAAAGCAGCGGCAATGCCGCACATCCGGCCACTACCAGAGTGGCCTGCACGCGACCGCGCATGATGAACTCAGCTAAGGCGCGCATGCATTCAATCCCTTACTACTTGTCGACTGCCCGGTCTCAGCGGCCGTGGCTGTCGGTGTAGGCCAGCAGGGCCAGGAAGCGGGCGCGCTTGATAGCGGTGGCCAGCTGACGCTGATAACGTGCTTTGGTACCGGTGATACGGCTTGGAACGATTTTGCCGGTCTCGGATACGTAGGCTTTCAGAGTGTTGAGATCTTTGTAATCGATCTCTTTCACGTCTTCAGCGGTGAAGCGGCAGAATTTACGACGACGGAAGAAACGTGCCATTTGATAGGCTCCTTAAAAGGTCCGTGGATTACTCGTCAGCGTTATCGCTGTTGTCGCTGTCATCACTATCAGCGCTTTCGGCGCCTTCGTGCTCAGGACGGTCGCGACGCTCACGGCGCTCACTGCGGTTTTCTTCAGCCTTGAGCATCTCGGATTGGCCGGTAACGGCTTCTTCGCGACGGATGACCAGGTTACGGATCACTGCATCGTTGTAGCGGAAGTTGTCTTCCAGCTCGGCCAGGGCCTTGCCGGTGCACTCAACGTTCAGCATCACGTAGTGAGCCTTGTGAACATTGTTGATTGCGTAGGCCAGTTGACGACGGCCCCAATCTTCCAGACGGTGGATTTTGCCGCCGTCTTCTTCGATCAGCTTGGTGTAACGCTCAACCATGCCGCCGACTTGCTCGCTTTGATCCGGGTGGACCAAAAAGATGATTTCGTAATGACGCATGAATGCTCCTTACGGGTTGTAGCCTGCCGCTCAAAAACGGTCAGACAAGGAGTGAATGACACTTATGGATCTTGCCGCAGGGAGGCACATAGGTGCCTGCCAGGAAGGCAAGGGGCGCAATTGTAGAGAAGGGGGAGAAATGGCGCAAGGTGATTGGTGATTATTTGAACAACGTAGAATCAAGGCAAACACAAACAAATGTGGGAGCTGGCTTGCCTGCGATGACAATGGCACAGGCAACATCTCTGCTGACTGACACACCGCCATCGCGGGCAAGCCCGGCTCCCACAGGGTCTTGCGTCGCTCTTAAGCCTTATTTCTTGGCTTTGGCCTTGACGCCACGCTGGCGCTGGGCTTCGAACAGGCACACGCCGGTGGCAACCGACACGTTGAGGCTGCTGACGCTACCGGCCATCGGCAGTTTCACCAGGTAATCGCAGTGCTCGCGGGTCAGGCGACGCATGCCTTTGCCTTCGGCACCCATGATCAGGATGGTCGGGCCGGTGAGGTCCTGGTCATAAATGCTGACCTCGGCCTCGCCCGCCGTGCCCACCACCCACAGGCCGCGCTGCTGGAGTTTCTCCAGCGTGCGCGCCAGGTTGGTCACAGCCACCAGCGGAATCACTTCCGCCGCGCCGCACGCGACTTTACGCACGACCGGCGTCAGGGTTGCCGACTTGTCTTTAGGCACGATCACCGCCAGCGCACCGGCCGCATCGGCCGAACGCAGGCAAGCGCCGAGGTTGTGCGGGTCGGTCACGCCGTCCAGCACCAGCAACAGCGGTGCGCCTTCGGTACGGTCGAGCAGCTCGTCGAGCATCGCTTCGCCCCACACCTGGCTCGGGCTTACGTCCGCAACCACGCCCTGGTGAACGCCTTCAACCCACACGTCCATCTCACGGCGCTCGGCCTGGCCGATAGCAACCTTGTTTTGCGTGGCCAGCTCGACCAGCGCTTGCACGCGCGGCTCGCTGCGGCCTTCGGCCAACCACACCTGCTTGACGCGTTTAGGGTGATGACGCAGCAGTGCTTCTACGGCGTGCACGCCGTAGATTTTTTCCAGACTCATGACTTGGCCTTAGGTTTGCGCGACCCGCCGCTCTTCGCGGGGGCCGAGCCCGCTTTAGGCGGGCCTTTACGATGTTTACTCGGTTTGCTCGACGGCTTTTCCGCCCCGTGGGACTTTCCCCCAGACGCCGCTTTACCACCGCTTTTGGCTTCGCTGAGCAACTGCTGCTTCAACTCACGGCTCTTGCGTACTTCGGCGTTTTTGGCCGCAGCATCGCTCGGGCGGTAGGCCTCGGGGGCCTTTTCCTTGGTGGACGAACGACGACCGGCCTTGGCTGGCGCAGGCTCGGCGGCAGCTGCTTTCGCAGGCGCGCCCTTGCCTTTGCTGGCGGGCGCAGCAGGTTCGCTGCCACGTTTTTTACGGCCAGTCGGTGTTTCGCTCGGCTTGTCGGGCATGCCGAAATCGATCTTGCGCTCGTCGAGGTCGACGCGCATGACCTGCACTTCCACCGTGTCGCCCAAACGGAAGCTGCGACCGGTGCGCTCGCCCGCCAGGCGGTGATGCACAGGGTCAAAGTGGTAGTAGTCACCCGGCAGCGCGGTGACGTGCACCAGACCTTCGACGTAGATGTCGGTCAGCTCGACGAACAGGCCGAAACCCGTCACGGCGGTGATCACACCTGGGAACGACTCGCCCACGCGGTCTTTCATGAACTCGCACTTGAGCCAGTTCACTACGTCGCGGGTGGCTTCGTCGGCGCGGCGCTCGCTCATGGAGCACTGCTCGCCCAGCTGTTCCAGGGCCGCTTCGTCGTACGGATAGATCCGTGCCTTCGGAATGGTCATGGCACCGGCGCGCTTGACGTGCGGGGTGTTCTGCTTGGAGTGGATCACACTGCGAATCGCCCGATGCGTGAGCAGGTCCGGGTAACGACGAATCGGCGAAGTGAAGTGGGTGTACGCCTCGTAATTCAGGCCGAAGTGGCCCTGGTTATCAGCGCTGTACACCGCCTGGCTCAGCGAACGCAGCATCACAGTCTGGATCACGTGGTAATCCGGACGGTCCTTGATGCTGGCCAGCAACGCCTGGTAATCCTTCGGCGTCGGGCCGTCCTTGCCTTTGTGCAGGGACAGGCCGAGCTCGCCGAGGAAGGCGCGCAGTTTTTCCAGGCGCTCCGGTGGCGGGCCGTCATGCACGCGGTACAGGGCAGGAATTTCGTGCTTTTTCAGGAATTCTGCGGTGGCCACGTTGGCCGCCAGCATGCATTCCTCGATCAGCTTGTGCGCATCGTTACGCGTCGTCGGCGTAATCGCCGCGATCTTGCGCTCGGAACCGAACACAATCCGGGTTTCCTGGGTTTCAAAGTCGATGGCGCCACGTACATGACGCGCGCCCAGCAACACCTTGTACAACGCATAGAGCTGCTTGAGGTGCGGCACGACGTCGGCATATTCGCCACGCAGGGCCTTGGCTTCGCTGGTCTTCGGCGCTTCCAGAATGGTGCTGACCTTGTTGTAGGTCAGGCGCGCCTGGGAGTGGATCACCGCTTCGTAGAACTGGTAGTCGGTCATTTCGCCGGTTTTGGAGATGGTCATCTCGCATACCATGGCCAAACGGTCGACTTTCGGGTTCAGGGAGCACAGGCCGTTGGACAGCTGCTCAGGCAGCATCGGGATCACGCGCTCAGGGAAGTACACGGAGTTGCCGCGCACCTGGGCTTCGTTATCCAGGGCCGAACCGATCTTCACGTAGCTGGACACGTCGGCAATCGCGACGAACAACTTCCAGCCGCCGGAGAACAGGCGCAGCTTGCCAGGCTTGGCTTCGCAATAGACCGCATCGTCGAAGTCGCGGGCATCTTCGCCGTCGATAGTGACGAACGGCAGATGGCGCAGGTCGATGCGTTTTTCTTTGTCTTTATCTTCCACTTCCGGCTTGAGCTTGGCGGCTTCTTTGAGCACAGCCTCGGGCCAGACGTGAGGAATATCGTAGGTGCGCAGCGCAACGTCGATTTCCATGCCCGGCGCCATGTAGTTGCCGACCACTTCAACAATATCGCCCTGTGGCTGGAAGCGCGCCGTTGGCCAGTGGGTGATTTTCACCTCGACGAACTGGCCTACCTTGGCGGCGCCATTGCGGCCCGGGGTGATCAGCACTTCCTGCTGGACCTTCGGGTTATCCGGCACCACAAAGCCGATGCCGCCTTCTTCGAAGTAACGACCAACGATGGACTCGTGGGCACGGGACACCACTTCGACGATCACGCCTTCACGGCGACCACGACGGTCCAGGCCGGAAACCCGCGCCAGGGCACGGTCGCCGTCGAATACCAGGCGCATTTGCGCCGGGCTCATGAACAGGTCGTCGCTGCCGTCATCCGGGATCAGGAAGCCGAAGCCATCCCGATGGCCGGCGATGCGCCCCAGGATCAAGTCGAGCTTATCCACAGGCGCATAGGTGCCACGACGGGTGTAGATCAGTTGAGCATCGCGCTCCATGGCGCGCAAACGGCGGCGCAGGGCTTCGAGCTGGTCTTCGGTGGTCAGACCGAACTCTTCAACCAGCTGCTCGCGGCTAGCAGGCGAACCACGATCGGCGAGATGCGCCAGGATCAGTTCGCGGCTAGGAATAGGGTTTTCATATTTTTCCGCTTCACGAGCGGCCTCGGGATCGAGGGACTGCCAATCGGCCATTAGAGAGTTTTCACCTTGTCTATATGCGGGTTAGTTTGGCATACGCGTATTGAAACGGGAAATTTCAGGTGTCGACAAGTGTTTAAAAGGCCTTTGCCACCCTCGGAAAGCACCTCGCATGACCATTAGCGAAATTTTCCAGGCTTTTTTCATGGCAGGGCTTTACAGCTCAAAAGCGTCTCCGTATAGTGCGCGCCATCGACGACGGCAACGTTGTTGATGTTGCCCAGGTGGTGAAATTGGTAGACACGCCAGCTTCAGGTGCTGGTGATCGCAAGGTCGTGGAAGTTCGAGTCTTCTCCTGGGCACCAAATTCAGATCAAACCCGCGAAAGCGGGTTTTTTCGTTTCAGGCCTTTGATTTTTAACAAGAATATTGATTTATATTTTTGATATCAGGGGTTTACAGATTTAAAAGCGCTCCGTATAGTTCGCTCCATCAACGGCGCAAGCGTTGTTGATAATGCCCAGGTGGTGAAATTGGTAGACACGCCAGCTTCAGGTGCTGGTGATCGCAAGGTCGTGGAAGTTCGAGTCTTCTCCTGGGCACCAAATTCAGATCAAACCCGCGAAAGCGGGTTTTTTCGTTTCCGGGGTTTGAAAACTTCCCCAAGGATTCTCCCCTCGTCCGCACTTGAGAAGTTTTATCGTTTATCCTTGCAATGATTTGTTGCATACAAGCGAGGAACACTTCGGATGATGATCCGCGATAACCGTCTCAAGACATCCCTTCTGCGTGGCCTGACCCTCACTCTGCTCGGCTTGACCCTACTCTCGCCCACCGCCTACTCCGCCGACAAGGTTTCGCTGACCCTGTACAACGGCCAGCACAAAGAAGTCGGCGATGAACTCGCCAAGGCCTTCGAAGCCAAGACCGGCATTCACGTCAACGTGCGCAAAGGCAGCAGCAACCAGCTCGCCAGCCAGGTCGTGGAAGAAGGCGAGCGCTCCCCTGCCGATGTGATCTACACCGAAGAGTCGCCGCCGCTGAACAAACTCGGCGAGCAAGGCCTGCTGGCCAAAATTGATGCGAACACGCTGGACGTGTTGCCCAAGGAATACGTCGGCAGCAACGGTGACTGGATGGGCGTAACCGCTCGCACCCGCGTCGTGGCCTTCAACCCCAAACTGATCGCCGAAAAGGATCTGCCCAAATCGGTACTGGATTTCGCCGGCCCCGAGTGGCAAGGCAAAGTCGGCTTTGTGCCCACCAGCGGCGCATTCCAGGAGCAAGCGGTAGCAATCATCAAATTGCACGGGCGCGAAGCGGCTGAAGAATGGCTGACCGGCCTGCGCGCCTTCGGCAAGGTGTACAGCAACAACATGGTCGCCCTCAAGGCCGTGGAAAACGGCGAAGTCGCCACCGTGCTGGTGAACAACTACTACTGGTTCGCCCTGAAAAAAGAAAAAACCAACCTGGATTCGCAACTGCACTACTTCACCGATGGCGACGCCGGTGGCCTGATCACCGTGTCTTCCGCTGCCGCGCTGAAATCCAGCAAACATCCCAAAGAAGCTCAGCAGTTGCTCGCCTTCATGGCCAGCGAAGAAGGCCAACGTGTGATCACCAACACCTCGGCCGAATACCCGCTGCGCAAAGGCATGCAATCCAATCGCGGCCTCAAGCCGTTCAGTGAGCTGCAGCCGCCGAAAGTCACCCCGGCCGACCTTGGCAATGCCGAAGAAGCCCTGGACCTGGAACGTGACGTTGGCTTGAACTGATGAACCCATCGCTTTCCGCCGCCGGGTTCATACCCCGGCGCAAACGCCCGTCGATCTGGCTGCTGCTGCCCGTGCTGTTTCTGGTGGGCTTGAGCCTGCTGCCGCTGGTGTATGTCGGCACCAAGGCCTGGCAGGCGGGCTGGGCGGAGGCGGTGCACCTGCTGTGGCGGCCGTATGTATTCGGACTGCTGCGCAACACCCTGGCGTTGATGGTTGGGGTGACGGTGGCGTGCGGCGTAATCGGTCTGTCACTGGCGTGGCTACTGGAGCGCAGCAACCTGCCGGGGCGACGCATCTGGGGCGTGATCCTGTGCTTGCCGTTCGCAGTGCCTGCGTTTGTCAGCAGCTTCACCTGGGTCTCACTGAGCGCCAACTTCGAGGGCCTGGGCGGGGCAATCCTGGTGATGACCCTGTCCAAATACCCGCTGGTGTTTCTGCCGGTGGCGGCGACATTGCGCAATCTTGATCCATCCCTTGAAGAGTCGGCCCGCACGCTGGGACTGAATCGCTGGGGCGTATTTTTTCGAATTACACTGCCGTTGCTCTGGCCTTCGCTGCTGGCCGGAGCGCTGCTGATCGCGCTGCATATGCTGGTGGAATTCGGCGCGCTGTCGATCATCGGCCTGCAAACCTTTACCACCGCGATCTACCAACAGTTCGAACTGGAATTCAGCAACGCCAATGCCGCGATGCTCTCGGCGGTACTGCTGGTGATGTGCCTGACGCTGCTGTGGCTGGAGCTGCGGGTGCGCGGCAAGGGCCGGCATGTGCGCATCGGCCAGGGCGCGGCGCGGCATGCGGAACAGGTCAAGCTGGGTAAATGGTCGACCCTGGGTCAGCTGTACTGCCTGGCGCTGGCGGTCATCGGTAGCGGTATTCCGTTGGGGATGCTTGCTTATTGGCTGGCAGTGGGTTCATCGGCGGCATTCCCGGTGGCCGAAATTGGCGAGGCATTGATGTCTTCGCTGGCATTGTCCTTGGGCGGCGCTGCGCTTTGTCTGGCATTGGCTGTGCCGGTCGGCCTGCTGGTGGTGCGCTACAAAGGCCAGTTGGCGATCTGGGCTGAGCGCCTGCCCTACCTGTTGCATGCCCTGCCCGGTCTGGTGATTGCGCTGACACTGGTGTACTTCGCGCTGCACTATGTGCCCGTGCTGTATCAGACCTCGGCGCTGCTGCTGATTGCTTATGCGCTGTTGTTTCTGCCGCTCGCTCAGGCGCCGATTCGAACCGCACTGAACAAAGCTGCGCCGCAACTGGAAGAAGCTGCACGCACGCTGGGCGCTTCGTCATTCAGCGCGTTTTGCCGGGTGACCTTGCCGATTATTTTCCCGGCATTGGGGGCGGCGTTTGCGTTGGTGTTTCTGGATGCAATGAAGGAGTTGACGGCGACGTTGCTGCTCAGCCCGACGGGGTTGAATACCCTGGCGACTGCCGTGTGGGCACATACCTCGAATGTTGAGTTTGCGGCGGCGGCGCCGTATGCGGCGCTGTTGATTCTGGTGTCGGGGCTGCCGGTGTATCTGCTGACGACGCGGATGTATTTGAGCCGCTGAGACCGCTATCGCAGGCAAGCCAGCACCCACATTCGACTGCATTCCAAAGCTGGAACTCGGTCAAATGTGGGAGCTGGCTTGCCTGCGATGAGGCCGGCGCAAACGACGCTAAGCCCGAAACTGCCCCAAGCTCGCCTTCAACTGTGCCGCCAACCCATCCAGCACCTTGCCACTGGCCGTGGTTTCCACCACGGCCTGCGCGGCACGCTCAGCCTGGGCATGGATCACCTCGACCCGCCCACGTACCGCATGCGCGCCCTGGGCTTGATGCTCGGCCGCACGCGTCGCCAGGCCAATCGCCGCATGCACTTGCTCCACCGAAGCCTGCACCGACTGCTGCAAGCGCACACTGTCGCGCAGCACCAACAACCCTTCATTCGCCTGGCGCCCGGCCTTGCCGATGGTTTCCACCGCCTCGCGCGCGCCCTGTTGCAATGCCACGATATGCGCCTGGATGTCGCCGGTAGAGCTTTGGGTTTTACTCGCCAGCGCCCGCACTTCGTCTGCCACCACCGCAAAACCTCGCCCGGTCTCACCGGCACGCGCCGCTTCAATCGCCGCATTCAGGGCCAGCAAGTTGGTCTGCTCGGCAATCCCATGGATCACCGTCAACACCACTTCGATCTGCTCGCTTTGCTGCGCCAACCGCTCGATCACCTGGGAACCGGCCTGCACTTGCCCCGCGAGCGCCTCGATCAGGCTGCCGACCTCTGCCGAGGTCCGTGAGTTTTCATCCGTGGCCTGGCGAATATCCACTACCTGCTGCAACGCCGCCTGCATCGCATGGCTTTCGGCCTGGGCCTCATCGGCCATTTGCGAAAGCGCGCGCAGGCTTTCGGCAACTTCGTCGCGCTGCAAACCGGCCGCCTTGTCAGCCCCGGCATTGCGTAAAGTCATGGCGCCGATTTCGACACCGGTGCGCTGCGCTACATCGCCCGCCTCACGCACGATCGGCTGCAACTTATCCACAAAGCGATTGACCGCCGAGGCCATGTCGCCGATTTCGTCCTTGCTGTTGATCTGCACACGCTTGGTGAGATCGCCCTCGCCCGCCGCCAGGTCGTCCATGGCGGCAATCAACAACTTCAGCCGATTGACCACACGGCGCCCCAAGACGATGGCGATCAGCAGCAATACGCCGAACCCGACAATGGCGAGCCCCATACCGATGCGCCAGCGCAGCGCTCCCGCAGCGTCCTGTACGGCGCTGCTGGTGTTGGCGGTCATCTGGGTGGCGGTGGCTTGCGCCGATTGCAGGCGCGCGCCCATGGCCGCTGCGCTGTCGGCGGCGGCGCCCTTGAGGCTGTCACCGACCAACTGATCGCTGCTGGCGATCAAGGCAGCAAAGCGCTTGTCCAGCGCTGCCAGGTCGGCCTCTACCGCTTTGGTCGAGACGCCCATGCGGACTTTGCCGATCTCGGTGCCGTTGGGGCTGATCGAGGCTTCGACGTAGAACACCGAAGGATCGTTTTTAGCCGCATCCAGGACCTTATCCAAGGCTCGGTCGCCCTTGCCCTTGTCCAACAGTGCCTGGTTGATCGGGTTTTCGCGGTTGAGGTAACGGGTCAGGTGCTCGCCAGCCGCGTCGTCATACACCACGAACAACACGTTGGGATTACGCTGGGCGCGCCGGGCGAACTCCGACAATGTCGGCACGTCGCTGTCCCACATGGCGCGGGGCGCCACCGACGCGAGCAGTTGGGCCATGTCATTGGCCGAGTCCTGCAGGTCTTTTTCCAGGGTCGCACGCAGTTGCTTCTGCTCCTCTTGCAGGCGCGTGGAAAGCCCTGCGGTCAGACGCTGACGCGTGCTCGAAGACAAGCTGTCCAGGCTCGAGGTGACTTCCTTGCCGGCTTGCGCCAGCTCACCAGACAGTTTCTGGCTGTCGGCCCCCAGGCGGTTGCTTAAATCCGCTTCCAGCGCCGTCACGGTGCTTCGCGTCAGGGCAACGGCCACCAGCACTTGCACCAAAAGAGCGATACCTAGGGTAACGAACACCGGCCGCAACAGCCGGCTTTGTAACAATGAGAGAACGGCAGACACGGTAAATCCCTCCACCACGGGTGCCATTAATTTGATAGCACCGCGAAAGAAAGAACCGAAGCAAGGGTCGTGCCGATTGCCAGCCGGCCACAAAAAAGGGCTCCCGAAGGAGCCCTTTGCTTTTTACATCAACAGCTTATTAAGCGAACGGGTGACGCAGAACGATGGTCTCGTTGCGGTCCGGGCCTGTCGAAATAATGTCGATCGGCGCGCCGATCAGCTCTTCAACACGCTTGATGTAAGCACGGGCGTTGGCCGGCAGCTCTTCCAGGGTCTTGGCGCCCACGGTCGATTCGGTCCAGCCCGGCACTTCTTCGTACACAGGCTGCAGGCCGACGTAGCTGTCAGCGTCGGTCGGTGCAACGTCCTTGCCGTCTGCATCTTTGTAGCCGATGCAGATATTGATGGCTTCCAGGCCATCGAGAACGTCCAGCTTGGTCAGGCAGATGCCCGAGATGCTGTTCACATCGATAGCACGGCGCAGGATAACGGCATCGAACCAGCCGCAACGACGGGCACGCCCGGTGGTGGCACCGAACTCGTGACCTTGCTTGGCCAGGTGTGCGCCGACTTCGTCGAACAGCTCAGTCGGGAACGGGCCCGAACCCACGCGCGTGGTGTAAGCCTTGGTAATGCCCAGGATGTAGTCCAGGAACATCGGGCCAACGCCCGAACCGGTCGCAACGCCGCCAGCGGTGGTGTTGGAGCTGGTCACGTACGGGTAGGTGCCGTGGTCGATGTCGAGCAACGAACCCTGGGCGCCTTCGAACATGATGTCTTTGCCGGCGCGACGCAGGTCGTGCAGCTCGGCCGTCACGTCCAGCATCAGCGGCTTGAGCAGCTCAGCGTATTCCTTGCACTCAGCCAGAGTCTTTTCGAACTCGATGGCCGGCTCTTTGTAGTAACCCACCAGCATGAAGTTGTGGTAATCCACCAGTTCACGCAGCTTGTCTTCAAAGCGCGGCATGTTGAGCAGGTCGCCCACACGCAGGCCACGACGTGCAACCTTGTCTTCGTAAGCCGGGCCGATGCCGCGACCGGTTGTACCGATCTTCAGCTCGCCACGCGCCTTTTCACGGGCCTGGTCCAGCGCAACGTGGAAGGACAGGATCAGCGGGCAGGACGGGCTGATACGCAGGCGCTCGCGCACCGGTACGCCTTTCTCTTCCAGCTTGGTGATCTCACGCAACAGGGCGTCAGGTGCAACCACAACACCGTTGCCGATCAGGCACTGTACGCCTTCGCGCAGCACGCCCGACGGGATCAGGTGCAAGACGGTTTTTTCGCCATCGATGACCAGGGTGTGGCCAGCGTTGTGGCCACCTTGGTAGCGCACTACGGCGGCAGCATGTTCGGTCAGCAGATCAACGATCTTGCCTTTGCCCTCATCACCCCATTGGGTGCCCAGGACTACGACATTCTTACCCATAACACTTGTCCTCATTCGCGCAAACTTGGTGCCGGCGATGGCCGGCAGGAAAACTCAAGAAGCCAGTGGCGATACTTGCCAAAGCCCGTTCTGCAGAATCAATTGCCGGTCGCAGTCCGCTTCACGGGCGGCGGCCAATGGCTGCCCAGGCAAAGCCTGGACAACACGCTGACCCTCACTGCGCAACTGGCAAACCTGCTGCCAGAGTGCTGCGTCCGTACTGTCGGGCATCCAGATGCCACCAGACGGCAGCTCGACCTCAGCACGCCCCAGGGTCACCAGGGTTTTCAAATCGGTAGAAAAGCCAGTCGCCGGACGGGCGCGACCGAAGTCGGCGCCGATATCGTCATAACGGCCGCCTTGGGCGATGGCCTGGCCAACACCCGGTACAAAGACGGCGAACACCACACCGGTGTGGTAGTGGTAGCCGCGCAACTCACCCAGGTCGAAATACAGCGGCAACTCGGGGAAGCGCGCCGACAATTGCTCGGCAATCGCGAATACATCATCCAGCGCAGCCAGGACCGGTGCCGGCGCATTGGCCAGGCGCTCACGGGCAGCCACCAGCACTTCACGGCCGCCGCACAGGTTAACCAGTGCACGCAGCATGTCGGCCAGGTCCGCAGGCACGCCTGCGGTCAGAGCGATCACTTCATCGATCGCCTTGCGCTGCAAGGCATCGAACAACTGTTGCTCCACTTCACCGGACAAGCCGGCCGCACGGGCCAGGCCACGGTAGATACCGACGTGACCCAGGTCCATGTGCACATCCGGCACGTCGGCCAGTTGCAGCATAGCCAGCATCAGGCTGATCACTTCAACGTCGCTGCTCGGGCTGGCATCACCGTACAACTCGGCGCCCAACTGGATCGGGCTGCGCGACGACGACAACGCACGCGGCTGAGCATGCAGCACGCTGCCGGCGTAGCACAGGCGGCTCGGGCCTTCACGGCGCAGGGTGTGCGCATCGATGCGCGCCACTTGCGGCGTGATGTCGGCACGGAAACCCATTTGCCGGCCCGATTGCGGGTCGATGACCTTGAAGGTGCGCAGATCCAGGTCCTGGCCCGCGCCGGTCAGCAGGGATTCCAGGTACTCGATATGGGGGGTCACGACAAACTCGTAACCCCAGCTCTGGAACAGATCCAACACCTGGCGACGCGCTACTTCAATGCGCGCAGCTTCTGGTGGCAGTACTTCTTCGATGCCATCTGGCAGCAGCCAGCGGTCTACCGTTGCCATTACGCCATTCCCCTATGATCCGGGCGGCCAGCCCTCGGCCGAGCCTTGAGTGAAGCAGAAAATACCCACGCTTTGCATAATCCACGCGCAAGAGCGACGTGACGAACGGCCTGCCAGCGGCCTCGTCGGGCACTTTCCTCGAAAAACCTGTGGCGCCTGCCGAATCAAACGTGCAGACGCAAAAAAGCCGGGAATTTCCCGGCTGCCGCATCATACACCCGTTTTCTGAAAGGATCACCCCGCCAGGCATTTTAGCCGCCCGACGGAGTGCGCCCTAAAGTCACAGGCTTGGTTACTTGGACTTTTCCAGGTAGCGGAAGAAGTCGCTGCTTGGGTCCAGCACCATGACGTCGGTTTTGTTCGCGAAGCTTTCACGGTAGGCGCGCAGGCTACGGTAGAACGCGTAGAACTCCTGGTCCTGGCCGTAAGCCTTGGCGTAGATCGCCGCAGCTTGGGCGTCGCCGTCACCACGCGCCTCTTCAGACTCGCGATAAGCCTCTGCCAGCAGTACACGGCGCTGACGGTCGGCATCCGCACGGATACCTTCAGCCAACTCGTTACCTTTGGCGCGATGCTCACGGGCTTCACGCTCACGCTCGGTGCTCATGCGCTCGAACACGCTGCGGTTCACTTCCTTCGGCAGGTCGATGGCCTTGACCCGAACATCGACTACTTCGATGCCCAGCTCTTTCTCTGCCATCGTGTTCAGCGAACGGGTGATGTCAGCCATCAGCGCATCACGTTCACCGGATACCACCTCGTGCAGGGTGCGTTTACCAAACTGGTCACGCAGGCCCGATTCCAGACGGCGCGACAAACGCTCATCGGCAATCTGCTTGAGGCCGGAGGTCGCGGTGTAGAAGCGCTCGGCATCCTTGACGCGCCACTTGGCGTAGGCGTCAACCATCACGGCTTTCTTTTCCAGGGTCAGGAAGCGTTGTGTCGGTGCATCCAGGGTCATCAGGCGGCCGTCGAACTTGCGCACCTGGTTCACGTAGGGGACTTTCACATGCAGGCCCGGCTGGACATCCGCCTGCACCACACGACCGAATTGCAGCAACACCGCGCGCTCGGTCTGAGACACGATGTAGAAGCAGTTCCAGGCAGCGATGACCACGACGACGCCCACAATCAGGGCGGTCAGCGATTTATTGCTCATCAACGACTCTCCCTGGTACGTGTTTGCTGTTGCAGCAAGTCAGCGGCCGCACGGGCGCTCGCTTCGTTGGCAGCGGCATTCGAGCTGCTGGACGGTGCGCTGGTGCCGCTACGACCACCTTCGATCATCTTGTCCAGCGGCAGGTACAGCAGGTTGTTCTGCCCACCTTTGCTGCCGGTCACGAGAACCTTGCTGGTGTTGCTGAAGACTTCCTGCATGGTGTCCAGGTACAGACGCTCACGCGTGACTTCCGGAGCCTTGCGGTACTCGGCAACCAGTTTGGTAAAGCGGTCCGCCTCACCCTTGGCGCGGGAGACCACTTCGTCGCGGTAACCGTTGGCATCTTCAAGGATGCGCTGGGCCTGACCACGGGCTTCCGGTACGACACCGTTTGCGTAGGTTTCAGCCTGGTTGCGCGAACGCTGCTCGTCTTCACGGGCGCGGATCACGTCATCAAAGGCTTCCTGCACTTCGCGCGGTGCCGCTGCGCTCTGTACGTTCACCTGAGTCACCGTGATGCCGGTGCGATAGGTATCGAGGAACCGTTGCAGGCGCTCCTTGATTTCGCTGGCCATCAATTCACGACCTTCGGTCAGCACCTGGTCCATGGCGGTGGAACCCACCACGTGGCGCAGGGCGCTTTCGGTTGCGTGTTGCAGGCTGATTTCCGGCTGATCAACGTTCAGCACGAAGTCCTGCAGGTTGCTGATCTTGTACTGCACGGTCAGCGGCACTTCGACGATGTTCTCGTCTTCGGTCAGCATCTGGCCCTGCTTGGTGTAGGCACGCTCACGCGTGACGTTCTCCATGTACTTCTTGTCGATCGGCGGGAAATAGATGTTCAGGCCTGGCCCGACAGTCTCGTAGTACTTGCCGAAGCGCAGCACCACGGCTTGCTCCTGCTCGTCCACTACGTACACGGCGCTGTACAGCCACACGGCTGCGAGCACGACAAGCCCGAGGCCCAGCAAGCCATAGCCGCCGCCCTTGCTTGTGCGACCGCCGTCGTCACCGCCACCACGTTTTTTTCCACCACCGAACAACCCATTCAGGCTTTCCTGCAGCTTTCGGAAGGCCTCGTCGAGATCTGGTGGCCCCTTGCGGTCGCCATTATTGCGGCGTTTACCACCCCAAGGATCCTGATTATTCGAGTTGCCACCCGGCTCATTCCAAGCCATAGCGCTCTCCATCTGATAAAGCAAAGACGCACCCACGGCGCGCCGACCAATGCTACAGAATGCCTGCTACTGCGGCACAACCGCTTTCGGAGGCTTTTATTGCAAAGTGTGTTGTTCGATGAACTCTGTCGGTACCACACCTTCACGGCTGACCAGCCGATTCAGCTCCGAGCGCGGCAATCGAACGGCCAGCAAGCTGACACCTTCTTCGTCGTATTCTTCTTTCTGTACGGCGCCCAGTTCGAAAAACTGTGCACGCAGTCGAGCAAAACGTTGCGGCAAGCGCAAGGTGCCGACAAACAAATCACTGCCCAGCAACTCGGCAATCGCCTGTTCAAGCAACTCAAGGCCACTGCCATCGCGTGCCGACAGCCAAACCCGCTGGGGCTTGCCGTCTTCATCGCGCTGGATTTGCGGCTCGACACCCTCAAGCAAATCGAGTTTGTTATAGACCTCGAGGATCGGCAAGTCTTGTGCACCAATCTCGCCCAGCACCACCATCACCTGCTCGATCTGCAACATGCGATCCGGTTCGGCCGCATCGATCACGTGCAACAGCAGGTCGGAATTGCTCGACTCTTCGAGCGTAGACCGAAATGCTTCGACCAGCTTGTGGGGCAGATGACGAATGAAACCTACGGTGTCGGCCAGGACAATCGGCCCCAGGTCGTCGATGTCCAGACGGCGCAAGGTCGGGTCGAGGGTGGCGAACAGTTGGTCGGCCGCGTACACGTCCGATTTCGTCACGTTGTTGAACAGCGTGGATTTGCCGGCGTTGGTATAGCCCACCAGGGACACGGTAGGGATATCCGCACGCGAGCGACCACGGCGTGATTGTTCGCGCTGGCTGCGTACTTTTTCCAGGCGGCCCTTGATCTGGCGCAGGCGCACCCGCAACAGACGACGGTCGGTTTCCAGCTGGGTTTCACCCGGGCCGCGCATGCCGATGCCACCACCCTGACGCTCAAGGTGGGTCCAGCCACGTACCAGCCGGGTGCTCATGTGGTCAAGCTGGGCCAGTTCTACCTGGAGCTTGCCTTCATGGGTACGGGCGCGTTGGGCGAAAATATCGAGAATCAGACCGGTGCGGTCGATCACGCGACACTCGAAAACACGTTCGAGGTTACGTTCCTGACTGGGCGTGAGGGTGTGATTGAAGATCACCAGATCGGCTTCTTCGGCGTGAACCAGGTCGCGCAGTTCCTCGACCTTGCCGCTGCCAATCAGGTATTTGGCGGTTGGCCGATGACGCGGTACGTTAAAAAACGCAACGGTCTCGGCGCCGGCCGAATTTGCCAACTCCTGAAACTCCTGCGGATCTTCGCGCGCCTCAGGGTCCTGTCCATCCAAGTGAACGAGGATTACTCGCTCACCACCACCGTGGCGCTCAAAGAACAAAGGAGACTCCTATCAGGCGTTACCTGGCTCAGCGTCACCCTGTTCATCACCTGCTGCGCTAGGCAGACGGATTGGACGAACTGGAACGACTGTCGAGATAGCGTGCTTGTAAACCATCTGGCTGACGGTGTTTTTCAGCAGGATCACGAACTGGTCGAACGACTCGATCGTGCCTTGCAGCTTGATACCGTTGACCAGGTAGATGGAAACCCCAACTTTCTCTTTACGTAAAGTATTCAAGTAAGGGTCTTGTAGCGAATGCCCTTTTGACATGTGCCGCACTCCTTTAAGGATCAATAATAAAATTCGGAAAATAGATAGCTCATGGCCGTCACACCCCCAAGGATAGACGGCAATTGCAAGGACTCAGCTCAATATGGAGACCGATCCCAAGTATTTCAAGGCGCGTGACAGATTGTCGCTGTCCAGGCTGTCCAACCAGTGCAAATCGCTCCAGCTGCGCAGCCAGGTGAACTGGCGCTTCGCCAATTGGCGCGTGGCAATGATGCCGCGTTCCTGCATTTCGGCTGACGTCAGCTTGCCATCCAGGTGTTCCCAGACTTGGCGATAGCCTACAGCACGCATCGAAGGCAACCCGGCATGCAGGTCACCTCTGGAACGCAGTGCTACGACCTCGTCCACAAACCCCTGTTCCAACATAATTGTGAATCTTTGTGCAATTCGTTCATGCAACACCTGGCGATTTGCCGGAGCAATGGCCAGATTCGCCACAGTATAGGGCAATTGTGACTGTCCAGATGCGCCTGCATCAGCACTTTGCGCAGTTTGTTTCAGCCTGTGTTCAGTCATGGTCTGGCCGCTCACCCGCCAGACTTCCAGGGCGCGACTGAGGCGCTGGGGGTCATTGGGGTGAATGCGCGCAGCGGAAACCGGGTCGACTGCCGCCAACTGGTCGTGCAAGGCCTGCCATCCAAGGCGTGCAGCCTCTTCTTCGATTTCGCCGCGCACCTGGGCGTCGGCCGCCGGCATATCCGCCAAGCCTTCCTGCAAAGCCTTGTAATAGAGCATCGTACCGCCCACCAGCAGCGGAATATTGCCCCGCGCAGTGATTTCGGCCATGGCGGCCAGGGCATCGGTACGGAAATCGGCGGCGCAATAGCTCTCGGCCGGGTCAATAATGTCGATCAACCGGTGCGGATACTGTGCCAACAGTTCTTTTGAAGGCTTGGCCGTACCGATGTCCATGTCCCGGTAAACCAGGGCAGAGTCGACGCTGATCAGCTCGCAGGGCAGCACCTTGGTCAGCTCGATGGCCAGGTCGGTCTTGCCGGCGGCCGTAGGGCCCATCAGGAAGATGGCGGGGGGCAAGGCGCTCATCAACGGCCGCGCAAGAACAGTTTGTCCAAGTCGTCCAGGCCCATTTGGGTCCAGGTCGGTCGGCCATGGTTGCATTGCCCGCTGCGCTCGGTGTTCTCCATGTCGCGCAGCAAACCGTTCATTTCCGGCAACGCCAGGCGGCGGTTGGCGCGGATTGCACCGTGGCAGGCCATGGTCCCGAGCAGTTCGTTGATATGTGCCTGGATGCGGTCGCTGGTGCCATATTCCATCAGGTCGGCCAGTACGTCGGCGACCAGGCGGTTGGCTTCGGCTTGCTTGAGCAGCGCGGGAATCTGGCGAATAGCCAGTGTTTCCGGGCCCAGGCGTTGCAGTTCGAAGCCGAGCTTCTGGAATACGCTGTGGTGTTCTTCGGCGCAATCGGCCTCACGCTGGCTGACCGCCAGGGATTCCGGCACCAACAGCGGCTGGCCGCTCAGACCTTCACTGGCCATGGCGATCTTCAAGCGCTCGTACATGATCCGCTCGTGGGCGGCGTGCATGTCCACAAGCACCAGGCCGTGGGCGTTTTCGGAGAGGATATAAATGCCCTTGAGCTGCGCCAGCGCATAACCCAAGGGCGGAATATCACCGCCGCCCTCTGGCAACGCCACAGCGCCCGGTTCGGCACCCGGCAGCGGGGCAAAAAACTCGCGATAAGCGGCCTGGGCCTCAGCCACCGGCACTGTCGATTGCGGGCGTGGCGTGTATTGGTACTGGTAACCCGCGCCCGAACCGGAACCCGGCGCCGTATAGGAAGGCTGCGGCTGCGGCGATTGCAGCAGGTTGGCCGCCAGGCTCATTTCGCCCTGAGGCCCGAACTCGCCAGCCTCCGGACCGCTCGGCCTTACCACCGCCGTCACAATCGGCGCAGACAGTTGATCATCCGGGCGCACATCGCCCAAGGCGCGGTGCAGCGTGCCATAGAGGAAGTCATGCACCATGCGCCCGTCGCGGAAGCGCACTTCGTGCTTGGTCGGGTGCACATTGACGTCGACCACCGACGGGTCGACTTCGAAGAACAGCACAAACGTCGGGTGCCGCCCATTGAACAGCACATCGCGATACGCCTGGCGCACCGCGTGGGCCACCAGTTTGTCGCGTACCGCGCGGCCATTCACGAAGAAGTACTGCAAGTCCGCCTGGCTGCGGGAGAAGGTCGGCAAACCCACCCAGCCCCACAGGCGCAAGCCATTGCGCTCGATTTCAATCGGCAGCGCCTGTTCCAGGAAGCCCGCTCCGCAAATAGCCGAAACCCGCCGAGCGCGCGCAGCGTCATCGTGGGCTTCGTGCAGGCTGAGGATGGTTTTGCCGTTGTGGCGCAAATGGAACGCCACATCAAAGCGCGCCAAGGCCAGGCGCTTGATGACTTCTTGCAGGTGATCGAATTCGGTTTTTTCGGCCTTGAGGAATTTGCGTCGCGCCGGCGTGTTGAAAAACAGGTCGCGAACTTCAACCGACGTGCCTACCGGGTGCGCCGCCGGCTGCACACGAGGCGCCATGTCACGGCCTTCGGTTTCCACCTGCCAGGCCTGCTCGGCGCTGCGGGTGCGCGAAGTCAGGGTAAGGCGCGCTACGGAGCTGATGGAGGCCAATGCCTCACCGCGAAAACCCAGGCTCATCACCCGCTCGAGGTCTTCGAGGTCGCGAATCTTGCTGGTGGCGTGACGCGCCAGCGCCAGCGGCAGGTCATCCGAAGAAATACCGCTGCCGTCGTCACGCACCCGCAGCAGCTTGACGCCGCCCTGCTCCACGTCGACATCAATGCGCTTGGCGCCGGAGTCGATGCTGTTTTCCAGCAACTCCTTGATCACCGACGCCGGGCGCTCAACCACCTCACCTGCCGCAATCTGGTTGGCGAGGCGCGGGCTGAGCAGTTCGATGCGTGAACCGCTATTCAAAACTGATTCGCTCATTACTGCGCCGCCAATTCAGTGCCAGGGATGGTCAACACCTGGCCCACTTTCAACTCATCGGTCTTCAGGTTATTGGCGCTGCGCAAGGTCGCGGCCGAAACCTGGAAACGCACGGCCAGCATGGCCAGGGTGTCGCCGGGCTGCACGCGATGGTCACGCGGGCCCTGGGCGATTTTGCCGGAATCACGCAGCCAGGCAATGTAGGTGCCCGGCGGCGGGTTCTGCTGGAAGAACTGGCGAATACCGGCGCTGATCGAACGCGCCAGCGCCTGCTGGTGGCTGGCGCTGGCCAGCTTCGAGGCTTCGTTGGAGTTGGAAATAAACCCGGTTTCCACCAGGATCGACGGGATATCCGGCGACTTCAACACCATAAACCCGGCCTGCTCCACGCGTTGCTTGTGCAGGGACGTCACGCGGCCAATATTGCTGAGGACTTTTTGGCCGACGTTCAAGCTGGACGTCAGCGAAGCGGTCATCGACAGGTCGAGCAGTACACCGGCGAGCATTTTGTCCTTGTCGTCGAGGGACACGTTGCCGGCCCCGCCGATCAAGTCGGAACGGTTTTCACTGTCCGCCAGCCAGCGTGCGGTCTCGGACGTAGCGCCACGGTCCGACAAGGCAAACACCGAGGCACCGAAGGCCGCTGTCGATGGCGCGGCGTCGGCGTGGATCGACACAAACAGGTCGGCGCCCTTCTTGCGAGCGATTTCGGTACGGCCACGCAGCGGGATGAAGTAGTCACCGGTACGGGTCAGCTCGGCGCGGTAGCCTTTCATGCCGTTAACCTGGCGCTGCAGTTCACGGGCGATAGCCAGTACCACGTCTTTTTCATGCTGGCCGCGCGAGCCGGAGGCGCCCGGGTCTTCGCCGCCGTGACCGGCGTCAATCACCACGATGATGTCGCGCTTGCCCGCAGGCGCAGGTGGCGGCGGCGGCAATTTGACCTGCGGCTGCGACGGGTTGACCGGCACGGCCGGCACGGTCGCAACACTTGGCGGCGGCGCTGGCGGCGGGTTGGCATCGGCGGCGTTGTCGAACAGGTCGACCACCAATCGATTGCCGTATTGGGCGTTAGGTGCCAGTACAAAGCTTTTCGGGGTCACGGCCTTTTTCAGGTCGATGACCACACGCAGGTCCGTCGGCGTGCGCTGGGCCGAGCGCATCGAGGTGATCGGGGTATTGGCGGTGGATACTTTCAGCGGCGCGCCCAGGGTGGCGCCGTTGATGTCGATCACCAGGCGATCGGGCGCCGTCAGGGTAAAGACACTGTGCTGGACCGGGCCAGACAGGTCGAACACCAGTCGCGTGTTATCCGGCGCTCGCCACAGGCGAACACTTTTCACCTGTGAAGCAGCCAGAGCATTGAAAGTCATTGCCGCAAGCAACACCCCTACGACAGCAACCATCGCGCGAAAGCGCATACCTAACCCCACCAATTTTATTTGAATTCCAATGCCAGGGCCGCGCACCAAGACTGGCCTCGCGCACTCTGGGGCAACAACTTCAGCTGACGTCCATGCTCATGCGGCGTAATGGTAATGGTCAGGTCCGGCTTTGGCAAAAAGCCTGTGCCTTTATCTGGCCACTCGATCAGGCACAGTGCATCTTCATCGAAGTAATCACGGATGCCCATGTACTCCAGTTCTTCGGGATCGACCAGCCGATACAGGTCAAAGTGAAAGGCGCGAACCGTGCCGATCTCATAGGGTTCGACCAAGGTGAACGTCGGGCTTTTTACTGCACCCGTGTGGCCCAGCCCACGAATAATCCCCCGCGACAGCGTGGTTTTGCCCGCGCCCAGGTCGCCTTCAAGGAAAATCAGCCCCGCGCCGGCCGTAACCTGTGCAATACGCTGACCCAACGCGACCATGGCGTCTTCATCAGGCAGAAAAAGGCTTACTTCAGGCACGGCGACTGCTCCTCCAGCAATTGACGAATGGCAGGTATCAGGTCGCTGGCGGCCAGGCCGCGACCATAAGTGCCTTGGCGATCCCCTGCCGTAGCGTGTAACCACACGGCCAGGCAACTTGCCTCATAGGCAGGCATGCCTTGGGCCAGCAAGGCGCCCACCAAGCCGCTCAGCACATCACCCAAACCGGCCGTCGCCATTGCTGGATGGCCTTGGTCACAGCGCGAAACACGGCCGTCCGGGCTGGCAGTCAAACTGCCAGCACCCTTGAGGATAGCCACTGCATTGAATGTCTGGCTTAAAGCGCGCGCCACGTTAAGGCGGTCGGCCTGAACCTCGGCTGTCGTGATGCCCATCAACCGCGCCGCCTCACCGGGATGCGGCGTGATTACGCTGTTGGCCGGCAGGTTTACACCGCCTGCGGCCAGCTGGTTCAAGGCATCGGCATCCCAGACCTGCGGCTGTCGGGCGTTGGCGGCAACAGACAGCAGGCTTTTGCCCCAGGACGCTGCGCCCAGGCCGGGACCGATAACGATCACCGAAATTTTTTCCAGCAACCCCATCAACTGGTTGGCCGAACTCACGCCGACGGTCATGACTTCCGGCAGGCGCGCCAGTGCGGCTGGCACGTGCTCAGGGCGAGTCGCCAGCGAGACCATGCCGGCGCCACTGCGCAGAGCGCTTTCAGCACTCAACAGCGCAGCACCGCCAAAGCCATGGTCGCCGCCAATGACCAGCAGGTGACCGAACTGGCCTTTATGGGCGTCCGGGGAACGTGCAGCCAGTTGCGGCAAGTGGCCGTGCAACAGCGGCTGTACGTCGGTAATTGTGTGTTTTGTCTGCGGCATGCGTCTTCAAGCTCCGATGTCTGGCAGAATTATACGCATCTAACCTGTGGTTTCCCGTGTCTCATGCCCGCAATTACCTCCGATCTGCCCGCCCTCGCCCAATCGATCAAAGACTGGGGCCGCGAGCTGGGCTTTCAACAAGTCGGCATCAGCGGCCTGGACCTGGCCGAGCATGAGCAGCACCTGCAACGCTGGCTCGACGCGGGCTACCACGGCGAGATGGAATACATGGGCGCCCATGGCAGCAAACGCTCGCACCCCGAGGAACTGGTGCCGGGCACGCTGCGTGTGGTGTCGCTGCGCATGGATTATCTGCCAGGTGACACACAAATGGCGCAGTTGCTGGCCAAGCCAGAAAAAGCCTACATCTCCCGTTACGCCTTGGGCCGCGATTACCACAAGCTGATCCGCAAGCGCGTGCAGCAACTGGCCGACCGCATCCAGGCACAGATCGGCCCGTTTGGCTTTCGCGCCTTTGTCGACAGCGCACCCGTGTTGGAAAAAGCCATTGCCGAACAAGCCGGCCTGGGCTGGATCGGCAAAAACACCCTGGTGCTCAATCGCAAGGCCGGCAGCTATTTCTTTTTGAGCGAACTGTTTGTCGATTTGCCCTTGCCGGTGGACGCGCCCCACGCCACCGAGCATTGCGGCCGCTGCACCGCCTGCCTGGATATCTGCCCCACCAATGCCTTCGTCGGCCCGTATGTGCTCGACGCGCGACGCTGCATTTCCTACCTGACCATCGAACTCAAGAGCGCGATTCCCGAGGACCTGCGCCCACTGATCGGCAATCGGGTATTCGGCTGCGATGACTGTCAGATCGTTTGTCCGTGGAATCGTTTCGCCCGACCCACTGCCGAAAGCGATTTCAAGCCACGGCACAATCTGGATAACGCAGAACTGGCCGAATTGTTTATGTGGGACGAGGATAAATTCCTCGCCAGCACCGAAGGCTCGCCCCTACGCCGCGCCGGTTATGAGCGCTGGCTGCGCAACCTGGCAGTGGGCCTGGGCAATGCGCCGTCGAGCATCCCGGTGCTCGAAGCCTTGAAAGCACGCCGCGATTACCCGTCGGAGCTGGTACGCGAACATGTGGAATGGGCGCTCAACCAGCACGCTACGCGCTAGTGCACGTCGTCGTTGTAGACGAACTTGGGCATTTCCCAGTGAAAACGGATCGCCAGCAGGCGCAGCAGAAAACCGCTGAATAGCGTCAGCAGAATCGCCTGCTCGCTGGGCAGTTGCAGATACAGGCACAGCATGTAGAACCAGGCGGCGAGAAACGACACGCTGGCGTACAGCTCACGGCGGAAGATCAGCGGGATGTCGTTGCAGAAGATATCGCGCAGGATGCCGCCAAATACGCCCGTGATCACGCCGCTGACCGAAGCCACCAGCATGCCGTGGCCCATCTCCAACGCAGTCATGCAGCCGATCAGGGTAAACGCCACCAAGCCCAGGGCGTCCAGCGCCAGGAACAGCGAGCGCAGGCGGCGCATCAGCGGCGCGATAAAGATCGTCACCAGTGCGGCGATAGAGGTCAGCACCAGGTATTCCGGATGTTTGACCCATGTCAGCGGGTAATGCCCCAACAGCACATCGCGCACCGAACCACCGCCCAGTGCGGTGACGCAGGCGATCAGCACCACGCCAAACCAGTCCATGCCACGGCGCCCGGCAGACAGCGCGCCGGTCATGGCTTCGGCGGTGATGGCGACGAGGTAGAGCATCAACAGCATGAGGGCGATCCTTGCGAATAGGCGCGCATTCTAATCATTGGGTGATGGCACCAAAAGGGGGCGCATGGCGAAAGACCGTGTCGACAGCATCGCAGGCAAGCCAGCTCCCACACTTTGACTTGTGAACACATTCAAATGTGGGAGCTGGCTTGCCTGCGATAGGGCCAGAGCAGGCGCCACAGATTCAAGCCTTGATGAAATGCTTGCGGTAATGCTGCAGCTCGGCGATCGACTCGCGAATGTCATCCAGCGCCAAATGCGTGCTGCCCTTATGGAAGCTGTCCTTCACCTCCGGCGCCCAGCGCGCCGCCAGCTCTTTGAGCGTGGACACGTCCAGGTTGCGATAGTGGAAGTAGCTTTCCAGCCCCTTCATGTGCGTATAAAGGAAGCGACGATCCTGGCAAATGCTGTTGCCACAGATCGGCGACTTGCCCTTGGGCACCCACTTTTCCAGGAAGGCGATGGTTTCAGCTTCGGCCTCAGCCATGCTGATGCGGCTGTCGCGCACGCGCTGGGTCAGGCCGGAATTGCCGTGGGTGCGGGTGTTCCACTCGTCCATGGTGGCCAGTACGGCGTCGCTGTGGTGGATGGCGATCACCGGACCTTCGGCCAAGGTGTTGAGGTTGCTATCGGTGACAATGGTCGCCATCTCGATGATGACGTCGGTGTCGGGGTTCAGACCGGTCATTTCCAGATCGATCCAAATCAGGTTCTGTGGGTTTTGCATGGCTTGATTCTCTTGGCCCTTGGCTTAGCTGCGCAGTTTAGCAGGCGGGGGCGTGCTAGACTCGCGACCGTTTTACCCAACCTTTGCATTATCGACACGGAACACCAATGGCCAAACGCCAGCTCAATCGCCGCCAAAACTGGCGCATCGAAAAGATTCAAGGCGAACGCGCCGCTCGCGCCGCCAAACGTGAATCCTCCGCCGTGGAAGCGCTCGAGGGCGGCGACCTGGGCCCTGAACAAACGGGCCTGGTGATCGCGCACTTCGGCGTGCAGGTCGAAGTCGAGGCGCTCGAAGGCGAACTCGCAGGTTCGGTGTCGCGCTGCCACTTGCGCGCCAACCTGCCTGCGCTGGTCACCGGCGACAAGGTCGTGTGGCGTGCCGGCAACCAGGGCATCGGCGTGATCGTCGCCCAGTTGCCGCGCACCACCGAACTGCGCCGCCCCGACAGCCGTGGCCAGCTCAAGCCGGTGGCGGCCAACGTCGACATGATCGTGATCGTGTTCGCACCGCTGCCCGAGCCGCATGCCAATTTGATCGACCGCTACCTGGTCGCAGCCGAGCACGCCGGCATTCGCCCGCTGCTGCTGCTGAACAAATTCGACCTGATCGACGAACAGAACGCCCCGGCGCTCAATGCGTTGCTGGCGGTCTACCGCACCCTCGGTTACCCGGTACTGGAAGTGTCTGCGCATCACGGCAATGGCATGGAACAGCTGCAACAGCAGTTGGACGGCCGCATCAGCGTGTTCGTCGGCCAGTCGGGCGTGGGCAAGTCATCGCTGGTCAACAGCCTGCTGCCGGAAGTCGACACGCGCGTGGGCCCGCTGTCGGAACTGTCCGGCCAGGGTACCCACACCACCACCACCGCGCGGCTGTTCCACTTCCCCGGCGGCGGTGAGCTGATCGACTCCCCAGGCATCCGTGAATTCGGCCTCGGCCACGTCAGCCGCAGCGACGTGGAAGCGGGCTTCATCGAGTTCAACGACCTGATCGGCACTTGCCGCTTCCGCGACTGCAAACACGACCGCGAGCCGGGTTGTGCGTTGCTCAAGGCCCTGGAAGATGGGCGTGTGCAGCAGCAGCGGATGAACAGCTATCGGTCGATTATTGCGAGCTTGCCGGAGAGCAGCTACTAACGATCCACTTCTTGATACACATAAACCAGTGCACTGAAGCCCCTAGTCCATTGATTTAATAGGAGCAGGCATCAAGAATCCGAACCAACTGGGTGGCTCATACGCACAAGCCAGCTTGTATTCGGATTTCTCGATGCGCATAATTGCTCCGTCACCAGCGAAAGCTGGCAGGAGTCTGGATCCTTTTCGGGGTTGATCCAGCGGCGCAGAAGGGGCGAGGCAAGCTCCACTGCGCGTCGAATGAAGCCGCCTTCGGGCGGCTTTGCTTTTTGTGGGGCATTAACATTTGGCTCTCTACTATCACCCCAAACAAGGCGATGTGCTGCTCTGCGACTTCACCCGAGGCTTTGTGGCGCCGGAAATGCTGAAGATCCGCAAGGTCGTGGTGATATCGCCCACTGCTACTCACAACCGCAAGCTGTGTACCGTAGTGCCCATATCTTCTACCGCTCCCGATATTCAGTACGACTGGCATCACTTGCTGCGCACCAACCCACTTCAATCCGAGGCTATAAAGAGCTATGGGTGAAGTGCGACATGATTTACACCGTCAGCTTCGAGCGTCTCGACAAACTGCACAGAAAGACTCGCGCCAAGGGCCGGGAGTACTTCGTGCCGCGCCTTTGCGTGGAGGACATGCGAGGTGTCATCAGCGGCGTCAAAGCCTACCTTCCTCTCTGAACACAAATGAAAACGCCCCGACATAGTCGGGGCGTTTTCATTTACGACGAATAAACACCACTTACGAACCCGGCGCCGTAGGGTCTTTCACCCCGCCGTCATCAAACAGGTTCAGCTTCTGCCGCAGCTCATGGGCCGGCAACGGCTCCTGACCTGGCGGAATGGCATTCGGATCGGCCGGCACTTCACCCGGTGCACCTTCGCCCTGGGTCGGTGCCGCAGGTGGCGATTGGTCACCTTCAATCGCGCGCTGAGCTTTTTTAGTCAGCACCACAATATCGATGCGACGGTTGATCGGGTTGAACGGGTCTTTAGGGTCAAACAACTGCGAAGAAGCAAAACCCACCACGCGTGCCACTTGCGGGTCGGGATAGCTGCCCGCCACCAGCGCACGGCGGGCGGCGTTGGCGCGGTTAGCCGAAAGCTCCCAGTTGCCGAAGTCGCCCTGGCCCGCATAAGGCTTGGCGTCGGTGTGACCGCTGATGCTGATCTTGTTCGGCACCGCCTTGATGGTGTCGGCCATGGCCAGCAGGATGTCTTCGAAGTACGGCTTCAAGCGCGCACTGCCGGAGTCGAACATCGGCCGGTTGGCGGCGTCGGTGATCTGGATGCGCAAACCTTCGGGGGTGATCTCGAAGGAAATCTGATCCTTGAATTTCAGCAGTTGCGGGTTTTCTTCGACCTTGGTCTGCAGCTCTTGCAGCAGCAATTCGAGGCGCTCTTTCTCGACCTGTTCGGCCATGCTCTCGACGGTGTCGCGCTCGATCGGGATGTTTTCCTGCGGCGACTCGGTCTTGACCTCGGGGTTGATGGTGCGCTCAGGCGCCAGTTGCGGCGAGCCGCCCAGGTCGATCACGAAGGGCGTGCCGCTTTCCGAAAAGCCAATCGGGTCTTTGAAGTAACCGGCGATGGCAATCTTCTGTTCCGGCGTGGCGGTCGACATCAGCCACAGCACCAGGAAGAACGCCATCATCGCCGTGGCAAAGTCGGCGAAGGCGATTTTCCAGGCACCGCCATGGTGCCCCGCAGCGAAGCGCTTGACGCGCTTGATGATTATCGGCTGGTTGTTTTCCATGACTTAGCGACCGCGAACCGCTTGTTCCAGCTCGGCAAAACTTGGGCGATGTTTCGGGTACAGCACCTTGCGCCCGAACTCCACCGCCAGCGATGGCGGCATGCCGGACGCTGAGGCCACCAGGCAAGCCTTGATCGCTTCGTACAAATTCACTTCTTCCTTGGCATCGTGGGCCAGGGACGTGGCCAGTGGGCCGAAGAAACCGTAGGCCGCGAGGATACCGAAGAAGGTACCGACGAGGGCCGCGCCCACGTGCATGCCAATGGCCTTCTGGTCGCCTTCACCCAGGGATGCCATGGTCACCACAATGCCGAGTACCGCCGCGACGATACCAAAACCGGGCATGCCGTCGGCGACGCCGGTCACGGCGTGGGAGGGATGCTCCAGCTCTTCCTTGAGGCTGAACAGCTCCATGTCGAACAGCCCTTCGAGCTCGTGCGGGGCCATGTTGCCGGAGGACATGATGCGCAGGTAATCACAGATGTAGGCGGTCATGCGCTCATCTTTGAGCACGGCCGGGTACTTGGCAAAAATCGGGCTGGCGGCAGCGTCTTCGATATCGCCTTCGATGGCCATCATGCCTTCGCGGCGGCTCTTGTTGAGGATCTCGTAGATCAGCCCCAGCACCTCGAGATAAAAGGTGTGGGAGAAGCGCGAGCTGAACATACCCAGCGACTTCTTGATCACGTGCATGGTCATGTAGCCGGGGTTGGCCTGCAGGAAAGCACCAAACGCGGCGCCGCCGATGATCAGCACTTCGAAGGGTTGGATCAACGCGGCAATTTTACCGTGGGACAGGACGTACCCACCGAGCACACTTGCGATGACGACGATGATGCCGATAATTTTAGCCATAGGAGATTGGTACTTGCGCCGTCGGGTTCATGGACATAGTGGGTGCTGCAGAAAACTCTTGTACTACTTATCGGCAAAACTGCGCCAGACTATAGCCCGTTAAGGCGAAAAACCAATTCGGCCCGTTCCGGGCGTGTTGAACGCAAGTGATGATCGCGCCCCAATCATGGCAAACGAAACGACAGTTCCAAATACAAAACCCACCACCCTCGCCGCTTGGATCAAGCGCCTGGACGATGTGCTGCTGCCTGTTCCTCAGGCTAGTCACGAACGCGTGTGCAAGGCCATCCGCGACAGCCGCAGTTCATTGCGAGATATTGCCGAGCTGATGCAAAACAGCCCGGCGCTGGTGCTCGGTGTGATGCGCGAGGCCAACAGCCAGGCGCACGGCAGTTTGTCGGGCCCGGCAGAAAACCTCGAAGTGGCGCTGAATCGCCTGGGCCTCAAACGCGCCGAAGAATTGCTCGCGCGCCTGCCCGCAGTGCCGGAAAAAGACATCCCGGTGGCCTTGCGCCAATTGCTGCTGGTCAGCCAGCACGCCTCCCAGCAAGCCAGCGGTTTGTTCGCCAGCCGCCTGGCGCGGCTGTGGCAAGACATCCATTGGGGCAGCCTGCTGTTTCTGTCGCCACTGTGGCCGCTGGCCGTGGCCTACCCCAAGCTTTTGGAAGAATGGGAGCTGCGGGTCATCCACAAAGGCCAGTCGGCGCGCAAAGTCGAGCAGGAACTGTTCGGTGTACGCCTGCTTGACCTGTGCCTGGGCTTGACCGAAGCCTGGCACCTGCCGATCTGGGTATCCCAGGGCTACAACCTGCTGCTGACCGAACAGCGCTTGCTGGTCAAGGCGCTGCACATCGCCCGCGAAGACGACGCACTGCGCCAGCAGCAATTGCTCGATGCCGAACCCAACCTTCGGCGCTGGCTGAACCAGCCCGCCAATACCGTGCTGCTGGCCAACGGCCTGGCGATGTCGGCCCAGGAATCCTGGACCTGCCCGCACACCGAGCGCTGGCAATACCTCACCGCGCTGTACCTGCAAGCGCCGCTGTGTGACGTGCAGCAGCAGGCTCACCAACAAGCGGTGACCAGCGCGCGCACCACCTTGATGCCGGACCTGTGGCACCCGGCGCTGTCACTGATCTGGCCGTGGCATGTGCAGAAGATCCATCGCGGCCTGCTGCCCGCGCCGCCGCCCACTGCCGAGGCGTTGGCCGTATGGCGCAGGCGCTGCACCGAGTTGCTGGTCGAGCCGAGCCGCTTTGCCAACGCCATGCACTTGACCACCTGCGCCAAGGAAGCCTTGGTGGCCAGTGGCATGCAGCGGGTTTTACTGTTTATGGCCGACCGCGCCCTGAGTACCTTGCGTGTGCATCAGGCCGATGGCTTGCCCAAGGACGCTGCCAACCTGAGCCTGGACGTCGTCAACAGCACGCTGCTGCAGCGCCTGCTGGAAAAGTCCGCCCAGGTGCGCCTCACGCCAGACAATCACGCGCAATTTTCCGCGTTGCTGCCGCCGATCCTGCGCCGCTGGTTTACCGGTGAACACCTGTTGCTACGCTCTCTGAGCTGCAATGGCCGCGTGGTGATGCTGATGGTTGCCGACCAGGGCGGCGGGCCGTTCTCGGAAACCACCGTGCAGGCTTTCGGCAAAACCGCTCAATGCATCGAGAAAGCGCTGCACAGCTTTACCAACCGCAGCGCCTGAAGCTTGCGCTACAATCGCGCTCTTTTATCGCCAACATTTGTGCCCAGGAGACCTCACATGCCTGACTTCTCTGGCTTGCCGCTGGTGATCGAGTCCAGCGACCTGCTTGGTCGCCTGGATGCCGACCACTTGATTCTGGTGGACCTCACCAGTGCCGCCCGCTACGCCGAAGGGCATATCCCCGGCGCGCATTTCGTTGACCCCAAGCGCACCCAACTGGGCCAGCCACCTGCACCCGGCTTGCTGCCGCACAAGGCCGACCTGGAAAAGCTGTTCGGCGAATTGGGCCACACCCCGGACGCCACTTACGTCGTCTATGACGACGAAGGCGGCGGCTGGGCCGGGCGGTTTATCTGGTTGCTCGACGTGATCGGCCACCAGAAGTACCACTACCTGGATGGCGGCCTGCTGGCCTGGCTGGACGAAAAACACCCGGTGAGCACCGAAGTGCCCGCCCCGGTTGGCGGCCCGGTCAGCCTCACGCTGCACGACGGCCCCACCGCCACCCGCGAATACCTGCAAAGCCGTCTTGGTGCAGCCGACCTGGGCATCTGGGACGCGCGCGGCCCGCTGGAATATTCCGGCGAGAAAGTGCTCGCCGCCAAGGGCGGTCACATCCCCGGCGCCGTCAACTTCGAATGGACCGCCGGCATGGACAAGGCGCGCAACTTGCGCATCCGCCGCGACATGCCGCAGATCCTCGAAGACCTCGGGCTGACCCGCGACAAAGAAATCATCACCCACTGCCAGACTCACCACCGCTCTGGCTTCACCTACCTGGTGGCCAAGGCGCTCGGTTATCCGCGAGTCAAAGGTTATGCCGGTTCCTGGGGCGAATGGGGCAACCACCCCGACACCCCCGTCGAGATTTAAGGTTTAAGGACAGTTATGAAAAAGCAGTTGTTTATCCTCAGCCAGTACTTGCTGCCGCACCACTTGCTGTCGCGCCTGGCCGGCTGCATTGCCGAGTGCCGCGTGCGCTGGTTCAAGAATGCCTTCACGACGTGGTTCGCCAAGCGCTACCAAGTGGACATGTCCCAGGCGCTGGTCGAAGACCTCACCGCCTACGAGCACTTCAACGCTTTCTTCACCCGCGCCCTGAAAGACGGCGCCCGCCCGCTGGATGAAACCCCAGGCGCGGTGCTGAGCCCGGCCGACGGCGCGGTCAGCCAGCTTGGCCCGATCGAACATGGCCGGGTGTTCCAGGCCAAGGGCCACAGCTACAGCGTGCTGGAGTTGGTGGGGGGCGATGCGGCGCTGGCTGCACCGTTCATGGGCGGTGATTTCGCCACTATTTACCTGTCGCCGAAGGACTACCACCGCGTACACATGCCTTTGGCCGGTACGCTGCGCGAGATGGTCTATGTGCCGGGCCGGATTTTCTCGGTCAACCAGACCACGGCCGAAAATGTGCCGGAACTGTTTGCGCGCAACGAGCGTGTTGTCTGCCTGTTCGACACCGAACGCGGCCCGATGGCTGTGGTGTTGGTGGGCGCGATGATTGTGGCGTCGATTGAGACGGTGTGGGCAGGGCTGGTAACGCCGCCGAAGCGTGAGCTGAAAACCTTCCGCTACGACGAAGCCGCGCGCGCTCCGATTCACTTGGAGAAAGGCGCTGAGCTGGGCCGTTTCAAACTGGGTTCGACCGCCATCGTGCTGTTCGGGCCGGACCAGGTGAAGTGGGCAGAAGAGCTGGTGGCAGGTACGCCGGTGCAGATGGGCCAGGGTATCGCCGCGCCTAAAGCCTGACCTGATCGCTCCCACGCTCTGCGTGGGAGCGCCCTCCTGTGACGCTCTGCGTCACGCCCTTGAAGCTGACGCAGAGCGTCAGGGGCGGCATTCCCACGCGGAGCGTGGGAACGATCAACAGTGCCAACCGCTTACAACTGCCCGTCGCGATCGCGAAAGCCCAGCAGATACAGCACACCATCCAACCCCAGCGTCGAAATCGC
Source organism: Pseudomonas sp. 2822-15 (assembly GCF_002742515.1). NCBI lineage: Bacteria > Pseudomonadati > Pseudomonadota > Gammaproteobacteria > Pseudomonadales > Pseudomonadaceae > Pseudomonas > Pseudomonas sp. 2822-15. The sequence continues at coordinate 392,854 of NZ_LJRY01000183.1, read as the reverse complement.
CTGCTTGGCCGATTGCTTGACCAGCGGCTTGGCACGGAACGCCACGCCCAACCCGGCAATCGCCAGCATCGGCAAGTCATTGGCGCCATCGCCGACCGCAATGGTCTGCTCCAGGCGCAAACCCTCCTTGTGGGCCAACTCCTTCAGCAGGTCCGCCTTGCGCTGTGCGTCGACTATCGGCTCGACCGCCACGCCGGTCACCTTGCCATCCACCACTTCCAGCTCGTTGGCAAACACATAGTCGATGCCCAGCTTGGCCTGCAATTGCTTGGCGAAGTAGGTGAAGCCACCGGACAGGATGGCGGTTTTGTAGCCCAGGCGCTTGAGTTCGGCAAACAAGGTTTCGGCGCCTTCGGTCAGGCGCAGCGACGCACCGATCGAATCCAGCACGCTTACGTCCAAGCCCTTGAGCAGCGCCAGTCGCTCCTTGAAGCTGGCGCGAAAGTCCAGCTCACCGGCCATGGCGCGCTCGGTGATTGCGGACACTTGCTCACCCACACCCGCGGCCTTGGCCAACTCGTCGATGACTTCGGCTTCGATCAGTGTGGAGTCCATATCGAACACCGCCAGGCGGCGGTTACGGCGGAACAGCGAATCTTCCTGGAAGGCGATGTCGACGTTCAGTTCCTGGGCCACACTGAGGAATTCGGCGCGCAGGGCCTGCGGGTCGGCAGGCTCGCCGCGTACGGAGAACTCGATGCAGCCCTTGCCTTTGTCCGCCGGTGTGTCCAATGGCATACGACCCGACAGACGGTCGATGTGGTCGATATTCAATCCATATTGAGCGGTGATCGAGCTGACCCGCTGCAATTGTTCGGCGGTTACTTTGCGAGTCAGCAGCGTCACGATGTGGCGCTTTTTGCCCTGGCCTTCGACCCAATGCTGGTAATCGGCTTCGGAAACCGGGGTGAAACGCACCTGCTGATCAAGCTTATAGGCCGTAAACAGGATGTCTTTGAGCACCGACGAGGCCTGCTCGGTGCTGGGGATTTCCACCAGGATGCCGAACGACAACGTGTCGTGGATCACCGCTTGGCCGATGTCGAGAATGTTCACACCACCCTGGGCCAGAACACCGGTAATGGCTGCGGTGAGACCCGGGCGGTCTTCGCCGGTGATGTTTATCAGGACAATTTCGCGCAAAGCGCACCCCCAGGCTGGAAAAAAACCGCATTCTACCCACTTTCAGTGACCATCGGGCACAGCGAGCGCTTTGCCGGTTCTAGGCCTGTCGCTATACTGCGCGTCAACTTCACGGACCAAGAGCCGAGCGCAAGTGAACCGGCCCACGCCAGTAAAAACCGATAACTTCTTCCTGCTGATCTTCCGGGCACTGCGCCACCGCCGTGTACCGATCGCATTACGCATCGCCAGCCATAACGTGATCCTGGTCGCTCTGGCCTTGGTGATCTACGCCTGCGTGATGGGTTTGCAGTTCAAGCAGGCCATGCACGAGCAAGCCGACGCCCTGGGCGAGAGCCTGACGACCCAGACCGCCACCTCGGCGACTGAGTTGCTGGTGTCCAACGACATCCTCAGCCTCAACGTGCTGCTCAATAACCTGACCAAGAACCCGCTGGTGGCGCATGCCGCCATCTACAGCGTGGACAACCGGATCATGGCCGAAGCCGGGCAGCGCCCGAAAAACGGCCTGTTGGGTGAGGCCGAAGGTCTGTATTCGAGCAATATTACGTTTCAGGATGTGAAGGCGGGGCAACTGCGCATCAGCCTCGACATGCAACAATTCCAGCAGCCTATGACCATCAGCCTGCAAAGCATGGGCATCCTCAGCGCGATCCTGCTGGCCCTGGCCCTGGCCCTGAGCTTGCGCCTGGGTCGGCATATCTCCACGCCACTGATGCAACTGCGCATCTGGCTGCGTGATATCGACGAACACACCCCGGCCACCGACCGCCAGGATGAAATCGGCGACCTCGCCCGCCAGCTTCACGCCAGCTTTGCTCCCGAGCCGGTGGTGCCTGAGGTTGAACCCGAGCCTGAGTACGACGACACCGACTATGACGACGAGCCCGAGTTTGAAGTGCGCAACCTGCGTGACCCAGGCTTTGACGAAAGCGCGCCGGTGGCCGCCCTCAAGCCTGCGCCACGCCAGGTGATCAAGGCCGAAGAAGACGAACTGGACGATGAAGACCCGTTCGCCGACCTGCGCGACACCTCGGCCGCCGCACCCGTTGTCGCCCCGCAACCTGCGCCGGTGAAAAATACCGAGCCGCAGCACAGCGCCGTACTGGCTGTGCAACTGGGCTCGCAGGACCAACTGCGTCGCCTGCCCCGCGCCCGCCTGACGGAATTGCTGGAGCGCTACCGCGACTGCCTCGACCAGGCCGCCTCGCTTTACCAAAGCGAGCTGCACACCCTGAACGATGGCAGCACGTTGATGCTGTTCCACAGCGAAGACAGCGGCGAAGACTACCTGACCAACGCGATTTGCTGCGGCGAGCTGCTGCGCGCCCTCGGCCATGCCTTGCAAATTGAAGTGGCCGACAGCGGCATTACTTTGCAACTGCAACTTGGCCTGACCGTCGGTGACGATCTGTTCGGCATGAGCCAGATCGACCTGCTGCTTACCGAGATTGCCCAGGACGCGCTGGCCTTGTCCCAACACAGCCGCAACCTGCTGCTGGTGGAACGCAAGATCAGTGAAGATGCGTTGATCCGCCAGCGCGCACGTATCCGGCCGATTGCCAGCCCTGAAGGCGCGAGCTGTGTGGAGCGGCTGATGGAGCCGTACCCGTCGATGCTCGAACGGCAGTTGGCGCGGATGCACGAGACCCGTAACAAGCCCTGATGGCTGATCGTTCCCACGCTCCGCGTGGGAATGCATTCCGTGACGCTCTGCGTCACTGCTGCGCAGCGGGACGCGGAGCGTCCCAAGAGGCATTCCCACGCGGAGCGTGGGAACGATCCAAAAAGGCCCGCTGAGTAAGCGGGCCTTTTGTTTGGGCGCGATTCAGATCAAAACCTGAACACTTCCATATCCGTGCGAATCGGCGTGGCCATCGGCATCTTAGGCTTCTGCGGAGCTGACGGTTTGGCCTGGGCCGGCGCTTGCTTGCGCGGCGCCTCGGCCACTGGCGGCTGGTTGGCCAATGGCTTGAGCGCCACCGACAACTGTTGCGCCAGATGCTGCAACAACACGCCCTGGGCCTGGACCTGGGACGCGGTGGTGCCGGTATGTTCTTCCTGCAGGTGCACGATGCGGTTATCGCGCACCTGGCCACGGCGGTCGATCAGGCGCCATTGGGCGTCAAGAATTGCCGGTTGCGAAGCACCCGAATCGAGCCGCGTGATGGTCAGCAATACCTGCACATCCGGGGTAAAACCCGCTGGCCCAGGTGCGAGCACCACACGCTGGCTGTCGAGATGACCAGCCACCTGACGTAACATCAGCTGGTTGATATCGGACGACAAACTACCCGCCCAACGACCATCGGTTGAACCTTGCAGGCTGCCGTCGCTCTGACGTTGAAGCAGGGTTTCGCGTTGCAGGTAATCAGCAACGACGACCGGGCCAAGCAAAACCGCCATGCCTGCGGTTTGCGCAGGCTGAGCCGGACTTCCGCTGTCCAGCTGGTACAGCGACACCGGTTGGTGTGTGCTGCAACCCGCCAGCCCCAAAAGGCCAGCGAGCATCAAAAATAAAGGAAGGCGTGGAGCAGTCATCATCCCATCCAGGTGGCTGCCACAAGGCGAACCACAATGTAATACTAAAAATAACCTAAACACGCTCGGCCACGCCGGCGCTGGAAAGGCCATATCATCCGTGAATATGCGCCCTGACTCCAGCGCGAAAGCGTCGATCTACGCGTTAAATCCTAGATCGAGCCCTCTAAACCGCCTTAAACAGGCGTTTCCACCAGCAAAGCATCCACGCGCTGGAAGCCACGCGGCAGTTTATTACCCCGTCGGCCACGCTCACCCTTGTAGTGTTCAAGGTCGTCAGGGCGCAGAGACAACGTGCGCTTGCCGGCCTGGAGCACCAGGGTAGAACCTTCCGGGATCACGGCGATGTCGGTCACGTACTCTTCGCGACTGGCCACGCGCTCCCCGGGAATCCCGATAATCTTGTTGCCCTTGCCTTTACCCAACTGCGGCAAATCGCTGATCTTGAACACCAGCAAACGCCCTTCAGTGGTCACCGACGCCAGCCAATTGCTCTCGCGGTCTTCCACGGTACGCGGCAGGATCACCTTGGCGTTGTTCGGCAAGCTCAACAACGCTTTGCCCGCCTTGTTCTTGGCCTGCAGGTCTTCACCCTTGACCACAAAACCGTAACCCGCGTCGGAGGCGATCACATACAGCGAATCGTCGTCCGGCAGCAGCACGCACTCGAAATTCGCCCCCGGTGGCGGCGTAAGGCGCCCGGTCAGCGGCTCGCCCTGACCGCGTGCCGATGGCAAGGTGTGCGCCGGCACCGAGTAGCTGCGCCCGGTGGAGTCGATAAACACCGCAAACTGGTTGGAACGCCCGGCCGCAGCGGTCTTGAAACCATCGCCGGCCTTGTACGAGAGGCCGGTGGCGTCAATATCATGCCCTTTGGCGGAACGAACCCAACCCTTTTCCGACAGAACGACGGTAATTTTCTCGTTAGGCAGCAACTCGGTTTCTGTCAGAGCTTTCGCTTCTGCGCGCTCGACAATCGGCGAGCGACGGTCATCGCCATAGGTTTCGGCGTCTTTGATCAGTTCGCTGCGCACCAGCTTCTTGAGCTTGGATTCGCTGCCCAACAGGGCTTGCAGCTTGGCTTGCTCCTTGAGCAGCGCGTCTTGCTCGTCACGCAACTTCATCTCTTCGAGCCGCGCCAACTGACGCAAGCGGGTGTCGAGGATGTAGTCGGCCTGGATCTCGCTCAGCTCGAAACGCGCGATCAGCTCGGCTTTCGGGTGCTCAGCGGTGCGGATGATGTGGATCACTTCATCCAGGTTGAGGTAGGCGATCAGCAAACCGTCCAACAGGTGCAGACGGCGCTCAACCTTGTCGAGACGAAATTGCAGGCGGCGGCGCACGGTCTGTACGCGAAACTCCAGCCATTCCACCAGCAGGTTGCGCAGGTTTTTCAGCTGCGGCTTGCCGTCCAGGCCGATGATGTTGACGTTGACCCGATAGCTGGACTCAAGGTCGGTGCTGGCGAACAGATGCTGCATCAGCACTTCGTGGTCGACCCGGCTGTTGGTCGGGATGATCACGATGCGGCAGGGGTTTTCGTGGTCGGACTCATCACGCAAGTCAGCCACTTGCGGCAATTTCGACGGCTTGGCCTGCATCAGTGCGGCGATCTGCTCCAGCACCTTGGCACCGGATACCTGGTGCGGCAGTGCAGTGACAATAATGTCGCCGTCTTCAATGTGGTAAACCGCGCGCATGCGCACCGAGCCCTTGCCGGTCTCGTACATCTTCAGCAGGTCGGCACGCGGCGTGATGATTTCCGCTTCGGTCGGGTAATCCGGGCCTTGAATATGCTCGCAGAGCTGCTCGACCGTAGCTTTTGGCTCATCAAGCAAACGCACACAGGCAGTCGCGACTTCGCGCAGGTTGTGCGGCGGCACGTCAGTGGCCATGCCGACCGCGATGCCGGTGGTGCCATTGAGCAGGATATTCGGCAAACGCGCCGGCAACACCAGCGGTTCGTCCAAGGTGCCGTCGAAGTTCGGCCCCCAGTTCGCGGTGCCCTGGCCCAACTCGCTGAGCAGCACTTCCGAGTAACGCGACAGGCGCGCCTCGGTGTACCGCATGGCGGCGAAGGACTTGGGATCATCCGGCGCACCCCAGTTACCCTGGCCGTCCACCAAGGTGTAGCGGTAGCTGAACGGCTGGGCCATCAGCACCATGGCTTCGTAGCAGGCCGAGTCGCCGTGGGGGTGGAACTTACCGAGCACGTCACCGACGGTACGCGCCGATTTCTTGTGCTTGGAATCTGCGTCCAGGCCCAACTCACTCATGGCGTAGATAATGCGCCGCTGCACGGGCTTCAGGCCGTCGCCGATATGCGGCAAGGCACGGTCCATGATCACGTACATGGAGTAGTTGAGGTAGGCATTTTCGGTGAAGTCAGCCAGCGATCGGCGTTCTACGCCATCTAAGCTGTCTGCGAGGATGTCACTCATGCGGGCCTCATCATTGTTTGGTCTGGCGCAGCAGCATGGTGCCGCTGCGCTGGGTAAATTCAAGTTGTTTCAATGCACTCATGCCCAATAGCACCTGCTCGCCGCCCAGGCCCGGCGCTACCAGCGCACGCACGTCCTGCAGGACGATATCGCCCAGCTTCAGGCGATCAAGGCGGGTGCGGTAGCCCTGGCTACGCCCATTGGCGGTGCTCAAGGTCACGGGCGGGCCACGTTGGAGCCCGAGGCGGTCGGCCAATTCGGCCGGCACCGCCACATCGGTCGCGCCGGGGTCGAGCATAAACTCCACCGGTTGACCGTTGATCTGGCCGCTGGCGACAAAATGCCCTTGGCCGTTGCCCAGCAGTTTCACTTCGATGTAACCCTCGTGCTGCTCCGAGGTCACCACGGCATTGGGGTTTTCCTGACGCGCTTCCCACTGCCCAAAAAAACGCGTGGCCAAAAACAGCCCGGCGCCCCATGCCACGAACATCAGTACGCGTCCGGCACGTTTGCCGGGCGGCGGCGCTGCCGTCATGGTCGTACGCCCCAGCCACCGGCCGGCGCGGCAAAACGATAGACCACCGGGCGTTTTTCACCGTCGGCGCGCGGGCCAAAATTATTGTCGATGCCCAACCACGCCCCTTCGGCATCCATCACCAGGGCCTCGGCCAGGCCATAGGGCTGGGCATAACGCCGGTTCGGTGCCAGGGTTTCGTCGGCAAACGACCAGCACAGCTCGACTTTGGCCGTGACCCCATCGCGCCGGCAAATCTGGAACGCATTGCGCTCCAGGGTAAACAGCTTGCCGTTGAACAGCGCCAGGTCGGCAAAGTCCTTGGACACCGCCTTGGCATTGGTGAACTGTGCCGGCTGCACTTCCTGGCCGGCCTCGCTCAGCAACACACAGGGCCCGTCGCAATCCCACACGCTCTGGCCGCGCTTGATCGAGATCAACCCTCGTCGCTCACGCTCGGCCGCCAGCCAGATCTGATTGCCTTCGGGGTTGATCGCCAAACCTTCGAACAAGGCATTGAAGTGCAGCAACATCCCACTGGCCCGCGCTTCGCGGACCATTCCCGGAGCAATCTTCAACCATTGCGGCGCGCCGCTCACCGGCACTTGCAGCACCGCCGCATGGGCTTCACTGACAATGTAACGGTTGCCGGCGGCGTCACAGGTGATGCCTTCAAAGTCCAGGTCGCCGCCACGAATGAACGACGCCGCCTTGGTGCGCGAGCGCAAGCCCCAGGGCAGACCGGACTCCGGCACCGGCGGCACTTCGATCTTCACCGTTTCGGCCTTCCAGGTCGGCGCGCTGATATCGAGGCGGTAGATCTGGTCGTCATCGCGGTCGGAAACCGTCCACAAGTCCTGGCCACACAGCGCCAGGCCCGACAGGTTGCCACCGCGCATGCCGTCCACCGGGTGTTCGGAGACCAACTTAAGCTCAGCCACGGGCGCGGCCACCCCTTGGGTGGCCACCAACCCGCTCAACATCAGGATCGCCAGGGCGAAGCCTGTGCGCATCAGCCCAGTACCTCGGCCAGGTTACCCTTGGACTCCAGCCAGGCTTTGCGGTCCGGCGCACGCTTCTTCGCCAGCAGCATGTCCATCATTTCCGACGTGCCCGCGAAGTCTTCCAGGGTCAACTGCACCAGGCGCCGAGTGTTCGGGTCCATGGTGGTTTCGCGCAGCTGCGGCGGGTTCATCTCACCCAGGCCCTTAAATCGCGTGACCTGCGGCTTGCCGCGTTTCTTCTCGGCTACCAGGCGGTCGAGGATGCCATCGCGCTCGGCTTCGTCGAGGGCGTAGTAAATCTCTTTGCCCAGGTCGATACGGTACAACGGCGGCATGGCGACATAGACGTGGCCAGCCTCCACCAATGGGCGGAAGTGCTGCACAAACAGCGCACAGAGCAACGTGGCAATGTGCAGGCCGTCGGAGTCGGCGTCGGCGAGGATGCAGATCTTGCCGTAGCGCAGCTGGCTCATGTCCGCCGCGCCCGGGTCTACACCGATGGCCACGGCAATGTTGTGCACTTCCTGGCTGGCCAGGACTTCGCTGCCGTCGACTTCCCAGGTGTTGAGGATCTTGCCGCGCAACGGCAGGATCGCCTGGAACTCCTTGTCCCGCGCTTGCTTGGCGGAACCGCCGGCGGAGTCACCTTCGACCAGAAACAGCTCGGAGCGCATCGGGTCTTGCCCGGCGCAATCGGCCAGCTTGCCTGGAAGTGCCGGGCCCTGGGTGATGCGCTTGCGCTCGACTTTCTTGCTGGCCTTCAAACGACGGCCGGCGTTGTTGATCGCCAGCTCCGCCAGGGCCAGGCCCAGTTCCGGGTGCTCGTTGAGCCACAGGCTGAACGCGTCCTTGACCACACCGGAGACAAACGCCGCCGCCTCACGGGACGACAAACGTTCTTTGGTCTGGCCGGAGAACTGCGGCTCCTGCATTTTCATCGACAGCACGAACGCGATGCGCTCCCACACGTCTTCCGGCGCCAGCTTCACGCCGCGCGGCAACAGGCTGCGGTATTCGCAGAACTCGCGCATGGCGTCCAGCAAACCCTGGCGCAAACCGTTGACGTGGGTGCCGCCCTGGGCCGTGGGGATCAGGTTGACGTAGCTTTCCTGCACGCTGTCGCCACCTTCGGGCAACCACAGCAGCGCCCAGTCGACAGCTTCTTTATTCCCCGCCAGGCTGCCGCAGAACGGCTCGTTGGGCAGGCGTTCAAAGTCGCTGACCGAGTCTTCCAGGTAGGAGCGCAGGCCATCTTCGTAGTGCCACTCGACCTTTTCGCCGGTGCCTTTGTCTTCAAAGCTGACCAGCAGGCCAGGGCACAACACCGCCTTGGCCTTGAGTACATGCTTGAGGCGGCTGATGGAGAATTTTGGCGAATCAAAGTATTTCGGGTCCGGCGCGAAGTACACGCTGGTGCCGGTGTTGCGCTTGCCGACGCTGCCGATCACTTCCAGGTCGGTGGCCTTGTAGCCATCGGCGAAGGTCATCTGGTACTCGTTGCCGTCGCGCTTGACCTTGACCCGCACCAGGGTGGACAGGGCGTTGACCACGGAAATACCCACACCGTGCAAGCCACCGGAGAACTGGTAGTTCTTGTTGGAGAACTTGCCACCCGCATGGAGCTTGGTAAGGATCAGCTCGACGCCCGACACACCCTCTTCCGGGTGAATGTCCACCGGCATGCCGCGACCATCGTCGGACACTTCCAGGGAATGGTCGGCGTGGAGGATGACCTGTACCGACTTGGCGTGCCCGGCCAAGGCTTCGTCGACGCTGTTGTCGATGACTTCCTGGGCAAGGTGGTTCGGCCGACTGGTGTCGGTGTACATGCCGGGGCGTTTGCGCACCGGGTCGAGGCCCGAGAGGACTTCGATGGCGTCGGCGTTATAAGAGCTAGCGCTGGGAGTGGCCATGGGGTCTCGTCGTGAGTCGTTCGATTAAAAAGTAACCTTGGACTTTACAGTGCTGCAAAGTCCAAGGATTGATACTGATCTGCGCCAATGCCGGCAAAACTCAACATGGCCGGCAATTGCTGGGCGAACCCCTGGTAACCATGGTCGCCACCGGCCTGGATGCGCAAGGCACAGGCCCGGTAATACTGCTGGGCGAGGCGATAATCCAGGGTTTCGTCCCCGGTCTGCAACCACACTTGATAACGCGCGGCGTCCTGGGGTGCCGGCACTTCCAGTTCGGCCAGGGCCGTGACGTGGTCGTGGGTCAGCTCCCAGGTTTCATCGGTGTAGAGGTTCTTCTGGGTGCCCAGGTAACCGTCAAACATCCGATGCGGGCTGACCGCCGGGTTCACCAGCAGCGCCTTGAGGCCATGGCGTTCGGCAAGATGGGTTGCATAGTAGCCGCCGAGTGAGCTTCCCACCAGCAGCGGCCGTCCCAGCTCTGCAATGGCCTCTTCCAATTGAGGAATCGCCTGACGCGGATGGTGATGCAGGGCCGGCACACGCAATTGGTCGCTCAAACCGAGGCTGTCCATCACGGTGGTCAACTGGGTGGCCTTGTTGGACGCAGGCGCGCTGTTGAAACCGTGGATATATAGAATCGAAGCGGACATGCCGGGCTCTCCGTGCATCAGCCAAAGAGGCGCAGTTTACAGGGAATACAGACAGATGCGGATCGAATGTGGGAGCTGGCTTGCCTGCGATGGCGCCGGATCAGTTAGCTATTGATTAACTGGCACACCGCCATCGCAGGCAAGCCAGCTCCCACATTTTGAGCAGTGTTTGCAGCTTTTAGTAGCCATTGCTGCCGTAGTCGACAGTGAAGGCAAAATCCTTTACCCGCTCCACACCCGTCTCCAACCGTCCGTCGGCATGCAATCGCAGCCAGCGATACCCTGGCGCCTGCTCGCTGACCTTGAAGTCCTCGCTGCCCGGCGCGAACTGGATACAGGTGGACGGCGACGCCAGCAGGCGCACGCCATTACGCTCGCGGTCGATTTCCTGGTGCACATGGCCCCACAGCACCGCCTTTACCTGCGGGAAGCGGTCAAGTACGGCAAACAGGGCTTCAGGGTTGCGCAGGCCGATCGGCTCCATCCACGCACAACCGATGGAGACCGGATGATGGTGAAAACACACCAGATGATGACGGCTTGGCGCTTCGCTCAGGGCCTGGGCGAGCAATTGCAGTTGCTGGTCCTGCAAGTAACCGGGCACCGAGCCCGGTACCGCCGAATCCAGCAAAGTGACGCGCCAATGGCCAATGTCGACCACCGGCTCCAGCAAATCACTGTGCACGGCGGCATGGGCCATGACCTGCGGTTCGTCGTGGTTGCCGGGAATCCAGCGCGCCGGCGCGTCGATCTGCCCGGTCAGGTCGCGAAACTGCTGGTAAGACTCCAGCGAGCCGTCCTGGGACAAGTCCCCCGTGGCCAGCACCAGATCGATCTGCGGCTGCTGCTCGCGCACCAACCCGATCACGCGCTGCAGGCTGTCGTGGGTGTTCATGCCCAGCAGCGAACCGTCGGCCTCGGCAAACAGGTGGCTGTCGGACAACTGCACCAGCAGCGCCGGCGCATCAGGGTTCACGGTGGATACGCTCGGCAAGGCGCTCTCCCAAGGCAATCACAGGAATGGTTAACTGGCGCGATTATGCTGGGGCAGGACACAAAGAGGAAAGACGCAGTTCACATCTAGCGCACGACTTCAAATTCATGGCCCAGGGCCAGGCAGTGACTCAACCATTCGCCGAGGAACACATTGAGTTGTGCTTTCTCATCGGGCTGGTGCATGAACACATTCGGATAAGGATAGATGCTGCGAAAGCGTCGCGCATGTTCGGCGCTGATGACTTCGGCCATGCGGGCATCGTGATACACCTGAACCTCCAGCTGCGGCACCGGCAGCCAGGGCAGGCTGTGCTCCTGGCGTACCCGCAAGGTGGTGGTGTAGGGGCAGTTGACGATGACCTCAAGGGTCAGCACGCCCAGCATCTGGTCGCCATGGGTCACGGCAATCCGCCGCGCCTCAGGCGCGTGACGCATATCGGGGAGCAAGCGCATCAAGCGTGCATAGTTGGCCTCGCAGGCCGCTTGCAGCCCGATCAGGTCAACTCGGTATCGTTCCCGTGCCTTTACTGCCATAACCCCCTCACTTCCGCGCGATTAAGCGCAAGCCACTGCAGGGCGATAATGCTGGCTGCGTTGGAAATTTTGCCGTCACGCACCGCTTGCAGGGCATCTTCGAGCGCCCAAGGGGTGACGCGGATATCTTCTGCTTCTTCTTCCAGTCCATGGACGCCACCAGCACCTGAGCTGTCGCAACGGCCCAGATACAAGTGCACGAATTCGGTACTGCCACCGGGCGACGGGAAATATTTGGTGATCGGCCACAGCGCAGAGAACGTAAGGCCAGCTTCCTCCTCGGCCTCGCGGTGTGCAACCTCCTCCGGTTGTTCGTCCTTATCAATCAGGCCCGCGACCATTTCCACCAGCCATGGGTTGCCGGTACGGCCCATGGCGCCGATACGGAACTGTTCGATCAACACCACCTCATCGCGCTGCGGGTCGTAGGGCAGCACGCACACCGCGTCATGGCGAACGAAGACTTCACGATTGATCACCCGGCTCATGCTGCCATCGAACTTCTCGTGGCGCAGTTGCACGCGGTCAAGCTGGTAGAAGCCCTTGTAGGCATTGTCGCGCTGAACGATCTCGACGGTGTTCGGCGTCGATTTGGCAATGTCCGTCATATCCTTCCTCGTTACGCAGGTGCAATTCGCGCCATCCTAACGCGCCCATGGCCCTTGATGCAGCCCCTTTCCGGTTGCCGGGATAGACGGCGAGCGTCAAACTCACTCTAATCAGCTTAGTGGCGAACTGACGGCTTTGTTCGCAGTCGAAGCGCTACTCTTTTTCGCTTTCCATCGATTTCCGAAGGACGCACATGTCGCTTTTAAAAATCGCCTCCGTGGCCTGTATTGCCTTGACTCTGGGCGCTTGCCAGAGCCTGTTCCAGCCCAGCTACCTCAAGCCCCTGGACACCAGGCCGGACACTTCCGAACAGATCAAACCCGGCTGCAACAGCCCGGAATGCCCGCTGGTGAACATCGACACCGTGCACTTCCCCAGCGAGCCGCAGCTGGACAGCATTGTTGAGCAACGCCTGCTGCAAATGACCCGCACCACGCCCGGCGCCAGCGTGCCGCCGACCCTGAATGCCTACCGCGACAAGTTCCTGCGTGAGTCGCCGAACCGCAACAGCATGTACTTGCAAGCCAAGGTACGTGAGCAGCATGACGGACTGGTGATCGTTGAAGTGTCCAGTTACCTGGATACCGGCACCGCCCACGGCGCGCCCGGCCGCGGTTTCATCAACTATTCACGCCTGCTGCACAAAGAGCTGAGCCTGGCCGACATGCTGCTGCCGGGCCAGGAACAGGCGTTCTGGAACACCGCGAAAGTCGCCCACAACAGTTGGCTGATCAATTCGCAGATGGACCGCGACCCGGAGTTCGTGAAGAGCTGGCCGTTCCAGAAAACCCCGAACGTGGCCCTGACCAGCGCCGGTGTGGTGCTCAAGTACAACGTGAGCACCATCGCCCCTTACGCACTGGGGCTGATCGAAATGACTATCCCCTATGCGCGCCTCACCGGCGTGCTCAAGCCTGAGCTGATGCCAGCGCGCCACTGACCGCACGCCCCAGCACCAGCTGTAACAACCCTGCCAGTACCAGTGCCGGCAGGGTTGCGCCGATATCCGGACACAGGTTGGCCAGCGCGTGATAGGTGGCGATGCCACCCAGCCAGGCCACCAGCGCCGGCCAATGCAGGTTGGCAACCCTGCCGTGGCCACGCCGGCGCAGGATAAAGTGATCCACCAGCACCACGCCGAACAGCGGCGCAAACACCGAGCCGATCAGCAGCAGGAAGTTCTGATACTGCGCCAACGGCGCCAGGCAGGCGATCAAGGTGCAGATCACACCGATGGCCAAGGCCAGGTGCTCGACCTTCAAGCGCAGCAACATACCGCTGGACACCGCCGCCGAGTGAATATCGGCAAAGGCGTTTTCCGACTCGTCCAACAGAATCAGCAGCAGCGGAATGCCCAAGCCGGCACCGGCCAGCGCCAGCAACAGCGCATTGACCTCACCGCTGGGCGCAAACGCCAGGGTGTAGGCCACGCCCAGGCTCATCAGCCAGAAATTACCGATAAAGAAGCCCAACGCCGTCCCGCCGAACACGCTTTTGGCGCGCTGGCCGAAGCGTGAGTAATCGGCGATCAGTGGCAACCACGACAGCGGCATGGCGATGGCGATATCAAAGCCCACCGCAAACGGCATCGAGCCATCGCCGGACCTGGCCCACAACGCCGCGAGGTCGGCCTTGGCGAACAGGTTCCAGGTCAGCCACAGGCAGGCGGCGAGCAGCAGCCAGATGCCCCATTTACGCAGGATTTGCCGCACAAACGTCAAAGGGCCGCTGACTGCCAGCAAGGTCGCCAAGCCACCGAAAAACAGGGTCCACAGCAATGGGCTGGCGAGCAGGCTGCCCTCGCTGAACGCGCGCGTGCCGAGCAAACTGGCGGCGTCGCGCATCACGATGATCTCGAACGAGCCCCAGCCAATCAATTGCAGCAGGTTCAGCAGTGCCGGCAGGCTCGCGCCCTTGCTGCCGAGGCTGAGTTTGAGCGCGGCCATGGCCGACAGGCCGGTGTCGCTGCCGATCACACCGACGGCAGCCAGCAGCACTACGCCGACCAGCGTGCCGAGGAAAATCGCCAGCAACGAGCCGGACAAGCCCAGGCCCGGCGCGAGCAAGGCACCGGTTTGCAGGACCATCAGGCCGATGCCGAGGGAGAACCACAGGGAGAACAGGTCGCGGGCGCCGAACACGCGTTTGTCAGCCGGCACCGCGATTTCAGGGGAATAAGTACTCGGTTGAATGCTCAAGGGTGTTATCTCTGAGGGACATGATCGTTCCCACGCTCTGCGTGGGAATGCCGCTAAGGACGCTCTGCGTCCGCCTTTGTGACGCAGAGCGTCACGGGATGCATTCCCACGCAGAGCGTGGGAACGATCGTGGGTGTCAGACCTTCTTGTACAGCTGACTGCCTTCCTGCTTGAACCGCTCCGCCTGCTCGGCCAAGCCCTTGGCCACGTCCACATCCACCGCTTCAATGCGCTGGTTGGCGGCGTACTCGCGTACTTCGTGAGTGACTTTCATCGAGCAGAACTTCGGCCCGCACATAGAGCAGAAGTGCGCGACCTTGGCCGACTCCTTCGGCAAGGTTTCATCGTGGAAAGCCCGCGCGGTGTCCGGGTCCAGGCCGAGGTTGAACTGGTCTTCCCAACGGAATTCGAAGCGCGCCTTGCTCAGGGCGTTGTCGCGAATCTGCGCGCCGGGGTGGCCTTTGGCGAGGTCGGCGGCATGCGCGGCGATCTTGTAGGTGATGATCCCGGTCTTTACATCGTCCTTGTTCGGCAAACCCAAGTGTTCCTTGGGCGTGACGTAGCAAAGCATGGCGCAACCGAACCAGCCGATCATCGCCGCACCAATACCCGAGGTGATGTGGTCGTAGCCCGGCGCAATGTCGGTGGTCAGCGGGCCGAGGGTGTAGAACGGCGCCTCGTCGCAGCATTCGAGCTGCTTGTCCATGTTCTCCTTGATCAACTGCATCGGCACGTGGCCGGGGCCTTCGATCATGGTTTGCACGTCGTGCTTCCAGGCGATCTTGGTCAGTTCGCCCAGGGTTTCCAGCTCGCCGAATTGTGCTGCGTCGTTGGCATCGGCCACCGAGCCTGGGCGCAGGCCGTCGCCGAGGGAGAAGCTGACGTCATAGGCCTTCATGATTTCGCAGATCTCTTCGAAATGCGTGTAGGCGAAGTTTTCCTTGTGATGAGCCAGGCACCACTTGGCCATGATCGCGCCGCCACGGCTGACGATGCCGGTCACGCGGTTGGCGGTCAATGGCACATAACGCAGCAAGACACCGGCATGAATCGTGAAGTAATCCACGCCCTGCTCGGCCTGTTCGATCAACGTGTCGCGGAACAGCTCCCAGGTCAGCTCCTCAGCCATGCCGTCGACTTTTTCCAGGGCCTGGTAGATCGGCACGGTGCCGATCGGCACCGGCGAGTTGCGGATAATCCACTCGCGGGTTTCGTGGATGTGCTTGCCGGTGGACAAATCCATGATGTTGTCCGAGCCCCAGCGAATACCCCAAGTCATCTTCGCCACTTCTTCTTCGATGGACGAACCCAAGGCGCTGTTGCCGATGTTGCCGTTGATCTTCACCAGGAAGTTACGGCCGATGATCATCGGTTCCAGTTCGGTGTGGTTGATGTTGGCTGGAATGATCGCCCGACCACGGGCGATTTCTTCGCGGACAAATTCAGGCGTGATGATTTTCGGGATGCTCGCGCCAAAGCTGTGGCCCGCGTGCTGCTGTTTGAGCAGGCCGCTGGCACGGGCTTCTTCGAGCTTCATGTTTTCGCGGATGGCGACGTATTCCATCTCCGGCGTGATGATGCCTTTGCGCGCGTAGTGCATCTGGCTCACGTTGGCACCGGCCTTGGCTTTGCGCGGGTTTTGCAGGTGGGCAAAGCGCAGGTAGGCCAGGTCCGGGTTATCCAGGCGCTCCTGGCCGTAGCTTGAGCTCAGGCAGGTGAGGCGCTCAGTGTCACCACGCTCTTCGATCCACGGCGAGCGCACATCGGCCAGGCCTTTGCGCACGTCGATGATGACATTTGGGTCGGTATAAGGGCCGGAGGTGTCGTAAACCACCACGGGAGCGTTGATTTCACCGCCGAACTCGGTGGGTGTCACGTCCAGGCTGATTTCGCGCATGGGCACGCGGATATCGGGACGCGAGCCCTGCACATAAATTTTCTGCGAGCGGGTAAACGGCTGCACGGAGCCTGTGTCGACCTTGGCCGACTCACTCAAATGCACGGTGTTGTTTTTTGGTCTTGTACTCATCACGGGCTCTCCAACTTATCCAGGCGGTGGATTTTTGTCGGAGCGAACCTGTGACGGATGGACGCACTGAAACCAGTGCTGTGCAAGGCACGAGGGCTGTTCGATTGTCGAACAACATCCCGGACGAAGCACAAGAGGACTCGCCGGGTGACGAGAAATCTTGTTCCCTACGCAGGCGTTAACCTGATCAGGTTCAACGGGATCCGGTATTTACCGATCTCAGCCTTCCAACAAGGCACCCCGACAAGAACGCGGCCAGTCTAGACCATGGCGTGGGCAAATTGCCAATAGCGGTGTATTCAGCGTGATGAATGGCGTGATTGCGGGATTGTTGCGCAGGGTCAGCGCCACTACACTCGGGCGTCGTCACAATGCTTGACGCCAGGAATGGCCAGCCTTAGCCTTGGGCGCTTAATTACAGCCGTAATATTCACACTAGGGATCGCCTCATGCTGCGCAAACTCTCACTGGCTCTTGCCGTGTCTTGTGCGACCAATGGAATGGTCTGGGCAGCTGAAGCGCCCTTGTCCGCCAAAACCGACTTGGTCAGCGTCTACCAGGAAGCGGTGAACAACAACGCCGACCTGGCCGCCGCCCGTGCGCAATACGGCGCGCAAAAAGAAGTGGTGCCCCAGGCCCGCGCCGGCTTGCTGCCGAACCTGTCGGCCGGTGCCGACAGCAACAACGTGCGCACCCAGATCGACCAGCCGGCAGCCACCGTCAACCGTGACGCGCATTCCTGGCGCGCAACCCTGAGCCAGCCGCTGTTCCGCGCTGATCGCTGGTTCCAGCTGCAAGCCGCCGAAGCCGTCAACGAACAAGCTGCGCTGCAACTCTCGGCGACTGAACAGAACCTGATCCTGCAAAGCGCCGAAAGCTACTTCGCCGTGCTGCGCGCCCAAGACAACCTGGCCTCGACCAAGGCCGAAGAAAACGCCTTCAAGCGCCAGCTCGACCAGTCCAACGAACGCTTTGATGTGGGCCTGTCGGACAAGACCGACGTGCTGCAATCCCAGGCCAGCTACGACACCGCCCGCGCCAACCGCATCGTCGCCCAGCGCCAGGTGGACGACGCCTTTGAAGCGCTGATCACCCTGACCAACCGTCAGTACAACGCGATCCAGGGCATCGTGCACACCCTGCCGGTGTTGCCGCCGGCGCCGAACGACGCCAAGTCCTGGGTCGAAACCGCCGGCCGCCAAAACCTGAACTTGCTGGCCAGCAACTACGCCGTGACCGCTGCCGAAGAAACCCTGCGCCAGCGCAAGGCCGGCCACCTGCCGACCCTCGACGCCGTGGCGCAATACGAGAAAGGCGACAACGACGCGCTGGGTTTCAGCAACCCGAACCAGTTGCCCGTGCCGTACGGCGGTGATGTGTCCCAGCGCACCATCGGCCTGCGCCTGAATATCCCGATCTACAGCGGCGGTTTGACCAGCTCGCAGGTGCGCGAATCCTATTCACGCCTCGACCAGACCGAACAGCAACGCGAAGGCCTGCGCCGTCAGGTCGTAGAAAACACCCGTAATCTGCACCGTGCGGTGAACACCGATGTGGAGCAGGTACAGGCGCGCCGCCAGTCAATCATCTCCAACCAGAGCGCGGTGGAAGCCACGGAAATCGGTTATCAGGTGGGTACGCGCAATATCGTCGATGTGCTGGACTCGCAGCGCCAGCTGTACTCGTCGGTGCGCAACTACAACAACAGCCGCTACGACTACATTCTCGACAACCTGCGCTTGAAGCAGGCGGCGGGCACGCTCAGCCCAGGGGATCTGCAGGACCTGACGCGCTACCTCAAGGCTGATTACAACCCGGACAAGGATTTCCTGCCGCCGGATCTGGCCAAGGCCGCCGCCGAGCAGCTCAAAGCCCGCCCCGGGTATTAACAACACAGCAAAACCAATGTGGGAGCTGGCTTGCCTGCGATGCAGGCAACTCGGTACATCAGACATGCCCAGTTGATGCTATCGCAGGCAAGCCAGCTCCCACATTTTGGTCCGTGTTGGTTCAGTGATTGAGCAGTTTGTCCAAACCATCCAGTAAGCGCTTGAGCGCGCCCTGGTTGGCCTGCATCACCTTCAATCCCGCCTCTGCCATCTTGCGCGCATCCTGCGGCAGTTCGAACAACTGCCGCACAGCTTCGGCCAATCCTTGCGCATCATCCACCTCACGCAACGCCCCGGCTTCACGCATCATCGCGCTGATTTCAAGGAAGTTGAACAGGTGCGGCCCCATGATCACAGGCTTGGCCAGCGCCGCCGGCTCCAGTGGGTTGTGGCCGCCGGTGGGCACCAGGCTGCCGCCAACGAAGGCGCTGTCGGCCAGCGCATAAAGGAACAGCAGCTCGCCCATGGTATCGCCGAGCAGCACGGAGGTCTGCGCCGTCACCGGCTCAGCGCTGGAGCGGCGCACCGTGGCAAAGCCTTGTTGCCCGCACAACTCGAACACCGGGCCGAAGCGCTCCTGATGACGCGGCACCAGAATCAGCAGCGCATTGGGGTAGCTTTCGAGCAGTTGGCGATGGGCGGCCAGCACCACTTCATCCTCGCCTTCGTGGGTGCTGGCGGCGATCCACACCGGGCGCTCGGTGGCGCCCCATTGCTCGCGCAAGGCGGCGGCGCGTACCGGTAACTGAGGGTCGATGGTCAGGTCGAACTTGATCGAGCCGGTGACTTCGACAGTTTCCGGTCGCGCGCCCAGGCTTAGAAAGCGCTGGGCTTCGGTGTGTGTCTGCACCGCAAACAGGCTCATCTCGGCCAGCATCGGCGTGGTCAGTTTGGCGAAGCGCGCATAACCTTTGGCCGAACGTGCCGACAGCCGCGCATTGGCCAGCGCTACCGGAATACCGCGTTGAGCGCAGGCATGGATGTGGTTGGGCCACAGCTCGGTTTCCATGATCACGGCGAGCCTGGGCTGTACACGATCAAGAAAACGCTTGGCGGCGCAAGGCAAGTCATAGGGCAAGTAACAGTGCTGAATGCGCGGTTCATTGGCGAACAGCGCCTGGATACGCTCAGAGCCGGTGGGCGTCATGCAGGTGACGGTGATCGGCAGCGTCGGGTGGCGCTCCATCAGCCCGCGAATCATCGGCGCGGCGGCAATGCTTTCGCCCACCGACACCGCATGCACCCAGATCCCGCCCGGCTGCATCACCGGCAGGCCATAGGAAAACCGCTCGCCTATCCGTTTTGCATACGCCGGCGCCTTGCGCGCACGCAGCCACAGACGTAAAGCCACCAACGGCAGCGCCAGGTAAAACAGACAGCTGTAGAGAGTTCTATTCATGGCGGCGGAGTTTATCGGCTTTTTCAGTCGATCGCCTGCAAGCACTCGGCAAATCGCTCGGTCAGAAAGCGTGCGGCCGGGCCGAGATGCTCATCGCGGCGCCAGACCAGCTCCACCACCAGCGCCGGAGGCGTCCATTCGCTGTCCAGCTCGACCATCTGCTGTTGATAGGCCGGGTATTGCACGATGTGCCGAGGCAGCCAGGCCCAGCCCAGGCCACTCATCAGCCATTCGGCCAATACGTAGAAGCTGTCGGCACGCCACACCAAGGGGCTCGCGGCTTCGCTGCCGGGGTACACGCTGGTCTGGGTCGACATCAGCAATTGGCGAAACTGTGCCAGGCGCTGGCACGTCACGTAGTTGTCCTGGGCCAGCGGATGATTCACCCCGCACACCGTGACCATTTCCACACTGCCCACCACCCGCCGCTCAAGCGCTTCGGGGATCTGGTCGTGATAGAACAACAGGCCCAGGTCGGCCTTGCGCTCCACCAGCTTGCGCGCCACATCACCTTGCGCGGCGCTGGACAGTTGCACTTCCAGCAGCGGGTATTGCCGGGCCAGCGCCTCAAGGCTGTCGAGCACCGGCTGGAACAGCATGGCTTCATCCTGGGCCAGGCGCAGGCAGGCTTCTTCACCACGGGTCAGTGACAACGCCCTTCCATTGAGCCGTTCACATTGGCGCAGCACCTCGCGCGCCTCTTCCAGCAATACACTGCCGGCTTCAGTCAGGCGGGGCTGACGGCCGCTGCTGCGCTCGAACAGGCTCAAACCCAAGTCCGCTTCCAGCAGGGCGATCCCATTGCTCACTGCCGATTGCGCCTTGCGCTGCCCACGCGCCACCGCCGAAAACGAGCGCTGCTCGGCGACGCTGACAAACAGGCGCATCTGTTCCAGGTTCCATTGCACGCTCATGACTCAACCCATCTTTAAATCGGATAGGTAATGACTTTATCTCATCTCACGAAGGGTTAAAATGCGCACCTAATCAAGCCCGTATCACACCGAGGATTCCCCCATGAATGTTGCCTACGTTTACCTGGCCATTGCCATCTGCTCGGAAGTGATCGCCACCGTTTCCATGAAAGCCGTCAAAGGCTTGAGCACACCCATCCCGCTGCTGCTGATGATTGTGGGGTATGGCGTGGCCTTCTGGATGCTCACGCTGGTGGTGCGCACGGTGCCGGTGGGCATTGCCTACGCGGTCTGGGCCGGGTTGGGCATTGTAATGGTCAGTATCGCCGCGCTGTTTATCTACGGGCAGAAGCTGGATGTACCGGCCATGCTGGGCATGGGCCTGATTGTGCTGGGCGTGGTGGTGATTCAGCTGTTCTCGAAAACCGCCGGGCACTGACCGCCACGTAACAGCCTGTATACTGCGCCTCTTGTCTTGAACACTGAGGTCGCCGATGCCATCCGTTATTTCCACCGACGTTCTGATTGTCGGCGCCGGGGTTGCCGGCCTCTGGCTTAACGCACGCCTGCGCCGCCAGGGGTTTTCCACGGTGGTGGTGGAAAGCGCTACCTTGGGCGGCGGGCAAAGCGTGAAGTCCCAGGGGATCATCCACGGCGGCGCGAAATACGCCCTGCACGGCGCCCTCACCGGTGCGTCCGAAGCCATTGCCGACATGCCGCGCCGCTGGCGCGAAGCCCTGGCGGGTAACGGCGAGCTGGACCTGACCGGCGTGCGCTTGCTCTCAGAAGCCCATTACCTGTGGTCGCCCGGCACGATCGCCGGCAACCTCACCAGCTTCTTCGCCAGTAAAGCCGTGCGTGGCCGCGTCGATCAGGTAAAAGGTGACGAATTGCCGCCTGCCCTGCAAGACCGGCGCTTCAAGGGCAAGGTCTATCGCCTGGCCGAACTGGTCATCGATGTGCCCAGCCTGATCGAGCGCCTGGCGCAACTGGCCGGCGACGGCCTGCTCGCCGGGCAACATATCGAACCGCTGCTGGAAGGCGACACGCTGGTGGGCCTGAAGGTCGATGGCCGCGAGATCCGCGCCCAGCGCATCGTGCTGAGTGCCGGTGGCGGCACGGCAGATCTGCTCAGCGCGCTGGGCCTGAGCCAGCCGGCCATGCAAACCCGCCCACTGCATATGATCATCGCCAAAGGCCCGGGCCTCAAGCCGCTGTATGCGCACTGCCTGGGCGGCGGCACCAAGCCGCGCCTCACCATCACCACTCACCCGGCTGCCGACGGCAACTGGGTGTGGTACATGGGCGGCGATATCGCCGAGGCGGATGGCGTGGCCCGTACACCACAAGAGCAGATCGCCACTGCGCAAAAAGAGCTGGGGCAGTTACTGCCGTGGATCGACATGAGCCAGACCCAATGGGCCACCCTGCGTGTCGAGCGGGCCGAGCCGCTGCAATCGGGTCTGAGCCGCCCCGACAATGCCTTCCTCGCCGAGCAAGGCCGCCTGCTGGTGGGCTGGCCGACCAAACTGGCGCTGGCACCGGACTTCGCCGATCGCGTAATCAACGCCCTCGAACGCGACGGCATCCGCCCAAGCGCCAGCGACGCGCTGCCTGAATTTCCAAAACCGGCCCTCGGCCAGCCTGCCTGGGAGCAACTGTTGCCATGAGCCTGCCAACCCTGCACGACCTGCATCGCCCGCTGGGCAGCACCGGCCTGCTGGTTTCGCCGCTGGGCCTGGGCACCGTCAAGCTGGGCCGTGATCAAGGGGTGAAATACCCCAACGGCTTCCAGATACCCAATGATGACGAAGCGCGGATGTTGCTGCGCCAGGCCCGGCAGCTGGGCATCAACCTGATCGACACCGCGCCGGCTTACGGCCGCAGTGAGGAACGCCTGGGGCCGCTGTTGCGCGGTCAGCGCAACGATTGGGTGATTGTCAGCAAGGTCGGCGAAGAGTTTGCCGACGGCGTGTCCCATCACGATTTCAGTGCCGCGCATACGCGGATGTCCATCGAGCGCAGCTTGAAACGACTTGAAACGGATTTCATCGACCTGGTGCTGGTGCACTCTGATGGCAATGACCTGCATATCCTCAACGATTGCGAGGTTTATGAGACCCTGGCGCAGCTGAAAAAAGAGGGCAAGATCCGTGGTTTCGGCTTCTCCGGCAAAACCGTCGACGGTGGCGTGAAGGCTCTGGAACAAGGTGATTGCGCGATGGTCACCTACAATCTGAATGAGCAGGCCGAGAAAGCCGTGATCGATTACGCCGCCGCCCACGGCAAAGGCATCCTGGTGAAAAAGGCCCTGGCCAGCGGCCACGTGTGTCTTGAGCCAGGAATGGATCCAATTCGCGCCAGTTTCATGCTGTTGTTTGCGCAAACGGGTGTCGCCAGTGCTATTGTCGGGACCATTAACCCGCTGCACCTGGCCCACAACGTGGCGACCGCTGCCCAAGTCATTCGTCAACTCTGATGCCGCCCACGCGGCCGACCCCGTCGCAAGAAGGAGCCGACATGCCGCGAACGCTGATTAGAAAAAACCCCAGCAACTTCAAGACACTGCCGCTGCACGTCGAAGCCACCCCCGAAGGCCTGAGTTACCAGAGCGTGGGCATGCCGCTCAACTTCGCCCAGACCCTGCAACGGCGCAAACCGGTGGAAGTGGCAGACTCTGAACGTTTCGCCCTGGAATTGGCCAACCTCGGCGTGTCGGTACGCCTGACCCTGCATTGGCAGAACAAGGATTACTGGGTACTGGTGCGCCAGCGCCGCCAGGACCGTGGCGACGTGGTGCTCAAGCTGATCTCCGGCTACGTACCCGCCCACGAACTGAACCTGCCGCTGCACACCGCCATCCAGGAAATTGCCGAAGAATGCCTGCTGGAGACACCCGAAGGCTGGCTGGGCGGGCGCTTCAATGACACCTGGCTGCCCGCGCCCTACTCCGCCGCCCTGCATTACCGTGAAGCCCTGCCGTTTCGCTTGAGCCCTCTGTCCGGCGCCGCCCGCCCGGTGCGCTGCGCCACCATGCAATTGATCGAGCGCCCACGGGCGTATGTGCATTTGCCGACCGCGTCGCTGCAATTGATTTATGACTTGCGCCTGGAAGTCCCCAAGGAAGCCAAGTCCTTGAGCCTGTTCCATGTGGATGAACGCCTCGAAGGTGACCAACTCGTGGCGCGCCTGGACCGTCAGCGGCCCGACCTGTACCTGATGCCGCTGAAGGATGGCCAGCCGCTGGCCGAGCTGTACACCGTCAAGAAAGACCAGCTGTATCCGGCCAGCACACGCGGCTTGTACCTGGCGGAAAGCTTCGCCCAGCAGGAAGGCTGGCTGGTGCGCGATGAGCGCATTCGCTGGAAGGATTGGCTGCGTCAGCAAGGCTTGGCGGAGCCTGAGAAGGAGTCGAAGTTGAAGCGATTGGCGCAGCGGGTGCTGCGCAAGATCGTGCCGAAGAAGAAGGCCAAAGGCTAAAGGCACCTACTTATTGGGCTGCCGTGCTGCGATCCAAATGTGGGAGCGGGCTTGCTCGCGAAAGCGGAGCGTCAGTCGATGCATATGTGACTGAACCACAGCATTCGCGAGCAAGTCGAATCGTCGCACCGCCGCTCCCACATTGGAATGCATCAAGCCTTTAGGAGCCGCTCCAGGCCGACCTTCAGCGGCGTAGGCTCAGGCAGCGCAAAGCTCGCCAACAAGCGCTGGTTATTCGCCCGCGAATGGCGGATATCACCCGAGCGCGCCGGCCCGTAAGTGATCACCGGCAACCGCCCCACCACTTCTTCCAACGCCTGCAACACCTGCTTGAGCGTGGTCGTGCGGTTCCATCCCACGTTGATCGCGCCCAATGGCGCTTCGGGCGCTTCGATGGCCTGGACCAGCACATCCACCAGGTCTTCCACGTACATGAAATCCCGGGTTTGCTCGCCGTCGCCAAACACGCTGATCGGCACACCCTGCTGCACGCGTTCGCTGAAGATACTGATCACGCCGGAATACGGCGATGACGGATCCTGGCGTGGCCCGAAGATGTTGAAGAAACGGAAAATCACCGGCTCCAGGCCATGCTGGCGGCGATAGAAATCGAAATAGTGCTCACCCGCCAGTTTGTCCGACGCGTAAGGCGTCAGCGGTGCCTTGGTGGTCTCTTCGTCAATCGAAGCGCCCTCGCCGTTGTTGCCATATACCGCCGCGCTGGAGGCAAACACCACACGCTTCACGCCGGCCTTGCGCATGGCTTCGCAGACATTCAGGGTGCCGACGAAATTGCTCTGGTGCGTGCTCACCGGATCATCCACCGAAGCCTGCACTGAGGCCACTGCGGCCAGGTGCACCACGGCGGTGGCGCCAATGGCAGCTTGCGTCACCAGCTCGGCATTGGCGACATTGCCTTCAATCAGTTCTACGCGGGGGTTACCCAGCGGCAGATTGCTGCGCTTGCCGGTGGACAAGTCATCCAGCACCCGCACGGCATAGCCCTTGGCGAGTAGCGCATCGACCAGGTGCGAGCCGATAAAGCCGGCACCTCCAGTGATCAACACCCACTTTTGAGCATTACTCATTGTTGCGGATCTTCTCGACAATGGCCGTGGTCGAGCTGTTTTCAACCAACCCCAGCACTTTGACCGTACCGCCGTAGGCGCTGACGATGTCGGCCCCCACAACCTGGTCGACAGAATAGTCGCCACCCTTGACCAACACGTCCGGCTTGACCTGGGCCAGCAGGTTTTCCGGGGTGCCTTCAGAGAAGCTGATCACCCAGTCCACCGCACCAAGACCGGCCAATACGGCCATGCGGCGATCGACACTGTTGATCGGACGGCCGGGGCCTTTCAAGCGGCTCACCGAAGCGTCGTCGTTGACCGCCACGATCAGGCGGTCGCCTTGGGCGCGCGCCTGTTCCAGATAAGTCACGTGGCCGGCATGCAGGATGTCGAAGCATCCGTTGGTGAACACGATGCTTTCTTTGTGGGCACGGGCGTCGTCAATGGCCAGCAGCAATTGCTCGATCCCCAGCACGCCGCGCTCCGAGCCTTCGGAGCGCTGGATCGCACGGCGCAGCTCAGGCGCGCTGATAGCCGCGGTACCCAGTTTGCCGACCACAATGCCCGCCGCCAGGTTGGCCAGGGCCACGGCGTGGGGCAGTTCTTCACCGGCCGCAATCGAGGCGGCCAGGGTGGAGATGACCGTGTCACCGGCACCGGTGACGTCGAACACTTCACGGGCACGCGCGGGCAAATGCATCGCCGGGTGGTCAGGGCGCAGCAGGGTCATGCCGTGCTCGCCACGGGTGACCAGCAAGGCGCCCAGGTCGAGGTCGGCCATCAGCGCCGCGCCTTTGGTCACCAGCTCATGCTCATCGGCGCAACCGCCGACAATGGCTTCGAACTCGCTGAGGTTTGGCGTGATCAGGCTGGCGCCCCGATAAATCGAGAAGTCCTTGCCCTTGGGATCGGCCAGAACCGGAATGCCACGGGCCTTGGCGGCCTGGATCAGCATCTGGTGGTTTTTCAAGGCGCCTTTGCCGTAGTCGGACAACACCAGCACCTTGATACCTTCGAGCAACGCGTCGACCTGACCACTGAGGGCCAGGGCGTCGGTGGCGAAGGGTTCTTCGAAATCGATACGCAGCAATTGCTGGTGACGGCTCATGACCCGCAGCTTGACGATGGTCGGCTGATGGGCAATGCGCTGGAACAGCGCACGCACGCCGGCACCGCGCAGGCTGTTGGCCAGGCTGTCGGCGGCTTCGTCGTCGCCGGTCACACCCACCAGGGAGGCCGGGGCGCCGAGGGCGGCAATATTGAGGGCAACGTTGGCAGCGCCACCTGGACGGTCTTCGATTTGCTCGACCTTGACTACCGGTACCGGTGCCTCAGGGGAAATCCGTGAGGTACCGCCATGCCAGTAACGGTCGAGCATGACATCGCCGACCACCAAGACAGGGGCTTGATCGAATCGCGGCATGGACAACTTCATGGAGCAACCCACATACAAAATGAACAGGGGCGCGATATTAGCACAGGGTTATGGGAGGCTTGTGGAGGGTGTGCACAGAAGATAGTGCGACGAGTCTGCCATTGAATCCACCGAGGAACACATGTGGGAGCGGGCTTGCCCGCGATGGCGGTGAATCAGTCGAAACATTCGGTGACTGACACTGCGCTATCGCGGGCAAGCCCGCTCCCACAAGGTTCAGGTGATGTCGGCCGGCACCGGGGCATCCAGGCCCATGGCATGCAGGCGGGCGTAGTAGCCGTTCTGGGCCAGCAGCTCGGCGTGGCTGCCGCGCTCGACAATCCGGCCGTCGTCCATCACCAGGATCAGGTCGGCCTTCTCGATGGTGGACAGGCGGTGGGCAATCACCAGGGTCGTACGGCCTTGCATGACTTTGTCCAGGGCCGCCTGAATGTGCCGCTCGGATTCGGTGTCGAGGGCCGAGGTGGCCTCGTCCAGAATCAGCAGTGGCGCGTTCTTCAGCAAGGCCCGGGCGATTGCCAGGCGCTGACGTTGGCCGCCGGACAGCAGCACGCCGTTCTCACCGACCTGGGTATCGAAGCCTTTGGGCAACTGGTCGATGAAGTCTTTGGCGTAAGCATCCGCAGCCGCCGCTTCAACGTCGGCCCGTGGCGCGCCGGCCAGGTCGCCGTAGGCGATGTTGTTGGTCACGGTGTCGCTGAACAGCGTGACATGCTGGGTCACCTGGGCAATATGCTTGCGCAGGTTGAGCAGCTTGTAGTCTTCGACCTCTACGCCGTCGAGCAGGATCTCGCCGCTTTCGTGGTGGTAGAAACGCGGGATCAGGCTGGCCAGTGTGGACTTGCCGCTGCCGGAACGGCCCACCAGGGCGATCATCTGCCCGGGCTCTGCGGTGAAAGTGATGTCCTTGAGCACATGGCGCTCGGTGCCTGGGTAAGTGAAGTTCAGGTTACGCACTTCCAGACGGCCGCTGACCTTGTCGCGCTCGACGCTGCCGCGATCCACTTCCTGCTCTTCGTCCAGCTGTTCGAAAATGCTTTCAGCACCGGCCACGCCTTTCTGGATGGTCGAGCTGACTTCCGACAGTTGGCGGATCGGCTTGGGCAACAGCCCGGCCAAGGTGATGTACGCCACCATGTCACCGGCCGATGCGTCACCACGAAGGTAGAGCACCAGGAACATCAGCACCGCCATGGCGGTGTAGATCACCAGTTGCAGCAACGGGGTGTAGATGGCCCCGGTGCGGGTCATACGCAGTTGCTTGTCGGTGTTGCCCTGGCTGGCCTTGAAGAAGCGTTTCTCTTCGTAGACTTCACCGCCGAAGCTGCGCACCACGCGATAGCCCTGGATGGTTTCCGAAGCCACGTGGGTCACATCACCCATGGCCACCTGGATTTTCTTGCTCTGCTTGCGGAATTTCTTGCTGGCCGTGCTGACCATCACCGCAATCAACGGCAGGATGGCGATCATCACCAGCGTCAGGCGCCAGTTCATGAACAGCAGCGAGGCAAACAGGAAGATCACCGTCATGCCTTCACGGATCACCACCTTGATGGCATCGGTGGCCGCGCCCGTCACCATGGTCACGTTGAAAGTGATGCGCGAAATCAGGTGCCCGGAGTTGTGGTTGTCAAAGTAGCGGTTGGGCAGCGTCAGCAGGTTGTTGAACAACTGCACGCGCAGGTCATGGACCAGGCCCAGGGATACCTTGGCCAGCAGGTAGTTGCCCAGGAACGAACCCAAGCCCTGCCAGGCAGCGATCAAAATGATCAGCAACGGCACGGCTTGCAACAATTTCATGTCACGCAGGAAGGGTACGCTGGGGAACAGCACGGCGTCAGGGTTGGATAGGCCGTCGACAAAGTACTTGAGGATGTACCCCAGCATAGGCTGGGTCGACGCGAAAATCAGAAATCCGACGATACTCAACGCGAACAAGCCGGCGTAGGGCTTAACGTACATGAGCAGGCGGAAGTATATTTTCAAGCTCGAAGGGCTTGCGCTCGGACTGGAGTCGGTCATATCACGCGGCGTTTTGAAAAAGGAGGCTGACTTTAGCACAGCTTCTCTGTTGTACTTGCACCCGACGTAACCCGCGGCCCGGCGGGATCCAAAGGGCGACATTATATAGCCACTGTCTTAACATGGTCGGCTTTCTCTATTCTGGAACGGCTTTACTGTATGCACTCCAAGCGCCTTACCTACGGCACAAATCGCGTTTTCGACTTCCTGGTCCTCTGGATTTTGCCCATTGGCTTGCTGTTGCTTTTGAGTTCGCTGTTCTTCGTCAACAATCGCAATGTGATGCATCGCGGCTTCTACATTTTCTTCGCGCTGCCGGCCTTGCTCCTGCTGTGCCTGCGCCCACGGGAACTCAAACAGTTACTGCTCGAGCCGCTGGTGCTTGCCTTCACGGCGTTTTGCGCATGGGCCATGATCACGGTGCTCTGGAGCCCGGAGCCCACTGGCGACTCGAACCTGTTCAAGATCCCGCTGCAGACGTTCATGCTGTTTGCCGGCTGCGGGCTGCTGCTGCATTACCGCAATGACCTGTTCAAGCCGATCTTCTTCAGTGCCGCCATGATTGCGCTGGTGGTGACGCTGTTGAACCTGGTGGCATTCGTCAAAGGCTTTGCGCCAAGCATGCGCATGATTGGCGGCCTGGGCGCCCTGGACAACCCGCTGCTCAGTTCCCACCTGTTCGGCTTTTTCTGCGTGTATTGGCTGTACCTCTGCGTCACCACCAAACGCTTGCGCATACTGTGGCTCAGCGCACCGGCCCTGGCGGTCATGGCCCTGGCAATTCTGGCCACCGGTTCCAGGACGCCATTGGTTGCACTGGTAATGGCCGTCCTCTGGATGGGCCTGCTCAGCCGCAATCGGCGCTCGGCGCTGATGATTGCCGCCCTGGTGCTGGCGGCCGCCGGCCTGCTGCTGTTTTACCCGCAACACATCACCGAGCGCGGCAGCTCATTCCGCTTCGAAATCTGGCAAATCATCCTCGACCGCATCTCCGACCATCCATGGCTCGGCCACAGCTACGACTCCGAACTCTATGTGAAACCTGCCAACTACGATTTTGAACCGCTGCGCGAACCCCACAGTTTTGCCTTGGGCGTGCTTTATTACGTCGGCATCATCGGCTTTATCCCGTGGATCTTCATGCTGGGCCGCGGGCTGTACGCAGGGCTTAAGGAACGCGCGCAGCCGCTGTTTATCCTGACCTCCTCTCTGCTGGCCTACGGCATCGGCGCGGGGCTCACCGAAGGCGGTGGCATCCTGTCGCGGCCCAAGGAGCACTGGTTCCTGCTGTGGATCCCCCTCGCCCTGATCGCCGGCCTGAGCATCGCCAAGCGGCGCCATAGCCTGCTGCGCATTGTGGTGAGCACGCCCAAGCCACAGGCATTCAAAGCCCTGTGCGAAGGCGCTCATATCGTCGAGGAAGATGGCCTGGGGCCCAAAGTCCTGCGCCTGGGCGATGGCAGCTTCCTCAAGCTGTTCAGGGCTCGACGCTGGTACACCTCGGGCACATTCAATCCGTATTCGGAACGGTTTGCCTGCAACAGCGAACAGCTGCAGGCACTGGGCATTGTGTCACCGCCGATCCTTGACCTGTACAGCCTGCACGACGGCAGCACCGCCGTGCGTTACCAGCCACTGCCGGGCCTGACGTTGCGCCAGGCCTTGCAAAGCCTGGACAGCAGCCTGCGCGAATCGCTGATCGAACGGTTTGGCCGGTTTATGGCCCAGCTGCATGAACGCGGCGTGTACTTCCGCTCCCTGCACCTGGGCAATGTATTGCTGCTGGAAGACGGAGAGTTCGGCCTGATCGACGTGGCGGATATGCGCGTCTATCCATCAGCGCTGCGCAACACCCTGCGCCAGCGCAACCTCAAGCATATGCAACGCTATTCGCAGGATCGCAATTGGTTGTTCGAAGCGCACTTTGAGCAATTGGCCAAGGGCTATGCCTCGGTGGCTTCGCCGCACGCCACGCAGAAAATCCGCGAACAGGTGCTGACACTCGCGCGCCCGGCGGCCTGAGGCCGTATTCGGCACAGATAGATGTGGGAGGGGGCTTCCACAGTTGACCGCATGCAGTTTTAGAGCTGCCCTTCTGTGGGAGCTGGCTTGCCTGCGATGCAGACACCTCGGTACATCAGGTACACCGAGTTGATGCCATCGCAGGCAAGCCAGCTCCCACATTTAGATCGCAGTACACCCAGCAGAGGTGTACTGCCCTGCTCTTGGTATCAGTCTTTTTCCAGCGGAGAAAAATACAGGCGAGCCAAACCGCGCCACGTCTTCTTGTTCCAGGCCCGAAACGGGATCTGCGCCAACAGCTCCCGCGCCAACGCACGATTGCGGTTGGAGGTCTTGAGGAACATGGAACTGAGGAATTTGTAACGCACCTCGTCGTACAGCGGGTGATCACTGAACAACGCGTATGAGCGCAAAATGTTATCGATCATGAATCGATGATTCTTGTACGAATTGGTGGCGTGCTTGCGGTAGCGCGCCATCACCACGTTCAAACCATCGATGAAGTACCCGGCGTGGGTAATCTTCAACTCGATCAGCAAGTCTTCCAGGCGAATCTGCGGGTCAAACCCGCCGACCTTTTCCAGCGCTTCACGCCGGATCATCAGCGTAGGCGCCGGCGGGTAAGGTTTGCGCTCCAGGAACATATCGTCGAAATCCAGGCGTCGAAACGGCACATCACGGCGCTGACGCTTCTCCGGAAACAACTCACCCTGGGAGTCGATCAGCTCGATATTGCCCGCACAGATTCCCACCTCAGGCTTGCCATCCATATAGGCCACCTGAGTCGCAATGCGCTCGGGCATCATGATGTCGTCCGAACCGAACGGCACGATCAGCGGCCCCTGGGACCGGGCAATCGCGCCATTGAGGGTGTTGGTCAGCCCCTGATTATGCTGCACACGAAAGTCGAACGCGTGATGTTCCTGCAGGCGACGGATGCGCTCGACACTGTCGTCTGTCGAGCCGTCATCCACCACCAGCAGTTCGATGTTGGGATAGGTCTGGTTCAATACACTGAGGATACTTTCCTCAATGTAGGGCGCGTGGTTATACGACGCAATGATCACCGTGACCAAGGGCTGACTCTGGTTCATACATTCTTCCCGCGTGCTTGAGCCAAGCCTGAATCGATCAGCTCCAGGTACTCCTGGCGGAATACCTCAATGTCGTGTTGCGCCTGAAGGTACTGGAAGGCCTGCTCGCCTTTTTGTGCGAGTGCCTCGTCGGACAGCGCCAGGTAAGTGTCCAGCGCCTCGGTCAACTGGGGCACGTTGGCCGGCTCCACCGCCAGGCCACCGGCGCCTTCGATCAACGGCAACATGGCCGGCACGCTGGAGGCAATCACCGGCAGGCGGCCGCTCATGCCTTCCAGCAGCGCCAGGCCCAGGCCTTCTGCGAGCGAAGGCATTGCCCAAATGTCAAAGGCACGCACGTATTGCAGCGCATTTTCCTTAAAGCCCAACAAGTGCACGCGCCCATCCAGGCCAAGGCCCTGGATTTGCGTGGCCAGGTTGGCCTCTTCGCGCCCGGCGCCAATGATCGCCAGCTGCGCGGTTGGGTATTTTTCTTTGAGCGCCGCGAACGCTTGCAGCAAATAGATGTGGCCCTTGACCGGCACCAGCCGGCCCAAGGCACCGATCAAGCGCACCGAAGGGTCGATGCCCAGCAACTCGCGCGCGCGCGTGCGTGAATGCTGCAAGCCTTCGGCCTGTTCGATGTCGATGGCGTTGGTAATGGCGTAGGTATTCTGGTCGGTAAAACCGCACCGGCAATCGAGCAGGTACTGCTTGACCGCCGGCGACACGCCGACAAAGCGCCAGTGCGCGTCGATCCAGCGCTGCGCCTGCTTCCGCCGGTACAGGCGGTCATACTCGCCAAAACCGTGGGAGATGCCGATGCACAGCGGGATCTTCAACCAACGGTTGAGCTGCAACATCATGTTGACCGGCTTGAAGCGGTTGCACACCACCACATCGAACTGTTCGCGGCGGCAAAACTTATACAGTTGCCACATGGCGCGCAGCCGCAAGCCTTTGAGCGACTTGTCGGAAAACTCGAAGTAGACCGACTTGGCCGCCCGGCTGACCGGTTCGCCAGGCGCCGGCTTGCCACGCAGGAACGCGGCGGTGACCTCGTAGCGCTCGGCAGGCAATGCCTTGACGATCTGCTCGGCCAGGTCGGCAAAGTCATGGGATTTAACATTGTAGTCAGGCTGCAGTTGCAGGACCTTGAAACGCCGACTCATAACTCTCCTCGATGGAAACCTGTGGCATCAACCACCCAGGCTGTTTCAGCCGCGAGCGTCTCGACGTACTCGGCGTCAGGCTCCGGTAGCAACGGCCATTGATTACGCTTCCAGCAGACAAAATGGAAATACGGAAATTCCCGTTCACCATCCCTGTCGTTGGTCAGGCGGCCCTTGTTCCAGAACCATTGATGCGGGAAGCAATCACTGCCGTCGTGCCATTTGATCACACCACCGGGCGTACTGAACGCCTCGGTGAACTCACTGCGCCGACGCCATGGGTTTAACTTGCCGACCAACTCGAACAGCGGCTTGGGGAAATTCTTGCGCCACAGGAAAATCCGACTGAAGGCGCCTTCATCCAGCGCATGATGCGCCTGATCGGTAAAACGCGCCTCCCAATCCTTGATGCGCATGAACGCATGCCGCTTGCGGGGCGTGTTGCGCATCAGGCACAAATGCCCGGCGACCCGTCGCTCATGGGTTGAGAACAAGTCATAGCTGGCCAAGCGCTCGGCGGTGAAATACTCGCGCAGGTTGCCGTAGATCAGGTCCAGATCGCCAAACGCCCAAAAATCGTAACCGTTGAGGCGGTCAGCGTGGATATGCCCCAGCGCCGGCTTGATGTCGCACAGCTTGTACGGCGCCTGGGGCGCAAAATTGATGTACAGCCGCTGGGAAACCAGCGTGCAGTAATCGGCAAAGGTGATGCTTTCGATGCGGACATTGTCCGGCACACTGGCCGGCATCGGGCAGTCGCTGAACAGCAACCAGTCAATGTCGGCGTTGTGGCGGCAGCTTTCGAGAAAAAACGGCATCCAGAATGGCCAGCGGCCAAAGTAAGGAATAATGAAAAGGATGCGGGGGCACGGATTGCTCAAGGGGGACTCACTGTCATTTGGTACTGGGGCACGCTACGCGCCACCACGTTGCTTAACGTTACTTGTGCTTGATGAACCAAAAGAGTTCATGACGCCGAATGGCCTTGCGGAAAAACTCGTTCTCACCCCACGGCGAGACGGCCCTTCCAGCCAGCAGACGCTGTATGACTCGCCGCACCCGCCGTTTGAACGGCATCTGCGGTTGCAAGTCATGCATCATGCCCAGCGACATGGCCTTTTCACACTGCCGCTCCTCCGATACTGGCAGGCAATATGGTTGCAAAATGTTAGAGGAATCGAAGCATGGCGGCAAAGCGACACTATTGCCCGAATCCCCCATCGGCCAGCGGTCGTTGTCATGCAGGTGGTTGGCGTAGCCGAGCAAGGTAGTCGGCTGCCATTCCAGGCCCTGCAAGGCTTCCAAGACAGCTTGCTGCGCGCAGATATGGTCGGGGTGCGGATCGATCACCGGATGCGGCAACACGATGACCTCAGGACGCGCCCTCAACAGCACGGCACGCAGGTCCGCCAGCAGGTTGTTCCAGGTCGGCTGGCCGTCGGCATCGGCGGGCAGTGGGAACGGGTTGAATTGGCGAAACAGGCGAATATCGCTCAACTCGGCTTCCCGCGACGCAATGGCGCGCCCAGGCTCAGCTTTCATCGCCGCCAACTGCAGGCAAAAGTACCCGAGCTGAACGCAGTGTTCCGGCGGCACGCCAGCCCAGCGCGGCACGGCAATACTGTCCCAGGCTCGCAGCCGGCCCTTGAGGCGTGCCGCTTCAGGCTTGCCCAGGCCCATGTGCTGATAATGCTCGGCTTCGATCTCACCGGCGGTCAGCGTCACAATCCAGGGCTGTGCGGCCTGGCTGTACAGGCCAAAGGCAGCCAGTTCGGCGTCGTCGGCATGCGGTGCAATCACCATCACCCGCTGCTGACGCACATCCGGCTGGCGGAATACCGACAGCACAGGCTCACCCTGTACTCGGCAAAACCGGCCACGCAACGGCAACTGCCCAGCCAGCAAGGCTTGCGCCTGGCCGGTGAGGTTGAGGTAGCGCAGGCCGTTGACGCCGCGCTCGAACACCTGGCGGTCGCCGCCCGGTAACGCGACATAGGGGTCGATAAAGCGTCCGAGCAGGTTGCTCTTGAGCCGCAGTGCGAGGATCAAGGTCTCATCACCCGCCAGCTCCAGCGCCTGGCCGAGCACCAAACGGCCCTTGTCCAACGTTACCTTGGGTTGTTCGGTATCGGCGGCAAATTGATACTGATAGTCGTCCTTGGGCGAGTAAAACAAGTGGTCGGCAAACCAGGCTTCATGGGCCACCCAGGCCAGCACCGCCAACAGCAGCGGCAACCACCAGGCCACCAGCACACCCACCGCAATAAGCACCAGCAGGCTGACCAGCAGCCCGATGCGCTTATTGCGGCGATGGCGCTTGAGCAGCGCCTGCTTGCGGCTTGTCGAGGCACTCATACGGTGAACACCGGCACGGGGTTGCACCAGCGGTCCTTGTACTCACGGTCCGCGCGGCCGAACGAAAAGCGCAGGGGCTTGCCGACTTCCCGCGCCTGTTCCCAGGCACTTTGCGTATTGAGGAAGCTCAGCACGCTGCCGGGGCTGAAGGCACGGGTTTCGGGGTCTACGCCGCCATTAATGTATTCGACGCTGACCCACTGCGGCGCTTCAACGCGATACACCAGTTGCACGGCAATCGGCGCATCGTTGAGGAAAATCACCGATCCGATCAGCCACTCACGCAGCAACTCGATCACCTGCGCCATGTGCGCGGCACCGGTGGCCGCGAAGCCCCAGCGGCGCTGGAACAGGTCGCAGTAGATCGCCGCCAGCTCGGCGCTGGAGAAGTCCTGCACCGGCCGCACCACACCGCCCGCCTCTTCCAGCAGGCGCAATTCACGGCGCTGGTTATAGCGAAACTTTTTCGACAGTTCTTCAGGCGTACGCGCCATGGCCAACTGTTCGGCCTGAAGCTTGATACCGGTAAAACGGCCTTCATTGAGGGCCGACAGGTAACGCGCGCGATGGCGCAGCGGCGCCTGGGCATCAACGGCGGCGGGCAGGATCAACTCGGCGTTGCCGAGGTCGAACAAGCCTTTTTTGCCATTGCGCTTGAGCACCTCCTTGGACAACGCCAGGTCGCGCCCCCAGGTCGCAATGCAGGCTTTAAGTTCGCCGCCCTGCTCCCAGGCCAAATAGCGCACCGGAATTTCGGCCAGCCCGGCCAGACGCTCGACCACCTGCGGATGGGTGGCGACACTGCCGCCAAAACGCTGCCAGGCATGGCTGTAGGTCGGCGCGTCAACCACCGACCAACCGCGCTCGCGAAAGCCTTGGAATCGATTGAGCATCAAGCCCTCGCGGTCAGTTCGGTGACAGCAGGCAACTGCCAGAAGGTATCGCGCACGGCCTGATCCGAAAACCGCTGGTGCAGGCGCTCAAGCATCATCTCGGCGCACTGCTGGTGCTGCTGACGATCCATCGCGGCCAAATGCCGAAGGCCCTGCCCCAAGTGGTCGGCATCGCCAAACGGAAACAGGATGCCCACGCCTTCAACCACTTCCCGCGCGCCGCCACACGAGGTGGCGAGCAGCGGCACGCCAGCGGCCATGGCCTCCAGCAGCACCATGCCGAACGGCTCATGGTCGGAGCTGAGGGCAAAGACGTCGAATGCACGGAAATACCGGCGCGCATCCGGCACCTGGCCGAGGAACAGTACCTGTTCGGCAATGCCCAGCGCGCGGGCCAGCGACTTGAGGTCTTGCTCCAGGCGGCCGGTGCCGAGGATCGCCAACCGGCTCTGCGCCGGCAAATGCGGCAAGGCCAAGGCAAAACCTTTGAGCAAGGTGGCTTGGTCCTTGTCCGGGTGCAGGCGGCCGACATTGCCGACCACCCACTCATCCGGCGACAGCCCCAGGGCATCACGCGCCTCATCGGCCGACACCTGCAACGCTTGCATGGCCTGCACATCGATGCGGTTATACAAGGTCTGGATACGGGCCGCCGGCCAGGCCGGGAGGCAGCGGCGCATATCGTCGCGCACCGCATCGGACACACCGAGCAGGCTCAAGCGCTTGCTGAAAATCGAAGCAAACAGCTTGCGGCTGCGGCGCTGATAATCACCAAAGGCGTGATGCACGCCGATCACCGGCAGGCGTGTACCGAGCAAGGCGATGTAGATCGGCTTGAAGCGGTGGGCAATGCAGAAACTGAAGTTGCGCGATGCGGCGATCTTGCGTAATTCACGGATGGCGCCCAGCTTGAGGCCACGAATGGCCTTGGAGCTGAACTCCATGAACAGCACTTCATCAGAGGCGCAACCGGCGGCGACATCGGGGTCGGCGACCCCGGTGAGAAACACCGTGGTCACCTTGTAGCCGGTGCCTGCGAACAGGCTGGCGTACTGCCGCGCGCAGTCCAGGAACGGCCCGTCATAGCCGTGGCAGAACTGCAGGACGTGGCGTTCAGCCGACCGAGTCATAAGGGTCCACGCCGTCTTTGACGACCAGGATGTCTTCCATGATCAGGTATTGCAGGTCGGAGCCGAAGAACATGTTCAGCGCGTCGGTCGGCGAGCAGATCATCGCCTCGCCACGGCGGTTGAGCGAGGTGTTCAGCGACACGCCGTTGCCGGTCAATACTTCCAGCTCTTTCATCATGTCGTAGTAACGCGGGTTGTATTCGCGCTTGAGCACCTGGGCGCGGGAGGTGCCATCTTCATGGACCACTTCCGGTACGCGGGTTTTCCACTCTTCGGACACTTCAAAGGTGAAGGTCATGAACGGCGCCGGGTGATCGACCTTGATCATCTGCGGGGCCACGGTGTCGAGCATCGACGGGCAGAAAGGCCTCCAGCGCTCGCGGAACTTGATCTGGTGGTTAATGCGGTCGGCCACGCCGGTCGCGCTTGGGCAACCGATGATCGAACGACCGCCCAAGGCACGCGGGCCGAACTCCATGCGGCCCTGGAACCAGGCCACCGGGTTGCCGTCGACCATGATCTTGGCGATGCGCTTGGGCATGTTTTCGATCTTGCGCCATACCGGCTTGCTTTCGTGCTTGGCGCACGCGGCAATCACGTCTTCGTTGCTGTAGGACGGGCCGAGATAGACGTGCTCCATCTTCTCCACCGGCACACCACGGGCGTGGGACACATAGGCCGCGGCGCCAACCGCGGTGCCGGCATCGCCGGACGCAGGCTGCACGAACAGCTCTTTCACGTCATCGCGGGCAATGATCTTCTGGTTCAGCTTGACGTTCAGCGCGCAACCACCGGCAAACGCCAGCTTGCCGGTGTCCTTGAGGATGTCGCCCAGGTAGTGGTCGATCATCTGCAAGGCCAGTTTCTCGAACAGCGCCTGCATGCTGGCCGCGTAGTGGATGTAAGGCTCGTCGGCGATGTCGCCTTCGCGCTTGGGCCCCAGCCACTCGATCAGTTTCGGCGAGAAGTAGAAACCCTTGCCCTTCTCTTTATAACGGCGCAGGCCGATGACGTTGGCGTAGTCGGTGTTGATCACCAACTCGCCGTTTTCAAACGAGGCCAGGCGCGAGAAATCGTATTTGCTGGCGTCACCATAGGGCGCCATGCCCATGACCTTGAACTCGCCGTCGAGCATCTCGAAACCGAGGAACTCGGTGATCGCGCCGTACAGGCCACCCAGGGAGTCCGGGTCGTAGAATTCCTTGATCTTGTGGATCTTGCCGTTTTCGCCGTAGCCGAAGAACGTGGTGGCGTACTCACCTTTGCCGTCGATGCCCAGGATCGCGGTTTTTTCCTGGAAACCCGAGCAGTGGTAAGCGCTGGAGGCGTGAGCCAGGTGGTGTTCAACCGGTTCGATCTTGATTTTCTTCGGATCGAAGCCCAGTTGCTCCAGGCACCAGACGATCTTGTTGCGGTAACGCTTGTAGCGACGGTTGCCCATCAGGATCGCGTCAAGGGCGCGGTCCGGGGCGTACCAGTAACGCTTGGCGTAGTGCCAGCGCGCCTCGCCGAACAGGCTGATCGGGGCGAACGGAATCGCCACCACGTCAACGTCGGAAGGCTTGATGCCGGCTTGTTCCAGGCAGAACTTCGCCGATTCGTAGGGCATGCGGTTCTTTGCATGTTTGTCGCGTACGAAGCGCTCTTCTTCGGCGGCCGCGATCAGCTTGCCGTCGATATACAGGGCTGCGGAAGGATCATGGCTAAGGGCGCCGGACAGGCCAAGAATCGTCAATGCCACTGGGGTCTAGCCTCTTTTAGTCTGCATGCAGGCGGGTTGCGCCTGAAAAAAGTGTGCCTCCCGCCTGAGCGAGAAACAGCTAAAGGGCGGGATTATAACTTAAAAGCAGCAGGAAGCTGTTAGCGGCAAGCGGCAAGCGGGTTACGAGTAGGTCTCGGTGCTGCCGTCCTTGCTTCGGCGCATGATGATCCCCGTGGCTACGAGCGACCGGGGCGCCAGTAAATGCCCATATTGCCCAGCGTGCCCTGCTGGTAGATCGTATAGGGCAGCACCACGGTATCAACAATACCCGAGGCGGTCATATCCACCAGTATCACCGGCACCAGTACGCCCGTGATGTCCGGAGGCGCGTTGAGCAGGCAAAAGTTGAATGCCAGGCCGCTATAGGCACGGGGAATGGACTCGCAGTAGGTTTTTTGCTTGCGCAACTCGCGGGTCGCTGACAGATCATCGCGAAAAACCGTGTTAACGGTTCCGCACCCACTTAACGCCAATGAAAACGCCCCCAGTGCAGCCGCCAGTTTTGTGCCCATCGCCAACCCCTCGAATAGTCGTCAGCCACGCTAGCATCGGGATGCTGTGAGCCCCCAGATCACAATGTCCCAATGTTTCGTGGGAAATATCCCGAGCAACAGCACTAACCAACTGGTTAAACTCTCGCCTCTTTTGCGCGTTTACAGCGTTAAGCGCCACAGATTCCGGCTGACTGATGAAAACCCTCGCCCGCTTTACCCTTCTGCTGCCCGGCCTGTTCGCCGTGTGCGACACCGCCGTGGCTGAAGACACCGCCCTGGTCCTCGACCCCAGCGTCGTTACCGGCTCACGCAGCGCCAGCCCGACGTTCGGCCTGCCGTACTCGGTCGACAGCATCAGCCATGAGCAGATCAGCGACGGCCAGCTCGGCATCAACGCCTCCGAGGCCTTGTCCCGCGTGCCGGGCCTGGTGGTGCAAAACCGCCAGAACTACGCCCAGGACCTGCAGATTTCCTCCCGTGGCTTCGGCGCGCGCTCTGCGTTTGGCGTGCGCGGCATCAAGTTGATCGCCGACGGCATCCCGGCCAGCACTCCGGACGGCCAGGGCCAGGCGGCCACCTTCAACCTCGACACCGCCGAGCGCATTGAAGTGCTGCGCGGCCCGGCCGCCACCTTGTATGGCAGCAACGCCGGCGGCGTGATCCAGATGTTTTCCCGCGACGGCGAAGGCCCGCCACGCATCGGCGCCGAAACCCTGGTGGGCAGCGACGGCCTGAGCAAAAACCACCTTACCGCCGAAGGCGCGGCGAACGGTGCAGGTTTTGTGCTCGACGCTTCGCGCATGGACACCGATGGCTATCGCGACCACAGCAGCGCACGACGCGACCAGACCTTTGCCAAGCTCAACGTGCAGCCGGATGACGACAGCAAGTTGGCGCTGATCTATAGCAGCCTGGAACAAAACGGCACGCAGGATCCGCTGGGGCAAACCTGGGAAGCCTACAAAGCCGACCCGCGCTCGGTCGCGCCGGCTGCGTTGCAGTACAACACGCGAAAAAGCATCGATCATCAGCAATTGGGCATAAATTACGAACGTTATATCGGTGATGCGACGTTGCAGGTAAACGCGTATACCGGGCGCAGGAGTGTGATTCAGTACCTGTCGATTCCGGACAAGTTCGCCAGTGGCGCGCCCAACCCGGCAAACGCTCGCGGCGGCGTGGTCGCGTTCGACCGCCAGTTCTACGGTGGCTCGGTCCACTGGCTGCAACCCATCACCAGCGCCCTCGGCGAGTTGACCTTGATCACCGGCCTCGATTACGACCGCAGCCAGGACGACCGCCAAGGCTACTCCAACACCCTGGATGGCGTGCACGGCGTCAAAGGCGCCCTGGGCCGTGACGAGATCGACACCGCCACCAGCCTCGACCCGTTCGTGCAGGCCAACTGGCTGCTGGGCGACTGGACCCTGCAAGCCGGCCTGCGCCACAGCAGTATGAAGATGGACGTGGACGACCACTTCACCAGCGACGGTAATGACAGCGGCAGCAAGACCTACCAGAAGAACACGCCTTCGGTCAGCGTGATGTACGCCTTTACGCCGGACCTGCATGGCTATGTGAGCGCGGGCAAAGGCTTCGAAACCCCGACCCAGGCGGAGTCGGCGTATTCGAGTAGCGCCAATGGCTTTAACTTTGCGCTCAAGCCGTCGGTCAGCAAACAGTATGAAGTCGGCCTGAAAGCCAAGCTTGGCCAGGACACGCGCCTCAACGCTGCGCTATTCCAGATCACGACTGACGACGAGTTGGTCGTGCAGCAATCCAGCGGCGGTCGCACCACCTACCAGAACGCCGGTAAAACCCTGCGCCGAGGCTTCGAGCTGGGCCTGGAAAGCCAACTCGGCGAACAGTGGAGCACCACCCTCGCCTACACCCGCCTGCAAGCGACCTACAACAGCGACTTTACCAACAGCGGGAAGGCTATCGACAAGGGCAACTACTTGCCCGGCGTGCCGCAAACCACGCTCTTCGCCGAGCTGAACTGGAAACCCCGCGACTGGGTCAGCACCGCCCTCGAAGGCCTGTACCGCAGCAAGGTCTACGTCGAAGACACCAACCAGCAACGCGCCGCGCCGGGTTACAGCGTGTTCAACTGGCGGGCGCGCTTTGAGCAGAAGGTGGAGCACTGGACCTTTCACCAGACGGTGCGCCTGGATAACTTGCTGGATCGCCAGTATGTGGGTTCGGTGATTGTGGGGGACGGCAACTTCCGCTACTACGAAGCGGCGCCTGGAAGGTCCTGGTATGCCGGGGCCGGGGCTGAATATCAGTTCTGATGATCGTTCCCACGCTCCGCGTGGGGATGCATCCCGTGACGCTCCGCGTCACCTTGCACGTGGCTTGAGGAGCGGGACGCAGAGCGTCCGGGGCGGCATTCCCACGCAGAGCGTGGGAATGATCATTGCACCTGTTTGGGCAAACGCTGATCTATAAGCTGGTACAACGCGCTGCTCTCAGGCCAGTTACGCATAAACCGCGCGCGGTCCTTGGCGAACGCCGGCGCGAAGCTGGCGACCGAGCTGTGCTGACACATGGCGTCCAGGTCGATCAACGCCCAGCGATCCTCGGCCCAGAACAGGTTATGGCCCTTGAAATCACCATGGCTGATGCGCTCGCGGATCAGCTCGGCGAACAAATGGTCCAGGGCCAGCAGTTCATTTTCGGGCGCATCGCCTTTCTCAACATAGGGCGCGAAGCGCTCGATGATGTCCGGCCCCGGCAAGTATTCCGTCACCAGGTAAGCCCGGCTGCGCAGCCACAAAAAGCGTTTTTCCAACACCGCCAGCGGCTTGGGCGTGGCGATGCCAAGGAACGCCAGGCGGTTGCCCTCGCGCCACGAATGCCAGGCCCGGCTGGGGCGCCAGAAGCGCTTGAGCCAATGGGCAAAACCCTTGATGTTGTAGCGCTTGATCACCAGCGGCCGCCCGCCCGCTTCGACCTTGGCAACCGTGGCCGCGCCACCGGTTTTGTACACATGGCCTTGGTCGAGCAACGCGTCGGCCTGTTCCAGCACCGGCAGCATCGCCGCCTCTTCCTCGCGACGAATCGCACGCAAGGCAAAGGCGCCACGCACCACGCTGAACAGCGTGCATTCACGGCCAACCTTGTTCAGAAAGTCTTTCAAACGCCAGGCGCTGACCTTGCGCACCTGTTTTTCCAGGGCCTGCAGCGGCAAGGCGTGTTCGCCGTTGCTCAGCAGGTAGTACACCAGCAATTCTTCGGTAAACGGTTCGAGGTTTTTCGGCAACTGGGCGAAGAACACGCCAAGGTTTTCCAGCACCCGGTTGCGCGACAGCGGCTTGCCCGCCTCCTCAACACGAATCCCGGCGCCATCGATCAGGTACAGCTTGCCGTCCTGGCGCAGCAAGTTGTCCAGGTGCAGGTCTTCTTGCCACAGGCCTTTGGCGTGCATCTGCGCAATCGCGCCCAACGCCTCGGCGAGTACGGCGGTTTGCTCATCCGCCAGTGGCGGCAACCCCTCGACCGCCTGCCAGGCATCGGCGAGGCTTTCGGCACCTTCGATAAATTCAAACAGCAGCCAGCCGCCCTCGCCTTCCTGCAAGCCATCGGCCAGCAATTGTGGCGTGGTCAGGCCTTGCTCGGCCAGCAGGCGCACGCCGCTGAGTTCACGCTGAAAATGCCGCGCGGCCTTGCTGCCTACCAGCAACTTGGCCAACACCGGGCGGCCGCGCCAGACGGCGGCGCCCACGTAGCGTTCGCCCGGCAACACGCGCAACAGGTTAAGCAGTTGCAGCTGGCCTGTGCCTGCGGCGTCGGCCAGCTCGAGGGTCAGCGGCAGCTCGGGCGTACGGCCGGCTTTTTTCAGTTCGGACAAGCGCATCAGCGCTTCTCCTTGTGGCTGCGCCGGGCCGTCAGGCGCTCGAACCAGGCGCCCACCAGCGCGCTGTCTTCAGGCTGGTCCAGATACGCCGCCAGCAGTTGCCGCACTTGCGCATCCGACCACTGCGGCGCACGGCGCAGCAACGGCTCCAGGTCCTTGACCCGATCACGCCGGCCGAACAGCAACGGGCGGGTTTTCTCCAGGTCGATCAACTGCGCGGCATAACCGTCTCCGAGCGGTTGCAGGAAAATATGCTTGGGGTAAAAACAGCCATGCACCTGACCGACGCTGTGCAGGTGGCGCGCCAGCTGCCCACACGCCAGCAGGATCGCACGGTGCTGGGCGTCGCTCAGTTGCGGCCATTGCTCGAGCAATGAGTCCAGGTCATTCCAGCCGTCCAGGGCGCGGGTCAGCAGCATCGCGCGGCGCTCGCCTTCAACCTTGCGCTCACCGAAAAACGCTGCCTGCAACGCCGGAATACCCAGCTGCCGGTAGCGGCTGATATTACGAAACTCGCGGGCAAAGGTCGGCTCGCCGAACGGCTTGCTGAGCGTGCGCGTCAGGTAGTTGCTCTGGCGCTTGAGGTAGTAACCCTGGCCTTCAAGCTCCAGGCGAAACACGCTGCTCCAGCCGCCGTCGCTGGTATTGGGTTCATCCACCGCGTCCAGTTGCCTGGCCCACAGCGCAT
The DNA here is from genome assembly GCF_002742515.1 of Pseudomonas sp. 2822-15. Lineage (NCBI taxonomy): Bacteria > Pseudomonadati > Pseudomonadota > Gammaproteobacteria > Pseudomonadales > Pseudomonadaceae > Pseudomonas > Pseudomonas sp. 2822-15. The sequence continues at coordinate 348,622 of NZ_LJRY01000183.1, read as the reverse complement.
CGAAGTCAGCCAGGCCGTGGCGCGCAAGCAATGCGCGATCATCGGCCGCCAGAAAATCAGTCATTCGCGCCCCTCGAAAAACTTCACCACGTGGCGGATTCGCTGTTTGTCCGAAGCCGTCAGGTGCGTGCGTTGGCGGTATTGCAGGTAGAAGCGCAGGCGCTGGGTGGCCGACAGGTGATACTTGGCGACTTTATCCAGGCAGGCCAGGTCCTTGGTAATACGGTACTTGAGCCAGAAACCGCGCCAGAAATCGCCGTTGGGGCAATCGATCAGGTACAGGGTGCGGTTATCGTCAACCAGCAGGTTGCGCCACTTCAAGTCGTTATGGGTAAAACGGTGCTCGTGCATTGTGCGCGTATATTCGGCCAGTTGACGGCTGATCACGTTGACCCACGTGGGGTCTTTCAAGCACGGATCGTTACGATCGGCCAGCACCGACAGGTCTTCGGTCTTGGGCAGCTCGCGGGTGATCATCGCCCCGCGCGCATAAGCCAGCCCCTTGCGCTCAAGGCCCCAGGCCACCACGTCGGCGGTGGGAATCCCCCACTTGGCGAAGCGCTTGAGGTTCTGCCATTCGGACTTCACCCGAGGTTTGCCCAGGTACCGGCGCAGGCCCTTGCCGGCACCGACGTAGCGTTTGACGTAGTAATTGACCCCGCCCCGCTCCACCCGAATCACTTCCGACAAGGGGTCGCGCGTCAGTCGCTCACCCTGCAAGGCAAACACTGCCTCCAGGCTGCCAAAGTCATCCGCCAGGGCGGCGTAAGCAGGTTCCAGGTTCCAACCCGCCATCAGATCGCATCCCCCAGGCGTTGCTTGCGCGCATACAGCTTGTCGGCCTTGCGCTGCAACAGGCTCAGGGACGCCGACTGCTCGGCCAGAATCTGGCGCAGCGGCTGGCGGAAGTAGCCTTTGAGGAAGCGCAACTTGTCGCGCTGAGTCAGGCCGATGTCCAGCGCCGAGTAGTACAGCGCGGACAAATCCTTGTCGCGCCAGCGCAGCGGCAGATGAGCACGCAATTGGGCACGGTGCAGGTCGATCACCGACAGCTTGATGGTGCGCGCATCGATCGGCCGCGACGTATCCAGCAGGAAGTGGCACAGGTAGCAGTCGCGGTGATTGACGCCGCCACGGTGCATGTCGCCGACCATGCGTGCCAGTTCGGCAGTGAGCGCATGGCGCAATGCCGGTGCCGGCGGCTCGGCCACCCAGTTGACGGTCAGGTCTTCCAGGCTGATGGTCGGGGCCAGTTCTTCGGTGATGATGAACGAGTGCTGGTCCGCCGGGTTGCTGCCTTTTTCACCGAAGGCCACGCCGGTCATGGTCGGCACGCCGAGTTCCTGCAGGCGGTGGATGGCCGACCATTCCAGGCCGGCACCCAGCACCGGCAACTTGGCGGTGATCAGGTTCTTGAAGATCTCGCCCCAACCGATGCCCCGGTGGATTTTCACGAAATACGGGCGGCCCTCCACCTCGGTACGCAAGGTGCGACGCGCCGCCAGTTCACGAAATACCTGGCCTTGCAGTTTCTCGACTTCGGCGAAGGCATCACGCCCGGCCCATAACGTCTTGAACGGTTCGGCAAGAATCAACTTCATCGTTTCGGCTCCGCCAGAATCACATCTGCCGCGTGCTGCGGCATGCTGTAGAGGTCGGCCGTCTCGGCGAAGGCCAACCCATTGCGGCCCCAGGCCGCGCGCTGTGCAGTGTCGGTAAGCATGTGCGTGAGGTACTGGTTGAGCTGCGCTTGTTCAAACGGCTCATCCAGCACCAGCCCGCTGTCGGCTTCGCCAATGTAGTGGGCATAACCACACACCGCCGAGACCAGCACCGGCAACCCGGCCACCAGGGCTTCGAGCAACACGGTACCGGTATTTTCGTTGTACGCCGGGTGAATCAACAGGTCGGCGCCCAGCAGGAAACGCGGGATATCGCTGCGGCCCTTGAGGAACTGCACGTTATCGCCCAGCCCCAACGTGGCGCTCTGCAACTGGAATACTTTGGGGTCGTCCTGGCCGATTACAAACAGGCGCGTGCGTTTTTTAAGTTCGGCAGGCAAAGCGGCCACGGCCTTGAGGCTGCGGTCGACGCCCTTGGTCTTGAAGCCGGAACCGATTTGCACCAGCAGCAACTCGTCGTCGCGCAGGTTGAATTCCTTGCGGAAACCTTCGCGAATTTCAGCCGCATTCGGCGGCGCGCGGCGGTCCTGGGCAATGCCCGGCGGCAGCAGGTGGAAGCGCTCCAGCGGCGTGTCGTAATGCTTGATGAACAGCGGTTGCTGCACTTCGGAGATCATCAACACTTCGGTCCAGGCGTCTTTGGCGAACACCGCACGTTCGTACTCGGCAAAGTGCTTGTAACGGCCAAAGCTCTTGTACAGCGAGTGGCGCAGGTTTTGCGCCTTGTCTTCAAAGCAGCCGTCGGCGGCGTAATACACGTCCAGACCGGGCATTTTGTTGAAGCCGATCAAACGGTCCACCGGGCGCTTGGCCAGGTCGGCTTCCATCCAGGCCAACAGTTTCTCGTTGCGCCGGTGGTTGAAGAACGCCTTGACCGGCGCCACCAGCACTTCGAAACCGGGGGGAATGTCGCCTTCCCAGATCAGCGTGTAGACCCGAATCTTATGGCCGCGTTGCTGGCACTCCAGGGCGATGCGCATGAAGTCGCGCTGCAGGCCACCGAAGGGGAAATATTTGTACAAAACAAAAGCCAGTTGCATCAGTGCAGCTCCTCAGCCAATAACAACGTGCTCAGTCGGCTTGCCACACGCTCAGGGTTCAAGCGCGTGAAGCACAGGGGCGACTCGCGCTTGATGTCGAACCGACGCAGGTCGTCGGCCGTCGGTTGATAGGTACAGGTTTTTTGCAGGCACGGCGCGCACGGGAAGTCGCTGGCCAGGTGAATCTGGCCCTTGCCGTAGGCGCCGGTGAGGCCCGGGTTGGTGGGGCCGAACAGGGAGATGGTCGGCACGTCCAGCGCAGCGGCCAAATGCCCCAAGCCCGTGTCCACCGCCACACAGGCGCGGGCACCGGCGAGCACACGGGCAACGCCGGCCAGGTTGAGTTTGGGCAGCACTTCGGCGTTTTGCAGGCCCTGGGCCAAACGCTCGGCGCGGGCTTTTTCGGCGGCATTGCCCCATGGCAATTTCACGTCCACGCCCAGGCGGCCCATGCGTTCGGCCAGCTCACGCCAGTAGGCTTCGGGCCAGTGCTTGGTGTCCCAGGTAGTGCCGTGCAGCAGCAATACAAAGGGTTTTTTCGGCGGCAGGCCGAGCAGCTTGTCGACGCTGAGGCCGTAATCGCCCAGGCCTTTGGGCAAGTCATAACCCAACGCCACGGCGAACAGCTGGCGCAAACGCTCTACCGCATGCTGCCCACGGGCCACGGCCAGCCGGCGCGAGTAGAAACGCGCAGCCAGCGGCTCACGGGCAGAATTTTTATCAAAACCGGCCACCGGCGCGCGTACATAACGCGTCAACCAGGCGCTTTTGAGCAGCCCTTGGGCATCGATCACCAAATCGTATTTGGTCGACTGCACGCTCTGTTTGAAGCGCCGCCATTCACCGCTCTTGATGGTTTGCCAGATGTTCTTGCGCCAGCGGCGAATCGCCACCGGGATCACTTTGTCCACGGCCGGGTGCCAGGTGGGAATCTCGGCAAAGCCTTCTTCCACCACCCAGTCAAAGCGGATGCCAGGGATCGCCCGCGCCGCGTCGGTCAGTGCCGGCAAGGCGTGGATCACATCGCCCAGGGATGAGGTCTTGACTACCAATACGCGCAAACTAGCGAACCTCGACCGCAGAACCCTGCAACCGCTGCAAGGCTTCATTCACCGGCTGCGGCAGCAACTGACGCATGCAGTTGTAATGGCCAAACCGGCAGGTACGCTCAAAGCACGGGCTGCAATCCAGGCCCAGGCGCACCACTTCAACCTTATCGGCCAAAGGCGGGGTAAAACCGGGCGACGTCGAGCCATATACCGCCACCAAGGGGCGGTTCAGCGCTGCGGCCACGTGCATCAGGCCGGAGTCGTTGGACACCACCGAATCGGCGCAGGAGAGTAAATCGATAGCCTCGGCCAGCGACGTGTCGCCACTGAGGTTCACCGCTTCTTCACGCAGGCCGGGGATCAGGCGCTGGCGAATATCCTCGCCCACCGGATGGTCCTTCTTCGAACCAAACAGCCAAACCTGCCAGCCTTCGCGAATCTTCGTCTCGGCGACTTTGGCGTAATGCTCCGACGGCCAGCGCTTGGACTCGCCAAACTCGGCGCCGGGGCACAGCGCCAGCACGGGACGGTCAAGCGCCAGGCCGAACTTGGCCAGCGCTGCGTCACGGCTCACCGGATCGATCTGCAGGCTCGGGCGCGGGTAAGGCGCGGGCAACTCGGCACCGGGCTCGTAGGCCAGCGCCATGAAGCGTTCGATCATCAGCGGGTAGCGCGCCTTGTCGAGGGTGCGCACGTCATTGAGCAACACGTAGCGAAACTCGCCGCGCCAGCCGGTACGTTTAGGGATGCCGGCAAAGTACGGCACCAACGCCGACTTGAGCGAGTTGGGCAGCAAAATCGCCTGATCGTACTGGCCGACCATGGATTTGCCGATGCGCCGGCGCGTCGCCAATTCGAGGGCGCCATGGCCAAGCGGGAAGCTCAAGGCCGCGCGCACCTCGGGCATGCGCTCGAGGATCGGCCGGCTCCACTCAGGGGCGAGCACGTCGATTTGGCAGTCGGGATGGCGCTGTTTGAGGCACTGAAACAGTGTCTGCGCCATCACCATGTCACCGACCCAACTAGGCCCAACGATCAGAATATTCATGTAGTTTCCACAAACGATGCGGGGAGGCTTATGCCTCCCCGCATCGTTATTTACTGTAGGTCACGGTAGCCACTTTGTGTCAGAGCTGGCTTGTGTGGGAGCTGGCTTGCCTGCGAATGCATCAACTCGGTATCACTGATAAACCGAGGCGTCTGCATCGCGGGCAAGCCCGGCTCCCACACAAAGCTGTGTGTCCACATTAGATTGGCATCCCACATTTAATCGAGTTTCAGCTTAACCCCAGTTCATTCCAGATTCGCATCACCTGGCGCCGTTCGTCGGCGAACTGATCCCCGGCTACCGTGCCGGCCTCGTTTTGCAAGGCCTGGCGGTGCGCGGCGGAACGGTAGGCCTTGTACACCTCACGCAACAGATGGGCATCGGCGGCGGGCATCAGCCCGACCTGCTCCAAGCCTTCCAGAATGCGGATATTGTCGGTATAGCGCAGCAACGATGGATGTTGCGCAGACCACGCCAAAGCCGCGTATTGCACCATAAATTCAATATCGACGATACCTCCGGCGTCTTGCTTGAGGTCGAACACGGTCGCCGGCTCGAAGGCATTCGCCCCCGTCCCGGCAGCCGTAGCCTTGGTGCCCAGGTTGTCGCGCATCTTGGCGCGCATCTCGCTGACTTCCTGGCGCAGCTTCGCCAAGTCACGTTCACGCCCCAGTACTTTAGCCCGTACCTGTTCAAACGCGTGGCCCACATCCTGGCTGCCCACCAGCACCCGCGCGCGGATCAGGGCCTGATGTTCCCAGGTCCAGGCTTCATTTTCCTGGTAGCGCTCAAACGCCCCAAGCGAGCTGACCAGCAAACCGGAGGCGCCGGAAGGTCGCAGGCGCATGTCCACTTCATACAATTGGCCGGAGTTGGTCTGGGTGGTGAGCAGGTGAATGATCCGCTGGCCCAGGCGCGTAAAGAACTGCGCGCCGTCGATGGGTTTTGCGCCATCGGTTTCGGCCTGCGGGTCGCCGTCGTGGACGAACACCAGATCCAGGTCCGAGCCATGCCCCAACTCGATACCGCCGACCTTGCCATACCCCACAATAATGAAACCCGGGTCGCACAGGCTGCCGTCCACCCGCTGTGGCGAGCCATGGCGGGCGACCGTCTGGCGCCAGGCCAGGGCCAGCACTTGTTCGAGAATGGCCTCGGCGAGCCAGGTCAAATAGTCGCTGACCTTCATCAACGGCAGGCTACCGGCAATTTCCGAGGCGGCTACACGCAGGCGGTGGGCCAGTTTGAAGTGCCGCAAGGCCTCCATCTGTTGCTCAAGGTCATCTTCGGGGATGCGTGTGAGGCGCTCACGCAGCTCAGCGGCGAGTTCCGGCGCCAACGGTGGTTTGAACAGGCGGCCTTCGTTGAGCAATTCGTCGAGCAGCAGCGGGAAGCGCGTGATTTGCTCGGCAATCCAGGGGCTGGCGGCGCAAAGCGTCAACAAGCGGCGCAGGGCGTCGGGGTTTTCGGTCAGCAGTACCAGATAGGCGGAACGTCGCGCCACGGCCTCCACCAGCGGCAGCACGCGTTCGAGCACCAGATCCGGGTTGGCGTGTTCGACGGCCTGGGCCAGCAAGCGCGGGATAAACGCGTCGAGCCGCTCGCGACCGAGGCGCTGCATGGCGCGTAACTGCGGGCTGCCACGCAGGCCAGCCAGGGCTTTGAGGGCTTTGGGCGCGTCGGTAAAACCGCCTTCGGCCAGTTGGCGACACGCGGCATCTTCGTCCTGGGACTCCTCCCACAACGGTAACCACTCCCCGCCCACCACCAGCTCGCTTTCTGCGCCTTCCTCTTCGTCCGGATCAGCGATCACCTGACGGAAGTGCCAGTCCACCCGGCCACGCCAATACATCAGGCGCTCATGGAACGCGGCCCAATCGGCAAAGCCCAGCATAAAGGCAATGCGCGCCTGATCTTCAGGGCTGTCCGGCAGCATTTGCGTTTGACGGTCGGCGATCGCCTGGATCGCGTGCTCGGTATAACGCAGGAACTCATAACCATTGCGCAACTCCGCGATCACCGCAGGCGGCAGGTAGCCCTGGCCTTCCAGCGTGCCGAGCACCATCAGCAACGGCCGCTGTTGCAGGCTCAGGTCGCGGCCACCGTGGATCAACTGGAACGCCTGGGCGATAAATTCCACCTCGCGGATGCCGCCCGAGCCCAGCTTGATATTCTCGGCCATGCCCTTGCGCCGCACTTCCTGCTGGATCAGTTGCTTCATGGTTCGCAGCGCTTCAATCGCGGAAAAATCCAGGTAACGGCGGTAGACGAACGGGCGCAGCATATCCAGCAATTGCGCACCGGCCACCTGATCGCCGGCCACCACGCGTGCCTTGATCATGGCGTAGCGTTCCCAGTCGCGGCCTTGATCCTGGTAGTACTGCTCCAGCGCATTGAAGCTGAGCACCAGCGCGCCGGCCGAACCGTAGGGCCGCAGGCGCATGTCGACACGGAAGACAAAACCATCGACCGTCATCGGGTCGAGGGCCTTGATCAGTTTTTGACCAAGGCGAATGAAAAACTCCTGGTTGTCCAGCGCGCGCTTCACGCCCACGGTTTCGCCGCCTTCGGGGTAGGCGAAGATCAGGTCGATGTCCGACGACAGGTTCAACTCCACCGCGCCGAGCTTGCCCATGCCGAGGATGACCATGTGCTGGGCTTCGCCGCTGCGCCGGCCGGTGGGTGTGCCGAACTGCACGCAGTGGCGTTGGTACAGCCACTGGTACGCCTGGTCGATGCTGGCGTCGGCCATGTCGGAGAGGTCGCGACAGGTTTGCACCAGGTCCGCCTGTCGGGTCAGGTCGCGCCAGATAATGCGCACTTGCTGGCGCGTGCGCTGGCGGCGCAGCACGCGGCCCAACTCATCTTCTGTTTCGGCCTGTTGCACGGCACCGGCGATCTGGCTGCACAGCTCACCGGGCGCAAAGCCGCGGTCCAGCTCGCCCCAGGCCACCAGCTCAAGCAACATCAAAGGGTCACGAACACTCTGTTCAATGACGAAATCACTGGCGGCGCACACTCGGGCAAAGTCGGCCCACCGTTGCGGCGTCCACGCAGAAAGTCCATGATCGGCGTCCAGCGCGGCCACTGCGTCACGAAATGACTGCTCGGCCCGCTGGGCAAAAGGCAAGAGAATGGCCGGCAGTTCGGCCAGCGTTGGAAGGCTCATGGTCTATCCTTGATCGGCGCGCAAAAGGCGTGTGGTTGTGAAGGCAAGAACCACGCTTGGTGAAGGACTGTCGAACAAAGGTTAGAAATAGCTGAAATTAATTTCATCTTGGCAGCCAACATCAAACTTTCACCTTTTCTTGTTCGCAAATGATCAACAATAACGATTATGCTCACCAGCCGGACCGAGCCATACGCTCAGTCTTGTGTAGTTTTACTACTCGTATATACATTCGAAAGGCTGAAATGGCCGACGATTTGTAGTAAAACTACAGGACGCCGAAGCAACCTTCGGCCATCCAAGAATTTATGTCGTCTGCCCACAAGGCCAGTCGCAAACTTCAGGCAACCGATTCTGGTAGCCTTTCCGCCCTGGAGCAAGCCATGCAAGACCTCGATCCCGTCGAAACCCAGGAATGGCTGGACGCCCTGGAATCGGTTCTCGACAAAGAAGGCGAAGACCGTGCTCATTATTTGATGACCCGTATGGGCGAACTCGCGACCCGCAGCGGCTCGCAATTGCCTTACGCCATCACCACGCCATACCGCAACACCATCCCCGTTACCCACGAAGCACGCATGCCTGGCGACCTGTTCATGGAACGCCGCATTCGCTCGCTGGTACGTTGGAACGCCATGGCGATGGTAATGCGCACGAACTTGAAAGATTCTGACCTGGGCGGTCACATCTCCAGCTTCGCTTCCAGCGCAACCCTGTATGACATCGGCTTCAACTACTTCTTCCAGGCCCCGACCGACGAACACGGCGGCGACCTGATCTACTTCCAGGGCCACACTTCTCCAGGCGTTTACGCCCGTGCGTTCATGGAAGGCCGCATCACCGAAGAACACATGAACAACTTCCGCCAGGAAGTGGACGGTAACGGCCTGTCGTCGTACCCGCACCCTTGGCTGATGCCTGATTTCTGGCAGTTCCCGACGGTATCCATGGGCCTTGGCCCGATCCAGGCGATCTACCAGGCACGCTTCATGAAGTACCTGGAAGCCCGTGGCTTCATCCCTGAAGGCAAGCAGAAAGTCTGGTGCTTCCTGGGCGACGGCGAGTGTGACGAGCCGGAATCCCTGGGCGCCATCTCCCTGGCCGGCCGCGAGAAGCTCGACAACCTGATCTTCGTCATCAACTGCAACCTGCAGCGCCTCGACGGCCCGGTTCGCGGCAACGGCAAGATCATCCAGGAACTCGAAGGCGTGTTCCGCGGTGCTCAGTGGAACGTGACCAAAGTCATCTGGGGCCGTTTCTGGGACCCACTGCTGGCCAAAGACGTCGACGGTATCCTGCAACGTCGCATGGACGAAGTCATCGACGGCGAATACCAGAACTACAAAGCCAAAGACGGCGCGTTCGTACGTGAACACTTCTTCAACACGCCTGAACTCAAGGCGATGGTTGCAGACCTGTCCGACGACGAGATCTGGAAACTCAACCGTGGCGGCCACGACCCGTACAAGGTCTACGCGGCGTACCACGAAGCGGTCAACCACAAAGAACAACCGACCGTCATCCTGGCCAAGACCATCAAGGGTTATGGCACCGGTGCCGGCGAAGCGAAGAACACGGCGCACAACACCAAGAAAGTTGATGTTGAAAGCCTGAAGCTGTTCCGCGATCGTTTCGACATCCCGGTCAAGGACGAAGAGCTGGAGAACCTGCCGTTCTTCAAGCCGGAGCCAAACAGCGCCGAAGCCCGCTACCTCAGCGAGCGTCGCACTGCACTGGGCGGTTTCGTGCCACAGCGCCGCGCCAAGTCCTTCGACATTCCTACACCGCCACTCGATACCCTCAAGGCTATCCTGGACGGCTCGGGCGACCGTGAAATCTCCACCACCATGGCGTTCGTGCGCATCCTGGCGCAGTTGGTCAAGGACAAGGAAATCGGTTCGCGTATCGTCCCGATCATCCCGGACGAAGCCCGTACCTTCGGTATGGAAGGCATGTTCCGTCAGTTGGGCATCTACTCCTCCGTCGGCCAGCTCTACGAGCCAGTCGATAAAGACCAGGTGATGTTCTACAAGGAAGACAAGAAGGGCCAGATCCTCGAAGAAGGCATCAACGAAGCGGGCGCCATGAGTTCCTTCATCGCTGCCGGTACTTCGTATTCGAGCCACAACCAGCCGATGCTGCCGTTTTACATCTTCTACTCGATGTTCGGCTTCCAGCGTATCGGCGACCTGGCGTGGGCGGCAGGCGACAGCCGTACCCGTGGTTTCCTGATCGGCGGCACCGCCGGCCGCACCACGCTGAACGGCGAAGGCCTGCAACACGAAGACGGTCACAGCCACATCCTGGCTGCCACCATCCCGAACTGCCGCACCTTTGATCCAACCTACGGCTATGAGCTGGCGGTGATCATCCAGGACGGCATGAAGAAGATGACCGAAGAGCAGCAGGACGTTTTCTACTACATCACTGTGATGAACGAGTCTTACCAGCAACCTGCCATGCCGGCCGGTGTTGAGGAAGGCATCATCAAGGGCATGTACCTGCTTGAAGAAGACACCAAGGAAGCGGCGCACCATGTGCAGCTGATGGGCTCCGGCACCATCCTGCGTGAAGTGCGTGAAGCGGCGAAGATCCTGCGTGAAGAGTTCAACGTCGGCGCTGACGTGTGGAGCGTTACCAGCTTCAACGAACTGCGTCGCGACGGCCTGGCGGTGGAGCGCAACAACCGCCTGCACCCAGGTCAGAAACCAGCCAAGAGCTACGTCGAAGAGTGCCTGGCCGGCCGTAAAGGTCCAGTCATTGCCTCTACCGACTACATGAAGCTGTTTGCTGAACAGATTCGTCAGTGGGTCCCGTCCAAGGAATTCAAAGTCCTGGGCACCGACGGTTTCGGCCGCAGTGACAGCCGCAAGAAGCTGCGTCACTTCTTCGAAGTTGACCGTCACTTCGTGGTGTTGGCAGCCCTGGAAGCCTTGGCTGACCGTGGTGAGATCGAACCCAAGGTGGTGGCTGACGCTATCGTCAAGTTCGGGATCAACCCGGAAAAACGCAACCCACTGGACTGCTGAGGAGATTTTTTGTGAGCGAACTCATTCGCGTACCTGACATCGGCAGCGGTGAAGGTGAAGTAATCGAGCTGTTTGTGAAGGTCGGCGACACCGTCGAAGCCGACCAGAGCATCCTGACCCTGGAGTCGGACAAGGCGAGCATGGAAATCCCTGCTCCCAAGGCCGGCGTGGTCAAGAGCCTGAAAGTGAAGCTGGGCGACCGCCTCAAAGAAGGCGACGAACTGCTGGAACTGGAAATCGAAGGCGCCGCTGATGCGGCCCCTGCGCCAGCCCCGGCCGCCGCTGCTGCCCCCGCACCTGCCGCTGAAAAACCTGCTGCCGCTGCCGAGGCCCCTGCGGCCCCGGCTCCGGCTGCTGCTCCGGCTGCTGCCACCGTTCAGGACATTCATGTTCCGGACATCGGTTCGTCGGGCAAGGCCAAGATCATCGAGCTGCTGGTCAAGGTCGGCGACACCGTCGAAGCCGACCAGTCGCTGATCACCCTGGAGTCCGACAAGGCCTCCATGGAAATCCCTTCGCCGGCTGCCGGCGTGGTGGAAAGCATTGCGGTCAAGCTGGAAGACGAAGTCGGCACTGGCGATTTCATCCTCAAGCTCAAAGTACAAGGCGCTGCACCTGCTGCTGCGCCAGCACCGGCTGCTGCTCCGGCTGCCAAGGCTGAAGCTGCTCCGGCCGCTGCTGCACCTGCCGCACCGGCTGCAAAAGCCGAGGCCGCACCGGCCCCTGCGGCTGCTGCGCCTGCGCCAAGCGGTGCCAAGGTTCACGCCGGCCCTGCCGTGCGTCAGCTGGCCCGTGAGTTCGGCGTTGAGCTCAACGCTGTGTCGGCCACCGGCCCGCACGGTCGTGTGCTCAAAGAAGACGTGCAGGTCTACGTCAAAGCCATGATGCAGAAGGCCAAGGAAGCTCCGGCTGCCGGCGCTGCTACGGGCGGCTCGGGCATTCCACCGATCCCGGTCGTGGACTTCAGCCGCTTCGGCGAAACCGAAGAAGTGCCGATGACCCGCCTGATGCAAATCGGCGCGTCGAGCCTGCACCGCAGCTGGCTGAACATCCCGCACGTGACTCAGTTCGACCAGGCCGATATCACCGACCTGGAAGCTTTCCGCGTTGCGCAGAAAGCCGTGGCCGAAAAAGCCGGCGTGAAACTGACCGTGCTGCCACTGCTGCTCAAGGCCTGCGCGCACCTGCTCAAGGAGCTGCCGGACTTCAACAGTTCGCTGGCACCAAGCGGCAAGGCGATCATCCGCAAGAAGTACGTGAACGTAGGTTTCGCGGTGGATACCCCGGACGGCCTGCTGGTTCCTGTGATCAAGAACGTTGATCAGAAGAGCTTGCTGCAACTCGCCGCTGAAGCTGCTGCGCTGGCTGCCAAGGCCCGCGACAAGAAGCTCACCGCCGACGACATGCAAGGCGCGTGCTTTACCATCTCCAGCCTCGGTCACATTGGCGGCACTGGCTTCACGCCAATCGTCAACGCGCCGGAAGTGGCGATCCTGGGTGTGTCCAAGGCCACTATCCAGCCTGTGTGGGACGGTAAAGCGTTCCAGCCCAAGCTGATGCTGCCGCTGTCGTTGTCCTACGATCACCGTGTGATCAACGGCGCGGCTGCTGCCCGCTTCACGCAGCGCTTGAGCCAACTGCTCAACGACATCCGTACCATCTTGCTGTAAGCCTTCAACGGGCCTCCCTGTCACCGGGGAGGCCTGGCACTACCGATTTCCGAGCGCCACGCTCGTACCTCAACCCCGCCACTTGGCGGGGCTTTTTTTGGGCGCCCGTTGAACACGCAAAACAGGTTTGTACACCTTCCATCACCCCGATTGCAGAAATCCCCTGCGCGGCCGATAACAGGGTTATAGCACTTAGCCTTCATCCTCTCTTGTCAGTGCGTGCTGCATGATGCAACCTTGCCGCAAATGACAGTAAAGAGGGCGTGAGCCCGGCGCCGTGCGCATCTTCCCAAGCGAGTTTCCCCCATGAAAAGCCAACCCGATGTCGCCCGTATGGCGGCCGAGGTAGTGACGCAATTACCGGTGCCTTCGCGCCTCGGTATGCTGCGTTTCGAGCGGCTTAATGAGGCAAGCTGGGCGCTGCTGTACCTGGACCCTAACTGCGAGCGCCAATTCGGCCTGCCGGCGGTGGAACTGTGCGCCTTGATCGGTACCCCTTACGCCAGCCTGATGGAACCCCAGGCGCGCTATAAACTGCATGACACCATCCAGCAGCAGCTGACCCATAGCCCGCATTACCTGGTGCGCTACACCCTGCACACCAACGATGGGCCCTTGAGCCTGCTGGAGATGGGTGAGGCGTATAAACAGCACAATCGCCACCTGTTGCGCGGCTACCTGATGGTGGTCGACGGCCTGTTCAGCGAAATCCCGATGACAGCCCCGACCGCCGACCTGGAAAACCAGAACAGCCGCCTGCAGATCGCCCTGGAACTCAACCAGCGTGCCCAGCAGGAACAACTGCAACACCTTGAACGGGTACGCGCCCAACAGGAGCTGATCCTGCTGCTGGCGCGCCAGCGCTACACCACACCGAATTCGCTGCAAGAAGCCGCCGAGCTGATTACCCGCAGTGCCTGCGATATCTACCAGATCGACTGCGCCAGCATCTGGAACCTCGAAGGCCAGCGCCTGGTGCCGATCTCCGCCTACCACCGCGACGACCAGCAGTACCACTTGCCCGAAGCGATCGACGCCAGCGGCTTCCCGGACTACCTGGAAGCCCTGCATTCGAGCCGCGCCATCGACGCCACCCATGCGATGCGCGACCCGCGCACCCGGGAAATGGCCGAGAGCCTGCGCGCCAAGGACGTCCACGCCATGCTCGACGCCAGCATCCGCGTGGATGGCCAGGTGGTTGGTGTGTTGTGCCTGGAGCAAAGTGGCAGCTCGCGTGCCTGGCAGTCGGATGAGATCGCCTTTGCCGGCGAGTTGGCGGACCAGTTCGCGCAAGTGATCAACAACCACAACCGCCGCACCGCCACCAGCGCCTTGCACCTGTTCCAACGCGCAGTTGAGCAAAGCGCCAACGCCTTTCTGCTGGTCAATTGCGACGGCGTGGTGGAGTACGTCAATCCAAGCTTTACCGCGATCACCCAGTACAGCGCCGAAGAAGTCCACGGCCATCGCCTGGCGCAGCTGCCGGCGTTGGAAAACCTCAGCGAACTGCTGTTCGATGCACCGTCGAGCCTGGCCAAGAGCAACAGCTGGCAAGGTGAATTCAAGAGCCGGCGCAAAAACCTGGAACCCTATTGGGGCCAGCTGTCGATCTCCAAGGTGTATGGCGACAACCGTGAGTTGACCCACTACATCGGCATCTACGAAGACATCACCCAGACCAAGCTCGCGCAGCAGCGTATCGAGCGCCTGGCCTACACCGACAACCTGACCAACCTGGGCAACCGCCCGGCGTTTATCCGCAACCTTGATGAGCGCTTCGCCCGCGACAGCGACAGCCCGATCAGCCTGCTGCTGGTGGACATCGACAACTTCAAGCGGATCAACGACAGCCTCGGCCACCAGACCGGCGACAAGCTGCTGATCAGCCTGGCCCGGCGCCTGCGCAACAGCCTGAGTGCCGGCGGCAGCCTGGCGCGTTTTGCCAGTAACGAGTTTGCGGTGTTGCTGGACGACACCGACCTTGAGACCGGCCAACAGGTGGCCAGCCAATTGCTGACCACCCTCGACAAGCCGATGTTTGTCGACAACCAGCTGATCAGCGTCACCGGCTCCGTGGGCCTGGCCTGCGCGCCGCTGCACGGCCGCGACCCGCAAACCCTGATGCGTAACGCAGGCTTGGCGCTGCACAAGGCCAAGGCCAACGGCAAGCATCAGGTGCAGGTCTTCACCGAGGCGTTGAACGCCGAAGCCAGCTACAAGCTGTTCGTGGAAAACAACCTGCGCCGCGCCCTGACCCAAAACGAGCTGGACGTGTTCTACCAGCCCAAGCTGTGCCTGCGCAGCGGCCGCTTGCTGGGCATGGAAGCACTGTTGCGCTGGAACCACCCGGAAAAGGGCATGATCCGCCCCGACCAGTTCATCAGCGTGGCCGAAGAAACCGGGTTGATCATCCCCATCGGCAAATGGATCGCGCGCCAGGCCTGCCGCATGAGCAAACAATTGAGCGCAGGCGGCATGGGTAATCTGCAGGTGGCGATCAACCTGTCGCCCAAGCAGTTCTCCGACCCGGACCTGGTGGCGTCGATTGCCACCATCCTCAAGGAAGAGCAACTGCCGGCCAACCTGCTGGAGCTGGAGCTGACCGAGGGTTTGCTGCTGGAAGCCACCGAAGACACGCGCCTGCAACTGGACCAGCTCAAGAGCTTCGGCCTGACCCTGGCCATGGACGACTTCGGCACCGGCTACTCGTCGCTGAGCTACCTGAAAAAATTCCCCATCGACATCATCAAGATCGATCGCAGCTTTATCCATGAAATCCCGGACAACCAGGACGACATGGAAATCACCTCGGCGGTTATCGCCATGGCCCACAACCTCAAGCTCAAGGTCGTGGCCGAGGGCATCGAGACGGCCGAACAGCTGGCGTTCCTGCGCCGCCACCGCTGCGATGTAGGCCAGGGCTACCTGTTCGACCGGCCGATCCCCGGCGCAGAGCTGTTGGAAAAGCTTAAACGCTACCCGCGCGGGCCAATCGCCTGACAGCGCTGTAACACTCGGGCACACTGGCTGTCTGTCTTAATACATAACTCAATCTGACTGAGAGGACTGATCATGGTCTTGCGCTCGGAAATTCTGGTGAACAAAAACGTGCTGCCGACTCAAGAACAAGCTTTGCCTGGCCGTGAAACGCCGATGAACCTGCCGGAAACTCACTTCGTCAACGGCAACCCGCTGCTGGGCCCCTTTGTCGACAACGTAGAGTTCGCGATCTTCGGCCTCGGGTGCTTCTGGGGTGCCGAACGACGCTTCTGGCAGCGCGACGGCGTGGTCAGCACCGTGGTCGGTTACGCCGGCGGTTACACGCCGAACCCGACGTACGAAGAAGTCTGCTCGGGCCTGACCGGCCACAGCGAAGTGGTATTGGTAGTGTTTGACCAGGACAAGATCAGCTATGAAGAACTGCTGAAAATGTTCTGGGAATTGCACAACCCCACCCAGGGCATGCGCCAGGGCAACGACATCGGCACCCAATACCGCTCGGTGATCTACGCGGTGAAACCTGAGCATCTGGAGGCGGCCAAGGCCAGCGCCGATGCCTATCAGGCTCAATTGTCCAAGGCGGGCCTGGGTGTGATCACCACAGAAATCGAAGAAGCCCCGACGGTGTATTTCGCCGAGGCGTACCACCAGCAATACCTGGCGAAGAATCCGCAAGGCTATTGCGGCATCGGCGGTACCGGCGTGACCTGCCCTATCTGACGCCAAAAGCATCGCGGGCAAGCCCGCTCCCACCTTGGAATGCATTCCAAATGTGGGAGCGGGCTTGCCCGCGATAGCGTTCCGACAGGCGACTCATTACTCAGCGATGAGCCAATCCATTTGCCACCCACCTTGGGTCTGGCCAAGTTTTTTGGACAGCCACGGCAGCAGCTCACGCAACTCCTCCTCCAGGCCCCACGGCGGGTTGGCAATCGCCAGGCCCGAGCCGGTCAGGGTGTTGGGCGTATCCAACGGATGCACCAGCAACTCCACACGCAGCAGCTTCGGCGCGCCGGTGCCGGCCAGGTCCTGGTAGAAACGCCGCAGCATGCGCTGGTCTTTCACCGGGTACCAGATCGCC
Organism: Pseudomonas sp. 2822-15; assembly: GCF_002742515.1. NCBI lineage: Bacteria > Pseudomonadati > Pseudomonadota > Gammaproteobacteria > Pseudomonadales > Pseudomonadaceae > Pseudomonas > Pseudomonas sp. 2822-15. The sequence goes on along the minus strand of NZ_LJRY01000183.1, from coordinate 331,854 downwards.
GCGACCGTCTGGCGCATACGGCTGACCGCTTCCTTGAGGGACGCCGCGCAGCGCTGCATTTCATCGAGCTGTTCAAACGGCGGATCAATCAGCATCAACGCGCGTTTTTCCGGCACCGGCAGCAAGGCACGCGGCACGTGCCAGCCTTCGCCCAAGTGCACTTTGACCCGGCGATCGCCCTTCATGTTGTCCTTGAGCAGCACGCCGTCTTCCGGGTGCTTCTCATTGAGCAACACACGGTCCTGGGGCCGCGTGAGGCGGCGCGCCAGCTCCGGGGAGCCTGGGTAGTAGCGCAACTGGCCGTCCGGGTTCATCTCGTGCAGCACACGCATGTAGTCGGCGGTGAGTGGCGGCAGGTCGCTCTCGCCCCACAGGCGTGCAATGCCTTCCAGGTATTCGCCGGTGCGGTTGGCCTGGTCGCCCTGCAAGTCGTACAGCCCAATCCCGGCGTGGGTGTCGAGGTAGGCGAACGGCTGTTCCTTGCGCGACATCAGGGCGATGAGGCGGGTCAGGGTCAGGTGTTTAAAGACATCGGCGTGGTTGCCGGCGTGAAAGGCGTGACGATAATTCATGGTTGCTCCTGCGCAGGGGGCGAAGTTTACCTTCTACGCAAGCAAAGGTGCAGGGCTGCGTGTCGGGTGGCGCTTATGTCGCAAAGGCAGACGCACTGCCGAAAACAATCTATGCCTGCTGTGGGAGCTGGCTTGCCTGCGATGGCATTGCCGCGGTATTACCCGTACACCAGCGGTGCTGGCATCGCAGGCAAGCCAGCTCCCACATTGTCTGGGGGCAACTCTGGAATCCAAGGAGGTCAACCCGCATCATGAAAGACGCCACCATTGCATTGCACCACGGCTTCAAGTCGGACCCGACCACCAAGGCCGTCGCCGTGCCGATCTACCAGAACGTCGCCTTCGAGTTCGATAATGCCCAGCATGGCGCCGACCTCTTCAACCTGGACGTGCCCGGCAACATCTACACACGCATCATGAACCCCACCAACGACGTGCTGGAGCAGCGCATTGCCGCCCTTGAAGGCGGTATCGCCGCCCTGGCCGTATCGGCCGGAAGCGCGGCAATCCACTATGCAATCCAGACACTGACCCGTGCCGGTGACAATATCGTCACCACGCCCCAGCTTTACGGCGGCACCTACACCTTGTTCGCCCACCTGCTGCCAAGCTTTGGCGTCGACGTGCGCTTCGCCCGCGACGACTCTGCCCAGGCCATCGCCGAACTGATCGACGACAACACCAAGCTGGTCTACTGCGAAAGCATCGGCAACCCGGCGGGCAATATCATCGACATTCAAGCCCTGGCTGATGTCGCCCATGGGCGCGGCGTACCACTGATGGTGGATAACACCGTGGCCACGCCGATCCTGTGCAAGCCGATTCAATTCGGCGCCGACATCGTGGTGCACTCGGTCACCAAATACGTGGGCGGCCATGGCAACTCCCTGGGCGGTGTAATCGTCGACAGCGGCACCTTCCCCTGGACCCGATACCCGGAAAAATTCCCCGGCCTCAACCAACCGGAGCCGGCCTATCACGGGGTGGTTTACACGGAAAAGTTCGGCCCCGCCGCCTTCATTGCCCGCGCCCGCACCGTGCCGTTGCGCAACACCGGGGCTGCGCTGGCGCCGATGAATGCATTTCTGTTGCTGCAAGGCCTGGAAAACCTGGCCTTGCGCATGGAACGCCATACCGAAAACGCGCTGAAGGTTGCGCAATTCCTGCAAGGCCACGCCGAGGTGGAATGGGTCAGCTACGCCGGGTTGCCGGACCACCCGCACCACGCCCTGGCGCAGAAATACATGCAGGGAAAACCCTCGGCGATCCTGTCATTCGGCTTGAAGGGCGGCTATGACGCGGGCGTGCGTTTCTACGATGCGCTGCAAATCTTCAAGCGGTTGGTGAATATTGGCGATGCCAAATCCCTGGCCTGCCATCCCGCATCCACCACTCACCGGCAGATGAACGAGCAGGAACAGGCCAAGGCCGGCGTGAAGCCGGAGATGATTCGCCTGTCGGTCGGCATTGAGGCGATTGAAGACCTGATCGAGGACCTGCAACAGGCCCTGGCCTCAACGCAACTCTGAAGCCAAATAACCCGCCAGCGCTTGAGGGCTGACGCCGGGCCTGCGCGAAAAGTAGGCGACCTTGTGCTGCAAGGTCGCAGGCGTAAACGCGGTGCAGAGGTCCGGGCGTTGTTCCTCGATCCATTGCAGCAGGTTGCCGATCAGCACCTGCGGCGAGTGCTCGGCCAAGTGCTCAAGCAGCGACGCCGGCACTTGCCACCATGGGCTGGCCTTGGCTGCCGTGGCCGGGCCGGTGCTGACGGCCAGCGGCTTGCCATTGATCAGGTAGCGCTGAAACACCGGCAACACGCGTGCGGCCTCGTCGCCCAGCTTCTGCAAAATGGGCAGCCAGTGAGCGCCATCCCAAAAACGCAAAAACACCGCCTGCTCATCCGGCAACAATACTTTGGTCAGCCCTTGCAGGTGCGCAGCCACCGTCTCCGGCGGGCTGGACGAGACCGCGAGCCAACCCCAGTCCGTTGCCTCGGTGCTGGCGACCCAATCAAGGAGGGCACTGTCCGGCTCAACAATGCCCACATAAGGCATGACTTCGACCCAATCGGCGTAAGCCGTACCGGCCCATATCGAATGCGGCAATTTCCCCGGCGCCAGGGTTTGCCATGCATTAAGCGGCTTGGCTTCGCTGGCGCTGCCCAACACCGCGTAGAGCTGCTCTTCGGGTTGTAGCGGCCACTGTGCAAGCCAGGCGCCGGGAACCATGGGCTGAGACATCGGGATAAATTCCATTTAAGGGTGAGCGTGTCCGGGGATATCACACTGGCCGTTCTTGCAGCGCTCACACTCTTCGCAAAACGGCGCACTGCGCTTGAGGCTGGCAACCTGTACGCCACTGAGTGATGCAGCAACAGCCGCTGACAACTTATCGGTGACACCCGGCATCAACGGCATCGGCACGGCAGCGGGCGCCCCGCCAACCTGAATCGGCACACTGCTGAAAATCCCGGCGGCCGACAGTGTGATCGATTGCCCTCCGGCCTGGATGGTCACGCTGGCGCCCGCATCGATGACCACGCTGTGCCCGGCGCCGATCTGGATGGTCCGCCCGGCCCGCACCTGCTGCGAGCCACCGACGACCAGATGATCATCCTGCTTGAGTTCAGTCAGGCGATTGCCATGGGTGATACGCTGCTCTTCACCCAGCAGCTCATGGCGGGATTCGCCGCCCACCTTCACCTGCCGCTGGTTATCGACCTGTACCTGCTGGTCATGCAACACATGTTCGGTCCAGTCCCGCTGGGCGCGCAGATAGATTTCCTCGGCGCCCTTGCGGTCTTCGATGCGTAGCTCGTTGTAGCCGCCGCCACCTGGACTGCTTTGGCTGCGAAAGATGCTGCGGGTTTTGTCTGCCGGCAGGTCCAGCGGCACAGGATTTGCCGCATTGGGCAAGCAGCCCATCACCAGCGGCATATCTATGTCGCCATTCACGAAACCTACCAACACCTCCATGCCGACCCTGGGGATCAGCACCGCACCATAACGGTCGTGGGCCCAGCCGCTGGCTACCCGCAGCCAGCAACTGGAATGCTCGTTATGCTCCCCATCGCGATCCCAGGCCATTTGCACTTTGACGCGACCGTATTCGTCGCAGTGGATCTCACTGTCTGCCGGCCCTGTGACCACCGCGTTCTGGTAACCGGATATTTGCGGGCGGGACAGGATCAGCGGCGATCGAAACGGCACTTCCCAAGGTGTTGCATGAAAATCGTTGTTGTAGCCCTGATGCGATTCATCGCCAGGGGCTGACTCCTCCAATACTTGAGGCTGATGCCCCACATGGTGCACATGGGTGACCAGCCACAAATCATTCCATTCCTGACGAGGGTGACCGGTCATCTTCAGGAACTGCCCGCTGACCAACGCCGGTTGGTCGCTGAAACCGCTGGCTTTTCGATAATCGCTGCGATGACGTTCCAACCGTCGCTGCGCCTGGTACTTGCCATGCTCGCGATCCGTGAAGTAACCGGGGTAGAGCTGCTCACACAGGGCGGGGCCTTGCTCGCCGGATGCTGCGCTTTCCAATAGAAGTCTCGGCTTCTTGAAATCGTAGTCGCGCAGATCGACACCGGTCGTGCTGGTTTCCAATGCCAGGGTAAAGCGCTTGATCGCCGGCGTATCGGCAACCATCCCGGTACCGGGCGAGTAAGGGGTGGTTTGATCCTGCTGGATGAAGACACTCTGGTCGTCGCCGAACACCAGCAGGTGACGCTCGGGGCTGTGCTGGAAGTGGTAGTGAATGCCCGACTCGTCACACAAGCGTTGAATGAACTCAAGGTCGGTTTCACCGAACTGAACACAGTACTCACGTTCGGGGTACTTGCCGCTCAGTTGAAACGCGAAGGTGTCAGCCTGGATCGCCTGGGCCTCCAACACTTGCGCAATGATCTTGGGCACAGTCTGTTTCTGGAAAATCCGCTGGTGCGTACTGTGATGCAGATAAGCCAACTGCGGCACCAAGGTGATCTGGTAACGGGTAAGGCGCTTGCCCGTATCGCCCTGGGCCACCTTATGCACCAGGCCGTGAATACCGTGGCCATCAGCGTCAAACCCCAGGAAAGCCTGACGGTGCATCAGACTTTCAAGGTCAAGATCGGCTTGTTCGCTGACCAGTTCAAGATCAAAGCTAAAGGGCAGGCTAAGAAATTCACTCCCGGAGAACCCATAGATTTTTAGGTCACTGGGCTTCCCATCGAGGGCCAGGGTAAACGCGCTTTCGTTGGCAGGAGCGAACATCCGGTGTTTCTCTGCGAGGAGTGGGTGAGCGATTCTGCACCAGCTTTTCACCCACCAGAGCGCACCACAGGCAAATCAGTAAGCTCCTACAACCTGGGTGCCGGATTCTTCATGTAGCTGGCGGAGAAGGCACGCCAAAGCCGTGCTAGCGTAAAGTGCCTACTCACCGGATCACTGGAAAAAGTCTGATCACGACGCCGTGGATGTGGCACGCGGCCTATGTGCTGATCATCTTCGGCGAAGCGCTCACCGCTGTGGTGCTGTCACTGTGGCGCGCGCGGCACGCAGTCGGCGCCGATTTCAACCGCGCCAAGGCAGGCGCAACCGCCGGCCTGACCCTCGGTTTTGTGGTGTGGTTCTTTGGTTTTATGGTGGTGGGCGGTGAGTGGTTTCTGATGTGGCAATCTCATCAGTGCAATGGCCAGGAAGCGGCATTCAAGTTCTACATGGCGATTCTGGGCGTGCTGATTTTTCTCAATCAGCCGGAGGCTGGCTGAACTGACAGCGGGACGCGGAGCGTCCGGGGTGGCATTCCCACGCGGAGCGTGGGAACGATCAAAAAAAGGCCCGCCATCCAAAGGATGCGGGCCTTCTTTCTAACTCAATTGGCGCTAAACGCCCACCGAGTTACTTGTTGAGGTTGTAGTCTTTTTCCGCTGCATAAAAGCGCTCGACCATACCGGCAGTCGGTGCGCCCATCTTGCTCACGAAATAGATCGCCAGGCTGGCGAAGATAAAGCCCGGGATGATTTCGTACAGGCCCAGCAGATTGAAGTGCTTCCACACGATCACGGTGATCGCGCCGACCAGGATACCGGCCAGTGCGCCGTTACGCGTCATGTTTTTCCAGATCACCGAGATCAGCACCACTGGGCCGAACGCAGCGCCGAAGCCTGCCCAGGCGTAGCTCACCAGGCCCAGTACGCGGTTGTCCGGGTTGGCGGCCATGGCGATGGCGATCAGGGCCACCAACAGCACCATCGCGCGACCCACCCACACCAGTTCAACCTGGGAGGCGTTTTTGCGCAGGAAGGTTTTGTAGAAGTCTTCGGTCAGCGCGCTGGAGCACACCAGCAGTTGGCAGCTCAGGGTGCTCATCACCGCCGCCAGGATGGCCGACAGCAGCACGCCTGCGATCCACGGGTTGAACAGCAGCTTGGCCAGTTCGATGAACACACGCTCGTGGTTCTCGTTAACCGGGCCGGCCACTTCCGGGTGCGCCGAGAAGTAAGCGATACCGAAGAAGCCCACCGCCACGGTGCCGGCGAGGCACAGGATCATCCAGGTCATGGAGATGCGACGCGCCTTGGCGATCGACTTTACCGAATCCGCCGCCATGAAACGCGCGAGGATGTGCGGCTGGCCGAAGTAACCCAGGCCCCAGCCCATCAGCGAGATGATGCCGATGAAACTGGTGTTTTTGAGCATGTTGAAGTTGTCGGGGTTCTTGGCTTCGATCGCCAGGAACGTGGTGTCGACGCCACCGGTGGCCAGCAGCACGATGATTGGCGTGAGGATCAGCGCAAAGATCATCAGCGTGGCTTGTACGGTGTCGGTCCAGCTGACCGCCAGGAAACCGCCAACAAAGGTGTAGGCAATGGTCGCCGCAGCACCGGCCCACAGCGCTGTCTCGTAGGACATGCCGAAGGTGCTTTCAAACAGACGGGCGCCGGCCACGATGCCGGAAGCGCAGTAGATGGTGAAGAACACCAGGATCACCACCGCCGAGATAATCCGCAGCAGGCCGCTTTTATCTTCGAAACGGCTGGAGAAGTAATCCGGCAGCGTCAGGGCGTCACCGTTGTGCTCGGTCTGTACCCGCAGGCGACCGGCCACGAACAGCCAGTTGAGGTAGGCACCGACGATCAGGCCGATGGCAATCCAGCTTTCCGACAGGCCGGACATGTAGATCGCGCCCGGCAAGCCCATCAGCAACCAGCCGCTCATGTCCGAGGCACCGGCCGACAAGGCCGTGACCACGCTACCGAGGCTGCGACCGCCGAGGATGTAATCAGAAAGGTTATTGGTGGAGCGATAGGCCATGAAGCCGATCAGCACCATTGCTGCGATGTAGATCACGAAGGTGATCAGGGTTGGATTGCTAACGCTCATAGGAGTGACGCCCTGGCTTTGTTTTTATGTAGCAGCGGTCTGGCAGACGGCCACCCATTGGTTACGGGTAGACGAAACGGCGAGCCGCGCATTTATGACTGGCGTTTCCCCAGGAAAGCCGCCAGCCGATGAACCGACCCTTGCGGGTGGTTGCACCTTGGTCGCGAATGCTATTCAACAAAGTAAATAAGGTGCAACCAGTTTCTTGAGAATAAGTTGCACCTTGATGTGTTTTCGCGGAAATACCGGTTTTTTGCTCCTTTTCGGAGCAAGAACAGCCGATCTCAGAAGCAAATGCACCAAGACGCAGCCGATTCAGTCGAGGGCCGGAATTTTTCCCGATCACGATCGAAAAATTCCTGAACAATTTGGGTTGCACCCGGTTGCACCTCTTCATGCGCAAAGCTAATCTTGCCGCCAGCAGATGCCACTCGGTAGTGGCACCCATGAGGATAAAAAGATGGCAACGACCACCCTTGGGGTCAAACTCGACGACCCGACCCGCGAACGCCTGAAGGCGGCCGCGACCTCCATTGATCGCACGCCGCACTGGCTGATCAAGCAGGCGATTTTCAATTACCTGGAGAAACTCGAGGGTGGTGCAACCCTGACCGAGCTCAATGGCTCGGGCAGCAAGGACGCTGAAGACGCCGGCGAAGTGCAACCGGACCACGCCCACCAGTGCTTCCTGGAGTTTGCCGAAAGCATCCTGCCGCAATCGGTACTGCGCGCCTCGATCACCGCCGCTTACCGCCGCCCGGAGCCGGAAGTGGTGCCGATGCTGATCGAGCAGGCGCGCCTGCCGCAGCCGATGTGCGACGCCACCAACAAGCTGGCCGCCTCGATTGCCGAAAAACTGCGCAACCAGAAGAGCGCCGGCGGCCGTGCCGGTATCGTTCAAGGCCTGCTGCAAGAGTTCTCCCTGTCGTCCCAGGAAGGCGTAGCACTGATGTGCCTGGCCGAAGCGCTGCTGCGCATCCCGGACAAAGGCACCCGCGACGCGCTGATCCGCGACAAGATCAGCACCGGCAACTGGCAGCCGCACTTGGGCAACAGCCCGTCGCTGTTCGTAAACGCGGCCACCTGGGGCTTGCTGCTGACCGGCAAGCTGGTCGCCACCCATAACGAAGCGGGCCTGACCTCGTCCCTGAGCCGCATTATCGGCAAGAGCGGCGAGCCGATGATCCGCAAGGGCGTCGATATGGCCATGCGCCTGATGGGCGAGCAGTTCGTCACCGGCGAAACCATCGCCGAAGCCCTGGCCAACGCGAGCAAGTTCGAAGCCAAGGGTTTCCGCTATTCCTACGACATGCTCGGTGAAGCCGCGCTGACCGAACACGACGCCCAGAAGTACCTGGCCTCGTACGAACAAGCCATTCATTCCATCGGCAAAGCCTCCCACGGCCGTGGGATTTATGAAGGCCCGGGCATCTCCATCAAACTCTCGGCACTGCACCCGCGTTACAGCCGTGCGCAGTACGAGCGCGTGATGGACGAGTTGTACCCGCGCCTGCTGTCGCTGACCTTGCTGGCCAAGCAATACGACATCGGCCTGAACATCGACGCCGAAGAAGCCGACCGCCTCGAGCTGTCGCTGGATCTGCTCGAGCGCCTGTGCTTCGAGCCGCAACTGACCGGCTGGAACGGCATCGGCTTCGTGATCCAGGCGTACCAGAAGCGTTGCCCGTATGTGATCGACTATATCATCGACCTGGCACGCCGCAGCCGCCATCGCCTGATGATCCGCCTGGTAAAAGGCGCGTACTGGGACAGCGAAATCAAGCGCGCCCAGGTTGAAGGCCTGGAAGGCTACCCGGTGTACACCCGCAAGGTGTACACCGACGTTTCCTACATTGCCTGCGCACGCAAACTGCTGTCGGTACCGGAAGTCATCTACCCGCAGTTCGCCACGCACAACGCCCACACGCTGTCGGCCATCTACCATATCGCCGGTCAGAACTATTACCCTGGCCAGTACGAGTTCCAGTGCCTGCACGGCATGGGCGAACCGCTGTACGAGCAGGTTGTAGGCAAGGTTTCCGATGGCAAACTGAACCGTCCGTGCCGCGTGTACGCACCGGTCGGCACCCACGAAACACTGCTGGCGTACCTGGTACGTCGCCTGCTGGAAAACGGCGCCAACACTTCATTCGTCAACCGCATTGCCGACCACACCATCTCGATTCAGGAGCTGGTGGCCGACCCAGTGGCCAACATCGAGCAGATGGCCACGCAGGAAGGCGGCTTCGGCCTGCCGCACCCGCGTATCCCACTGCCGCGTGACCTGTATGGCAGCGACCGCGCCAACTCGGCCGGTATCGACCTGGCCAACGAACATCGCTTGGCGTCGCTGTCTTGCGCACTGCTGGCCACCGCGCATAACGATTGGAAAGCCGCGCCGATGCTGGGCTGCGCTTCCAGCACTGAAGCTGCTGCACCGGTGCTGAACCCGTCCGATCTGCGTGACGTGGTGGGCCATGTACAGGAAGCCACCGTCGAAGACGTCGACAATGCGATCCAGTGCGCCATCAACGCCGGCCCGATCTGGCAGGCCACCCCGCCTGCCGAACGTGCCGCGATCCTGGAGCGCGCCGCCGACTTGATGGAAGGCGAGATCCAGCCGCTGATGGGCCTGCTGGCCCGTGAAGCCGGCAAAACCTTCGCCAACGCCATCGCCGAAGTGCGCGAAGCCGTGGACTTCCTGCGTTACTACGCGGTGCAGGCGCGCAACGATTTCACCAACGATGCCCACCGCCCACTCGGCCCGGTGGTCTGCATCAGCCCGTGGAACTTCCCGCTGGCAATCTTCAGCGGCCAAGTGGCCGCCGCACTGGCCGCCGGTAACCCGGTACTGGCCAAGCCTGCCGAACAAACCCCACTGGTGGCGGCACAAGCCGTGCGCATCCTGCTCGAAGCCGGTATCCCGGAAGGCGTGCTGCAGCTGCTGCCGGGCCAGGGTGAAACCGTCGGTGCCCGTCTGGTCGGTGATGATCGCGTCAAAGGCGTGATGTTCACCGGTTCCACCGAGGTGGCGCGCCTGCTGCAACGCAATGTCGCCGGTCGCCTGGATGCCCAGGGCCGCCCGATCCCGTTGATCGCCGAAACCGGTGGCCAAAACGCGATGATCGTCGACTCTTCGGCACTCACCGAACAAGTGGTGATCGACGTCGTTTCCTCGGCCTTCGACAGCGCCGGCCAGCGTTGCTCGGCCCTGCGTGTACTGTGCCTGCAGGAAGATTCGGCAGACCGCGTGATCGAAATGCTCAAGGGTGCCATGGCTGAATGCCGCCTGGGCAATCCGGAGCGCTTGTCGGTGGATATCGGCCCGGTGATCGACGCCGAAGCCAAGGCCGGCATCGAGAAACACATCCAGGCCATGCGCGACAAAGGCCGCAACGTGTACCAGGTGGCGATCGCCGACGGCGAAGAGATCAAGCGCGGCACCTTCGTGATGCCAACCCTGATCGAACTGGAAAGTTTCGACGAGCTGCAACGCGAAATCTTCGGCCCGGTACTGCACGTGGTGCGCTACAAGCGCAAAGAGATCGACCAGCTTATCGGCCAGATCAATGCCTCCGGCTACGGCCTGACCCTGGGCGTGCACACGCGCATCGACGAGACCATCGCCAAGGTGATCGACAACGTGCATGCCGGTAACGTCTATGTGAACCGCAACATCGTCGGTGCCGTGGTCGGTGTGCAACCGTTCGGCGGCGAAGGCCTGTCGGGTACTGGCCCGAAAGCAGGCGGCCCGCTGTACCTGTACCGCCTGCTGTCGACGCGCCCTACGGATGCCATCGAGCAATCCTTCGTGCGCGGCGACAAGCTCGCTGCACCGGACGTGCGTCTGCGTGATGCCATGAGCCAACCGCTGACCGCCCTGAAAACCTGGGCCGACAGCAATAAGTTCAGCGACCTGAGCGCCCTGTGCAGCCAGTTCGCCGCGCAATCGCAAAGTGGTATCACCCGCCAACTGGCCGGCCCGACCGGCGAGCGCAACAGCTACGCCATCCTGCCCCGCGAGCACGTGTTGTGCCTGGCGGAAGTGGAAGGCGACCTGCTGACACAACTGGCGGCAGTGCTGGCGGTAGGCGGTTCGGCGGTATGGCCGGAAACTGACCTGACCAAGGCCTTGTTCCCACGCTTGCCGCGGGAAGTTCAGGCGAAGATCAAGCGTGTGGCTGACTGGACCAAGGATGAGGTGGTGTTCGACGCGGTCGTGCACCACGGCGATTCCGACCAACTGCGTGCGGTCTGCCAGCAAGTGGCGCAGCGCGGTGGCGCGATTGTTGGGGTGCATGGTTTGTCGCAAGGTGAGACGGCGATTGCGCTGGAACGCCTGGTGATCGAGCGGGCGTTGAGCGTTAACACCGCTGCGGCCGGTGGTAATGCGAGCCTGATGACTATCGGTTAACCACCACTGATCGTTCCCACGCTCTGCGTGGGGATGCAGCCAGGGACGCTCTGCATCCCAAAGCGTGACGCGGAGCGTCACAAGAGGCATTCCCACGCGGAGCGTGGGAACGATCTCACGCGCTCCACCTTCCGCCCACGTTCTGCCCCTCCATCACGCAAATCAATCTTGCTATCCAGCCTCTATTCGCGCACTTAGACTCAGGCGATTCCCTTCAAAGGTAAGCCGCCATGTCCGAGATGCTGCTCAGTTCCCGCAATCTGTCTTTCGAGCTGTATGAAGTCCTCGATGCCGAGGGCCTGACCCAGCGCGAGCGGTTTGCCGAACACAACCGCGAAACCTTCGATGCCGCCATCAGCACGGCGCGCAGCATTGCCGAGAAGTACTTCGCGCCGCACAACCGTAAAAACGACGAAAACGAACCGCGCTACGAAGACGGCCAGGCGATCCTGATCCCGGAAGTCAAACCCGCCGTGGACGCTTTTCTGGAAGCGGGTTTTCTGAACGCTGCCCGCAGTTTCGAAGCCGGTGGCATGCAGTTGCCGACCCTGCTCTCCCAAGCCTGTTTTGCGCATTTTCAGTCGGCCAACGCCGCTTCAACGTCCTACCCGTTCCTGACCATGGGCGCCGCCAACCTGATCGAAAGCTTCGGCACCGAGGCGCAAAAACAGCGCTTTTTGCAGCCGATGATCGAGGGCCGCTTCTTCGGCACCATGGCCCTCACCGAGCCGCATGCCGGTTCATCGCTGTCGGATATTCGCACCCGGGCCGAGCCTGCGGCCGACGGCACGTATCGGCTCAAGGGCAACAAGATCTTCATCTCCGGCGGCGACCATCCGCTGTCGGAAAACATCGTGCACATGGTGCTGGCCAAGCTGCCGGACGCGCCGCCTGGGGTGAAGGGCATTTCGCTGTTTATCGTGCCCAAATTCCTGGTCAACGAAGACGGCAGCCTCGGCGCACGCAATGACGTGCTGTTGGCCGGGCTGTTCCACAAGATGGGCTGGCGCGGCACCACGTCCACGGCGCTGAACTTCGGCGATAACGGCAGCTGTGTCGGCTACCTGGTGGGTAAACCCCATCAGGGCTTGAGCTGCATGTTCCAGATGATGAACGAGGCGCGCATCGGCGTGGGCATGGGTGCGGTGATGCTGGGTTACGCCGGCTACCTCTATTCCCTGGAATACGCCCGCGAACGCCCGCAAGGTCGCCTGCCCGACAGCAAAGACCCGAGCACCGCGCCGGTTTCGATCATCCAGCACGCCGATATCAAGCGCATGCTGCTGACTCAAAAAGCCTATGTGGAAGGCGCCTTCGACCTGGGCCTGTACGCCGCACGCCTGTTTGACGACACCACCACGCTGGCAACCGACGCCGAGCGCAAGCACGCCCACGAACTGCTCGACCTGCTCACGCCCATCGTCAAATCCTGGCCATCGGAGTTCTGCCTCAAGGCCAACGAACTGGCGATCCAGATCCTCGGCGGCCACGGCTACACCCGCGAATACCCGGTGGAGCAGTACTACCGCGACAACCGCCTGAACCCGATCCACGAAGGCACCCATGGCATTCAGTCCCTGGATTTGCTCGGGCGCAAGCTCGCGCAAAACGGCGGCGCGGGCTTGAAGCAACTGATCCGCCTGATCGCCGAAACCGGCGCTCGGGCTCAGGAATATCCGTCACTGACGGCGCTGCGCGAACCGCTGGAGCAACTGGTCAACCGCCTGCAAAGCGTGACGATTGGCCTGCTGACGGATCTCGCCCACGGCAAGGTCAACAGCAGCCTGGCGAACTCGGCGCTGTACTTGAAGGTGTTCGGGCACACGGTGATTGGCTGGCGCTGGCTGGAGCAGGCGATTCGCGCCGAGGAAGGTTTGGCCAAGGGTCGTGCGGCCGATGTGGCCTTTTACAAAGGCAAGCTCCAGGCCGCCCGGTACTTCCTGACCTGGGAAGTACCGAGCTGCCATCATGAACTGGCAATTCTGGAGGCACGCGATGACACGTGCCTGGGCATGCAGGACGCGTGGTTCTAAGGCGTTCCGATCGCCTTGGAAATCACTTCGACCGTGGCGCTGACTTGCTCTTGGTAACGGTCGAGTTCCTGCTGGTGATGCTTTTGCATGTCGATCTGCTCGGCGCACAGGTTCAGCGCGGCCAGTACCAATAATTTGTCACCGATCAGGGTCGGGTACTTTTTCTTGGTGGTGGCCAGGGAGGCCTTGAGCATGGTCACGGCGTGCATCAGGGTTTGATCCTCCCCTTGCGGCGCCTTGATCGAGTAATCCTCTCCGAGAATCGAAACGACCTTTATCCCTTCATTCATGCGCCGACAGGCCCTGCGCTCACACGCTCAACCAGCGCCTGGATACGCGCGGCGGTGGCGCCGTGCTTTTCTTCCTGTTCCATCAGGTTCAGTTGCAGGCTGTCGTTTTCGTCCTTGGCGCGGGCCAGTTCCGCTTTCAGCGCTTCATTGCTGCCGAGCAGGTCTTGGTTCTGTTGTACGAGGTCAGTAACCAGCTGTTCAAGCTGGCTGAGGGATGCTTCTAACATTTTGATTTCTCGGGCTTTTTCAAAGGGCGGTGACGATAAAGAAAATTCACCTCGGATGCCAGGGTTATCCCCGGCGCGCAGCCCGATTTTTAAGGGCCGGGCCGCACTTTCGAGCCTTAGTGACTGCATTTACCCGATCTGGTTCCTGAATCCGTGCAACCCCTGGTCAGATGCGACAAAAGCGCGCGCCTCCTTAAGACTTTAGTCGCATGGCCGATACGTAATGCACACCTCGTCTCATGGCCGCACGGATCGCGCTTCTCCCCAGGATTCCCGCATGTCTCTTCGTAATATGAATATCGCTCCGAGGGCCTTCCTTGGCTTTGCGTTTATTGGCGCGCTGATGTTGTTTCTCGGTGTGTTCGCCTTGAACCAGATGAGCAAAATTCGCGCAGCCACCGAAGACATCACCCAAGCCAGCGTGCCGAGCATCCGCGCCCTCGACGAATTCACCCAACTGACCCTGCGCCTGCGGGTGCTGTCGTACCGCTTGCTGACCAACCGCGAGCCGGACGTGCAGCAAAAGACCCTGGAAGCCTTCGAACTGCGTAACCAGCAGATTCGTGCTGCCCAAGGCGTTTACGAAAAACTCATCGACAGCCGCGAAGAGCGCAGCGCCTACGATGAATACGTGCGTTTGCTCGGCCAGTACCATCAGATCGAGGAGCGCATGAAGAGCCTGTCGCGCGCCAACCAGATCGATGAGCTGCGCACCTTGCTCAACACCGAATTGCTGAGCAATTCCGAGCAAGTCAATGCGGTGCTTACGCGCCTGCTGGACCTCAACAACCAGATGGCCAACACCACCAACCAAGAAGCCAAAGACCAATACGACATGGCCTTTGACCTGGTAGTGGGCCTGCTGATCATTGCCACGGCGCTGACCCTGCTGTTCGCCTGGTTGCTGACCCGCAGCATCACGCTGCCCATCGCTCAGGCCCTGGAAGCCGCCGAAGAAGTCGCCGAAGGCAACCTCACGCGCCCGATCAAGGTTGACGGCAACGACGAAGCCGGCCGCCTGCTGGCCGCCATGGCCAAGATGCAGGACAAGCTGCGCGACACCCTGCAACGCATTGCCGGCTCCGCGACCCAGCTGGCGTCTGCGGCAGAAGAACTGAATGCCGTCACCGACGAAAGTGCCCGCGGCCTGACCCAGCAGAACAACGAAATCGAGCAAGCCGCCACCGCCGTCAACGAGATGACCAGCGCCGTCGAAGAAGTCGCACGCAACGCGGTGAGCACCTCCGAAGCCTCGCGCAACGCCACCACCTCTGCCGGTGACGGCCGTGACCTGGTGCAGGAAACCGTCAGCGCCATCGAGCGCATGAGCGGCGACGTGCAAGCCACCGCCACCTTGATTGGCGACCTGGCCAATGAGTCCCGCGATATCGGCAAAGTGCTCGACGTGATTCGCGGCCTGGCCGACCAGACCAACCTGCTGGCCCTGAACGCCGCAATTGAAGCGGCGCGCGCCGGTGAAGCCGGTCGTGGGTTTGCCGTGGTGGCCGATGAAGTGCGCGCGCTGGCCCATCGCACCCAGCAGTCGACCAGCGAGATCGAACGGATGATCGGCAGCATTCAGGCCGGCACCGAGCATGCGGTGGATTCGATGCGCAACAGCACCGAACGTGCGGAATCGACGCTGAACATTGCCAAGGGCGCAGGGATGTCGCTGGACACCATCAACACGGCGATTGTGGAGATCAACGAACGCAACCTGGTGATCGCCAGCGCGGCCGAAGAGCAGGCGCAAGTGGCGCGGGAAGTGGACCGCAACCTGGTGAACATTCGTGATTTGTCGGTGCAGTCGGCCACGGGCGCAAGCCAGACCAGCGCGGCGAGCAGTGAGTTGTCGCGCCTGGCGGTGGACCTGAACGGGATGGTGGGGCGCTTCAGGCTTTAACAGACACCGGCGATCCCTTGTGGGAGCTGGCTTGCCTGCGATAGCCATCTAACAGTCAATATCCCTGGTGACTGATACACCGCTATCGCAGGCAAGCCAGCTCCCACATTGACAGCGGACGCAGAGCGTCCAACGAGGCATTCCCACGCAGAGCGTGGGAACGATCTTTTGACAGCACAGCAATTCAACAGGTTAGAATCGCTGGCACGCAGACTGCATGGTCAGTTTGCGCCCTGTCTTCCCTGTTCTGGAGTACTGCCTTTGAATGCGACGACCATCAACAGCCTGTTCTTGATCGGCGCGTTGCTGGTGGGTGCGAGCATTCTGGTGAGTTCTCTTTCCTCGCGCCTGGGGATCCCGATTCTGGTGATCATCCTGGCCGTGGGCATGGTCGCCGGCGTCGATGGCGGCGGCATCATCTTCGATAACTACCCAACCGCGTACCTGGTGGGCAACCTCGCATTGGCCGTTATCCTGCTCGACGGCGGTTTGCGCACTCGGGTGGCGAGTTTTCGCGTGGCACTCTGGCCGGCGTTGTCGCTGGCCACGGTGGGGGTGTTGATTACCACCGGCCTCACCGGCATGGCGGCCGCCTGGCTGTTCGACCTCAATATTATCCAAGGCTTGCTGATCGGCGCGATTGTCGGCTCCACAGACGCCGCAGCCGTGTTCTCGCTGCTGGGCGGCAAGGGCCTGAACGAACGGGTGACCGCCAGCCTGGAAATCGAATCCGGCAGCAACGACCCGATGGCGGTGTTCCTTACCGTCACCCTGATCGACATGCTTGCCAGTGGCCAGACCGGCCTGCACTGGAGCCTGCTGACTCACCTGATCCGCGAATTCGGCATCGGCGGCATCGTCGGCCTGGGCGGCGGCTGGCTGATGCTGCAAATGGTCAATCGCATCAACCTGGCCACCGGCCTGTACCCGATCCTGGTGATCGCCGGCGGCCTGGTAGTGTTCGCCCTGACCAACGCCCTGCACGGCAGCGGCTTTCTCGCCGTGTACCTGTGCGGCCTGGTGATCGGCAACCGCCCGGTGCGCAGCCGTCATGGCATTTTGCATATGCTCGACGGCATGGCGTGGCTGGCACAGATCGGCATGTTCCTGGTGCTGGGCCTGCTGGTCACACCCCACGACCTGCTGCCCATCGCCTTGCCGGCGCTGGGCCTGGCGCTGTGGATGATCCTGTTTGCGCGGCCGCTGTCGGTGATGGTCGGCCTGCTGCCGTTCAAGGCCTTCCACGGACGCGAAAAAGCCTTTATCGCCTGGGTCGGTTTGCGCGGCGCGGTACCGATCATTCTGGCAGTGTTCCCGTTGATGGCCGGCCTGCCGCACGCGCAGCTGTACTTCAACCTGGCGTTCTTCATCGTGCTGGTGTCGCTGCTGGTGCAGGGCACGAGCCTGCCGTGGGTGGCCAAGTTGCTGAAAGTCACCGTGCCGCCGGAACCGGCGCCCATCTCCCGCGCCGCCCTGGAAGTGCACGTCACCAGCGAGTGGGAGCTGTTCGTCTACCGCCTGGGCGCGGAGAAATGGTGCATCGGCGCCGCCCTGCGCGAGCTGAAAATGCCCGAAGGCACGCGCATCGCGGCGCTGTTCCGTGGCCAGCAACTGCTCCATCCGTCGGGTAGTACGGTGCTGGAAGTCGACGATTTACTCTGCGTGATCGGCCACGAACACAACCTGCCGGCCCTCGGCAAACTGTTCAGCCAGGCGCCGCAGCGCGGCCTCGACCTGCGCTTCTTCGGCGATTTCGTGCTCGAAGGCGACGCCCAACTGGGCGCGGTCTCGGCCTTGTACGGGCTCAAGCTCGACGGCATCGACCCGGACATGCCGCTCAGCAGCTTCATCACCCAGAAGGTCGGTGGCGCGCCCATCGTCGGCGACCAGGTGGAGTGGAACAACACAATCTGGACCGTCGCGGTCATGGACGGGAACAAGATCGGAAAAGTCGGCGTCAAATTCCCCGAAGGAAGTCGTCCAGGCCCTGGACTCTTCCTCTAAACTGCGAGGCTACGGCGCCACGCCACCAGCCTCTTTAGCTTGCTCGACCGGTATCCATGACCCTACTGCGCACCTTTTTAGCCACTGCCCTGCTGGGCCTGACCCTCTGTGTAGGCAACGTTTACGCCGCCGACCCGCCCAGCGCCGATGCCATCCAGCAAAGCCTGGACAAGCTGCCCGACCGCAAGCTGCCCGACGCCGACATGAAGGCGTTGCAGAGCATCCTGCAACAGACGTTGACGTACCTGGGCAACAAGCAGGATTACGAGCAGCGCCTGGTCGACCTCAAGCGTCAACTGGCAGAGGCCCCACGCCAGACCACCGACAACCAGCGTGAATTGGTGCGGCTCAAGGCGACTAAAATCGTCCCCGTGGCCCAACGCTATGCCACGCTGCCCGTGCCGCAACTTGAGCAATTGCTGGTGCAGCGCAGCACCCAGCAAGGCGACCTGCAAAAAGAGTTGGCCGAAGCCAACAGCTTGACCATCGCCGCCCAAACCCGTCCCGAGCGCGCCCAGACCGAAATCAGCAGCAGCCAGACGCGCATCCAGCAGATCAATTCGATCCTCAAGGCCGGTAAAGACAACGGCAAAACCCTCAGCGGCGACCAGCGCAACCAACTGAATGCCGAACTTGCGGCCCTTAATGCCCTGATCCCGCTGCGCCGCCAGGAACTGGCCGGCAACAGCCAACTGCAAGACCTGGGCAACAGCCAGCATGACTTGGTGGTGGAAAAGACCGCGCGCCTGGAGCAAGAGATTCAGGACCTGCAAACCCTGATCAACCAGAAACGCCTGGCCCAGTCCCAACAGACCGTGACCCAGCAGTCCATCGAAGCGCAAAAGGCCGGCGGCAGCAGCCTGCTCGCGACCGAAAGCGCGGCCAACCTCAAGCTTTCCGACTACCTGCTCAAAAGCACTGACCGCCTCAATGACCTGACCCAGAAAAACCTGCAGACCAAGCAGCAACTGGACACCGTCACCCAAAGCGACTCGGCCCTGGACGAACAGATCAACGTGCTCAAGGGCAGCCTGCTGCTCTCCAAGATCCTCTACAAACAAAAACAGGCGCTGCCGCGTCTGACCGTCGACCGCAACCTGGCGGACGACATCGCCAACATTCGCCTGTACCAGTTCGAGGTCAACCAGCAACGCGAACTGATCAGCACGCCCAGCACCTACGTGGATAACCTGCTGGCCAACCAGTCGCCGGATGACGTGACGCCACAATTGCGCCGCACCCTGTTGGAACTGGCGATCACTCGCAGCGACCTGCTCGAACGCCTGAGCCGTGAGCTGAGCGCGCTGCTGAACGAATCCATCACCCTGCAACTGAACCAGAAACAACTGCTCAGCACCGCCACCAACCTGCGCGCCACCCTCGACGAGCAAATGTTCTGGATCCCCAGCAACAAGCCGCTGGACACCGAGTGGCTGGAAACCGTGCCGGATCACCTGACCAAGCAAGTCACCACCCTGCCGTGGGCTTCGAGCGTCAGCGAACTGTATGACGGCCTGACCCAGCGCCCGCTGCTGTTCCTGCCGTTGCTGCTGTTGATTGGCGCACTGCTGTGGCGGCGTAAAGCCTTGTACGCGCGCCTGAAAAGGATCCACCTCGATATTGGCCACTTCAAGCGCGACAGCCAATGGCACACGCCGGTGGCCATCCTGGTGAATATCCTGCTGGCGCTGCCGGTGGCCCTGGCGCTGGCATTGTGCGGCTACGCGCTGCAAATCGACGCCCGTGGGCAAAACGCCAACTTGGGCGCGGCCTTGCTACTGATCGCCCAGGCGTGGCTGGTGTTCTACACCGCCTACCGGATTCTCGCGCCGGGTGGCGTGGCCGAACTGCATTTCCGCTGGGAAAGGCCCCAGGTCGAATTCCTCCAGGGCTGGATCCGCAAGCTCGGGCTGGTGGTGCTGGCCCTGGTCGCCGTAGTGGCCATTGCCGAACACCAGCCGGCCGCGCTGGCCGACGACGTGCTGGGCATCGCCGTGGTGCTGACCTGCTACGCGCTGATGGCCTGGCTGCTGAGCCGCCTGCTGCTGCACAGCCCGACCCACGAAAAAGCCTCATTGTTCCGCAAGGCCGTGGGCCTGGTGTTTACCGCCCTACCCGTCGCGCTGTTTATCGCCGTGTGCTTCGGCTACTACTACACCGCGCTCAAACTCAGCGACCGGCTGATCAACACCCTGTACCTGCTGATGTTCTGGCTGGTCATCGAGGCCACCTTTGTACGCGGCCTCGGCGTTGCTGCTCGGCGCCTGGCCTATGCCCGCGCCCTGGCCAAACGCCAGGCCGCCAAGGAAGCCGGCGATGGCGAAGCGGTGATCGAAGAACCGACCCTGGACATCGAACAGGTCAACGAACAGTCCATGCGCCTGATCCGCCTGGCCTTGCTCGGCGGCTTTATCGCCGCGCTGTACTGGGTGTGGAAAGACCTGATTACCGTGTTCTCCTACCTGGACAACGTGACCCTCTACGAATACACCAGCGGCACCGGCGCCAATATCAGCATGGTGCCGATCAGCATCGGCGACTTGCTCGGCGCCTCGATCATTGTTGGCATCACCTTCGCCCTGGCGCGCAACCTGCCCGGCCTGCTCGAAGTACTGGTGCTGTCCAAGCTGGACCTGGCCCAGGGCAGCGCCTATGCCACCACCACCTTGCTGTCCTATGTGATCGCCGGTGTCGGTTTCGTCTCCACCTTGTCCACCCTCGGCGTGAGCTGGGATAAGTTGCAATGGCTGGTGGCGGCACTGTCGGTGGGGTTGGGCTTCGGGATGCAGGAGATCTTCGCCAACTTTATCTCCGGCATCATGATCCTGTTCGAACGCCCGGTGCGCATCGGCGACACCATCACCATCGGCAACCTGTCGGGCACGGTGAGCAAGATCCGCATCCGCGCCACCACGATCACCGACTTTGACCGCAAGGACATCATTGTCCCGAACAAGACGTTTATCACCGGGCAACTGATCAACTGGTCGCTGACCGACACCATCACCCGCGTGACGCTGAAGCTGGGCGTGGACTACGGCTCTGATCTGGATCTGGTGAAGGAATTACTGCTCAAGGCCGCGCGCGAAAACCCGCGTGTGCTGAAGGAGCCGGAACCCCATGTGTACTTCCTCAACTTCGGCGAAAGCACCCTCGACCACGAACTGCGCATGCACGTGCGCGACCTGGGTGACCGCAACCCGGTGATCGACGAGGTGAACCGCTTTATCAACCGCGAGTTCAAGAACCACCACATCAACATCTCGTTCCGCCAGATGGAGGTCTACCTCAAGAACCTTCACGGCCAGGAATACAAACTGGTGGAAGTCGACACGCCGGCCAAACCCGCCAACGACGGCGGCGTGCAAGAGCCACCGCCGAGCAAACTCGACTAAACGCCCTATCCCCAGCAGAATGCTCGGACATTCTGCTGGAGATGGCCGGTGAAAGCCCTCGACGAACTGACCTTCGACAACCGCTTCGCACGCCTGGGCGACGCGTTCTCAACCCACGTACTGCCCGACCCCCTCGACGCGCCGCGCCTTGTGGTGGCGAGCAATGCCGCCATGGCCTTGCTCGACCTTGACCCGGCCGTGGCCGAAACGCCGGTATTTGCCGAGCTGTTTGGCGGGCACAAACTGTGGGCCGAAGCAGAACCGCGGGCGATGGTCTATTCCGGGCACCAGTTCGGCGGCTATACCCCGCAACTCGGCGATGGCCGGGGGTTGTTGCTGGGCGAGGTGTACAACCAGGCCGGCGAGCATTGGGACCTGCACCTCAAGGGCGCCGGGATGACGCCGTACTCACGCATGGGCGATGGGCGTGCAGTGTTGCGCTCTTCGATTCGTGAGTTTCTCGCCTCCGAAGCCCTGCATGCCTTGGGCATTCCCAGCAGCCGCGCCTTGTGCGTGATCGGCTCCGACACGCCGGTATGGCGTGAGAAACAGGAGCGTGGCGCCATGGTATTGCGCCTGGCTCACAGCCATATCCGCTTTGGGCATTTCGAGTATTTCTACTACACCAAAAAACCCGAACAGCAAGCTGAACTGGCCGAACACGTGCTTAACCTGCACTACCCTGAGTGCCGCGAACAGCCCGAGCCCTACCTGGCTATGTTCCGCGAAATCGTCGAGCGCAATGCCGAAATGATCGCCAAATGGCAGGCCTATGGCTTCTGCCACGGCGTGATGAACACCGACAACATGTCGATCCTGGGCATCACCTTCGACTTCGGGCCGTTTGCGTTTCTGGATGACTTTGACGCGCATTTCATCTGCAACCATTCGGACCATGAAGGGCGTTACTCCTTCAGCAATCAGGTGCCGATCGGGCAGTGGAACCTGAGCGCTCTGGCCCAGGCGCTCACGCCGTTTATCAGCGTGGATGCGTTGAAAGAAGCGCTGGGCCTGTACCTGCCGCTGTATCAAGCGCACTACCTGGACCTGATGCGCCGCCGCCTGGGGCTCACCACCGCCGAAGACGATGACCAGCCACTGGTGGAACGCTTGCTGAAACTGATGCAAAACAGTGGCGTGGACTACACGCTGTTCTTCCGGCGCCTGGGTGATGAGTCGGCCGCACTGGCCGTGGCGCGCTTGCGTGATGACTTTGTCGACCTGGCCGGCTTCGATGCCTGGGCTGATCAGTACAAGGCTCGCGTCGCACGGGATGGCGATTACAGCGAGGCACAGCGCCGTGAACGCATGCACGCGGTAAACCCGCTGTACATCCTGCGCAACTATCTGGCGCAGAACGCCATCGCGGCTGCCGAGTCAGGCGACTACAGCGAAGTGCGCCGGCTGCATGAAGCGCTTTCAAAACCCTTTGAAGAACAGCCTGGGATGGAGCAATACGCCCAGCGGCCACCGGACTGGGGCAAGCATTTGGAGATTAGTTGCTCGTCGTAAGATGATCGTTCCCACGCTCTGCGTGGGAATGCCGCCTGGGACGCTCCGCGTCCAGCCTTTTGCCCTGCGCACGGGTGACGGGATGCATTACCACGCGGAGCGTGGGAACGATCAGAGCGGCACTAAATAAAGGTTTCGACCGTTACGCCAAAACGTTCGGCCAACCAACGAATTTGCCGCAAGTTGAGCTTACGCTTACCGCTCAGAATTTCCGAAACAACCGACTGTGTGCCTACACCTGGCAGGTCACTCTGGTTCAAACCGTGCTCGCGCATCATTGCGCGCAGCACGTCGGCACCACTGGCAACGGGCATTGGCCGGTGCTCATGATCGTAGGCTTCAATCCAATCACTGAGAATATCCACCAGGCTCATCAGCGGATTTGACTCGTCCTCCCCGATCAGATCCAGCAGTTCGTCGAGAGCAGTCACCAGCACGTCGTAATCCGCCTCGTTTTTAGGCTTGCGCAGTAAAGGTGAAACAAATTGCCAATGTTCAGCAGCGAGCCGAATGAGTGCGCTCATCTGATTTTCTCCTTCCAGTTGTCCCGTTCATAGTCGCGGTGATCTAACAGATACTTGATGTAAATTCGTTGCTTTTGGTACCGCACGAAAGCGATTAGCCTCAGCTTGTTTCCCCCAATGTCGAACACATGGAGCTGCCCAACTTTATCCGTTGCGGGAAAAATGCCTTTCATAGAAGCGAAGTCAGCCGGGCTGTTGCGCTTTATCCGGCGATACCACTCATCTAAAGCACTTGCTGAACGCGGCCACTTTTCCTTTGCTTCCCAAATCCTTTTTTCACTGATCACTCGCATGCAACATCCTTATCGCATCTTGCTATGAAGGTTAAACCCGATTCCCGACTATCGCAATTTGCGATAACCGCAAACAGACAGATGGCGCAAAACAGAACACGCTCGAACAGCCTAGATACTGGGCCTCGCATCGACACGGGCAAACTGTGAGCGGATGCGTCATTGCCTGTGCATCTTGATAAACTCCGGACCTGGCTCCAAATACAGTCTATTGGCCGTACCTAAGGAGCCCACCATGTCCGAACCTCTTGTAATCCCATGCCCGCACTGCAACGGCCTCAACCGCATCCCTGGCGAACGCCTGGGTGATGCGCCTAAATGCGGGCGCTGCAAGCAGCCTGTGTTGCAGAACAAACCTTTTGAATTGAAACAAGGCGACTACGCCAGCCAGATCAAGGGCGACCTGCCGTTGCTGGTGGATGTGTGGGCCGAGTGGTGCGGGCCGTGCAAGTCGTTTGCGCCGGTGTTCGAGCAGGCGGCTGGGCAGTTGGAGGGTAAATGCCGGTTGGCCAAGCTTGATAGTGAGGCGAATCAGCAGCTGTCCGCGCAGTTGGGGATTCGCTCGATTCCGAGTTTGATTCTGTTCAAGAACGGCCGCGAAGTGGCGCGCCAGAGTGGCGCGTTTCCGTTGCCGCAGTTGATGAGCTGGTTGCGTAGCCAAGGGGTGTAAACCAGCCCTTCAATCAACGGGGGTCAACTGTGGGAGCTGGCTTGCCTGCGATGGCATCACCTTGGTCTGACTGATAGACCGAGTTGTCTGCATCGCAGGCAAGCCAGCTCCCACATTTTGACCGTGTTTTAAGCTCGGGCTACGGGGGCTTCGCGGTCCATCATCTGGCCTACGAGTTGTACGCCGAGTTCGCTTAATTGATGGATGGCCAGGGCCACGTCGCGGTGCTCGCCGGTGAGGTCGTTGGACAGTTTGAGTAACAGCGTACGGACGGAAGAGAAGGTTTCGTAGCTGTTGAGTACGAGGGCTTCGGTAGGGAGGTTGGGTGCAACGGTATAAAGGTTAACCATGGATCGTCTCCGAGCAGGAGCCGCAACCAGCCGCTACTAAACGGAGGGTGGCAGCTGTACGCAGGTTAGTAGACCGGGGAGACTCACCGGCGCGCTCGAAAGCGCCCTCCGTACAGCCACCATCAAATACAGGACAGTCCTGATCAATGATTTGCTGTACGTCTCACCACGGGCTACTAAACCCGATCACTGAACATTCAGTGACCCGAGAACCTTAGAGACGCCCATCCAGACGCACAAGCCGGGCGATTCTGGCTTAGCTGTAGGCAACGATACAACCCACACCCCCATTTGCCAGAACCTTCCTACAGCCTCCGTAGGAACAATCCAAATCCCCTGCTGAAACACAAAAACAAATGTGGGAGCTGGCTTGCCTGCGATGGCATCACCTCGGTCTAACTGATAGACCGAGTTGTCTGCATCGCAGGCAAGCCAGCTCCCACAGGGGATTTGTGTTGCTATAGGGATCAGGCATTTTCCAGCAAGTTATGCAGCTCCACAAACTGCAACGTCAGCTTGTGCCGAGGGTCCAGGTGGATCAGCGGCTTGCTCTCCTGGTGCGACTCGCGCATGCGCACCGAGCTGGCCAGGTACACCGGCAGTACCGGCAAACCTTCGGCAATCAACTCATCGAGCATCTGCTGCGGCAGGCTCGCACGGGCCTGGAACTGGTTGACCACAATGCCCTCCACTTCGAGGCCTTCATTGTGGTCTTCCTTCAACTCTTCGATTTCACGCAACAGCCCATACAGCGCCTGGCGCGAGAAGCTGTCGCAATCAAACGGGATAAGCACGCGATCAGCGGCAATCAACGCCGAAACCGCATAAAAATTCAGCGCTGGCGGTGTATCCAGGTAAATTCGGTCGTAATCTTCGCTCAACTCATCCAGCAGCTTTCGCAGCTTGTTGATCTTGTGCTTGGCCTCAAGCTTGGGCTGCAGGTCCGCAAGCTCGGCGGTCGCGGTGATCACGTGCAGGTTATCAAACGGCGTTTCGTAGATATCCACCTGGTTTTTCTTCGAAAACGGCCCGGAAGACAGGGTTTGCTTGAAGAAGTCGGCGATGCCCATCGGGATATCGTCGCCGGTCAACCCTGTGAGGTACTGGGTTGAGTTGGCCTGTGCATCGAGGTCCACCAACAGGGTTCGATAGCCTTCACTGGCGCTCACCGCCGCCAGGTTGCAGGCAATGCTGGACTTGCCAACGCCGCCTTTTTGATTGAACACCACACGCCGCATGGAAAAAACCTCCGTGTATCAATGAATGTCCGAGTGTAGAGGGCAAAAGCGCCTGTTAGCTACCTCGTTCATCCATGCACTGGCGCATCACCCTTCGCACAAAAGGAAGAGTCCTACAATCCACGCACGGCACAGGTAAAGGACAATCTGTAAATCTTTTCCGGCAAATTGTATTCATCCGCGAACAATTCTTTACCAAAGTTTGCTAGAACCCCACGGCACCGGGATAATGCGCGCCATTCGGCCATGGTTCCCTGTCCCGGTATTCGGGGCCAACGGCTGCACATGGAAGCCCGCAGGGGCGGGATAACTTCTCAGTGATCACTTTCAATATCGACCAATGGCGCGCCTGGGCTCCGGGCCTGGAGACTGCGCACGACTGGCGTGCCTGGTGCCAGGCTCCGGTGGTAGTGCCACCCAGCGATGCGTCGCCCGATGTGTCCTTCCTGCCCGCCATGCAGCGCCGCCGCCTGAGCCGGCTGGCGCGCATGGCGTTCAGCGTGGGCTGGCCGTTGGCCGAGGGCCGGCAAGACCTGCCGCTGGTGTTTATTTCCCGGCACGGCGAAACCCCGCGCACCCTCGACATCCTCAGCGACCTGGCCAACGACGAGCCGCTGTCGCCCACCCAGTTCAGCCTGTCGGTGCATAACGCGGTGATTGGCCTGTGGTCGATCCTGCGCAATGAAACCTGCGAAATGACCGCCCTCGCCGCCGCCGGCGACGGCCTGGAACACGGCATGCTCGAAGCCGCCGCGCTGCTCAACGAAGGCGCCCCGGCGGTATTGCTGGTGATCACCGAAGAACAACCGCCTGCGGCTTACGCCGACTGGATCCATGATGTGCCCTTCCCCTACGCCCTCGGCCTGCTGCTGACCCCGGGCGACGAGTGGCAACTGGAACTAAACAGCGGCGCTGTCCAACTCAGTCAAACTCAGTGGCCCCACGCCCTGAACCTGCTGTGCACCCTGCTCACCGAGCAGGCCACCTGCCAACATGCCTGGAAGAACCGTGTATGGAACTGGCAACGCAAGCCCTGACCGACAAGCCACGGGACGCCTACTACTGGCGCCTGTTCGCCACCGCCGCAAGCTTCTTCTGCTTCGGCGTCGGCGGGCTGTGCCTGCGCTTGCTGGTGTTCCCGCTGCTCAGTTGCCTGCCAGGCAGCGCGGCCAAACACCAGCGCCGCGCCCGCCACACCATCAGCAAGCTGTTCTGGCTGTTTATTCGCCTGATGCAACGCGCTGGAGTGTTGACCTACAGCGTTGAAGGCGCAGAAAAACTCGGGCGCCCAGGCCAAATGATCGTCGCCAACCACCCGTCGCTGATCGACGTGGTGTTTTTGATCGGCCTGATGCGCCAGACCAACTGCGTGGTCAAGCAGAGCCTGTTCCAGAACCCGTTTACCCGTGGGCCGGTGCGCGACGCCGGTTACATCAGCAATGACGGCAGTGCCGATATGCTCGATGCCGCGGCCGATGCGCTGCGCGAAGGCCAGACGCTGATCATCTTTCCCGAGGGCACGCGCACCACACCCGGCGCACCACCGGCCTTTCATCGCGGTGGCGCCGCCATTGCCCTGCGTGGTGCGACAATCATCACCCCGGTGGTGATCAAGGTCAGCCCCACCACCCTGACCAAGGCCGAACCCTGGTATCGCATCCCCAAGCGCCGTTTTCACTTCAGTTTGCGCGTGGGTGCCGATATAGACCCACAGACGTTTGCCACATTGGGGCCCGCGCCCCAGGCTTCACGCACGCTCAACGATTACCTGCATCACTATTTCATTAAGGAGCTCGCCGAAGATGAGCGACCAACACCGCCTTGAGCACGACATAAAGGTGCTGATCATCGAGGCCCTCGGCCTGGAAGACATCAGCCCCGACGACATTGGCAGCGACCAGACCCTGTTCGGCGAAGGCCTGGGCCTGGATTCGGTGGACGCCCTGGAGTTGGGCCTGGCGATCCAGAAAAAATACGGCATCAAGATCGATGCCGACGCCAAAGACACGCGCAATCATTTCACCAACGTGGCCAGCCTTGCGGCATTCGTCACGGCCAGACAGGCAGCTTGAGACCGGACCATGCAAACTCGTGACGATATTTTCAACACCCTGCGCGATGCCTTGGTGGAACTGTTTGAACTGCCGCCTGAGCGCGTCACCCTCGACGCCAACCTGTACCAGGACCTGGAAATCGACAGCATCGATGCCGTCGACCTGATCGACCATATCAAGCGCCAGACCGGCAAGAAGATCGCCGCTGAAGAATTCAAGGCGGTGCGCACCGTCAACGACGTGGTTGAGGCGGTGTACCGTCTGGTCCAGCCTGCCGCATGAGCCGACTGATCGGCCTTGGCCTGTTGCTGGCGGGGCTGCTGTACCCTTTTGCGGTGTATTACGGCACCGAACACTTTGCGCCGTGGCAATTTGGCCTGCTGCTGGGCAGCCTGTGGTTGCTGCGCGCACTGACCGGCGCACGGCGCCCCGGCAGCCGCTGGATGGCGGTGGCGGTGATCGTGTTTTGCCTGCTGTTGGCCTGGTTCGACAACCCGCAGTTGCTGCGCTGGTACCCGAGCCTGGTCAGCGCGTTCATGTTGGCGCTGTTCGGCTTGAGCCTCAAATACGGGCCGCCGATGGTCGAGCGCCTGGCGCGCATGACCGACCCGCAGCTGCCGCCCAACGCAATTGTGTACACGCGCCAGGTCACCGTGGTGTGGAGCGTGTTTTTTCTGTGTAATGGCCTGCTCGCCGCCGCCCTCACGCTGTGGGCGCCGCTGAGCTGGTGGACGTTGTACAACGGCCTCATTGCCTACGGGCTGATGGGGCTGCTGTTTGCCGTGGAATGGCTGGTACGACAAAGGGTTCGGGGCCGCGTATGAATGGGTTGAAACTTGAGCACGTGCTGCTTGAGGCGCTGGAACAACGTTCGGTCACCACCGAACCTGCGATGAATCACGTGCAACTTTGCGAGCAGGCCCTGAGCCTGGCGGCGGGCCTGCAGGCGCGCGGCATCCGGCGCTTGGCGGTGCACCTGGAAGACGCCGGTGTGCTGGCGATTGCCCTGCTGGGCGCCTGGCGGGCCGGGGTCAGCGTACTGCTGCCCGCCGACTTGCAGCCGCAGACCCGTCAACGCTGGGACGACAGCGTAGACGCCTGGCTGGTTGAGGCCACCGATCTGGACGCGTTGTATCAAGCGCCGTTGAGCCCTGCCGCGCTCGACCTCGACGCCTGCCAATTGAGCCTGTGCACCTCCGGCTCCAGCGGCGAACCCAAGCGCATCGACAAGGCCCTGCGCCAACTGGCCAACGAAGTGGCGGCGCTGGAAGCACTGTGGGGTGCAGACCTCAAAGACGCCTGCATCATCGGCAGTGTGGCCACCCAGCATATCTATGGTTTGCTGTTTCGCGTGTTGTGGCCGCTGTGCGCCGGTCGCACCTTTGTGCGCAAGCAACTGGCCTTCCCTGAAGACATGCAGCGCGCCAGCCGCGAGCATGCACAATTTGCCTGGGTCGCCAGCCCCGCGCTGCTCAAGCGCATGGGCGACAACCTCGACTGGCCCGCACTGAGCCAAGTGTCGCGAGTGTTCTCCTCCGGCGGCGCGCTGCCGGTGGACGCCGCCGGCAGCCTGTACGACCGCTTGCAGCAATGGCCGACGGAAATCCTCGGCAGCTCGGAAACCGGCGGCATCGCCTGGCGCCAGGGCGCACAGCCATGGCAGCCATTTGCCGATGTCGTGCTGAGCCAGGATGCCGACGGCGCCCTGCGCATTGCCTCGCCGTACCTGCCGGCCGGGCATATCGAACAAACCGCCGACGCGGCGCGCATTCATTGCGATGGCCGCTTCGAGCTGCTCGGGCGCCTGGACCGCATCGTCAAGCTGGAAGAAAAACGTATCTCCCTGCCCATGCTCGAACAGGCATTGCTGACCCACGCCTGGGTCGCTGAAACCCGTCTGGGCGTGGTGCAGGAAAACCGCGCCTCACTCGGCGCACTGGTGGTGTTGAGCACCGAGGGCCTGCATGCGCTGCGCAACCAGGGCCGCCGCACCGTCACCCAAACCCTGCGCGAACATTTGAGCCAGCATTGCGAAGCCCTGGCCCTGCCCCGTCGCTGGCGCTTGCTGCGCCAGCTGCCGCTGAACAGCCAGGGCAAACTGCCCCAGGCCGACGTCGAGGCGTTGCTGCTGGCACCACGGCCAAAGGCGCCGGAAGTGCTGGAGCAAGTCGAAGCCAACGGCGAGTGGACTGTGCAACTGAGCATCCCGCCGGACCTGGCCTACTTCAGCGGCCATTTCCCGGTCACGCCGGTGCTGCCGGGCGTGGTGCAGGTGGAATGGGCCTTCAACCTGGGCCAGCAACTGCTGGATTTGCCGACGACCTTTGCCGGGATGGAAGTACTCAAGTTCCAGCAACTGGTGCGCCCTGGTGATCAGGTTGAACTGCACCTGCGCTTCGACCCGGAGCGCGGCAAGCTGTACTTCGCGTACCGCAACGGCGATGCGGCGTGCTCCAGTGGCCGGATTCAATTGGTGGCTGCGCATGCATAGTCCCAATGAGCGCTGCGCGCTCAATCGCGGGCAAGCCTGCTCCCACATTTTGACATGTGAGCACATTCAAAGGTGGGAGCTGGCTTGCCTGCGATGCAGGCAACTCGGTCTCTCAGGAGACCCCGCCCATGCATAACCCCTGCGCCCTCATCCCGGTCTACAACCACGAAACCGCCGTACCCGCCGTGGTGCACAGCCTGTTGAACAGCGGCCTGCCGTGCCTGCTGGTCGATGATGGCAGCAGCCCGGCGTGCGCGGCGGTATTGGCGCACCTGGCAACGCTCGATCACGTCATCTTGCTGACCCTGCCAAACAACCAAGGCAAAGGCGGCGCGGTCATGGCCGGTTTTCGCGAAGCCGCGCGCCTGGGCTTTACCCACGCCCTGCAGGTAGACGCCGACGGCCAGCACGACCTGCGTGAAGTCGACAGTTTCCTCGACGCCTCGCGCACGCACCCAAACGCGGTGATCTGCGGCTACCCCGAATACGACGACAGCGTGCCCAAAGGCCGCCTCTACGCGCGTTACCTGACCCACGTGTGGGTGTGGATCAACACCCTGTCACTGCAGATTCGCGACTCGATGTGCGGTTTTCGCGTGTACCCGCTGGCGCCCACCCTGGCGTTGATGAATTCGGCGTACATCGGCACGCGCATGGATTTCGACTCAGACATCCTGGTGCGCCTGGCCTGGCGCAACCAGCCGATGCGCTGGCTGCCGACCCAGGTGCATTACCCCACCGACGGCGTGTCACACTTCCGCCTGTTCCGCGACAACGTGCGCATCAGTGCCATGCACACCCGGCTGTTCTTCGGCATGCTGGTGCGCGCGCCGATGATTGTGTGGCGACGGTGGCAGGCATGAGTGACAGCACCAAACACTGGGCCGACCGTGAAGAACGCGGCAGCTTCTGGCTGATGAAACTCACCGCGTTCGCGGCCAAAGTGCTGGGCCGTCGCCTGTTGAGCCCGGTGCTGTACGGTATTGTGTTGTACTTTTTCCTGTTCGGCCGCACAGCGCGGCAAAGCGCCTGGGAATACCAGCAGCGCCTGGCCGACTGGAGCGGGCGCGACGCGTTGCGGCCCAGCCATAAAAGCGTGTTCGCGCAGTTCATGGCCTTCGCTGACTCCCTGCTCGACAAGCTCGACGTGTGGAACGGCAAGCTGCGCATCGAACAGATCGAAATCAACGACCCGGCGCAATTGCGCGGGCAACTGCGCGGCGAGCGCGGCCAGATGCTGGTGGGCGCGCACTTGGGCAACCTTGAGGTGTGCCGCGCACTCGCAGAGATTGGCGAGCAAGTCACCATGAACGTGCTGGTGCACACCAAGCACGCCGAACAATTCAACCGCCTGCTGGGCGAGGCCGGGGCCACGCATTTGCGCCTGATTCAGGTCAGCGAGCTGGACCCGGCGACCATGCTGCTGCTCAGCCAGCGCCTGGACGAGGGCGAGTGGCTGGCGATTGCCGGTGACCGCGTGCCGCTGCACGGCGGGCGCAAGGTGCGCGTGGATTTCCTTGGGCATGCCGCCGCCTTCCCTCAAGGCCCGTGGCTGCTGGCCGGCCTGCTCAAATGCCCGGTCAACCTGCTGATGTGCCTCAAGCACAATGGCCGCTATCGCCTGACCATCGAGCCGTTCGCCGCCTTGATCGAATGGAAGCGCAGCACCCGCGAGCAGGTCATTGCCCTGTGGACCGCCCGCTACGCCGCACGCCTGGGCCAGTTTTGCCTGGAGGCGCCCCAACAATGGTTCAACTTTTACCCTTTCTGGAAGACCGATGACCCCGCATCTTGAACCGGTAATTTTTGGCGAACGCCACCTGCCAATCGAAGACGTGCTGGCCCTGGCCAACCGCCAGGCGCCCACGCAACTGCAGGCTGACGCCGCTTATCGCCAGCGCATCGCCAAGGGCGCGCAGTTCCTCGACTCGCTGCTGGACAAGGAAGGCGTGATCTACGGCGTGACCACCGGCTACGGCGACTCCTGCGTGGTGGCGGTGCCGTTGCAGCACGTCGAAGCGTTGCCGCGCCACCTCTACACCTTCCACGGTTGCGGCCTGGGCAAGTTGCTCGACGCCCAAGCCACCCGCGCTGTGCTCGCCGCACGCTTGCAGTCGCTGTGCCATGGCGTATCCGGTGTGCGTGTGGAGTTGCTGGAGCGCCTGCATGCCTTCCTCGAACACGACGTGCTGCCGCTGATCCCGGAAGAAGGTTCGGTGGGCGCCAGCGGCGATCTGACGCCGCTGTCCTATGTGGCTGCGACCCTGTCCGGTGAGCGCGAAGTGCTGTTCCGTGGCGAACGTCGCCAGGCTGCCGATGTGCACCGTGAACTCGGCTGGGAACCGCTGGTGCTGCGCCCCAAGGAAGCCCTGGCCTTGATGAACGGCACCGCCGTGATGACCGGCCTTGCCTGCCTGGCCTTCGCCCGTGCCGACTACCTGCTGCAACTGGCCACGCGCATCACCGCGTTGAACGTGGTGGCGCTGCAAGGCAACCCGGAACACTTCGACGAGCGCCTGTTCGCCGCCAAGCAGCATCCGGGGCAGATGCAAGTGGCTGCGTGGCTGCGCAAGGACCTGGCGATCGATGCGCCGACCGCGCCGCTGCACCGCTTGCAGGATCGCTATTCGCTGCGCTGCGCACCGCATGTGCTGGGCGTGTTGGCCGACAGCTTGAACTGGCTGCGCTCATTTATCGAAATCGAACTGAACAGCGCCAACGACAACCCGATCATCGACGCCGAAGCAGAACGCGTGCTGCACGGCGGGCACTTCTACGGCGGGCATATCGCTTTTGCCATGGACAGCCTCAAGACCCTGGTGGCCAACGTCGCCGACCTGCTCGACCGCCAGCTCGCGCTGCTGGTAGACGTGCGTTACAACCATGGCCTGCCGAGCAACCTGTCCGGCGCGCCGGCAGACCGCGCGATGATCAACCACGGCTTCAAGGCCGTGCAGATCGGCACCAGCGCCTGGACCGCCGAAGCGTTGAAAAACACCATGCCGGCCAGCGTGTTCTCGCGCTCCACCGAGTGCCACAACCAGGACAAGGTGAGCATGGGCACCATCGCCGCCCGCGACGCAATCCGCGTGCTGGAGCTGACCGAACAAGTCGCCGCCGCCACGTTGCTCGCCGCCAACCAGGGCGTGTGGCTGCGCGCCCAGGCTGAAGACGCACGCCCACTGCCACCGGCCTTGGCGGCCATGCATATCGAGCTGGCCAAAGACTTCCCGCCGGTGATCGAAGACCGCGCCCTGGAAGGCGAACTGCGCCTGTGCCTCAAACGTATCGCCGAGCAACACTGGAGGCTGCATGCGTAGCCAGGGCGTTTTGCATTGCGACACGCAAATACTCGTGCCGTTTTTTGATGTCGACACCATGAACGTGGTGTGGCACGGGCATTACGTGAAGTACCTGGAAGTGGCGCGCTGCGCGTTGCTGGACAAGCTCGGCCACAACTACACGGCGATGCTCGAATCCGGCTACGCCTGGCCGGTGATCGACATGCAGCTGCGCTATGTGCGCGGCGCGGTGTTCGGCCAGACCCTCAACGTGCGCGCCAGTTTGGTGGAATGGGAGAACCGTTTGAAGGTGAATTACCTGATTACCGACCTCGCCAGCGGCGAACGCCTGACCCGCGCCAGCACCGTGCAAGTGGCGGTAGAAATCGCCAGCCGCGAGATGCAACTGGCCTCCCCAGCAGTCTTCACCAACGCCGTAGAGAGAGCCCTGAAATGAGATCCCCTGTGGGAGCGGGCTTGCCCGCGAAGGTCGTCAACGATAACGCGCTTCGCCTGATACTGCGCGGCGCCCTCAGGTTCATCGCGGGCAAGCCCGCTCCCACATTGATCGGGTTGCTACTGAGTTTCAGTGCTCACGCTTTCGACTTGCAGCAGCTCAGCGACCAACTGGCCAAACCCGCCGTCATCCACGGCAACTTCACCCAGGAAAAACACCTGCGCGCCCTGCCCCAGCCCTTGGTCAGCAAAGGCACGTTCGTACTCGCCAAAGACCACGGCCTGCTGTGGCTGCTCAAAACCCCGCTGCAACAGGACTACCGCATCAGCGCCCAAGGCATCGCTCGGCGTGACGCCAACGGCTGGCAATTGCTGCCGAACAAGAGCGCCGGTGCCGAGCAGAATCGCCTGTTCCTTGCCGTACTCCAAGGCGACAGCAGTGGCTTACAGCGCGATTTCGAGCTGCAGCTGCAAGGCGAAGCCCAACAGTGGAAGCTGACGCTGGTCCCACGTTCGCTGCTGCTCAAGCAGGTATTCACCCAGATCAATATCGACGGCGGCGAGCTGGTGCAAACAATCGAACTGCTCGAAACCCAGGGCGACAGCACCGTGCTGCGCATGCAGGACAGCACTGCCGGCCAACCGTTGAGCGAATCGGAGCAACACGACTTTGCCCAGTGAGCGCTGGCTGCCACGCCTGTTCCTGATCCTGCTGGTGGCGGTGTTGGCGCTGGCCGGCTGGCAGTGGCGCCATGGCGCGCCATTGTCGGCCAACCTGATGGAACTGGTGCCGGGCAGCACGCCGGATGCGCTGGAACTCAAGGCCGAACAGCGTATGCAGGAACCGCTGAACCGCGAAATGCTGGTGTTGGTGGGGCATGCCGATCGGCAAAAAGCCGTAGCAGTGGCGCAGCAAATGGGCGAACGCTGGCAGGCCAGCGGCCTGTTTGAAAAAGTGCAGTGGAACCTGCAAGCCGACTTGCCCGCCCTGCGTGAACAATTGCTGCGCGGTCGGCTGGCAATGCTCTCAGCCAAGGACCGCGAACAACTGATCGAGCACCCAGACGCGTTCATTCAGCAGCGCGTGCAAGCGCTGTTCGACCCGTTTACCGGGTTCAGCCTGGTGCCGAGCCAGGACGACTGGCTGGGCCTTACCGGGCGCATCCAGAACAGCCAGCCGCAGCACGGTTCGGTGCAGCTGGATATCGGCAGCGGCGCCCTGATTGCCGATGCCGACGGCAAAAGCTGGGTGCTGCTGCGTGCGCGCACCACCGGCAATGCCTTTGACATGAAACTGCCGCTGCAAGTGGCGGATCTGCTCCAGGCCGGTCGCGAACAGGCCCGCGAGCAAGGCGCGCAATTACTCGCTGCCAGCGGCCTGCTTTACGCCGCCAACGGGCAGCAACAAGCCACGCGGGAAATCACCTGGGTGGGTGGCGGCGCCACGCTGGGCATCCTGTTGTTGCTGTTGCTGGCGTTTCGGCGCTGGCGCGTGCTGCTGGCGTTTGTGCCGGTGCTGGTGGGCATGCTGTTCGGCGCGGTGGCCTGTGTGGCGCTGTTCGGCCATATGCATGTGATGACCCTGGTGCTGGGCTCCAGCCTGATCGGCGTGGCGGTGGATTACCCGCTGCATTACCTGTCCAAAAGCTGGAGCCTGCAACCCTGGCGCAGCTGGCCGGCATTGCGCCTGACCTTGCCGGGGCTGAGCCTGAGCCTGGCGACCAGTTGCATCGGCTACCTGGCGCTGGCCTGGACGCCGTTCCCGGCGCTGACGCAAATCGCGGTGTTCTCCGCCGCCGGCCTGGTCGGTGCTTACCTGTCGGCCGTGTGCCTGCTGCCCGCGCTGCTCAAGGGCGTGGAACTGCGCCCGGCGCAATGGCCGCTGCGCATCGCCGAATGCCTGTGGCTATTGCGCGCCGCGTTGCTCAAGCGCGTGCCAAGCCCGGTGTTGCTGGCGCTGCTGCTGTTGTTTTGCGCAGGCGGCCTGTGGCACTTGAACAGTAAAAACGATATCCGCCAGTGGATCGGCGCCCCGCCGCAATTGCTGCAAGAGGCGCAGGCCGTGGCGCGTATCACCGGGTTCCAGCCCACCAGCCAGTTTTTCCTGGTGCGCGCCGACAACCAGCAGCAGTTGCTGGAACGCCAGGCCGCCCTGGGCGAACGCCTGGATCAGTTGGTGAACATGGGCAAGCTGCAAGGCTACCTGGCGCTCAACCAACTGGTGAGCCTGCCGGCTGAGCAGCAACAACTGCGTGATGCGCTGAACAACCTCGCACAGCACTGGCAGCCGCTGCTGGACTTGGGCGTGCCGGCCAGCGCGCTGCAAGCCGAAGTCACGCAACTGCAAGCGCTGCCCACCGAAGACATCGATGCCGCACTGATCGGCCCATTGGCTGAGCCATGGCGCACCTTGTGGCTGGGGCCGGTGGACGGCGGGGTGGCGGCGATGGTCAGCCTGCAAGGCCTGAACAACCCGGCGCTGTTGCGCGTGCAAGCGCTGGATTTACCCGGCGTGCAGCTGGTCGACCGGCTGGGTGACTTGAACCGGGTGTTTGCCGACACGCAGATCAGCGCCGCTGAATTGAAGTTGATGTCGTGTGTGCTGATCGTGCTGTTATTGATCATGCCGTTCGGCTTTGGCGGTGCGTTGCGCATCGTCGCCCTGCCGTTGCTCGCGGCCTTGTGCAGCCTCGCGAGCCTCGGTTGGCTGGGCCAGCCGCTGACCTTGTTCAGTCTGTTCGGCCTGCTGTTGGTCACCGCCATCAGCGTCGACTATGCGATCTTGATGCGCGAGCAGATCGGCGGCGCGGCCGTGAGTCTTTTAGGTACGCTGCTGGCGGCGCTGACGACCTGGTTGTCGTTTGGCCTGCTGGCGGTGTCGAGTACACCCGCAGTGAGCAATTTCGGCCTGTCGGTCAGCCTCGGCCTGGCGTTCAGCTTTATGCTGGCGCCTTGGGCCGGGCATCAGAAGCACGCCTTATGAATGTGTTAATCGCCAAAGTGGCAAGGAGCCCTCGTGCCCACAGTTGAAATGGAACGTCGCCAGGTGGTGGTGATCGGTGCCGGGCCATCCGGCGCCATCGCCGCCGCGCTGTTAAAGCGCAACGGGCATGATGTATTGATTATCGAGCGCGAGCATTTCCCGCGTTTCTCGATTGGCGAAAGCCTGCTGTCGCACTGCATCGACTTTATCGAAGAGGCCGGCATGCTCGACGCCGTGCAGGCTGCGGGTTTCCAGGTAAAAACCGGCGCGGCGTTCGCCTGGGGCGAGCGCTACAGTGCGTTTGATTTCGGTGACACCTTCAGCAACGGCAAGCCCACCACCTTCCAGGTGCAGCGCGGCGAGTTCGACAAGTTGCTGGCTGATCAAGCGGCGCTGCAAGGCGTAGAGATTCGCTATGGCGAAAGCATCGTCGGTGTGGATTTCGCCGGTGAAAGCCGCTACCTGCACGTGCGTCGCCAGAATGGCAGCGAGTATCACCTCAAGGCCAAGTTCGTGCTCGATGCCAGCGGCTACGGCCGCGTGCTGTCGCGCCTGCTGGACCTGGAAGCACCGTCGAATTTCCCGGTGCGCCAGGCGGTGTTTACCCACGTTGAAGATCACATCACACACCCAGGTTTTGATCGCAGCAAAATCCTCGTCACCACTCACCCGACCCAACGCGATATCTGGTTCTGGACCATCCCGTTCAGCCATGGCCGCTGCTCGGTAGGCGTGGTGGCGGCAAAAGAACATTTCGACGGCCGCGACAGCGACCTCGACGCCTGCCTGCGCGGTTTCATCGCTGAGACGCCAAGCCTGGCGGGCGTGCTGCAAAACGCCGTGTGGGATACGCCCGCGCGTACCCTCGCCGGCTATTCGGCCAACGTCAAAACCCTGCACGGTCCGGGCTTTGCGCTGCTGGGCAATGCGGCGGAATTTCTCGACCCGGTGTTCTCTTCCGGCGTGACCATCGCCATGCGTTCGGCGAGCATGGCCGCAGCGCTGTTACATCGCCAACTCAAGGGCGAAACCGTCGACTGGCAAACCGAGTTCGCCGAGCCGCTCAAACGCGGGGTCGACACCTTCCGTTGCTATGTCGAAGGCTGGTATGCAGGCACCTTCCAGGACGTGATTTTTCACCCAGGCAGCTCGCCGGAGATTCGCCGGATGATCAGTTCGATCCTCGCCGGTTACGCCTGGGATGAGCGCAACCCGTTTGTCAGCGAGCCCAAACGGCGGCTGCGGATGTTGTCGGAAATTTGTGCGGGTGAGCCAGTATGAGTAGCCAATACCTGAGTAAAAACTACGTCGAAGAAACCAAATTCGGCTTCTGGTTCCTGCGCAGCCACACTTGGCAGCACCATGTATTGCGCGTGGCGATCAACGACCTGCGCGGCCTGTTCACCGACCCGCTGCCCGTGGCGCCGGTGCTGCTGGACGCCGGTTGCGGCCAGGGCAAATCGTTCCAGTATTTGCAGCAGGTGTTCGCGCCACAGCGCCTGATCGGCCTGGATGCCGACCCGCACAGCCTGGAGCTGAGCCAGGCAGAAGCCAAGCGCCAAGGCTTGGCCATCGAGCTGATCGGCAGCGACTGCGCCACACTGCAGGTGCCGGACGCAAGCGTCGACATCGTGTTCTGCCACCAGACCTTTCACCATCTGGTGGAACAGCATCGCGCCTTGAAAGAGTTCTATCGCGTACTCAAGCCGGGCGGCTATCTGCTGTTTGCCGAATCCACCGAAGCCTATATCGACACTTGGGTGATTCGCTGGCTGTTCCGCCACCCGATGCATGTGCAGAAAAGCGCTGAAGAATACCTGGAGATGCTGTGCGAGCAGGGTTTTGAGTTCGGCCCGCAGAACGTTTCGTACCCGTATTTGTGGTGGAGCCGCTCCAGCGATTTCGGCCTGCTGGAGCGCTGGGGCCTGCGCAGCCCACCGCCGGTTGGCCAGCGCGAAGAAACCCTGGTCAACTGCGTGGCGCGCAAACCTTTAGCGAGCGCCGAAACATGATTCGTATGCTGTTGATGGGTTGCCTGTTGCTGTTGAGCGCCTGCGTCAGCCAGCCGCCACTGCCCGAAAAAACCCCGGCCCTGGCCTTGCCCATGCAATTGCACGTGCAGCGCCGCGCCGACGGTCAAACCCAGGATTGGCTGCTGGTGATCCAGCGCGAAGGCACGGCCATTCGTTGGTCGATGATGGACCCGTTGGGCATTCCCCAGGCCCGGCAAAAGCTGATCAATGGCCAGTGGCAAGCCGACGGCTTGCTGCCGCCCAATCCGCAGGCGCGTGAGCTGTTTGCGGCGCTGTTGTTTGCGCTGACCTCGGCCGATGACGTGCCCACGCTGTACCCGCGTGCCCAGGCCATGGACCTGACGCGCACGCTGCCAGGGCATTGGCAGATTGTCTATCAGTCCTCCGAGGTGTTCAGCGTGAACATGGCCGACCAGCCGTTGAGCTACCGCATCACCCCACTGGGGGCGGCGCGATGACGGCTTACCTGAATGCCCTGGGCGTGATCTGCGCCCTGGGGCGGGGCCAGGCTGAGGTCAGCCGCAACCTGTTTGCCGGCGATTGCTCCGGCATGCGCGCCGAAAGCGGTTGGGTGCCAGAGCGCGTGCTGCCGGTAGGCGGTGTACGCAGTGAGCTGGTGGCAATCCCGGCTGAGCTACGCCCGCAGAGCAGCCGCAATAACCAATTGCTGCTGGAAGCGGCCGTGCAGATTGAAAGCGAGCTGCGCCGGGCGATCCACACCTACGGCGCCTCGCGGGTCGGCATTGTGCTGGGCACCAGCACCTCGGGCATCGATGAAGCCAGTCGCGGCATCGCGCATTACCTGCGTGGGCAGCAGTTTCCGGGCGACTATGACTACCAGCAACAGGAACTCAGCGCACCGGCGAATTTTCTCGCCGACTGGTTGCAGGTCAGCGGCCCGGCCTATGTGATTTCTACTGCTTGCACTTCCAGCGCCCGTGCGTTGATGAGCGCCCAGCGCCTGCTCGACCTGGGTGTGTGTGATGCAGTGATCTGCGGTGGCGTCGACAGCCTGTGCAAGCTGACGCTGAACGGCTTTACCGCGCTGGAAGCGGTCTCCAGCGAGCGTTGCAATCCGTTTTCGGTGAACCGCAACGGCATCAATATCGGCGAAGCGGCGGTGCTGTTTCTGATGACCAAAACACCTGCGCCGATTGCCTTGCTCGGCAGCGGCGCCAGTTGTGATGCGCACCATATCTCCGCGCCAGAGCCCACCGGCAAAGGTGCGTTGCAGTCAATGCGCAAGGCCTTGGCCAGTGCCAAACTTGAACCGGAACACATCGGTTACCTGAACCTGCACGGCACCGCGACCCAACACAACGACGCCATGGAAAGCCTGGCCGTCGCCAGCCTGTTTCCTCAAGGCGTAGCCTGTTCGTCGACCAAGCCCATGAGCGGCCACACCCTCGGTGCCGCAGGCGCGCTGGAAGCGGCGTTCTGCTGGTTGAGCCTGATCCATGACCGTGTACCGCCGCATGTGTGGGACGGCCAAGCCGACCCGGCGCTGCCCGCGTTGCAGTGGGCACAGACCGGCGACACCTTGAAAAAACGCTGCCTGATGAGCAACTCGTTTGCCTTCGGCGGCAATAACGTCAGCCTGATAATCGCGGAGGCCCCATGATCGATTGGCCACTCGCCGAGCTGCTGCCCCACGCGGGCGACATGATCCTGATCGACCAGGTGCTGTCGTTCGATGAAGAGCAGGTTCACACCCGCGCCACCGTCAAGCCCGGCGGCCTGTTCAACCGGCCGGACGGCAGCCTGCCCGCCTGGGTCGGCATCGAGCTGATGGCGCAGAGCGTCGCCGCCTATGCCGGCTGCCGCGCGCGCCGGAACGGCGAGGCAGTGGAACTGGGTTTCCTGCTCGGCACGCGCAAATTCGAATGCAACGTGGAACACTTCCCGGCCGGCGCCGAGCTGCGCATCCACGGCCTGCGCTCGCTGGAAGACGACAACGGCATGGGTGTGTTCGAATGCCACCTGACCGGTGACGGTATCCAGGCCAGCGCACGTTTGAACGTATTTCGACCGCCCCAGGCGGCCAATTATTTAGATGAATCGAAGGACGCAACGCCATGACTGAATCCGTACTGGTCACCGGCTCCAGCCGTGGCATCGGCCGCGCCATTGCCCTGCGCCTGGCCCAGGCCGGGCATGACATCGTGCTGCATTGCCGCAGTGGCCGCGCTGAAGCGGACGCGGTAAAAGTCGAGGTCGAGGCATTGGGCCGCAAGGCGCGGGTGCTGCAATTCGATGTGGCGGATCGCGCCAGCTGCAAGAAGATCCTTGAGGCCGACGTGGAGCAATATGGCGCCTATTACGGCGTGGTGCTCAACGCCGGCCTGACCCGCGACGGCGCTTTCCCGGCCCTCTCGGAAGACGATTGGGATGTGGTGATGCGCACCAACCTGGATGGTTTCTACAACGTGCTGCACCCGGTGATGATGCCGATGATTCGTCGTCGCGCGGCCGGACGCATTGTGTGCATCACCTCGGTTTCCGGCTTGATCGGCAACCGTGGCCAGGTCAACTACAGTGCCTCCAAAGCCGGGTTGATCGGCGCAGCCAAGGCGCTGGCGATTGAACTGGGCAAGCGCAAGATCACCGTCAACTGCGTGGCCCCAGGCTTGATCGACACGGCGATGCTGGATGAAAACGTGCCGGTCGAAGAACTGATGAAGATGATCCCGGCGCAGCGCATGGGCACCCCGGAAGAGGTCGCCGGCGCGGTGAACTTCCTGATGTCGGCCGAGGCCGGCTATATCACGCGCCAAGTGCTGGCCGTGAATGGGGGCTTGTGCTGATGAAGCGCGTCGTCGTCACCGGCATGGCCGGCATGACCTCCCTGGGCAGCGATTGGGATACCATCGCCGCCAACTTTCGCGCCAACCGCAGCGGCATCCGGCGCATGGATGAGTGGGACCGTTTTACTGAATTGAACACGCGTCTGGCCGGGCCGATCGACGATTTCGTCGTGCCTGCGCACTGGACGCGCAAGCAACTGCGCAGCATGGGCCGCGTCTCACGCCTGGCGGTATGGGCGGCGGAACAGGCGTTGCAGGATGCCGGGTTGCTCGGCGATGAATCGATCAAGGACGGGCGCATGGGCGTGGCCTGTGGCTCATCTACCGGCAGCACCGATGAGATCAAGGCGTTCGGCAATATGCTGCTGAACTCGGTGGCCGAGGGGCTGAATGCCAACTCCTATGTGCGCATGATGCCGCACACCACGGCGGCAAATATCAGCATCTTCTTTGGCCTCACCGGGCGGCTGATCCCCACCTCCAGCGCCTGCACCAGCGGCAGCCAGGGCATTGGTTACGCCTACGAGGCGATCAAGTTCGGCCGCTTGCCGTTGATGCTTGC
Source organism: Pseudomonas sp. 2822-15 (assembly GCF_002742515.1). NCBI lineage: Bacteria > Pseudomonadati > Pseudomonadota > Gammaproteobacteria > Pseudomonadales > Pseudomonadaceae > Pseudomonas > Pseudomonas sp. 2822-15. The sequence continues at coordinate 289,394 of NZ_LJRY01000183.1, read as the reverse complement.
CGGCGGCGCCGAAGAGCTGTGCCCCACCGAAGCCATGGTGTTCGACGCGCTGTACGCCACCAGCCTGAAAAACGACGCGCCACAGACCAGCCCACGCCCTTACGACAGCGGCCGCGACGGCCTGGTGATCGGCGAAGGCGGCGGCATGCTGGTGCTCGAAGAACTGGAACACGCCCTGGCACGCGGTGCGCATATCCACGCCGAACTGGTGGGTTTTGGCAGCAACGCCGACGGCCAGCACACCACGCGCCCGGAGCAGAAAACCATGCGCCGCGCCATGGAGCTGGCACTGGAAGATGCCGGGCTTGAGCCATCCGCCATCGGCTACGTCAACGGCCACGGCACCGCCACCGACCAGGGCGACATCGCCGAAACGCTGGCCACCAGCAGCCTGTTCGGCAGCCGCATGCCGATCAGTTCGCAGAAGAGCTTTCTGGGCCACACCTTGGGCGCGTGCGGCGCGCTGGAGTCGTGGTTCAGCATCGAAATGATGAACCGCGACCAGTACGTACACACCTTCAATCTGGATGCTGTCGACCCGCAATGCGGCGACCTGGATTACCTGCAAGGCGGGTTTCGCGAGATGCACAACGACTATGTGATGAACAACAATTTTGCCTTCGGCGGCGTCAACACTTCGCTGATCTTTCGCCGCTGGTCCTGATTTTTTAATTGATTGGAGAAAACGGAATGTCTTCCTTGCTACGCGCCACCCTGATCACTCTGGCCCTGCTGACCACCGCCGGTTGCACCAGCAAACCCGTGCTTAACACGCAGCACGATTTGCCGGCCACGGCCCAGCTCAGCGAAGAGAAAATCAAACAGGTGATCGTCGCGGCCCTGCAAAAACGCGAGTGGACCGTGCAACGACTGAGCCCGCAACTGGTGCAGGCCGAAATCACCGTGCGTAACCAATTCCACGCCGAAATCGATATCCGCTACACCCGCAACAGCTACGCCATCACTTACCGCGACAGCCGCGACCTGGGCTACAAGGACGGCAAGATCCATCGCAACTACAATCGCTGGGTGAGCATGCTGGATCGCGACATCATGGCGGGCTTGCAGAGTGCGGGCATGAATGGCGTGGAGGCGTTGAAACAGAACTGAGGCTTTGTGTTCTGCAGAAACGACAAAGGGCGCCTTTCGGCGCCCTCTTCACAAACAGGTTGGCTTGTCATCGCCGCTTCCTGCCCGGCTCTGCGATGGCTGGTTACCCAGGATCCTCAGAGTCTCACAAGCCCCTTTCGGGAACCCGGCCAGTATGCCTGAAAACAGGTCGCCTGCAATCGGTGGCAAAGCGCCGCCTACCCTTCATTCCCTCCAACGCAGCCCCAGCGCACTGCGCACCGCCACTTTTATCGCTAAAAACTGGTCACGGGTGAGCTCCGCGATTTTGTAAGTTCGTTTGCCATGACGGTCCTTGCTTTTGATTCGATCCAGTCGTCCAAGGCTTACGGTCGCCACAATGTCGCACTTCGCCCAGCAGACGGGATGTGCGCCTTGAAGATGGCTGTCGAGCTGCAGGTGATGCTCCAGTAGCGTTTGAGGTGCGGTTGTGCTCAGGGGCACTACGGTAACCAGCAATTTATTGGTGCGGTGCTTGCGTATCACAATGACGGGTCGAATCTTGATGATCTCCGGAACCTCATAACCTCGGAAATCACAAATCAACACGCTGCCCTCCTTGGGCTGGTAAAGAAGTGCCATCCATTTCACTCGCTTTGAAAAGAGCGATTCTGCGCAACTTTCTCGCGAATAACTAAGCTGGTTGCGTTACCTGATATGTGAGGCTGCCTACACCACTGCCTGGCGCTTCAGCAACTCCACAAAGGCCTTGGCCATCGGCGTTTGCGCGCCCTTGCGTTGCACCAGCCACACCGCCGTCACGGCCTCCTGATCGAGCAAGGTGCGATAGACCACGCCATCAATGCGGATGCGCTGGTAAGACGCCGGCAGCACCGACACCCCCAGCCCCGCCGCCACCAGGCCGATAATTGTCATTGCTTCTCCGGCTTCCTGGGCAAAGTGCGGGCTGAAACCGGCATCGCGGGCCAGGTTGAGCAACTGAGCGTAGAGGCCGCTGCCGTAGGTGCGTGGGAAAAATACAAACGGCTCCTCAGCCAGTTGCGCCAGGTGCAGGCCGCGCTCGCTGCCTTCCACCAACGGATGGCCAGCGTTCAATACCGCGACCAAAGGCTCGCGCATCAACTCGATCACGCTTAGAGAATCCGGCAACGGCAGCGGGCGCATCAGGCCCACCTGAATCGACTCATCCACCAGCGACTCGGCCACCTCGGTGCTGCTCATTTCCTGCAAATTCAGGTGCACCGCCGGGAAGGCTTTACGAAACGCAAAGATCGCCTGTGGAATGCCGGAGTTGAATGGCGCCGACGAGGTGAAGCCGATCTTCAATTCGCCTAACTCGCCCAGTTGCGCGCGGCGCGCCACATCGGCGGCTTTATCCACCTGCGCCAACACCAAACGCGCCTCGTGCAGGAACAATCGGCCGGCCTCGCTCAGCTCAACCCGACGATTGGTGCGCTCAAACAAGCGTGCGCCTACCTCCTGTTCCAGCGCCTGGATCTGCTGGCTCAACGGCGGTTGAGAGATGCCCAGCACCTGCGCGGCGCGGCCAAAATGCAGCTCTTCGGCGACGGCAATGAAGTACCGCAAGTGACGCAATTCCATGCAAACCTCATTAGGTCGTAAAACCTCTTAAACAGGTCGAACAATATATTGGAAAGAATCATTAGGCAGCTATATTCTTTTTCGTATTGCCAGTCCTGGCAGGCTTTTCCTCCCCGAGGTCCCCGTGAAATCTGCTGTCGCGCCATTCGCTCAAGAAGTCCCGCCCACCGCCTTGGATGAGGTGGTCGCTCAGCTCAATGACGCGTACATCGAAAAAGGCACGCCGATGTTCATGCGCACGGTGCTGGCGCTGTTCTCCGGCGGGTTTGCCACCTTTGCCCTGCTGTACTGCGTGCAGCCGATGATGCCGGCGCTGTCCCACGAGTTCTCCATCAATGCGGCGCAAAGCAGCCTGATCCTCTCTGTCGCTACAGCGATGCTGGCGCTGGGCCTGCTGATCACCGGGCCGATTTCCGACCGTTTGGGACGCAAGCCGGTGATGGTTGCTGCATTGTTCTGTGCCGCGCTGGCCACCATCGTCAGCGGCTTGATGCCGACCTGGGAAGGCATTCTGCTGATGCGTGCGCTGGTGGGCTTGTCGCTAAGCGGCCTGGCGGCCGTGGCGATGACTTACCTGAGCGAAGAGATCCACCCTCAGCACATCGGCCTGGCCATGGGCCTGTACATCGGCGGCAACGCGATTGGCGGCATGAGCGGGCGCCTGATCATCGGCGTGTTGATAGACTTTGTCAGCTGGCACACCGCAATGCTGATCATCGGCGCGCTGGCCCTGATCGCGGCCACGGTGTTCTGGAAAATCCTCCCCGAATCGCGCAACTTCCGCGCCAGCAGCCTCAAGCCGCGCAACCTGGTGGACGGTTTTGTCATGCATTTCAAGGACGCGGGCCTGCCGTGGCTGTTCCTCGAAGCCTTCCTGCTGATGGGCGCGTTCGTGACGATGTTCAACTACATCGGCTATCGCCTGCTGGCTTCACCCTACGAGCTGAGCCAGGCCGTGGTCGGCCTGCTGTCGCTGGTGTACCTGTCGGGCATCTACAGCTCGGCGAAAATCGGCTCCCTGGCCGACCGCCTCGGCCGCCGTCGCGTGCTGTGGGGCACCATCGTCTTGATGCTGTCGGGGATGCTGCTGACCCTGTTCTCCCCGCTGTGGCTGGTGGTGCCGGGCATGCTGATTTTCACCTTCGGCTTCTTCGGCGCGCATTCGGTGGCCAGCAGCTGGATTGGGCGGCGGGCAGTGAAGGCCAAAGGGCAGGCGTCGTCGCTGTACCTGTTTTGCTACTACGTAGGGTCGAGTGTCGCGGGGACGGCGGGCGGGTTCTTCTGGCACTTTGCCGGGTGGAACGGGATTGGCGGGTTTATCGTGGCGTTGCTGATGGGTGCGCTGCTGGTGGCGCTGAAGCTGGCGAAGTTGCCGCCGCTGGGGCACGTGAAGGCCTGACGCAGTCCTGCTTTTAATGTGGTAGCTGGCTTGCCTGCGATAGCAATAGTGAATTCACCACCGCCATCGCAGGCAAGCCAGCTCCCACATTTGGTTTGCGTTTTATTCGTGGTATTGCGCCGACAGCTCATGCACCGCACGCAGGAACGCGCCCGCATGCTCCGGGTTCACTTCCGGCGTGATGCCATGGCCGAGGTTGAACACGTGCCCGCTGCCCTTGCCATAGCTGGCCAGGATGCGGCCGACTTCGGTGCGGATCGCTTCCGGTTTGGCGTAGAGCACGGTCGGGTCCATGTTGCCTTGCAGCGCCACCTGGTTGCCGACGCGACGGCGGGCTTCGCCGAGGTCGCAGGTCCAGTCCAGGCCCAGTGCATCGGCGCCCGCATCAGCAATGCTTTCCAGCCACAGGCCGCCGCCTTTGGTGAACATGATCACCGGCACTTTGCGACCTTCGTGTTCGCGGATCAGGCCGCTGACGATTTTGCGCATGTAGGCCAGGGAGAACTCCTGGTACGCCGCCGACGACAGGTTGCCGCCCCAGGTGTCGAAGATTTGCACCGCTTGCGCGCCGGCCATGATCTGGCCGTTGAGGTAGCTGGTAACCGACTGCGCCAGCTTGTCCAGCAGCAGGTGCATGGCTTGCGGGTTGTCGTAGAGCATGGCCTTGGTTTTGCGGAAGTCTTTCGACGAGCCGCCTTCGACCATATAGGTAGCCAGGGTCCACGGGCTGCCGGAGAAGCCGATCAGCGGCACGCGGCCGTTAAGCTCGCGGCGGATGGTGCTCACGGCGTCCATCACGTAGCCGAGGTCTTTGTGCGGGTCCGGGATCGGCAGGGCTTCGATATCAGCCAGGGTGCTGACGACTTTTTTGAAACGCGGGCCTTCGCCGGTTTCGAAATACAGGCCTTGGCCCATGGCGTCAGGGATGGTGAGGATGTCGGAGAAGAGGATGGCCGCATCCAGTTGTGGGTAGCGGTCCAGCGGCTGCATCGTGACTTCGCAGGCGAACTCCGGGTTCATGCACAGGCTCATGAAGTCGCCGGCATTGGCGCGACTGGCGCGGTATTCCGGCAGGTAGCGGCCGGCCTGACGCATCATCCACACGGGCGTGACGTCTACGGGTTGCTTGAGCAGGGCACGAAGGAAACGGTCGTTCTTGAGGGCAGTCATGTCGGCATCCGCAAAAAAAGTGCGGGCATTTTCTCAGAGCGCGACGCAAAAGGCACGGAGTGAGCCGTGCCTTTTGTCTATCGGGTCAATTTGTCGCGGTAATGCCGTCGCAAGATCGTTCCCACGCTCCGCGTGGTAACGCCTCCTGTGACGCTCCGCGTCGCGCCAGTCGGGACGCAGAGCGTCCCTGGCTGCATGCCCACGCAGAGCGTGGGAACGATCATCAGACCTGCAGGTAATCCAGGATGCCTTCGGCGGCGTTGCGGCCTTCGAAGATCGCGGTCACTACCAGGTCAGAGCCGCGCACCATATCGCCACCGGCGAAGATTTTCGGGTTGCTGGTCTGGTGCTTGTACTGGCCTTGTTCCGGGGCGACTACGCGGCCCTGGCTGTCGGTCTGGATTTCGAACTGCTCGAACCACGGCGCCGGGCTTGGGCGGAAACCGAAGGCGATGACCACGGCGTCAGCCGGGATGATCTCTTCGGAACCCGGGATCGGCTCGGGGCTGCGACGGCCACGGGCGTCCGGCTCGCCAAGACGAGTCTCGACCACCTTCACGCCTTCGACACGGTCTTCACCGACGATGGCGATCGGCTGGCGGTTGTAGAGGAATTTCACGCCTTCTTCCTTGGCGTTCTTCACCTCTTTGCGCGAACCGGGCATGTTGGCTTCGTCACGGCGATACGCACAGGTGACCGACTTGGCGCCCTGGCGGATCGAGGTGCGGTTGCAGTCCATCGCGGTGTCACCACCGCCCAGTACCACGACCTTCTTGCCTTTCATGTCGACGAAATCTTCCGGCGACTTTTCAAAGCCCAGGTTGCGGTTGACGTTGGCGATCAGGAAGTCGAGCGCGTCATACACGCCCGGCAGGTCCTCACCGGCAAAGCCGCCCTTCATGTAGGTGTAGGTGCCCATGCCCATGAACACGGCGTCGTATTCGGCGAGCAGTTGCTCCATGGTGATGTCTTTGCCGATTTCGGTATTGAGACGGAACTCGATACCCATGCCGGTGAAGACTTCACGACGGTGGCTCAGCACGGTTTTTTCCAGCTTGAACTCGGGGATGCCGAAGGTCAGCAGGCCGCCGATTTCCGGGTTCTTGTCGAACACCACCGGGGTCACGCCGCCGCGCACCAGCACGTCGGCACAGCCCAGGCCCGCCGGGCCTGCGCCGATGATCGCAACGCGTTTGCCGGTCGGCTTGACCTTGGACATGTCCGGGCGCCAGCCCATGGCGAACGCGGTGTCGGTGATGTACTTCTCCACCGAACCGATAGTCACCGCGCCGAAGCCGTCGTTAAGGGTGCAGGCACCCTCGCACAGACGGTCTTGCGGGCACACCCTGCCGCAGACTTCCGGCAGGGTGTTGGTCTGGTGCGACAGCTCGGCGGCGGCGAGGATGTTGCCCTCGGCCACCAGCTTGAGCCAGTTGGGAATGAAGTTGTGCACCGGGCACTTCCATTCGCAATACGGGTTACCGCACCCCAGGCAGCGGTGGGCCTGGTCGGCCGAGTGCTGGGGTTTGAAGGGTTCGTAGATTTCCACGAACTCTTTCTTGCGTTGACGCAACAGTTTCTTCTTCGGATCTTTGCGCCCGACATCGATGAACTGGAAGTCGTTATTCAGACGTTCAGCCATGTTAAAACCTCATCAAACTCTTCAGGCGCATATCACTGCGGGTTGGCACGGATGCTGGAAAGCAACGATTTCAGGTTGGCAGCCTTGGGCTTGACCAGCCAGAAACGACGCAGGTAATCATCGAGGTTTTCGGCGAGGTTACGGCCCCATTCGCTGCCGGTCTCCTCGACGTACTCGTCCAGCACGTGCTGCAAGTGGTTCCGGTAGGATTCCATGGCTTCGCCGCTGATCCGCTGGATCTCGACCAACTCGTGGTTGACCTTGTCGACGAAGGTGTTGTCCTGGTCGAGCACGTAGGCGAAACCGCCGGTCATGCCCGAACCGAAGTTGTAACCGGTCTTGCCCAGTACCGCGACAAAGCCACCGGTCATGTACTCGCAGCAGTGATCGCCAGTGCCTTCCACCACGGTGTGGGCACCGGAGTTACGCACGGCGAAACGCTCACCGGCAGTACCGGCAGCGAACAGCTTGCCACCGGTGGCACCGTACAAGCAGGTGTTGCCGATGATGGCACTGTCCTGAGTCTTGTAAATGCTGCCTTTAGGCGGAACGATCACCAGCTTGCCACCGGTCATGCCCTTGCCCACATAGTCGTTGGCGTCGCCTTCGAGGTACATGTGCAGGCCGCCGGCGTTCCACACGCCAAAGCTCTGGCCGGCAGTGCCGTTGAAGCGGAAGGTGATCGGCGCTTTCGCCATGCCTTGGTTGCCGTGCTTGCGCGCGATTTCGCCGGAGATGCGTGCGCCGATCGAACGGTCGCAGTTGCAGATATCCAGGGCAAAGTCGCCACCGCTGGCGTCATTGATCGAGGAACTGGCCAGCTCGACCATCTTCTCGGCCAACAGGCCTTTGTCGAACGGCGGGTTGCGGTCCACCTGGCAGAATTGTGGCTTGTCTGCCGGGATGTGATCGCTGCCCAACAGCGGCGTCAGGTCCAGGTGCTGTTGCTTGGCGGTCTGGCCTTCGAGGATATCGAGCAGGTCGGTACGACCGATCAGTTCTTCCAGCGAACGCACGCCCAGCTTGGCCAGCCACTCACGGGTCTCTTCGGCGACGTAGGTGAAGAAGTTCACCACCATGTCGACGGTGCCGATGTAGTGATCCTTGCGCAGCTTCTCGTTCTGAGTGGCGACGCCGGTGGCGCAGTTGTTCAGGTGGCAGATGCGCAGGTATTTGCAACCCAGGGCGATCATGGGCGCAGTACCGAAGCCGAAGCTTTCGGCGCCGAGGATCGCGGCCTTAATCACGTCCAGGCCGGTTTTCAGGCCGCCGTCGGTCTGTACCCGCACCTTGCCGCGCAGGTCGTTGCCGCGCAAGGTCTGGTGGGTTTCGGCCAGGCCGAGCTCCCACGGCGCGCCGGCATACTTGATGGACGTCAGCGGCGAAGCGCCGGTGCCGCCGTCATAACCGGAGATGGTGATCAGGTCGGCATAGGCCTTGGCCACACCGGCGGCAATGGTGCCTACGCCGGCTTCTGCCACGAGTTTCACCGAGACCAGCGCCTGCGGGTTGACTTGTTTCAAGTCGAAAATCAGTTGCGACAAGTCTTCAATCGAATAGATGTCGTGGTGCGGCGGCGGCGAAATCAGGGTGACGCCCGGCACTGCGTAACGCAGCTTGGCGATCAGACCGTTGACCTTGCCGCCAGGCAGCTGGCCGCCTTCGCCGGGCTTGGCGCCCTGGGCAACCTTGATCTGCAGCACTTCGGCGTTGACCAGGTATTCCGGGGTCACACCAAAGCGGCCAGTGGCGACCTGCTTGATTTTCGAGCTTTTGATGGTGCCGTAGCGCGCCGGGTCTTCGCCGCCTTCGCCGGAGTTGGAACGCGCACCCAGGCGGTTCATGGCTTCGGCCAGGGCTTCGTGGGCTTCAGGCGACAAGGCGCCCAAAGAGATACCGGCGGAGTCGAAGCGCTTGAGGATCGATTCCAATGGCTCGATTTCGCTGATGGCCAGCGGCGTATCCAGGGTCTTCACCTTGAACAAATCGCGGATCATCGACACCGGGCGGTTATCCACCAGCGCGGTGTATTCCTTGAACTTGGCGTAGTCGCCCTGCTGCACAGCGGCTTGCAGGGTGCTGACCACGTCCGGGTTGTACGCGTGGTATTCGCCGCCGTGCACGAACTTGAGCAGGCCGCCTTGCTGGATCGGCTTGCGCGCGCTCCAGGCTTCGGCTGCCAGGGCTTTCTGTTCGGCTTCGATATCGACGAAACGCGCGCCCTTGATACGGCTCGGCACACCACGGAAGCTCAGCTCGCAAACCTCTTCGGACAGGCCGATGGCTTCGAACAGCTGTGCGCCACGGTAAGACGTGACGGTGGAGATGCCCATCTTAGACAGGATCTTCAGCAAGCCCTTGGTGATGCCCTTACGGTAGTTCTTGAACACCTCATAGAGGTCGCCCAGCACTTCACCGGTACGGATCAAATCACCCAGCACTTCGTAGGCCAGGAACGGGTAAACCGCCGAGGCGCCGAAACCGATCAAAACGGCGAAGTGATGCGGGTCGCGGGCAGTAGCAGTTTCCACGAGGATGTTGGAGTCGCAACGCAGGCCTTTTTCGGTCAGGCGGTGGTGCACCGCGCCGGTGGCCAAGGAGGCGTGGATCGGCAGCTTGCCCGGCGCGATGTGGCGGTCGGTCAGCACGATCTGGGTACGACCGGCGCGCACAGCTTCTTCGGCCTGATCGGCGACGTTGCGCACAGCGGCTTCAAGGCCGAGGCTCTCGTCGTAGTTCAGGTCGATGATCTGGCGGTCGAAGCCTGGGCGATCCAGGGTCATCAACGAGCGCCATTTAGCCGGAGAAACGACCGGCGAGCTGAGGATCACACGGGAGGCGTGCTCAGGCGATTCCTGGAAGATGTTGCGCTCGGCACCGAGGCACACTTCCAACGACATCACGATGGCTTCGCGCAGCGGGTCGATCGGCGGGTTGGTGACCTGCGCAAACTGCTGACGGAAATAGTCGTACGGCGTGCGCACGCGCTGGGACAGCACGGCCATTGGCGTGTCATCGCCCATGGAGCCGACCGCCTCATAGCCTTGCTCGCCGAGCGGACGCAGCACTTGGTCGCGCTCTTCGAACGTGACCTGGTACATCTTCATGTATTGCTTGAGCTGGTCGACGTCGTAGAAAGCCGAACCGTGGTCGTTGTCTTCCATGGTCGCCTGGATGCGCAGGGCGTTCTTGCGCAGCCATTGCTTGTACGGGTGACGCGACTTCAAGCGGTTATCGATGGCGTCGGTGTCGAGGATCTGCCCGGTTTCAGTGTCCACGGCCAGGATCTGGCCTGGGCCTACACGGCCCTTGGCGATCACGTCTTCAGGCTTGTAGTCCCACACGCCGATTTCCGACGCCAGGGTGATAAAACCGTTGGTGGTGGTAACCCAACGCGCCGGGCGCAGGCCGTTACGGTCGAGCAGGCACACCGCGTAGCGGCCGTCGGTCATGACCACGCCAGCCGGGCCGTCCCACGGTTCCATGTGCATCGAGTTGTACTCGTAGAATGCACGCAGGTCCGGGTCCATGGTCTCGACGTTCTGCCACGCTGGCGGAATGATCATGCGCACGCCACGGAACAGGTCGATGCCGCCGGTGACCATCAGTTCGAGCATGTTGTCCATGCTGGAGGAGTCGGAGCCCACGCGGTTGACCAGCGGGCCGAGCTCTTCGAGGTCCATCAAATCGTTGGCGAACTTGGTGCGACGGGCCACGGCCCAGTTGCGGTTGCCGGTGATGGTGTTGATCTCGCCGTTGTGGGCGAGGAAGCGGAATGGCTGAGCCAGCGGCCATTTCGGCAGGGTGTTGGTGGAGAAGCGCTGGTGGAACACGCAGATTGCGGTTTGCAGGCGCTCGTCGCTCAGGTCCGGATAGAAGGCGGTCAGATCCGCCGGCATCATCAGGCCTTTATAAATGATGGTCTTGTGCGAAAAGCTGCAGATGTAGTGGTCGGTGTCAGCGGCGTTGGAGACCGACGAACGACGACGCGACGTGAACAGCTTGATCGCCATGTCCTGATCGCTGAGGCCATCGCCTGCGATGAACACTTGTTCGATCTGCGGCAGGCGCTCCAGGGCCAGGCGGCCGAGCACGCTGGTGTCGATCGGCACTTTGCGCCAGCCAACCAGTTGCAGGCCGGCGGCCAGGATCTCGCGGTTCATGTTCTCGCGAGCGGCTTCGGCTTTAACCGGGTCCTGGTTGAAGAACACCATGCCCACGGCGTACTGCTTGGGCAGGTCGACCGCAAATTGCTCTTTTGCGACAGCGCGCAGGAACTGGTCGGGCTTTTGAATCAGCAAGCCGCAACCGTCACCGGTCTTGCCGTCGGCGTTGATCCCACCGCGGTGGGTCATGCAGGTCAGGGCCTCGATGGCCGTTTGCAAAAGGGTATGACTGGGCTCGCCCTGCATGTGGGCTATCAGGCCGAAACCGCAGTTATCCTTGAATTCATCGGGTTGGTACAGACCTGCTTTCATAGACACTTTCTCACCAGGCTGCCTCTTATACCGAGGCAAATTTCTTTTCAATTCAACCGGTTACCTTCCACGCCGAACGTACGCCGGCTTAGCGGGGGCAAAAGGGAGGTCATTGTACACACCGACACGAACGCTCACAAATTTAGCGACGAAATGTCGCAAATCTATGTCGCATTTATGAAAGGTTTAAAGCGATATGCTGTGCTAGTCAAAACTTTTTTAATTCTGACCGCTACGACTCAAAAGCTACGTGACGCAGACACCACAAAGCGCGCGGCCTTCAGGGCTGCACGCTGTGTTGTTTTTTTTGAGGTGCTGAGAGAGCGGCCTGGGTAAGGCCGCCGGGTCTTCAGCGAGCTGTTGCGAGTTCTTGTTGAACGCTGCCGACAGTGCGAGGCCAAGGTTTACCAGCCTGGACCTTCGCTGGCAAGGCCTTGATCGCAGAATCAGCTGCGGCACGGCTTGGGAAGCTGCCGTAGGTGATCACGTAGAGAGGCTTGCCGTTGAGCACTTTCTTGAAATAACGGTACTGGCCGCCCTGCTCTTTCACGAACGCCTGGGCGTTGGCTTCGGAGCTGGTGCCCAGTATCTGCACCACGAAATTACCCGTTGGCTGGCTGGTGTACCAGCTGCTGCCGGCGGCGGCAGGCGCAGCGGCCTTGGCAACGGCGGCAGGTTTTTCAGCAGGCTTGGCGGCCGGTGCCGGCTTGGCCACTGGCGCAGGCACAACAGGCTTGGCAACTGGAGCAGGCTTGGCAGTGGCGACGGTCGGCGCCGGCGTCGGCTTGGCGACCGGAGCGGCTGCCGGGCCAGCCGGGACGCCGGCAGGCGGTGCGGTGGTGGTCACGGTGGGCGGCGTGGCGCTGGAGCCTTCCACCGGCACACCGTCATCACCTTCGGAGATACCACCGGCGGCTTCAGCGAGCGGGCCGCGCATCACCGGCTGGCCGACCATCGGCAGGTTGGTCGGTTGGCCGGAATTGGCGAATTCGACATTTGGCGTGGGCTTGCCCAGTGGCAACTGCGCCTGTTCGGTTGGCGCGCCGGCAGTGGCGGGTGCCTTGCTGCGACCCGGGATCAACCAGGCAGCAGCGACAGCGACCACGACAACGGCAGAAATCGCCAATACGTGCTTCTTAGGCATAGTAAACCCCATCTTTGGACGCTTAACCGCAGAGCGGCTGGCAATCATGGCTTCGATCAAGGCATCGCGGGCAACCTGGTTGATGGTGCCAGGCCAGCCGCCTGCGCTTTCGTGAATATCAGAGATCTGATTTGCCGTGAAAAGTTCGATACCGGCACCGGCGCCTTCGAGGCGTTGAGCCAGGTATTCGCGGGTTTCTTCCTCTTCGTAAGGCTGCAGCTCGATGACGTGGAACAGCTCCTGCTCGCCACTGATCTGCTCCAGATCAGCGATCAGCGACGACTCGCCAAACAGGAACACATGCGGGCGACCTTCCGGCGTACCGGCAGCCAGCGCCAGCAGCGCTTCCAGGGCAGATTCGTCGAGCTGCTCGGCATCGTCCACCAGCAAGTAGACTTCCTGGCCGGTCAGACCCAACTGCACAACCTGCTTGAGGATCGCGTTCGGCTCGGCATTGGCAACGTTCAGCGCCTGGGCCACTTGACGCAGTACGCCGGCCGCATCACCGGCACCACGGGCCGACACCACCACGCTCTGTACCGATTGCTTGTTGGTGCTGGCAACCAGCGCCTGGCGAAGCAGGGTTTTGCCGCTGCCCAACGGGCCGGTCACTACCAGCAACAGTTGGCTGTAGCGCGCCAGGTGGTGCAACTGACCGAGCACCGGCTTGCGCTGGGCCGGGAAGAATTTGAAGCCCGGCACCCGTGGAGCAAAAGGGTCGTGGCTTAACTGGTAGTGGCCGAGGAACGCCTCGTCGGCATGCAAACTAGTCATCGGGATCTTATTAACCTTTAAGCTGGGCCAGGGCGCGGTAATCCGCTCCCAGCGTGGCCTGTAAAATCTCTTTCGGATAATCGTCGGTCACTACCGCTTCACCCATATGGCGCAGCAGCACCAGTCGCAGGCGACCGTCGATCACTTTCTTGTCGATTGCCATATGTTCGAGGAAATCCGCCTCGGTCATCTCTTCCGGCGGAATAACCGGCAAACCGGCGCGCTGGAACAGATGGATGCCGCGATCACGCTCCTGGGCGCTGATCCAGCCCAGGCGCTGCGACATTTCCAGTGCCATTACTGTGCCAGCCGCCACGGCTTCCCCGTGCAACCACACACCATAGCCCATGTGCGTTTCGATCGCATGGCCGAAGGTGTGGCCAAGGTTCAGGGTGGCGCGCACACCGGACTCCCGTTCGTCGGCATTCACCACCAGCGCCTTGGCGGCGCATGAGCGGGAAATCGCTTCGGTCAGTGCCACCTGGTCCAGGGCACGCAGGGCGTCCATGTGTTCTTCGAGCCAGGTCAGGAACGGCTCGTCACAAATCAGCCCGTACTTGATGACCTCCGCCAAACCGGCCGACAGCTCGCGCGGCGGCAAGGTGTTGAGGGTCGCGGTGTCGATCAGAACGGCTTGTGGTTGGTAGAACGCACCCACCATGTTCTTGCCCAGCGGGTGGTTGATGCCGGTCTTGCCGCCCACCGACGAATCGACCTGGGACAACAAGGTGGTCGGCACCTGGATAAAGTCCACGCCGCGCTGGTAGCACGCTGCGGCAAAGCCGGCCATGTCGCCGATCACACCGCCGCCCAGGGCGACCACCGTGGTACGCCGGTCATGCCGTGCAGTCAGCAGGCCGTCAAAGATCAGTTGCAGGGTTTCCCAGTTCTTGTGGGCCTCACCGTCAGGCAGGATCACCGAAATCACCGAGTAGGCCGCAAGGCTGCGGCTCAGACGCTCAAGATACAGCGGCGCGACCGTTTCATTGGAGATGATCGCCACTTGCCGACCGGCAATGTGCGGTGCGAGCAACTCGGGCAGGTCCAACAGACCTTCGCCAATATGGATTGGGTAGCTGCGCTCGCCTAGATCGACCTTAAGTGTCTGCATGTGTCCCCGCGTGAAGAAATATGTACGATCGGCAACGCTCGGAATTTCGTCGCCTGATGGCTCTGCGCCATACCCCGAAGGGTGATGCGCGCCGCCGAGAATAGCGCATTTCGGGCCTGGCTTTAACGGGGTGGCAACTGCTGCAAACGCTCAAGAATGTCGAGAACCACCATTCGAGGCGGCCGCTCATCGGTTTCGACCACCAGATCGGCGATTTCCCGATACAGCGGATCGCGCAGCGTGAGCAAGTCCCTCAAGGTTTTTGCCGGGTCTGCGGTGCGCAGCAATGGGCGATTGCGATCGCGGGCGGTACGCCCTACCTGCTGCTCGACCGATGCATGCAAATAGACCACGCGACCACCGGCATGCAGCGCCCGGCGGTTTTCATCGCGCATCACTGCACCGCCGCCGGTGGCCAATACCACGCCATCGCAGCCGCACAGCTCGGCAATCATCGCCTGCTCGCGGTCGCGAAAGCCCAGTTCGCCTTCCTTATCGAAGATCCATGGGATATTGGCACCCGTGCGCAATTCAATTTCCTTGTCGGAATCTTTGAACGGCAGGCGCAGCTCTTTGGCCAGCAAACGGCCGATGGTGCTTTTTCCAGCCCCCATCGGTCCTACAAGAATCAAATTTCGCACAGAATCAACGACTCACAGCAATCGCCTGGTTATTCATAATACGCGGAGTCAGGAATACCAGCAGCTCGGATTTTTTCTCCGCCAGCACATCGCGCCGGAAAAGGCGGCCAAGATACGGCACATCGCCCAAAAATGGCACTTTATCTACCACTTTGCTTTGGGTATTGGAGAAAACCCCGCCAATGACGATGGTCTCGCCATCCTTGACCCGCACCTTGGCGTTGACCTCGTTTTTCTTGATCGGCGGTACGTCGTTGAGCTTGTTCAGGTAGTCAGGCTCATCCTTGGTGACCTTGACCTCCATGATCACCCAGCCGTCCGGGGTGATTTGCGGGGTCACCTCCAGCGACAGCGAGGCCTCCTTGAACGACACCGAAGTGGCCCCACGCGAGCTGGACTCCTGATAAGGAATCTCGGTGCCCTTGAGGATGCGCGCGGTTTCCTTGTCGGAAGTGACCACCTTGGGCTGTGAGACGATCTCGCCGTTGCCGGTTTTTTCCATGGCCGTCAGCTCCAGGTCCAGCAACAGGTTGTCGGTAATAAAAGCGATGCCCAGGCCAGCCGTACCGGCAAGCGAGCCCATATCGACAAACGGCGAACTGGGCGGATTCTCCGGTGGCTCCGCGCCCTCGGCCAACTCTTTGCTGATACCGCCCGCGCCCCAGTTGCCGCGATTGAGCCGCCCGCCCCAGCGCACGCCCAGGCTTTTGTCGTAATCGACATTGGCTTCGACAATCCGCGCCTCGATCATCACTTGGCGTACCGGCACATCCAACTGCGTCACGATGCGCCGCAGCTCGTCAATTCGCTCGCGGGTCTGGTAGGCGATAATGTTGTTGGTGCGATCATCGACCGCCACCGAGCCGCGCTCATCGGTAAAGCCGTCAACGCCTGTCACCGACTGAAACAGCTTGGCCAGGTCCGCCGCCTTGGCGTAATTGACCTGCAACAGCTCGCGCCGCAAGGGCGCCAGCTCTTCCATCTGCTTGCGCGACTCCAGCGCCAGCAGCTCGCGGGCCGCCAACTCTTCGGCAGGCGCCACCAGCAAAACGCCGGCCTTCACGCGCTTATCCAAGCCTTTGGTTTGCAGCACCAGATCCAGCGCCTGATCCCAGGGCACGTCCTTGAGCCGCAAAGTGATCGAGCCTTGCACTTCATCACTGGCCACCAGATTAAGCCCGGCCACATCCGCAATTTGCTGCAACACGGCGCGCAAATCGATGTTCTGGAAGTTGAGGGTCAGCGTGTCGCCGTTGTAGGCGCCACTGGGAACCACGCTGCCAGGAGGCGGCAGTTGGATCAGATCGACGCGATTGGGCACAGCAAATGCCATCGGTGCCGTGAACGCTATCCATAGCGCCACACCGAAGGACGAGAAAGTCCTTTTCATTGTTTGATTCCGTTATGAGTTGACGTTTAACACCAGGGTTCGCGAACGCGCAAGCCATGCGCCCTGTTCGTCCGGGAACAGTTCGACCAGTTCGATATGGCCGGAATGAATGGCCGTGACCCGGCCATGGTTAGGCCCCAGGTAGTCGCCAACCGCCAGCCGGTGCAAGCCAGAAGGTGTGCGCAGCAGGGCGAAGGTTTGCAGGCCATGGGGCAGTGCTTCGACCGACACCGCATTGATTGAAAGCGTGCCGACCATTTCGAACTGGTCGACGGCCAGGCCTTCCAGCGTGCCGCGCTTGCGCGCCAGGTCCGGCGCAAGAGCGGGTTGGCCCGGCATGTGGTCGACCTGCGCCGCAGGCGGCTGGAACGGGTCACGCAGGGACGCAGCGTCGTAGACAAAGTGCGACCCCGGCTCGACAGCCGCCCCGGACGTGCCGCGCGCGGACATGCCACGATAAGTCTTGGCCAGCAAATCAAGGCGCAATAACGCCCCTTCAGATCGAAGCACCACATCATGCACAGTGACGATCCGCGGCAAGCCACCCAGGGCACTCACGAAGCTCGCCAGGTCGTGGTAGGCGCCAAACACACCGACTTGTACCGGTTCCTCGATGTAGAACGGCTGCGCCTGTTCATCCAGCACCGTGACACCTTCGACCACCAAACCGTTGGCCGCCGCCAGCCGCGCCATGTCTTCGAGCAAGCCCGGCATGTCCGATTCGCCGGGCAGCTGCCGTAACAGCTCGGCAACCTGCGCCTGGACTCTTTGGGCCTGATGGGCGCGCGCCTCAAGATCGGCGGCCAGGCCGGTCTTTTGCGTCAGTTGCTGTTGCAACGTCAGCGTCTGCGCTTGCAGCCCGTGCAACTGTTCCCGTGCCGGGGCCAGCAGCCAACCATCGCCCACTCCCCACACCAATCCCCCCAACGCGCAGCCGAGCAGAATCCTGGCCGGTAAGGGCCATTTGGCAGCGTTGTGAGAAAGCGTGGAAAAGTCGAGCCTGGGCAGGCTCAAGGCTGGGCCTCGGTGGATTCCCCTTGGCGCACCATCAACTGGAATTCGTTGCCGCCCCCTTGGCCCTGGGCACGCACATGCTGCAACCGGGTTGCGTGGGCACCTTCAGAGGCTTCGAGGCGGCGCATCAGCTGAGCGATATCCTGGCTGGACTCGGCACTGCCACTGACACTCACCGTATTGCCCTTGGCAACCACCTCATGCAGGTGCACCCCATCGGGCACGGCACGGGCGAGCTGGTCCAATAGTTGGGCGCCGGCCGAGCGGGATTCCTGCAGGTCCTGTACGACCTTCATTCGGGCGGCCAATTGCTGGCTCTGCTCCTGCAAGTCATCGATGGTCTTGAGGCGCGAGTCCTGGATGGCGACGTTTTTGTTCAACTGGCTGTTGCGCGTCACTTGCCGGTCGATCGCCTGATCGATGACCTGGTCCGCCAGCCACACCGCCGCGAGAGCCACACAGGCGAACCCCAGCAGAAATATCAGGAAGTACTTGCGCCGCCGTTCTGCCTGCGCCTGGCGCCAAGGCAAAAGATTGATTCGTGTCATCCAGCGAAACTCCTCAGGGCCAGCCCGCAAGCAATTCCCATCCCGTGGGCATCCACGGCCCATTGTGCGCCATCGACTCGATGGCCCGGCATGAAGCTGGCGAAATCCTGACGGCAAGCGCGCTCCAATGCAAACCCTTCGACGTCCACCACCCGCGCAACCAGCCCGGCCAGGGCCAAAACCGCGGCGCGGGCCTCGACCTGCTCCTTAAGGCACGCAGCCAGCACCACCTCGACCCGCGCCGAGTCCTGGGGCGAAGGGCCGCGCACCTGAAAGTCGATGGCAACGTCATCCAGTGGGTAAGGAATGTACTGGTCGGCTTCCATCTGGATCATCCACGCCATCTCCTCGTCACTGAGCCCCGCCTCCATGTCGATCACCCGCGTGATGACCGACGGCCCCGACACCGCCACTGCCGCCTGCCGGGCGGACGTGTGCAACCGTGACAACGCCTGTTGCAGCGCCTGGGCCACCCCTTCAAGGTCCAACAATGTGCCGTCGACGACCGCATTGGCGGGCAGCCCCTGCGTGACGTATGCCTTGACGCTGTAAGCGCCGGCGGTGTGGTCCAGTTCAATCAGCTTGATACCGGTGTCATTGATGTCGACGCCCAGCAGGGTGTCGGCTTTACGCCTGAAAAATCCCTTTCGCATAAAACTCCCTAAAACTTTGCCTGTCATACCGCCTGATTGCCGCTGGGAATCGTGCATTCGGTCGACTTGTTTGGCCGCCACGAATGACGCCCCAGGCCGAAAATGCTTTAATGCCCAGCGTTTTTTCCCGCTTTTTCCTGCTGCTCGGGTCGATCCATCGTTTGCCATGCATACCCCGACGCGTAACTCATTCTTTTCTCTGGAAATCCAAAAGCCTTGATTCGTCTGCTGAAGTTTTTCGGGTACTCCATTGTCGCGATCGTCTGCGGGCTGCTGCTCGTACTCAGCGGGGCCTACCTCTACCTTAGTCCGGGTTTGCCTTCCGTAGAGGCACTCAGAAGTATCCAGTTGCAGATTCCTTTGCGGGTCTACAGCAGCGATGAAAAACTGATCGCGGAGTTCGGCGAAATGCGCCGCACACCGATCCGTTTCGCCGACATTCCACCCAATTTCATCAACGCCCTGCTCTCGGCTGAAGACGATAATTTCGCCAACCACTACGGCGTCGACCCAAGCAGCCTGGTGCGCGCAGCGACCCAGTTGGTAAAAAGCGGACACATTCAATCCGGCGGCAGCACCATCACCATGCAGGTGGCGAAGAACTTCTTCCTCACCAGCGAGCGCAGTTTTTCGCGCAAGGCCACCGAAATTCTGTTGGCGCTGCAGATCGAACGTCAGCTGACCAAGGACGAAATCCTTGAGCTGTACGTCAACAAGATCTACCTGGGCAACCGCGCCTACGGGATCGAGGCCGCTTCGCAGGTGTACTACGGCAAGTCGATTCGTGACGCCAGCCTGGCGCAGATGGCAATGATCGCCGGCCTGCCCAAGGCGCCGTCGCGCTTCAACCCGCTGGCCAACCCGGCGCGCAGCAAGGAGCGTCGCGATTGGATCCTGGGGCGCATGTACAAGCTGGGCAAAATCGACCAGGCCGCCTACGAGAGCGCCGTGGCCGAGCCGCTGAACGCCAGCTACCACGTGCCGACGCCGGAAGTGAATGCGCCGTATATCGCTGAAATGGCGCGAGCCGAGATGGTTGGCCGTTATGGCAGCGAGGCCTACACCGAAGGCTTTCGCGTGACCACGACTATTCCGAGCAACCTGCAGGAAATCGCCAACAATTCAGTACGCGACGGTTTGGTGACCTACGACCAGCGCCATGGCTACCGTGGCCCCGAATCGCGCCTGCCGGGCAAGACCCTGAGCGCCTGGACCACCGAGCTGGGCAAACAGCGCCCGATCAGCGGCCTGGAGCCCGCCATCGTCACCCAGGTGAAGAAGGATGGCGTGCAAGTGCTCACCCGCAGCGGCGAAGGCCATGTGTCGTGGGACAGCATGAAGTGGGCACGCCCGTTCCTGAACACCAACAGCATGGGCCCGATGCCCAAGCAGCCGTCGGACGTGGCGCAGGTCGGTGATTTGATCCGCGTGCAACGCCAGAAAGACGACAGCCTTAAATTCAGCCAAGTGCCTGTGGCCCAAGGCGCCCTGGTGTCCCTGGACCCGCAGAACGGTGCGATCCGTGCACTGGTCGGCGGGTTTGCCTTCGAGCAGAGCAACTACAACCGCGCCACCCAGGCCAAGCGCCAGCCTGGCTCGAGCTTTAAGCCGTTCGTGTACAGCGCCGCGCTGGATAACGGCTACACCGCCGCCAGCCTGGTCAACGACGCACCGATCGTGTTTGTCGACGAGTACCTGGACAAGGTCTGGCGCCCGAAGAACGACACCAACACCTTCCTCGGCCCGATCCGTATTCGCGAGGCACTGTACAAGTCGCGCAACCTGGTATCGATCCGCCTGCTGCAGGCCATGGGCGTGGGCAAGACCATCGACTACATGACGCGCTTCGGCTTCGCCAAGTCGGACCTGCCGCCTAACCTGTCCCTGGCGCTGGGCACCGCGACCCTCACGCCGATGGAAATCGCTACCGGCTGGAGCACCTTTGCCAACGGCGGCTACAAGATCACGCCGTACCTGATCGACAAGATCGAAAGCCGCAATGGCGATACCCTGTTCACCGCCAACCCGCCACGCGTGCCGGGCGACGTGGTTAACGGTGTGGCTGCACCCGATGGCATTGCAGCACCGAACAACGGTGGCATCACCATTGAGCCGACACCAGGCGCAGCACCGGCCGCCAATGCCACCGTGCCCACCGAACCACAGGCACCGGCAGTGGCCGAGCGCGTGGTGGATGGCCGTACCACCTACATCCTCAACAGCATCCTGGAAGACGTGATCAAGAAAGGCACCGGCCGCCGCGCCCTGGCCTTGGGCCGCGCAGATATCGCCGGCAAGACCGGTACCACCAACGAATCCAAGGACGCCTGGTTCTCCGGCTACAACGCCGATTACGTGACCACCGTGTGGACCGGTTACGACCAACCGGAAAGCCTGGGCCGCCGTGAGTTTGGTGGCACCGTCGCACTGCCGATCTGGATGAGCTACATGGGCGCGGCCTTGAAGGACAAGCCGCTGCATACCCAGGCCGAGCCGGAAGGCATCCTCAGCCTGCGGATCGACCCGGTGAGCGGCCGTGCAGCATCGCCAAGCACGCCGAATGCGTACTTCGAGCTGTTCAAGAGCGAAGACACGCCGCCGTCGGTCAACGAGCTGGGCAACGGCGTTGCACCGGGCAGCCCGCTGCCGGCGGATGAGGCGGCGCCGATCGATTTGTTCTAGTGAAATCAGTGGCCCGGCACAGCTCCCATGTGGGAGCTGGCTTGCCTGCGAAGGCGGTGTATCCGCCACTGATTCACCCCCTGATACACCGCCATCGCGGGCAAGCCCGGCTCCCACAGGGTTTACCTGGCGCCTGAAGACCGCATTCAGCCAGCCACAAAAAAAGCCCCGACTCGCAAGAGCCGGGGCTTTTTGTGGGTGCGCTACAACGGCTTAACCGTTGAACACATCATCCACGCTTTGCAGCGGGTAGTGCTTCGGATACGGCAGGGTAGCCACACCGGTCTCGATGGCGGCTTTGGCCACGGCATCCGAGATCAGGGTGATCAGGCGCTTATCCATTGGTTTCGGGATGATGTACTCACGACCGAATGCCAGCGGGGCACCACCGTAGGCATCGCACACGTCCTGAGGTACCGGCAGCTTGGCCAGTTCGCGCAGGGCGTTGGCGGCCGCCACTTTCATCTCTTCGTTGATGCGCTTGGCGCGAACGTCCAGGGCACCACGGAAGATGAACGGGAAGCCCAGCACGTTGTTGACCTGGTTCGGGTAGTCCGAACGGCCGGTGGCCATGATCACGTCGTTGCGAGTGGCGTGGGCCAGCTCAGGCGAGATCTCAGGGTCCGGGTTGGAGCAGGCGAACACGATCGGGTTGGCCGCCATGGACTTCAGGCCTTCGGCGCTCAGCAGGTTCGGGCCGGACAGGCCAACGAACACGTCGGCACCGTCGAGGGCGTCAGCCAGGGTGCGCTTGTCGGTAGCGTGGGCAAACATCGCCTTGTACTGGTTCAGATCGGTACGCTCGGACTGCACAACGCCCTTGCTGTCGACCATGAAGATGTTTTCAAGCCGGGCGCCCATGCTCACCAGCAACTTCATGCAGGAGATGGCGGCAGCACCAGCGCCCAGGCAGACGATCTGTGCGTCAGCCAGGGTTTTACCGGCGATTTCCAGGGCGTTGATCATGCCGGCCGCAGTAACGATTGCGGTGCCGTGCTGGTCATCGTGGAATACCGGGATGTCGCACTGTTCGATCAGGGCCTTTTCGATCTCGAAGCACTCAGGTGCCTTGATGTCTTCCAGGTTGATGCCACCGAAGGTGATGGAAATGCGCTTTACGGTGTCGATGAAAGCTTGTGGGCTTTCGGAGTCGACTTCGATGTCGAAAACGTCAATGCCGGCAAAGCGCTTGAACAGCACGCCCTTACCTTCCATGACTGGCTTGGACGCCAATGGGCCGAGGTTGCCCAGGCCGAGAATCGCGGTGCCATCGGAAATCACTGCAACCAGGTTGCCTTTGCCGGTGTACTTGTACGCCAGTTCAGGGTCGCGGGCGATTTCACGTACGGGCTCGGCAACGCCAGGGCTGTAGGCCAGCGACAGGTCGCGGGCAGTGGCAGTGGCTTTGGTGAGCTCTACACTCAGCTTTCCTGGACGAGGATGGGCATGATATTCGAGAGCGGCAGTTTTCAAATCAGACATATCGGCATTCCGCTTTTACTGTTGGTCGACGGACCGCCGAGGATACGCGTGTGAGAAAGTCCCCACAAGACTGGTCAGTCACTCCCGTCAAGGGCCGTGCACTAAGACTTTCGGCCAAGAGCCACGGGACATAAGGGTTTAACTGTTCACAATCGATATAAAAAATGTCTACAATTTTTTATTAAAATTGCTTTGAGTGCAGCACAATCAAATCGCGGGTGCAAAAAAGGCGCCCACAAGGGGCGCCTTTTTCAACAGCTTGCAAAAACCCTGAGGGCTTTTGAGCCTTACTCTGCAGCAGCAGGCTTCTTGCCGAAAGCACCAAAGCGATCTGCGAAGCGCTGTACACGGCCGCCGGTGTCCAGAGTTTTCTGCTTACCGGTGTAGAACGGGTGGCACTCGTTGCATACGTCAGTACCCAGTGGCTTGCACAGGTTCGAACGTGTTTCGAACTTGTTGCCGCAGCTGCAGGTTACTTCGATAGTTTCGTACGCTGGATGGATATCGGCTTTCATGGTGACTTCCTCGGGCTAGCGTGCCGCCACTCGACACTATTGTCGAATACCGCACGTAATTAGGCCGCGGATTCTACCAGACCTTTTTAAACGCGCAAGCGGCGCCTCCCGTGGTTTACCCACATAAAAGCCCCTTTCATCAGAAAAAACCCAGCACACCAGCGTCCACCTGCAAGGCCGGACTTTTATTGTGGCGAGCAGGCTTGCCCTGCGCTGGGCTGCGAAGCAGCCCCAAAGGCTAATAAAGTTTTCAGTCAAATCTCGCGCATAGATCATCAGGGCCGCTGCGCGCCCCAGCGCAGGGCAAGCCTGCTCGCCACAACAACCCCGGCGTCCACAGAAGTGCCGCAAGACAGGACACCTCCACCGCAGGTCTGCTAGGCTCCCGCCCCTGCGCCACCGCCTGCCTTTATATGAGACTCCCCGCGTGCCCGACGCCATTTTGCGCCTAGCCCTGCCCTCGCCCCTGCGCCGCCTGTTCGACTACCGGGCCCCGGCCGGCGTGTTGCGGGCGCAGTTGCAGCCAGGCATGCGCGTGCGCGTGCCGTTTGGCCGTCGCGAGATGATCGGCATTCTGATCGAAGTGGCCGATCACAGCGAGGTCCCTGCCGAAAAGCTCAAGCCGGCCCTGGCCATCCTCGATGCCACGCCACCGCTGCCGCCCGCGCTGTTCAAGCTATGCCTGTGGACCGCCCAGTATTACCAGCACAGCCTCGGCGATACCCTGAGCTGGGCGCTGCCGGTGCTGCTGCGCCAGGGCGAACTGGCTGAGGCACGCCAGGAGCGTTTCTGGTCGATGGTGCCCGGCGCACGCCTGGATGACCCGCGCATCGCCCGCGCCCCGCGCCAGCGTGAAGCCCTCGCGACCCTGGCCCAACACCCCCACGGCGTGGCCCACCAACTGTTAAGCAAGCTGATGCTGAGCAAAGACAGCCTCGACCTGCTGCTGGCAAAGGGCTTGGTGCAGGTGGAAATCCGCAAGCACGCGCCGGACCCGCGCCACGACCATTGGCTGGCTCAGCCGGAACTGCCGCTGAACCCCGAGCAGCGCGCCGCCTATGAAGCCATTCGCGCCGGTTTCGACAGTTTCCACGCCTTCCTGCTCGCCGGCGTCACCGGCAGCGGCAAGACCGAAGTGTATTTGCAGCTGATCCGCGAAACCCTGCAAGCCGGCAAGCAGGCACTGGTGTTGATCCCGGAGATCAACCTGGGCCCGCAAACCCTGGCGCGCTTCGAACAGCGCTTCAACGCCCGCATCGCGCTGGTGCATTCGGCGGTCAACGACCGTGAGCGCCTGGAAGCCTGGCTGGCGGCGCGGGACGGCGAGGCCGACATTATTATCGGCACCCGCTCGGCACTGTTCACGCCGATGAAGAACCCTGGGCTGATCATCATCGACGAGGAGCACGACGGCTCCTATAAACAGCAGGAAGGCCTGCGTTACCACGCCCGCGACCTGGCGCTGGTACGCGCGCGCCAGGAAGACATCCCGATTGTGCTGGGCTCGGCCACACCGTCCCTGGAAAGCCTGCACAACGCCTATACCGGCCGTTATGGCCTGCTGCGCCTCAACGAGCGCGCAGGCGGCGCCAAGCAACCACGCTTCCTGCGCCTGGATGTAAAAAGTCGCCCGCTGGACAGCGGCATTTCCGGGCCGATGCAACAGGCCATCGGCCAAACCCTCGCCGCCGGCCAGCAAGTTCTGGTATTTCTCAACCGTAGGGGCTTTGCGCCGACGCTGTTGTGCCATGACTGCGGCTGGATGTCCGAGTGCGAACGCTGCGATGCACGCATGACCGTACACCAGCGCCACGGCGAGCTGCGCTGCCACCACTGCGGCCATGTGGAGCGCGTGCCGCGCCACTGCCCACAATGCGGCAAAGTGGATTTGCGCCCCGTGGGTGCGGGCACCGAGCGCGCCGAGGAGCGCCTGGGCATTCTGTTTCCGGATTACCCGGTGCTGCGCGTCGACCGCGACAGCACTTCGCGCAAAGACGCGATGAACCAGCTGTTCGCGACCATTCAGAAAGGCCAGCCGTGCATCCTGATCGGCACGCAGATGCTCGCCAAAGGGCACCACTTCCCACGGGTCACGCTGGTGTCGATCCTGGACGCTGACGGGGGTTTGTTTTCCGGTGACTTCCGCGCCAGCGAGCGCATGGCGCAGTTGATCGTGCAGGTGGCAGGCCGTGCCGGGCGCGCCGAAGAGCCGGGCAAGGTAATTATCCAGACGCACCTGGCCGACCACCCTTTGCTGATTCAGCTGACAGAACAGGGCTACTTCGCTTTCGCCGAACAGGCCCTGAGCGAACGCCGCTCCGCCGGCCTGCCGCCGTTTGCACACCTGGCGCTGTTGCGCGCCGAAGCGCACAAGCCAGGGCAGGCCGAAAGCTTTCTCGACGAGGCCTGCAGCGCTGCCGAACGTTTGCTCGGCGAACTGGGTCTGACCGGCATCGAATTGCTCGGCCCGGTCCCCGCACCGATGGAGCGTCGCGCCGGGCGGTATCGCGCTCAGCTACTCTTGCAGGCAACGTCCCGTGCACCGCTGCATCGACTATTAAATAGCTGGATGCTTGCCCTGGAGCAAATGCCCAGCGGCCGCCAAGTGCGATGGTCGTTGGATGTGGATCCGGTAGACCTGTATTGACTGCAAAATCGCAATCGCAGGCAAGCCAGCTCCCACATTTTGAAATATGAACCCCCTTAAATGTGGGAGCGGGCTTGCCCGCGATGAGGCCCGCAGGTCCATCAACCTGTCTGAATGGTTGGCAAGCCCGCCCTCGCCACGGATAATGCCGAGTTTTTCCACCTGCGCATCGCGCACCGCCGCTTGCGGTCGAAAGAGAACACCATGAAAGACACCATTCGCCAGCTGATCCAACAAGCCCTCACCCAACTCGTCAACGAAGGTGTGTTGCCTGAAGGCCTGTCGCCGGCGATCCAGGTGGAAAACACTCGCGACAAGACCCATGGAGACTTTGCCAGCAACATTGCGATGATGCTGTCCAAGCCTGCCGGCATGAAACCGCGCGACCTGGCGGAGAAAATCATCGCCGCGCTGCCGACCGACGAGAGTGTGACCAAGGCCGAAATCGCCGGCCCGGGTTTTATCAACTTCTTCCAGAACACCCAGGCCCTGGCTTCGCGCCTGGACGCGGCCCTGGCGGACGCCAACATTGGCGTGCGCAAGGCCGGCCCCCTGGAACGCGTGGTGATTGACCTGTCGGCCCCCAACCTGGCCAAAGAGATGCACGTGGGCCACTTGCGCTCCACCATCATTGGCGACGGCGTGGCGCGCGTGCTCGAGTTCCTGGGTGACGACGTGATCCGGCAGAACCACGTGGGCGACTGGGGCACCCAGTTCGGCATGCTGATGGCCTACCTGCAGGAAAACCCGATCACCAGCAACGAGCTGGCCGACCTGGAAAACTTCTACCGCGCCGCCAAAAAGCGCTTCGACGAATCCGAAGAGTTCGCCGACCGCGCCCGTGGCCTGGTGGTCAAGCTGCAAGCCGGCGATGAAGATTGCCTGGCGCTGTGGGGCCGTTTCCGTGAGATTTCGCTGTCGCACTGCCAGGAAATCTACAAGCTGCTCAACGTGAAGCTGACCATGGCCGACGTGATGGGCGAAAGCGCCTACAACGACGACCTGATCAACGTGGTCAACGACCTCAAGGCTGCCGGCCTGTTGGTTGAGAGCAACGGCGCGCAGTGCGTGTTCCTCGAAGAATTCAAGACCGCCGATGGCGAGCCGCTGCCGGTGATTATCGTCAAGGCCGACGGCGGCTACCTGTACGCCACCACTGACCTGGCAGCCGTGCGCTACCGCAGCGGCGTGCTCAAGGCCGACCGCGCGCTGTACTTTGTCGACCAACGCCAGGCCCTGCACTTCCAGCAGGTGTTCGAAGTGGCGCGCCGCGCAGGCTTCGTCACCCACCCGATGCACATGGAGCACATGGGTTTTGGCACCATGAACGGCGCCGATGGCCGCCCGTTCAAGACCCGCGACGGCGGCACCGTGAAGCTGATCGACCTGCTCAACGAAGCCCAGGAGCGTGCCTACAACCTGGTGAAGGAAAAGAACCCGGAGTTGGCCGAGGCCGACCTGCGCAACATCGCCCGCGTAGTGGGCATTGGCGCAGTGAAGTACGCCGACCTGTCCAAGCACCGCACCAGCGACTACAGCTTCAACTTCGAACTGATGCTCAACTTCGAAGGCAACACCGCGCCGTACCTGCTGTACGCCTACACCCGTGTGGCCGGTGTGTTCCGCAAGCTGGGCAAGGATTTCAGCGAGGTTGAAGGCCGGATCGTGCTGGATGCCCCGCATGAACAGGACCTGGCGGCCAAGCTGGCGCAGTTCGGCGAAGTGCTCAACAGCGTCGGTGAAAAAGGTACGCCGCATATCCTCTGCACGTATTTGTACGAAGTTGCCGGCCTGTTCTCCAGCTTCTACGAGAACTGCCCGATCCTTACGGCAGACGACGACGCCCAAAAGCAAAGTCGCCTGCGCCTCGCCGCACTGGCTGGACGGACCCTCAAGCAAGGCCTGGAACTGTTAGGCCTGGAAACCCTGGAGCGTATGTAAGTTGGCTGCCAAGAAAAAACCTGCACCCAAGCGCGGCGCCAGCCGCTATCAGGCACCGGCGAAGAAGCCAATTCCGGGCTGGCTGTGGATGGCTATCGGCCTGGCGGTCGGCGCGTTTGTGGTGATCCTGATGAAACTGGAACCCGGTAAGGGCGATGACGTCAAACGGGTCAAGCAAGAACAGCAGAAAGCCACGAAAATCGCCGAAGCCAATAAAACAGCGCCAAGCCCGACCGCACCCGTGAAGCCGAAATACGACTTCTACACGCTGTTGCCGGAATCGGAAGTGATCGTGCCACCCGACGCCGTGCCGGAGAAAACCCTGCCGACGCCGCAAGTGCCGACCACACCGGTGACACCAGCGGAAGCGGCGAAAATCGACACCGCACGCGCTCAAGCCGCGTTGGCCGGTATCACTCCGCCGCCACCGCCACCGGTGGCGACCACCAAGGCGGCGCCGGTGACCAAATTCTTCCTGCAAGCGGGTTCTTTCCCGAAACAGGCGGATGCTGATCGTGTGCGTGCGCAGATCATTCTGTTGGGCCAGTCGGTAACGGTAGAGTCCGGCACGGTGAAGGATGCGACTTGGTATCGCGTGTTGGTGGGGCCGTTCAGTAACCGTGAACAGCTGACTGTGGCGCAGAAGCAACTGGCGGGTGCAGGCTTTAGCAATCTGTTGTTACAACAACGCCAGAGCCGCTGATTCCGGCTCAACGCCGATCGAAATGTGGGAGCTGGCTTGCCTGCGATAGCGATGTAACAGTCCATATTTTCAGTGGCTGACACACCGCTATCGCAGGCAAGCCAGCTCCCACACTTGGTTTTACGGTGCTTTCTGGAAGGTGTCAGACCAGCAAACACCACTCGTCCGCACACACATCCTACGGTTGAAATCCCCCCGGCCACCCCCATATGAGATTCCATCAGGGCATTTTCGCCCCGCTGCGTGGAGACTCTCCCCTTGACCACCATCGTTTCAGTACGTCGCCACGGCAAAGTCGTCATGGGCGGCGACGGCCAGGTTTCCCTGGGCAACACCGTGATGAAAGGCAACGCCAAGAAAGTGCGTCGCCTGTACCACGGCCAGGTTCTCGCCGGTTTCGCCGGCGCCACTGCCGACGCCTTCACCCTCTTCGAACGCTTCGAAGGCCAGCTGGAAAAACACCAGGGCCACCTCGTTCGCGCCGCTGTCGAACTCGCCAAAGAATGGCGCACCGACCGCTCCCTCAGCCGCCTGGAAGCCATGTTGGCGGTCGCCAACAAAGACGCATCCTTGATCATCACCGGTAACGGCGATGTGGTTGAACCCGAGCAAGGCCTGATCGCCATGGGTTCCGGCGGCGGCTACGCCCAGGCGGCAGCCAGCGCCCTGCTGAAGAAAACCGACCTGTCGGCCCGCGAAATCGTCGAGACCGCCCTGGGTATCGCCGGCGATATCTGCGTGTTCACCAACCACAACTTCACCATTGAGGAGCAGGACCTCGCCGAGTAAGCCGTAGGCTTATTCCGCTTGAGGCCGCCAAACACTATGTCCATGACTCCCCGCGAAATCGTCCATGAACTTAATCGCCATATCATCGGCCAGGACGATGCCAAGCGCGCCGTTGCCATTGCGCTGCGTAACCGCTGGCGCCGGATGCAACTGCCCGAAGAACTGCGCGTTGAAGTAACGCCCAAGAACATCCTGATGATCGGGCCGACAGGCGTGGGTAAAACCGAAATCGCCCGACGCCTGGCCAAACTGGCCAATGCTCCGTTCATCAAGGTCGAGGCCACCAAGTTCACCGAAGTGGGCTACGTAGGCCGTGACGTTGAGTCGATCATTCGTGACCTGGCCGACGCCGCCCTGAAAATGCTGCGCGAGCAGGAAGTGACCAAGGTCAGCCACCGCGCCGAAGACGCCGCCGAAGAACGCATTCTCGATGCCCTGCTGCCACCGGCACGCATGGGCTTTAACGAAGACGCCGCGCCAAGCTCGGATTCCAACACCCGCCAGCTGTTCCGCAAGCGCCTGCGTGAAGGCCAGCTGGACGACAAGGAAATCGAGATCGAAGTGGCCGAAGTGTCCGGCGTCGACATCTCCGCACCGCCTGGCATGGAAGAAATGACCAGCCAGTTGCAGAACCTGTTCGCCAACATGGGCAAGGGCAAGAAGAAAAGCCGCAAGCTCAAGGTGAAGGACGCGCTGAAGCTGGTGCGCGACGAAGAAGCCGGGCGCCTGGTGAATGAGGAAGAGCTCAAGGCCAAAGCCCTGGAAGCGGTCGAGCAGCACGGCATCGTGTTTATCGACGAAATCGACAAAGTGGCCAAGCGCGGCAACTCCGGGGGCGTGGATGTGTCCCGCGAAGGCGTACAGCGCGACCTGCTGCCGCTGATCGAAGGCTGCACGGTGAACACCAAACTGGGCATGGTCAAGACCGACCATATCCTGTTTATCGCCTCCGGCGCGTTCCACCTGAGCAAGCCAAGCGATCTGGTGCCGGAGCTGCAAGGCCGTCTGCCGATTCGCGTGGAACTCAAGGCGCTGACCCCCGGCGACTTCGAACGTATCCTCAGCGAGCCGCATGCTTCGCTCACCGAGCAATACCGCGAACTGCTGAAAACCGAAGGGTTGGGCATCGAATTTCAGCCGGACGGCATCAAGCGTCTGGCGGAGATTGCCTGGCAGGTCAACGAGAAGACTGAAAACATCGGCGCCCGTCGCCTGCATACGCTGCTTGAGCGTCTGCTGGAGGAAGTGTCCTTCAGTGCCGGCGACATGGCCGGCTCGCAGAATGGCGAAGCGATCAAGATTGACGCTGAGTACGTCAATAGCCACCTGGGCGAATTGGCGCAGAACGAAGATCTGTCTCGTTATATCCTGTAAGCCTCACAGAAAGCGGCTTGCGTCGGAGCCTGGCTTGTGTGGGAGCTGGCTTGCCTGCGATAGCATCACCTCAGTGTTTGTGAAACACCGAGGTGTCTGCATCGCGGGCAAGCCCGGCTCCCACACAAGCCAGCTCCCACAGTTTCAAGCCGGTTCCTTCAGGATCATCTCTTATGTCGAAATTCCCCACCGCTGTAAACCTGCACAAAACCTCCAACACCCTCGGCCTCACCTACGGGCCGGACGAGGTGTACCAACTTAGCGCCGAACTGCTACGCACCCACTCGCCTTCCGCCGAGGTCCAGGGCCACGGCAAACCCATCCTGCAATTCGGCAAGCTCAACGTGCGGCTGACCAAGATAGAACCCGCCGGCCAGTACGCACTGAAATTGACCTTCGATGACGGCCATGACAGCGGACTGTTCACCTGGGACTACCTCTACCAATTGGCCGTGCGCCAGGAAGACCTGTGGGCCGACTACCTCGCCGAACTCAAAGCCGCCGGCAAAACCCGCGACCCGAGTGAGTCGGTCGTGCGGCTGATGCTCTAACTCAGGCGTCTTGCGCTTTAGAGGGCATTTTCTAATTTCATCTGCTTGAATGCCCTGTCGCGTGGTCAACGATTGGCCCGCTTGCGAAAAAAATTAAACTCGGGTAACCAATGGAACTGGCAAGTTCCCTGCATTTGACGATGCGGTATCAACGGTCATCCGAGTCGCAGTACCAGGCTGGTGTCGTGTATCGAAATTGGGTGCGCAGCAATCGCCGGTACTCGTCTTTCGGACAATGGAGCGTCGTAGATGAGTAACAAGAATAACGATGACTTGAAACGCCAGGCCTCGGAAAACACCCTGGGGCTGAACCCGATCATCGCGTTACGCAAAAAGGATTTATTGGCCTCAGCGAAGATGGTGCTGACCCAAGCCATCAAGCAACCGTTGCACAGCGTCAAACACGTCGCGCATTTTGGCGTGGAATTGAAGAACGTGATGTTCGGCAAGTCCGCACTGACGCCCGAAGGCGATGACCGTCGCTTCAACGACCCGGCGTGGAGCCAGAACCCGCTCTACAAGCGCTACCTGCAAACCTACCTGGCGTGGCGCAAGGAACTGCACGACTGGATCGGCGACAGCAACCTGTCGGAACAGGACATCAGCCGCGGCCACTTCGTGATCAACCTGATGACCGAAGCCATGGCCCCCACCAACAGTGCGGCCAACCCGGCGGCAGTCAAACGCTTCTTTGAAACCGGCGGTAAAAGCCTGCTTGATGGCCTGTCCCACTTGGCCAAAGACATGGTGCACAACGGCGGTATGCCGAGCCAGGTGAACATGGGCGCCTTTGAAGTCGGCAAGACCCTGGGCACCACGGAAGGCGCTGTGGTGTTTCGCAATGACGTGCTGGAACTGATCCAGTACAAGCCCATCACCGAGCAGGTGCACGAGCGCCCACTGCTGGTGGTGCCGCCGCAGATCAACAAATTCTATGTATTCGACCTGAGCCCGGAAAAGAGCCTGGCGCGGTTCTGCCTGCGCAATGGCCAGCAGACGTTTATCGTCAGCTGGCGCAACCCGACCAAGGCGCAACGCGAGTGGGGCCTGTCGACCTATATCGAGGCGCTCAAGGAAGCGGTCGATGTGGTCACGGCCATTACCGGCAGCAAAGACGTGAACATGCTCGGCGCCTGCTCCGGCGGCATCACCTGCACCGCCCTGCTGGGCCACTACGCGGCGCTGGGGGAGAAGAAGGTCAACGCCCTGACCCTGCTGGTGAGTGTGCTGGACACCACGCTGGACACCCAGGTGGCGTTGTTCGTCGACGAACAGACGCTGGAGGCGGCCAAGCGCCACTCCTACCAGGCCGGCGTGCTGGAAGGCCGCGACATGGCCAAGGTGTTTGCCTGGATGCGCCCCAACGACCTGATCTGGAACTACTGGGTCAATAACTACCTGCTCGGCAACGAGCCGCCGGTGTTCGACATCCTGTTCTGGAACAACGACACCACGCGCCTGCCGGCCGCCTTCCATGGCGATTTGATTGAGCTGTTCAAGAACAACCCGCTGGTGCGCGCCAATGCCCTGGAAGTGTGCGGCACGCCGATCGACCTCAAGCAGGTGACCGCCGATATCTACTCACTGGCCGGCACCAACGACCACATCACGCCGTGGCAGTCGTGCTACAAGTCGGCGCAGCTGTTTGGTGGCAAAGTGGAGTTTGTGTTGTCCAGCAGTGGGCATATCCAGAGCATTCTCAACCCGCCAGGCAACCCCAAGGCGCGTTACCAGACCAGCGATGGTTTGGCGGGCAAGCCGCTGGAGTGGCAGGAGAATGCCACCAAGCACACTGACTCGTGGTGGCTGCATTGGCAGGTGTGGCAGGCCGAGCGGGCGGGCAAATTGAAGAAAGCACCTACAAGCCTGGGTAATAAAGCCTACGCAGCAGCTGAGGCGGCGCCGGGTACTTATGTGCACGAACGATAAGCAGATTTTGCGGTAGAAATACGATCAATGTGGGAGCTGGCTTGCCTGCGATAGCGGTGGGCCAGCTAGCTGATGAGCTAACTGACAGATGGCTATCGCAGGCAAGCCAGCTCCCACATCAACCGAGTTCTTCCAGACACGTAGCGCCACTTCACAGGGCTTGAGCATGCCGCAACCGTTCATCTTCCGTACCATCGACCTGGATGGCCAGACCATCCGTACGGCGGTACGCCCGGGCAAGCCTCACTTGACGCCGCTGCTGATCTTCAACGGCATCGGCGCCAACCTGGAGCTGGTGTTTCCGTTCGTCCAGGCGCTGGACCCGGACCTGGAAGTGATCGCCTTCGATGTGCCGGGTGTGGGGGGTTCCTCAACACCCAGCGTGCCCTATCGCTTTCCCGGTTTGGCCAAGCTCACTGCACGCATGCTCGATTACCTGGACTATGGCCAGGTGAATGCGGTGGGTGTGTCCTGGGGCGGCGCGTTGGCGCAGCAGTTTGCCTATGACTACCCTGAGCGCTGCAAAAAACTGATCCTCGCGGCCACGGCAGCCGGGGCCTTTATGGTGCCGGGCAAACCCAAGGTGCTGTGGCTGATGGCAAGCCCCAGGCGCTATATCCAACCGTCCCACGTGGTGCGCATCGCACCGATGATTTATGGCGGCTCGTTCCGCCGCGATTCCAAACTGGCCGCCGAACATGCGAGCAAAGTGCGCTCGGCGGGCAAGCTCGGTTACTACTGGCAGCTGTTTGCAGGCCTTGGCTGGACCAGCATTCACTGGCTGCACAAGATCCGCCAACCGACCCTGGTGCTGGCCGGAGACGACGACCCGCTGATTCCGCTGATCAATATGCGCATGCTCGCCTGGCGCATTCCCAACGCACAGTTGCACATCATCGATGATGGCCACTTGTTCCTGATTACCCGCGCCGAAGCCGTGGCGCCGATCATCATGAAGTTCCTTGAAGAGGAGCGCCTGCGCGCGGTGATTCACCCACGACCGGCGGTGTAAGGACTACGCCGCCGCGCAACTTGCCAGGAACCGACTATGGTTCTGAATTGGCGTGCCTGTTGATGGCTTGACGAAGGAGTGTTGGCTCATGCGAGAAAGACCCGTGACGAACCCGGCGCCCACCCCTGCCGCGTTCATCAACGCGCAAAATGCGATCAGTGGCTTGCGGGGCCGGGATTTGCTGGCGACCCTGCGCAGTGTCGCCAACCACGGCTGGCGCAACCCGCTGTACACCGCTCGGCACGCCCTGGCCCTGGGCGGCCAACTCGGTCGCGTGCTGCTGGGTGAAACCGTGCATGCCCCCAACCCCGCTGACAGCCGCTTCGCCGACCCGACCTGGGCGCTTAACCCGCTGTACCGGCGCAGCCTGCAAGCCTATCTGAGCTGGCAGAAACAAACGCGCGACTGGATCGACGACAGCTCGATGAGCGCCGATGACCGCGCCCGCGCGCACTTTGCCTTCTCACTGATCAACGATGCGGTCTCGCCCTCCAACACCTTGCTCAACCCGCTGGCCATCAAGGAGCTGCTTAACTCCGGCGGCAACAGCGTGGTGCGCGGCGTGAGTAATTTGTTTAACGATTTGCTGCACAACAACGGCCTGCCCAGCCAGGTCAGCAAACACGCTTTTGAAGTGGGCAAAACGGTGGCAACGACCGCGGGCTCTGTGGTGTTTCGCAACGAGCTGCTGGAACTGATCCAGTACAAGCCCATGAGCGAAAAGCAGTACGCAAAGCCGTTGCTGATCGTGCCGCCGCAAATCAACAAGTACTACATCTTCGACCTCAGCCCCGCCAACAGCTTTGTGCAGTACGCCCTGAAAAACGGCCTGCAGACGTTTATGGTCAGCTGGCGTAACCCGGATGTGCGTCACCGCGAGTGGGGCCTGTCCACCTATGTGGCGGCGCTGGAGGAAGCGCTGAATGTGTGCCGGGCAATCACCGGTGCCCGTGAGGTCAACCTGATGGGCGCCTGCGCCGGTGGCCTGACCATCGCTGCGCTGCAAGGCCACCTGCAAGCCAAGCGCCAGCTGCGGCGCATCTCCAGCGCCAGCTACCTGGTGAGCCTGCTGGACAGCCAGATCGACAGCCCCGCCACCTTGTTCGCTGACGAACAGACCCTGGAAGCCGCCAAGCGCCGCTCCTACCAGCAAGGCGTGCTCGACGGCCGCGACATGGCCAAAGTCTTCGCCTGGATGCGCCCCAACGACCTGATCTGGAACTACTGGATCAATAATTACCTGCTGGGCAAAGAGCCGCCGGCGTTCGACATTCTCTACTGGAACAACGACAACACGCGCCTGCCCGCCGCGTTGCATGGTGACCTGCTGGACTTCTTCAAGCACAACCCGCTCAGCCACCCTGGCGGCCTGGAGGTGTGCGGCACGCCCATCGACTTGCAGAAGGTCACCGTGGACAGTTTCAGCGTGGCCGGCATCAACGACCACATCACGCCGTGGGACGCGGTGTATCGCTCCACCCAACTGCTGGGCGGCGAGCGGCGCTTTGTACTGTCCAACAGCGGGCATATCCAGAGCATCCTCAACCCGCCGGGCAACCCCAAGGCCAACTACGTCGAGAACCCGAAGCTGAGCAGCGACCCCCGCGCCTGGTATTACGACGCCCGTCACGTCGAAGGCAGTTGGTGGCCGCAGTGGCTTGCGTGGATCCAGCAACGGTCGGGCGTGCAGCGCGAGACCCTCACCGCCCTGGGCAACCAGAATTACCCACCGATGGAAGCGGCGCCAGGCACGTACGTGCGGGTGCGCTGAGCTCAACGATCAGATTAAGAAGACTGGATGAAGACCCGCGACCGTATCCTTGAATGTGCCCTGCAGTTGTTCAACCACAAGGGCGAACCGAACGTGTCGACCATGGAGGTGGCGAATGAAATGGGGATCAGCCCCGGCAACCTCTACTACCACTTCCATGGCAAGGAGCCGTTGGTGCTCGGGTTGTTCGAGCGTTTCCAGAATGAACTGGCGCCCCTGCTCGACCCGCCGGCGGATGCGCAACTCAAACCCGAAGATTACTGGCTGTTCCTGCACCTGATCATCGAGCGCATGGCCCATTACCGGTTCCTGTTCCAGGACCTGTCGAACCTGGCCGGGCGCCTGCCCAAGCTGGCCAAGGGCATTCGCAACTTGCTCACGGCGCTCAAGCGCACCCTGGCTTCACTGCTTGCGCGCTTGAAGGCAGCGGGGCAGTTGGTCAGTGACACCCAGGCATTGGGGCAATTGGTGGAACAGATCACCATGACCCTGCTGTTTTCCCTGGACTACCAGCGGATTCTCGACCGTGAGGGCGAGGTGCGGGTGGTGGTGTACCAGGTCATGATGCTGGTGGCGCCGCACCTGCTATTGCCGGCGCGGCAGGCGACTGAGCGGTTTGCGCTCAAATACCTGGATGACGCGGATTAAAAATGTGGGAGCGGGCTTGCCCGCGATAGCAATTTATCAGCCAATACCTGGGTGGCTGACACTCCGCCATCGCGGGCAAGCCCGCTCCCACATTGGAAATGCGGTGTATATGAGACTTCCATAAAAAAACGCCCGACCTTCACAGGCCGGGCGTTTTTTGTGCCCTGAAGAAATCAGGACTGACTGGATGGCGTCGGAGTTACCGGCGTTGCAGTCGGGGCGGTAGCAGCATGGGTCGGTGCGGACACCGAATTGGCTGTCGACGCGGTTGGCGCTGGGGTTGCAGGCTTGGCCGCAACAGCAGGCTTGGACGCTGCAGGCTTCTTGGCAGCTGCTGGCTTCTTCGCGGCGGCAGGTTTTGCCGCAGGCTTGGCAGCCACTGGTTTTGCTGCAGCAGGCTTGGCAGCAGCTTTAGCGACTGGCTTGGCAGCAGGTTTCGCAGCTGCGGTTTTAGCCGCAGGCTTGGCCGCTGGTTTCGCTGCCGCTTTGGCCGCTGGCTTAGCCGCAGGCTTGGCAGCGGCTTTAGCGGCCACGGGTTTTGCTGCAGGCTTGGCAGCCGGTTTGGCAGCGGCGGTTTTTGCAGCCGGTTTTGCCGCAGCTTTAGCCGGGGCCTTGGCCGCAGGTTTCGCAGCTGGCTTGGCCGCCGCTTTTACCAAAGGCTTGGCAGCGGTTTTAGCAGCCGGTTTAGCCGCCGCGGTTTTAGCCGCAGGCTTGGCAGCCGGTTTAGCGGCGGCGGTTTTGGCTGGAGCCACTTTAGCGCCGGTGAGTTTTTCGATTTGCCTGGTCAGGGTATCGACCTTGCTGTGCAGCGTCTTCAGTTCCGCTTTGCTGGGCACGCCCAGTCGCGAAATGGCACTGTTGAGACGCTTGTCGAAAGTTTCTTCCAACTTGCCCCAGGTGTCAGAAATGCTCGACTTGGCGGAGCCGGCAGAGGCCTTGGCCGCTTCAACTTTTTTACCAACCGTGGTCTTGGTCAACTTCTCGGCCTTTTCGCCGTCCTTGACCAATGTCTCGAAGTATTTGCCGCCGTCACTGCTAACCTTCGAGTACACGCCTAAACCAGCAAGCCAGATCTTACGGGAATATTTTTCAACCTCCCCGATCCACGAGCTGCCTTCTTTCTGAGTAGTCTTTTTAACAGCCATCCCGATGTCTCCTTAGTGTTTACGCGCGACACGTTCTAGCAATGTCGTCAGCTCTTCGAGCTTAGCAGAGAGTGTCTCCACGTCATGTTTAGACGCAATGCCGATTCGATTCAAGGCACTTGCAACACGCGTGTCAAAAGCTTTTTCAACTTTATCCAGTTGAACTTCAACCAAACCTTTGACGCTGGAGACATTACTCTTTACTTGGTCAATCTGACTGTTGGCGGCATCAAGTTGTTCAACCACAACTTTTTTGCCTTTACTTTCAACATGTTGACCGGTCTTAACCAGCTCTTTGAAGTACTCGCTGCCTTCGCTGCCGACCTTGGCATAGGCGCCAAGTCCTGCCAGCCAGATCTTGCGGGCGTAGCTTTTAACGTCACTCAGGGCAGTGGACTGAAGGTCGATTTTTTTCTTCAAAATAACTTTGGCCATGGTGCACCTCACGCGGATCAGGGTCGAGGAACGGCCCGCAGGAGTTGAGGGCTTGGGCACAAAGTAGGCTGGAAAATTAGAATCGGCACCCTAAGAACACATCGATCAAGCCAGCGCCTTATCCAGGGCTTTCTCGATTTCAGACTTGATGGTGCCACTCATGGCCGACATCAACAGGCCCAATTCAACGTCAATGCGCAGCGATTCATCGGCGACTAACACCGTGCCTTTAACCCCGGAACGCTTGAGGTTCAGGCTATCGCCCGACCACGATGACTCAAGGCCATATTGCTCCTTGAGTTTGTGCGCCAACTTCTCGGCCTTCGCGCGTGCGCCTTCTTTACCCAGGGAATGTGCACGCTCAACGGTAATACGGGCCATTGCAATGACTCCTCTTTATATCGACTCAGAACACCTGCCATGCGGCAAAAGGTCTCGATGAACACCTATCTTACCTTCAGCCTTGCCAAGACAAAGCAGGCGGTGGGGATTATCATGTCCCGCATTCTCTTTTGGTGACAGCGATATGACTGATCAGCGCAAAGGCAGCGATGCCGAACCCACCACTCACTTCGGCTTCAAGAACGTTCCGGAAAGCCAGAAAGCGGAAAAAGTCGCTGAGGTGTTCCACTCCGTTGCGGCCAAGTACGACCTGATGAACGACGTGCTCTCGGGCGGCATGCACCGCCTGTGGAAGCGCTTCACCATCGAGTTGTCGGGTGTACGCACCGGCAACCGCGTGCTCGACATCGCCGGCGGCACGGGCGATCTGGCGGCCAAGTTCTCCAAGCTGGTCGGCCCGACCGGCCAGGTCGTGCTGGCAGACATCAACGGTTCGATGCTCAAGGTCGGCCGTGATCGCCTGCTGGATAAAGGCGTGGCCGGCAATATCGAGTTCGTGCAGGCCGACGCTGAAAAGCTGCCGTTCCCGGACAACCATTTCGACTGCGTGACCATCGCCTTCGGCCTGCGTAACGTGACCCATAAAGAGGACGCGATCCGCTCGATGCTGCGCGTACTCAAACCGGGCGGCCGCCTGTTGGTGCTGGAGTTCTCCAAGCCGACCAACGCGCTGATGTCCAAGGTCTACGACACCTACTCGTTCGCCTTCATGCCGTTGATGGGCAAGCTGATCACCAATGACGCCGAGAGCTACCGCTACCTGGCCGAATCGATCCGCATGCACCCCGACCAGGAAACCCTGAAGTCGATGATGGTGGAGGCCGGTTTCGACCGCGTGACCTACCACAACATGACCTCAGGCATCGTCGCCCTGCACCGCGGCATCAAGCCCTGATGCTGTTCGCAGGCCTCCTCGCCAGCGTCGAACATGGCATCAACCGTGTTCTGCGCCTGGACAGCACCGCCCTGGCGCGGCTTGCGCACCTGAACGGCAAGGTGATTGCCGTCGATTGCACCAGCCCCGCC
The DNA here is from genome assembly GCF_002742515.1 of Pseudomonas sp. 2822-15. NCBI lineage: Bacteria > Pseudomonadati > Pseudomonadota > Gammaproteobacteria > Pseudomonadales > Pseudomonadaceae > Pseudomonas > Pseudomonas sp. 2822-15. The sequence continues at coordinate 249,687 of NZ_LJRY01000183.1, read as the reverse complement.
CTGCAGCTGTTTATCCTGCCCAGCGATGAAGGCCTGCTGCTCGCCGGCGATTGGGCCGCCGAGGCCGACTGCACCCTGCGCGCACCCGCCTCGAGCCTGTTGCACCTGGCGCTGAGCCGCAACAAGACCGCGATCCTGCACAGCCCCGACGTGGAACTGGAAGGCGACAGCGCGGTACTGATGGACCTGGCCGCCGTGCTGCAAGACCTGGAACTGGATTGGGAATACGAGCTGTCACGCTGGATCGGCCCGGTGGCCACCCAGTTGATCAGCGGGCACCTGCGCAGCCGCTCGCGCTGGTACCAGCAAGGGTTCGCCAGCCTCAACCAGAACCTTGCCGAATACCTGAGCGAAGAATCGCGCACCCTGGTCGGAGATCGGGAAGCGCAAGCGCGCTTTCGCGAACTCGACAAGGCCAAAATCGACCTGGAACGCCTTGAGGCACGCTTCGAGCGCCTGAGCCGTTCCCTTGATCCAAGCGATAACGCATGAAGCTGCTCGCCGTCCGCCGTTTGTTTCGTATCCAGCGCGTCGTAATCCGCTACCGCCTCGATGACCTGCTGTTCGCCCTGCCGTTGCCGTGGTTTTTGCTGGCCGTGCGTTATGTGTTGCCGTGGCGCTGGTTCCCGCGCAAACCGCTGGAGTTGAGCCGTGGCGCGCGCCTGCGCCTGGCGTTGCAGGACCTGGGGCCGATCTTTATCAAGTTCGGGCAGATCCTCTCCACGCGCCGCGACCTGCTGCCCGAAGACATTGCCGACGAGCTGATGCTGTTGCAGGACCGCGTGCCGCCCTTCGACTCGCAACAGTCGATGAAGCTGATTGAAGAACAGCTGGGCAAGAAGATCAGCGAGGTGTTCAGCCGTTTCGACGTCGAGCCGCTGGCCTCGGCCTCGGTCGCCCAGGTGCACGCCGCACAATTGAAGACCGGCGAAGAAGTGGTGGTGAAGGTGATTCGCCCCGGCCTCAAGCCGATCATCGGCCAGGACCTGGCGTGGCTGTTTATCCTCGCCCGCGCCGCCGAACGCTTCTCCGCCGATGCGCGCCTGCTGCACCCGGTGGACGTGGTCGCCGACTACGAAAAAACCATCTACGACGAACTCGACCTGCTGCGTGAAGCGGCCAACGCCAGCCAGCTCAAGCGCAACTTCGAAGGTTCAGCGCTGCTGTATGTGCCCCAAGTGTATTGGGACTGGTGCCGCCCCAAAGTGCTGGTGATGGAGCGCATCTACGGCGTGCAGGTCACCGACCTCGCCACCCTGGCCGACCAGCGCACCGACATGAAGATGCTTGCCGAGCGTGGTGTGGAGATCTTCTTCACCCAGGTGTTCCGCGACAGTTTCTTCCACGCCGACATGCACCCGGGCAACATTTTCGTCAGCACCGTCAACCCGTGGAGCCCGCAGTACATTGCGATCGACTGCGGCATCGTCGGCAGCCTGACCCCGGAAGACCAGGATTACCTGGCGCGTAACCTGTTCGCCTTCTTCAAACGTGACTACCGCCGCGTGGCGCAATTGCACATTGATTCGGGTTGGGTGCCGGCCGAAACCAAGCTCAACGAATTCGAAGCGGCGATCCGCACGGTGTGCGAGCCGATCTTTGAAAAACCGTTAAAAGATATTTCCTTCGGCCAGGTGCTGATGCGCCTGTTCCAGACCGCGCGGCGCTTCAACATGGAAGTGCAGCCACAGCTGGTGCTGCTGCAAAAAACCTTGCTCAACATCGAAGGCCTGGGCCGCCAGCTGTACCCGGACCTGGACTTGTGGAACACCGCGCAGCCGTTCCTGGAACGCTGGATGCGCGAGCGCGTCAGCCCGAAAACACTGCTGGGCAACCTGCACAGCCAGATGGAACAACTGCCGCACCTGGCCAACATGACCCGCGACCTGCTGGAGCGCATGTCCCAGCCCCACGCCAAAGACCCTGCGCCGCCGTGGCACAGGCGCAAGGACGACTGGTTCCTGCGCCTGCTGGGCGCCGCCCACTTGGTCGGCGGCGTGATGCTGGCGATTGGCGGGCCGCTGAACCAATTGGGCCATTGGCCGGCGGGCATCATGGTCGCCGTGGGTGTTTATCTGATCGTGCGCCGATAGCCGATCCGGTTATACACTGTCGCAAATTGCCGGAGCCGAACATGAAAGACTGGCTGGACGAGATCAAGTGGGACAGTGACGGCCTGGTGCCGGCCATTGCCCAGGACTACAAGACCGGGCGCGTATTGATGATGGCCTGGATGAACCGCGAGGCCTTGAGCCTCACCGCCACTGAGCAGCGCGCCATTTACTGGTCACGTTCGCGTGGCAAACTGTGGCGCAAGGGCGAAGAGTCCGGGCACGTGCAGACCCTGCACGAGATGCGCATCGACTGTGACGCCGACGTGGTGATCCTGAAGGTCGAGCAGATCGGTGATATCGCCTGCCATACCGGCCGTCACAGCTGCTTCTATCGCGTGTTCGAGAACGGCGAGTGGAAGGTTGTGGAACCGGTGCTCAAAGACCCGCACGCCATTTACTCCGCAGGACACTGAACATGAGCGATACCCTCAACCGTGTGGCCCAGGTGCTGGAAGACCGCAAAGGCGCGGACGCCGACAGCTCCTATGTCGCCAGCCTCTACCACAAGGGATTGAACAAGATTCTGGAAAAACTTGGCGAAGAGTCCATCGAGACGATTATTGCCGCCAAAGATGCGCAAATCAGCGGTGATTACAGCGATGTAATCTACGAGACCGCAGACTTGTGGTTCCATAGCCTGGTCATGCTCGCCCAACTGGGGCAGCACCCACAGGCCGTGTTGGATGAACTGGACCGTCGCTTCGGCCTGTCCGGGCACGCCGAAAAGGCCTCGCGCCCGTCCGCCTGAATAACTTTTACAGAGGAATTGCAGCATGGGCATTTTTGACTGGAAACACTGGATCGTCATTCTGGTGGTCGTGGTACTGGTGTTCGGCACCAAGAAACTCAAGAACCTGGGCACTGACGTGGGCGAGTCGATCAAGGGCTTTCGTAAAGCCATGAACGACGATGAAAAGCCGGCCGACCCGATGGCCAACCCAGTGCCGCCGGCGCAGCCCGTTCACCCGCAGGCCACCCAGCCGATCACCGAGCGTCGTACCTTCGACGTGCAGGCTGAGAAAGTCCAAGAGCCGACCCGCAAAGACTCGTGAGCACTGACTAATGTTTGGTATCAGCTTCTCTGAACTGCTGCTCGTCGGCCTCGTGGCCTTGCTGGTACTGGGGCCGGAACGCCTGCCCGGTGCCGCACGCACGGCCGGCCTGTGGATCGGGCGCCTGAAACGCAGTTTCAACGCCATCAAACAGGAAGTTGAACGGGAAATCGGCGCCGACGAGATCCGCCGCCAGCTGCACAACGAACATATCCTGTCGCTGGAGCAGGAGGCGCGCAAGATTCTGTCGCCGGTGCAGGAACCCGCCAAACCGGCCGAACCTGTGCCCGAAAACAGCATTGCTCCGGCCGCCGCAGTACCGCCAACCGCGCCCGCCCCGACTGAGCCAGCGCCGACGCCCGTGGCGTCGCCCGCTCCCCATGACCCTACATTGCCGCCGCGAGCCCCATGAGCGCTGATAAACCGGAAAACGACCAGCACATGCCGCTGGTCTCGCACCTCACCGAGCTGCGGACCCGCCTGCTGCGTTGCGTAGCGGCCATTTTCATCATCTTTGCCGGGCTGTTCGCCTTTACCCAGCAGATCTACACCTTCGTCTCCACGCCCTTGCGCCAGTACCTGCCGGCCGGCGCGACGATGATCGCCACCGACGTGTCGTCGCCGTTTTTGACGCCGTTGAAGCTGACCATGATGGTCTCGCTGTTCCTGGCGATCCCGGTGATCCTGCACCAGATCTGGGGCTTTATTGCGCCGGGCCTGTACAAGCATGAGAAGCGCATTGCGGTGCCGTTGCTGGTGTCGAGCATCCTGCTGTTCTACACCGGCATGGCCTTCGCGTATTTCCTGGTGTTCCCGCTGATCTTCAAGTTCTTCGCCGCCGCCACCCCGGCCGGCGTGGAAATGATGACCGACATCACCAGCTACCTCGACTTCGTGATGACGCTGTTCTTCGCCTTTGGCGTGGCCTTCGAAATTCCGGTGGCCGTGGTGCTGCTGGTGTGGATCGGCGTGGTCGACGTCAAATACCTGAAAAAGGTACGCCCGTACGTGATCATCGGCTGCTTCGTGGTGGGCATGATCCTTACGCCGCCGGACATTTTCTCGCAGACCCTGCTGGCCGTGCCGATGTGGATGCTGTTCGAGATCGGCATCCTGTTCGGCAGCCTGATCAGCAAGCGTGGCGATCACCCGGATGACCAACCCGCCGACGACGACCAGCCGCCAGCGACGCAACCGTGAACCTGCTGTTGCTTGAGGAGGCCGACTTTATCGCGGCCGATCGGGTGATCCTGCGTGATCGGCGCCTGGTGCATATGCAGGAAGTCCACCGCGCGGTGGTGGGCGACAACCTGCGGGTCGGCCGTATTGGCGGGCTGATGGGCAATGCGCAACTGCTGCGCCTGCAAACCGGTGAAGCCGAGCTGCAAGTGAGCTTCGACCAGCCGCCACCGACCAAACTGCCGCTGACCCTGCTGCTGGCCCTGCCGCGTCCGAAGATGCTGCGCCGGGTGCTGCAAACCGTGGCGGCGATGGGCGTGCCCAAGGTGGTACTGGTCAACAGTTACCGAGTGGAAAAGAGCTTCTGGCAAACCCCGTTCCTGGAGCCTGAGGCGGTTCGCGAGCAGTTGATCCTCGGCCTGGAACAGGCGCGCGATACCGTGCTGCCCGAGATCATTATCGAAAAACGCTTCAAGCCGTTCGTCGAAGACCGCCTGCCGGCCATGACCGAAGGGACTCTGGGCCTGATCGGCCATCCCGGCGATTACCCGGCGTGCCCACGCGGGCTGGATGAGCCGGTGACCCTGGCCATTGGCCCCGAAGGCGGCTGGATTCCCTATGAAGTGGAGCTGTTGGCCAAGGCCGGCTTGCAACCGGTGCAACTGGGTACACGCATCCTGCGCGTAGAAACCGCCGTGACCGCCCTGCTCGCTCGGTTGTTCTGACACGACCTACAGACCCCGATCATTCCCATGCTCCGCGTGGGAATGCCGCCAGGGACGCTCTGCGTCCGCTCTTGGGACGCGGAGCGTCCCGGGATGCATTCCCACGCAGAGCGTGGGAACGATCAACACCTACAGAATTTTCCTGCGCTGCCGATAGCCTCTGAATAAGTCCAAGCCTTGTTCCAAAGGAGATCGCAGTATGTATCGTTGGTTAGCCGAAAAACTGGGGAATGTGAGCGTCAATCGCAAGCTGAGCATAGGCTTTGGCTTGGTGTTGATCCTGACGCTGGTGACCACCTTCACCGGTTGGACCGGCTTGGGCGACGTGACCAGTCGCGGCGACAAGCTGGGCTTTATCTCCAGCCTCAACGGCCTGACCAAAGACCTGCGCCTGGCGCGCCTGGACTTTGAAATGCGCCGGGGCGAACAAGGCACCGACGCCGTCAACAGCCTGCTGAAGCAACTGGACGATGGCCTCAACACCGCCGAAACGCTGATCGAGCAACCCGACGACAAAGCCCTGGTCGAGCAACAGCAGCAAGCCCTGGGCCAATACAAAAAAGCCTTTGGCACTATGGTCCTGGCCGGCCTCAAGCGTGAGGGCGCACGCAGCAAGCTCGGTGACACCGCCGACAACGCCGTGGCCAAGATCAACGAAATCGAAGCGACTCTGCTGCAAGGCGACAGCGTCACGCAGTTCAACAGCGTGGTCGACCTGAGCAAGCTGATCCAGCAGTCGCGCTTCCAGGTGCGCGGTTATACCTACAGCGGCAAGACCGAAGCCGAGCAACCAGCCCTGGATGCCATCGACAATGCCCTGAAGAAAATCACCGACCTGCAAGACAAGCTGCCTGAGCAATACCAGGCCAACCTGCAAGAGGCCGGCGTGTCCCTGCAAGCCTACCGCGCCGCCGTCAGCCAGTACCGCGACTCTCAGGTGGCCAGCGCCGCCGCGCTGAAAATCATGACCGCCCAGGGCGATATCCTGCTGGGGCACAGCGAAAAACTCACCACCTCCCAGACCGCCGTGCGCGATGCCGATGCCGCCCACGCTAAACAGCTGTTGCTGCTGGCCACCGTGCTGGCGCTGATCTTCGGCATTTTCGCCGCCTGGGCCATCACCCGCCAGATCGTGATCCCGCTCAACCAGACCCTCCAAGTCGCCGAGCGCGTGGCCTCGGGCGATCTGAGCCATAACCTCAACTCCGCCCGCCAGGACGAGCTGGGCCAGTTGCAACGCGCCATGCAAAGCATGACCGTCGGCCTGCGCGAGTTGATCGGCGGTATCAGCGACGGCGTCACCCAGATTGCCAGCGCTGCCGAACAACTGTCGGCCGTGACCGAACAGACCAGCGCCGGGGTTAACAGCCAAAAGGTCGAAACCGACCAAGTGGCCACCGCCATGAACGAAATGGCCGCCACCGTGCAGGAAGTGGCGCGCAACGCCGAAGAAGCCTCCGAAGCTGCCGTGGCGGCGGACCAACAGGCCCGTGAAGGCGACAAGGTGGTGGGTGAAGCCATCGCGCAGATTGAGCGCCTGGCCACTGAGGTGGGTAATTCCACGGTGGCCATGGGCGACCTGAAGCGCGAAAGCGACAAGATCGGCAGCGTGCTCGATGTGATCAAGTCTGTCGCCCAGCAAACCAACCTGCTGGCGCTGAACGCGGCAATTGAAGCGGCGCGAGCCGGTGAGGCCGGTCGCGGCTTTGCGGTGGTGGCCGATGAGGTGCGCAGCCTGGCCCAGCGCACGCAGAAGTCCACCGAGGAGATCGAAGAACTGATCGTCGGCCTGCAAAACGGCACCCAGCAGGTGGCGGCCATCATGGACAACAGCCGTGGCCTCACCGACAGCAGCGTCGAACTGACCCGCCGCGCCGGCAACGCGCTGAGCAATATCACGCGTACGGTCTCGACTATCCAGGCGATGAACTCGCAGATTGCCACTGCTGCCGAGCAACAGAGCGCTGTGGCCGAGGAGATCAATCGCAGCGTGTTGAATGTGCGCGACGTGTCTGAACAGACCTCCTCGGCCAGCGAGGAAACTGCCGCCTCGAGTGCCGAACTGGCACGCTTGGGGATCTACTTGCAGTCTCTGGTCGGGCGCTTCCGCATCTGACCCGCACCTACGCGGCGGCCGGATCAAGGCCGCCGCAACTTATGAAATTTCCTACGTAGTTATCAGCCCGCCACGACCTCGAATCGATTTAGCGTTTCAGCTGTTGCGAAATGCTTTCCCAGATTTGGAGGTTCACCATGTTTCCTCGGCTGACCCGTTTGCTGGTCAACGCCAGCATCCGTCTCAAACTCGCACTGGGTTTCGGCCAAGTGTTGATCTTAAGCATCCTGATCGCCGCGACCGGCTGGCAGGCCTTGAAAGACGTGCTTTATCGCTCAAACAGCCTGACGACCCTTGGGCAACTGGCCCTTGACGCCGAGGCCATGCGCGCCGACAGGATCGTGTACCGCACCCTGACAGACGCCAGCAGCCTGGCCAAAATGCACGCGCAGACTGAAAAGATCGACCAGCGACTGGCCGACCTTTCAAGCCGCCTCAACGACCCGGCCGACGTGCAGCGACTGCAGGAAGCGACACGTTTGGTGACGAGCTTCAAGACAGCGCTGGCGGACTTGCCCGCATTGATCGAGCAACGCGAGCGCATCCGCCCGGACCTCAAGAAAACCGCGCTGCAGGCCAGCGACAGCCTCGCCCAGTTCGCCAGCGATTTGCCCAACCAGGAAGACGAAAAAGCCTTGGACGCCATCGAAAACCTGCGTCAGGCCATGGAGCAGGCCGAAGATCGCGCTCAGAGCCCGGCCTGGGCCGCGGAGTCGCTGCAAGCCTATGCCGAGGCACTTATTCAGGCACTCGACGCCCTGAATGTGGCACAAGCGGCGGTAACCGCACTGCCCGTCGACGCGGCGCTGCTTAAAGCCGACCTGGCCAACTATCGCGAACAATTGACCAAGCTCAAGGAAGCACAGCTCAACACCGAGACCCTGCAAAACCGCTTTGAACAGCAGCTCAATGATTTGCGTGAGCAAAGCCGTCAACTGAGCGTGGATCAGAACACCAAGCGTGACAGCGAAGCCGAGCAGACCCACACACGGCTGCTGAGCGTTACCGTGGCGGCCTTGCTGCTCGGTGCACTCGCCGCCTGGTGGATCGCTCGGCAAGTTGTCGTGCCTCTGCGCGCAATCCTTACGGCCGCCCACCGTATTGCTGACGGCGACCTGAGCCGGGACATTGAAGAGGACCGTCGCGACGAGCTGGGCCAGTTGCAGCAGAGCATCGGGCAAATGACCCGCAACTTGCGCAACCTGATCAGCGGTATCGGCGACAGCACCCGGCAGATCGCCAGTGCCGCAACGCAGTTATCCGCCGTCACCGAACAGACTCGCGCCGGGGTCAACGACCAGAAGGAGGAAACCGATCAGGTGGCCACCGCAATGAATGAAATGCTCGCCACTGCCCAGGAGGTCGCCCGGCACGCCGAGCAGGCGTCCGTGGCGGCCAATGAAGCGGACCAGGAGGCTGGCGCCGGCGAAAAAGTGGTGACCCAGGCGATGGAGCAAATCGGCCACTTGGCCCATGAGATGGCGCGCTCGAGCCAGGCGATGATTGCGCTGCAACACGAAAGCCAGAAAATCGGCAGCGTGCTCGACGTGATCAAGTCAGTGTCCCAGCAAACCAACTTGCTGGCCCTGAACGCAGCCATTGAAGCGGCGCGCGCGGGCAGTGCCGGCCAGGGTTTTGCGGTAGTCGCCGACGAAGTGCGCAGCCTGGCCCAGCGCACCCAGGAATCTGCCGAAGAAATCGAAGGCTTGATCCTCGGCCTGAATACCGGCACCCAGCAGGTCGCAGACATCATGGACAGCAGCCGTAGCCTGACCGACAACAGCGTCGGCCTGACCCGCGATGCGGGCGATGCCCTGGCCGCGATTGCGCGCACCGTGTCGATCATCCAGGAAATGAACCCGCAGATTGCCGCTGCTGCCGAGCAGCAAAGCGCAGTGGCGGAAGAGATCAATCGCAGTGTGTTGAAGGTGCGGGATGTCACCGAACGAACCGCTGCGGCCAGTGAGGAAACAGCCGCGGCGAGCGCTCAGTTGACCCGGTTGAGCCTGGATTTGCAGACGTTGGTGGGTAAATTCAGGCTTTGAGGCGTCACTAACGTCGGGACGCGGAGCGTCCCAGGAGGCTTTCCCACGCGGAGCGTGGGAACGATCATTAGAGGACCTGGCGCAGGAAGGCTTGGGCGCGCGGGTCTTTCGGTGCATCGAAGAACTCGGCCGGGGCCGCATCTTCGAGCAATTTGCCGTGGTCGAAGAACAGCACGCGGTCTGCCACTTCACGGGCAAAGCCCATCTCGTGAGTGACGCAGACCATCGTCATGCCTTCCAGGGCCAGGGTCTTCATCACGTCCAGCACTTCGCCGACCATTTCCGGGTCCAGCGCCGAGGTGGGCTCATCAAACAGCATCACCTTGGGCTCCATGGCCAACGCGCGGGCAATGGCTACCCGCTGTTGCTGGCCACCGGACAGGCGCGACGGGAACTCGTTGGCCTTCTGCGCAATACCGACCTTTTCCAGCAGCGCCAAGGCCTTGGCTTCACGCTCTTGCTTGCCACGCTTGCGCACGACTTTTTGCGCCAGGCACAGGTTTTCCAGCACTGTCATGTGCGGGAACAAATTGAAGTGCTGGAACACCATGCCGACTTCACGGCGGTAGGCATTCACGTCGGTTTTCGGGTCGGCCAGTTGCAGGCCGTCGATGCTCACCGAGCCCGAGTCGAATTCTTCCAGGCCGTTAAGGCAGCGCAGGAACGTGGACTTGCCCGAACCTGACGGGCCAATCACCACCAGCACTTCGCCCTTGGCGACTTGGGTGGTGACGTGGTCCACGGCGCGCACTACCTGGCCACGGGTGTCGAAGACTTTTACCAGATCGCGGACTTCAATCACTTTGCGCGAGCCTCCGCTCAAGCCGGCTGGCCATTTTCGACAGCGGCAGGTTGATCAGCAGGTACAGGCCTGCCACACAGAACAGGATTTCAAAGGGCGAGAACGAGGTGGTGATCACTTCACGGCCGCTTTTAAGCAGCTCGGTAATCGCGATCACCGAGACCAGCGAGGTGTCTTTCACCAGGCTGATAAATTGTCCGGCCAATGGCGGCAGTACGCGCTTGAATGCCTGCGGCAACACCACGTGGCGCATCGACTGGCTGGCGCTCAACCCCAGGGAGCGGGCGGCTTCGTTCTGGCCACGGGTGATGGACTGCACGCCGGCGCGCACGATTTCCGCCACGTAAGCGCCGGTGAACAGCGACAGCGCGGCAATCCCGGCAAATTCGCGGGACAAGTTGAGTACCGTGCCGATGAAGAAGTAGAAAATGAAGATCTGCACCAATAGCGGCGTACCGCGCACCAGTTCGACGTAGATCGTCGACAGATCGCGCAAGGTCGGGTTGCTCGACAGACGGCATAAGCCGGTTGCCAGACCCATCGCCAAACCCAGGATTCCGGAGACCACCGACAACCACAAGGTGGTCCACAAGCCCCACATCAACGGGCCCAGCGCCCAATGCCGAGTGACGCCGATAACATCGCCTTCGGCCACATCGTCGCCACGTGACACTTGCAGGCTGTTGTCGGCCACGGTCAGCTTTTGCTCGGCGCCTGCGTCGTTGCGCAAGGTGACTTCGGCGACGTCGCCTTTGCGCACCAGCTCAATGACGGTGGAGATGTCGGCGGCGCGCTGGGACGTTTCGGCCTGATAGGCGAAGTACTGCGGCACGCGGTTCCAGCGCCACTCGTAGGACATCAACGAGGTGGCGTAGTACAACGCGCCGGCCAGGCCGACCAGCACGACCACGGTCAGCAGGTGCCAGGGCCATTGGGCTTTTTTCTGTTTCATTTCAGTTTCCGAAGATGTATCGCCTGGCATGAGATCGTTCCCACGCTCTGCGTGGGAATGCCTCACTGGGCGCTCTGCGTCCGCTTTGTGACGCGCAGCGTCACGGGCTGCATTCCCACGCAGAGCGTGGGAACGATCGACTCGGTGTCAGCGCTTATTCCATGTCCTTGAGCCACTCGGAGCTCTTGAACCACTTGTCATGGATGCGATCGTAGGTGCCGTCGTTGCGGATCTGGTGCAGGAAGTTGTTGATGTAGTTGAGGCTGTCGAAATCGCCCTTTTTCAGGCCGAACGCCAGTGGCTCGAAGGTGAAGGGTTCTTCCAGGAACACCAGCTTGCCATTACCGACTTTCTTCTCGGCAACCACGTTGTACGGCGCGTCATACACAAAGGCATCGGCCTTGCCGTTGACCACGTCCAGCACGCCTTCCTGTTCGTTGTCATAGCCGTGGTACTTGGCTTTGGAGATCAGCTTCCTGGCAACCATCTCGCCGGTGGTGCCGAGCTTGGAGGTCAGGCGGTATTTCTCGTCGTTCAAATCTTTGTAGGACTTGATGGTGCCTTCCAGGTCTTTACGAATCAGCAGGGTCTGGCCGACCACAATGAAGGGTTCGCTGAAGTTCAGGCGCAGATTGCGCTCCTGGGTCAGGGTCATGCCGCTGCCGATCATGTCGAACTTGCCGGTCAGGAAGGCCGGGATAATGCCGTCGTAGCCGGTGGATACCAGTTCCAGCTTGACGCCCATGGACTTGGCCATGGCCTTGAGGATGTCGACTTCAAAACCGATGATTTCACCGCGCTTGTCGGTCATTTCGAACGGCATGTAGGTCGGGTCCATGCCGACTTTCAGCGTGCCGCGCTTGACCGCATCGTCGATGGCGCCCGCATGCGCCGCAGTGGCCGCGACCAGCGCAGTGACGCCGAGCATCAGCATCGAAAGATACTTTTTCATCATCAAGTCCCCTGAAAGATTCTTATAACGCCGGCGCGCAAAAGGGCTGCACCAATTCGGGGTGCGATCCTAACCCACTCGTTGCCCGTCACAAAGGTTTCACGGGTAAATGTTATCGGCGTATGTCGGAAAAGCCCCACAACGGTGCAGCACAGCGCAGGCACTAGACACATCAGCACAACGGCGCGGCAATTGATTGATGTGTAAGCAGTTATGACGTTCAGTCGATCTCCGCCATCCAGTCGGTTTCCTTGAACCACTTGTCGTGCAGCCGATCGTAGGTGCCATCCTGGGCAATTTGATTGAGGAAGTGGTTGATCCAATTGAGGCTGTCGTAGTCGCCTTTTTTGAGGCCAAACGCCAAGGGCTCAAAGGTAAATGGCTGCTCAAGGGCGAAGAGCCGATGGTTTTCCGGCCTGGTCATCGCGATCAGGTTGTAGGGCGCGTCATGGACAAAGGCGTCGGCCTTGCCCTCCACCACATGGCGCACACCCTCTTCGGGCGTTGCGAAGCTGCTCAGGTGCGCGGCGCCCAGAAACCGCTGCGCAGCCGCTTCGCCGGTGGTGCCTTCAGTCGCAGCGATGCGGTAACCCGCCTCGTCGAGGTCTTCGATGCTGGCAATCTTGCCGGCAAGGCTGGGGTTCAGCAGTACGGTCTGGCCGACCACGATAAAGGAGTCGCTGAAATTCAGCTTGAGGTTGCGCTCCTGCGTCACCGTCATGCCGCTGCCGATCAGGTCGAACTTCTTCGCCATCAGCCCCGGCAGCAACTCGGTATAAGGCACGGCGACCAGTTCAAGCTCGACGCCCAAGGCGCGGCTCATCGCCTGCAGCAAGTCGACCTCAAAACCAACGATACGGCCCTGCTTGTCCTTCATTTCAAAGGGCACATAGGTGGGCGTGGTGCCGACTTTAAGCACACCGCGTCGAACCGCCTCATCGAGGGCACCGGCACTCAACCAGCCTGCGTAAATCAATGCGATGACGCCGCTCAGCACCGCCGAACAATACCTTTTGATCATGAAACCCCCTGCGACCTAGTCAATTTGGGGGGCGATGCTACCCCAGCGACAGGCACGGCAATACGCTTCGAACAAAGGTCTTTTGTTTCGAAATAACAAGGGGTTAGCGGTATTAGGAGGATATTCTGAACGCTGTAGGAACAGCGCATCTAACGCCCCCGAGGTGAGCCCTCGGGGGCGTCGGAATCAGGCCGGTTGGGCCTGGGACGACAGCGGTTGCAGCGGCAGCAATGGCGCGTGCGGATCAGCCTTGACCGAAGCACGCCAGGCACCGAGCCACTCGGCATGACCTTCACTCCACACCTGCTGATGCAGGCGAGCCAAGGCTACCGGGTCACTCAGCAATGCCAGGCGTTCGCCGTTGTTGAGGCCGGCGGGGCCGACTTTCATCGCGTGGCGCACACGTTCCTGACGCAAGTGTTCGATCGGCTCCGCCTCACGGTGACGCGAGGTCGCCAGGGCGCAGGCCAGGGCGTTTTGCTGCGGGTCGACCACCGAACGCACAAACCCGTCATTGAGGGCGTGCCAACGGTTTTCGTGGGTGTATTGCTCGGTCGACAGCAAGGCTTGCGGCGGGTTGTATTCCTCTGGGATCAGGAACAGGCTCTCGTCGCGAGACTTGAGGCCCAGCTTGACCCGGCTGGAGATCACCGACACCGGAATCGACAGCATCAGCGAGCCGACGATCGGAATCAGCCACCACAGGAAGCTTGGGTTCAACCACACCACCAACAACGCCCACAGAAAGCCCAGCAGGGTCTGCGGGCCGTGACGCTTGACCGCCTCGCTCCATGGCGTGGAGTCGTCGTCACGCTGCGGCGAGTTCCAGGTCGCCGCCCAGCCCAGGAACGCGGCGAGCACGAAACGGGTGTGGAAGATCATGCGCACCGGCGCCAGCAGCATGGAGAACAGCATCTCCAGCAGCATCGACAAGGTCACCTTGAACTTGCCACCGAACTCTTTCGCGCCCTTGGCCCAGATCAGGATAATGCTGAGCAATTTAGGCAGGAACAGCAGCACGATGGTGGTGGAGAACAGCGCCACCGCCTTGTCCGGGTGCCATTGGGGCCACAGCGGGTACAACTGGCGTGGTGCCATGAAGTACTGCGGCTCCATCAAGGTGTTCACTGCCAGCAATGCCGTCGACAGCACCAGGAAGAAGAACCACAACGGCGCCGACAGGTAGGACATCACGCCGGTCAGGAACACCGCACGGTGCACCGGGTGCATGCCTTTGACCAGGAACAGGCGGAAGTTCATCAGGTTACCGTGGCACCAGCGACGGTCACGCTTGAGCTCATCCAGCAGGTTCGGCGGCAGTTCTTCGTAGCTGCCCGGCAGGTCGTAGGCAATCCACACGCCCCAGCCGGCACGGCGCATCAGCGCCGCTTCAACGAAGTCGTGGGAGAGGATCGCACCGGCAAACGCACCTTTACCCGGCAACGGCGCCAGGGCGCAGTGCTCGATAAACGGCTTCATACGAATGATGGCGTTGTGACCCCAATAGTGGGACTCACCCAGCTGCCAGAAGTGCAGACCAGCGGTAAACAGAGGGCCGTAGACGCGGGTGGCGAACTGCTGCATGCGCGCATACAGAGTGTCCATGCCCGACGCACGCGGCGCGGTCTGGATAATCCCGGCATCCGGCGTGGCTTCCATCAAGCGCACCAGGCTGGTCAGGCATTCGCCGCTCATCACGCTGTCGGCGTCGAGCACCACCATGTACTTGTATTCACCGCCCCAACGACGGCAGAAGTCGTCGAGGTTGCCGCTCTTGCGCTTTACGCGACGGCGACGGCGGCGATAGAAGATCTTGCCGAAACCACCGGCTTCGCGGCACACATCAAGCCAGGCTTGCTGTTCGGCGATGCAGATATCGGCTTCGTTACTGTCGCTGAGCACGAAGAAATCGAAACGATCCAGGTCGCCCGTGGCGGCCACCGATTCGAAAGTAGCGCGCAGGCCGGCAAAGACCCGGGGCACGTCTTCGTTGCAGATCGGCATCACCAGCGCGGTGCGGGCGTCCTTCGGAATCGGCTCGTCACCGGCACTTTTACCGGAGATCCGGTATTTATCGTGGCCAGTCAGCAACTCCAGGAAGCCCATCAGCGCGGTCCAGAAGCCGGCCGAAACCCAGCAGAACAGAATCCCGAACATGATCAGAATGCTGGTTTGCAAGGCGTAAGGCAGTACCTGGGTAGCGGTTTGCAGCAGGGTCTGGTTGCGGATTTCGTCGAAGTCGACCAGCGACCAGCCCTGGTACGGCATGATGCCTTTCATGTACCAGCCGGCAACAATGGTCTGGCCGAGCATCAGCACCAGCAGGATATAGCGACGGATCGAACCCACGGTACGCCAGCGTGCTGCAGGCAATACGCGCTCATCCTTCGGCGGCGCCGGAGGGTTGGTGCGACCGGTCATCCGGCGCCAACCACGCACCAGGATATTGGTACGCCATGGCTCCGGCACCACTTTGGTCCGACGGATCGGCGGCGTGGCCTTCAGGCAAACCCGGCCGTTGGCGTCAAGCGCCAGCATCTCGGCGTCTTGCAGCTCTTCGGCGGTATTGAGCGTCAACCGGCGGCCGACCGAGGCTTGGGCAGCCTCGGTGGGTGCGTCGAACGTCTTTGAAGACAGACGTTCGTGCAGCTCGCTGAAGGAAGTGCAGCCCGCCAGTTCGGCGCGCTGCTCTGCGGTCATCGGGAGGTGCGCCAGGTACTCGGACAGGGTCTCTGGCGTGGCTTGAGAATTACTCATCGGCAGGCAACTGATAGCTCCAGGTTTCGGTCAGGACGTGTTCGGTCTTTTCCGGCTCCGGATTGGCGGGGGCAGCCTCTGGCTGCTTGGCGTCCTTGTCTTTCGCTTCCTTGGCGTCTTTCCTGGCCTGTTTTTCGTGTTGCTTGGCCAGCAATTTGTCGGCCTTGAGCACCTGGGTCGAGACCTTCTCAGGCTCAGCTTTCACGATGTCTTCGACCAGCGCGGCACGCATTTCGGTGGGCTTGCCTGCGTCCTTGATCTTCATGCGCAGGGTCAGGCGCCAGCCTTTGGTGTGCTCGTTGTAGCGCACGCTGTTTTCAACGATTTCGGCGTTGTCACCCACGCTCACCTGGCTGCGCACTGGCGCATCCGGCGGCAGGTTCTTCAGGGACGGGCCCTCGAAGTCCACCAGGTAGGCCACACTGCCGTCAGGCTGGCGAATCAGGTTGGATTGCTTCACGTCACCGGTGGAACGCAAGGTCTGCTTGACCCAGGCGCTGTCGGCCGGGTGCAGGTCTTTCTCGTCCATGGTCCAGTGCAGGCGATAGCTGACATCCAGCGGCTCGCCGACTTTCGGCAGCTCGGCCGGGCTCCAGAACGCAACGATGTTGTCGTTGGTTTCGTCGGCGGTCGGAATCTCTACCAGGTCGACAGAACCCTTGCCCCAATCGCCTTCAGGCTCGATCCAGGCGCTTGGGCGCTTGTCGTAGTTGTCGTCCAGGTCTTCGTAGTGGCTGAAGTCGCGGCCACGTTGCAGCAGGCCGAAACCACGCGGGTTCTCGACGGCGAAGTTGCTGACCGACAGGTGTTTAGGGTTGTTCAGTGGGCGCCAGATCCACTCGCCATTGCCGGCATGGATCGACAGGCCGCTGGAATCGTGCAGCTCACGGCGGTAGTTAAGCACCTTGGACGGCTGGTTCGCGCCGAACAGGTACATGCTGGTAAGCGGGGCGATGCCCAGCTTGCTGACCTTGTCACGCAGGAACATCTGGGATTTGACGTCGACAATGGTGTCGGTGCCAGGACGCAGGGTCAGGCGATAGGCGCCGGTGGCACGCGGTGAGTCCAGCAGGGCGAAGATCACCAGCTGTTTCTCGCCCGGTTTAGGGCGCTCGATCCAGAACTCGGTGAAACGCGGGAACTCTTCACCGGACGGCAATGCCGTGTCAATCGCCATGCCACGGGCCGACAGGCCATAGGACTGGCCCTTGCCGACGACGCGGAAGTAGCTGGCCCCGAGCATGGTCATGATTTCGTCTTGCTTGTCGGCCTTGTTGATCGGGTACAGCACACGGAAGCCGGCGTAACCCAGCTGTTCGGTGGCTTTAGGATCAAATTTCACGTCGCCGAAATCGAAACGACTTGGGTCGTACTTGATTTCCTGGACGCTGTCGGCGGTCACTTCGTTGATTTTCACCGGCGTGTCGAAGTGCATGCCCTGGTGATAGAAGGACAGCTTGAACGGCGTGTTCTGATCGGCCCACTCAGCTTTTTCGTTGCGGAAACGAATCTTCTGGTAGTCGGCGAATTTCATTTCGCGAAATTCGTTAGGCAGATTGCTGCGCGGAGCTTCGTATTTCTGCCCAGCCAGCTCTTTTGCCTTGGCCGACACATCATCCAGACTGAATGCCCACAGTTGACCCGCGCCGAACAGGCAAAACAGGGCAGAGCCCGTTACCAGTGCGTTTCGTAACCGCTTAGCAGACAATTTTGGTGCATTACAGGGACTAACAATCACGAGCAACCCTCGCCGAAAACAGATCAAAAAACCAACGGCCAGCTATCTATATGCCAGGTTGGCGAGCATTGTTCCGACTCCCCTGGGGCAAAATGATTCCCCAATGGTTTGTCGGACAAGTCTCTACCTAAGTCAAAAATGGACCAATTTACGCTGATCCCCATAGCGCGCGATTATCTAGTAGCCCGCGATACAACGCATCAGGGACAACGAAGTATTTGTAGTGAAACCCTACGTTTTTAGGCATTAAAGTCGTTTTTAATACATTCATGTCTGTAAGAGGAATGTCACAGGGCCATCATTGACCAAGTGCACCTGCATATCAGCGCCAAAACGCCCTGACGCCACCTTGCCATGCAATTGTTGCGCTTGTAACAACAAGTGCTCAAAAAGCGCCGCTCCCAGGGCCGGCGGGGCCGCAGTGGAGAAGCTGGGCCGCAACCCGCTTTTGGTATCCGCCGCGAGGGTGAACTGCGACACCAGCAGCAAACCGCCGCCGATATCCTTCAACGACAAGTTCATCTTGCCCTCGTCGTCGCTGAACACCCGATAGTTAAGCAGCTTGTGCAGCAGTTTGTCGGCGCTCTCGGGCGTATCTGAAGGTTCGACGGCCACCAGCACCAGCAAACCCTGGTCAATAGAGCCTACGACTTCGCCCTCAACCTCAACCCGGGCGCCACGCACCCGTTGCAACAGGCCCTTCATGCTTCTTCTGGCGGCAGATCAAGCAGGCGCCGTGCCATCTCGCCGGTCGCGCGCACCAATGCATCGGTGATGCCGGGCTCGGACGCGGCATGCCCGGCCTCGCGAATCACCTGCAATTCACTGTTGGGCCAGGCCTGATGCAGCTCCCAGGCGTTATCCAGCGGGCAGATCATATCGTAGCGGCCATGGATGATGACGCCAGGCAGATGGGCGATCTTGTGCATATCGCGAATCAGCTGGTTGGGCTCCAGGAAGGAGTTGTTAGTAAAGTAGTGGCACTCGATACGCGCAATCGACAGCGCGCGCTGCGGCTCGGAAAAACGCTCGACATGCTGCGGGCTCGGGCACAGACCGAGCATGCGCCCTTCCCAGCCGGACCAGGCTTTGGCGGCGTGCATCTGGGCGATCTGGTCGTTGCCGGTGAGGCGCTTGTGGTAGGCGGCAACCATGTCGTGGCGCTCGTCCGCCGGGATCGGGGCAAGGTAGTCCTGCCAGTAATCCGGGAACATGCGGCTGGCGCCCTCCTGGTAGAACCAGTGAATATCCTGCGGGCGGGCCAGGAAAATCCCGCGCAGGATCAGGCCATGCACGCGCTCGGGGTGGGTTTGTGCGTAGGACAGCGACAGGGTCGAGCCCCAGGAGCCGCCAAACAGCACCCATTTGTCGATGCCCAGGTGCTCGCGGATGCGCTCAAGGTCAGCGACCAGATCCCAGGTGGTGTTGTTCTCCAAACTCGCGCGGGGTGTGGAACGCCCGCAGCCACGCTGGTCGAAGGTCACGATGCGGTACAGGTTCGGGTCAAAATAGCAGCGGCTCTGGGCATCGCAACCGGAGCCGGGGCCACCGTGGATGAAGACGACAGGCAAGCCTTCGGGGGAGCCACTCTCATCGACGTACAGCGTGTGGGTGTCATCGACGGCCAGATCGTGCCGGGCGTAGGGTTTGATCTGCGGGTACCAAGTCTGCATTGCGCGCTCCATAGGGTGTCGGGTTCATCCCTGAGGGGACGTCTATTATTCTTGCCGTCTGGCATCATAAACCCGAATTGTGCAATGAGCATGCCCTTGAATACTTAGACCTGTGTCAGCCCTTCGCGCCTGAGGTAATGCAGCAGATAGTTATAAAGCTGATCCACCTCCGGGGCTTGGCCGCGTGCGCGCAGGCAACCGTGGACCAGCCCTTTGCCGGGATACAGCACGGCGGGCACACCGGCCTGTTGCAGCCGTTCGGCATAGAGCATGCCGTCATCGCGCAACGGGTCGAACTGGGCCACGGCGATCAACGCCTTGGGTAAGCCGCCGAAATGCTCGGCCAACAAAGGCATGGCATAGGCCGATGGCGTGCCCGCAGCGTCCAGGTACATTGCCAGGTAGCAGTCGGTGTCGGCGCTGCTGAGCAGGGGCGCGTCCCTGCAGTCACGGCGCGAGGGCAAATCGGCCGGGCCGCCCAGGCCGGGGTAAATCAGCACCTGAGCCACGGGCAGCGGCTGGCCGTCGTCGCGCAGCCCCAGGCACAGCGCCGCCGCCAGATTGCCGCCCGCGCTGTCGCCCATCACCACCAGGCGTTGCAGGTTGATGGCGTGCGGCCCCTGCCCGGCCTGGAGTGCCTGCCATACGGCGCGACAGTCTTGGTAGGCCGCCGGGAACGGATGCTCAGGTGCCAGGCGATAGTCGATGGCGATCACCAGCACTTGCAGCGTGTTGGCCAGTTCGAAGCAGATGAAGTCGTGGGAGTTCAGCCCGCCCACCGCCCAGCCGCCGCCGTGCATATAGAGAAGACAGGGCCAGCCTTGAGTCGGCGCTGAGGCCCTGGGTCGGTAACTGCGCACGCCTACGCCGCCCAGGGAAAAGTCCGACAGTTGCAGCCCTTCAGGCTGCGGTGGCGTAAAGGCCTGGCACATACGGTCGTAGTTGTGGCGCAAGCCTGCCAGCGACGAGTCGTCACTGGTGAAGGATTCGGTTTTGGTGATGAAGGCGGCTAGCTGCGCAGAAGTCGGATACATGCGCAATATCCCTGACAATCGAGATCTAAAGGTGGGAGCTGGCTTGCCTGCTCCCACCGTTGCTCTGTGTTGTTTGATATACCGTGCCCGGCTTAAGGCTTGAGGCTGGCCTGCACCGCCGCCACACCGTCGCTGCCATCAAACGCCGTAACCCCGGCCAACCAGCGCTGCAGATCCTCAGGGTGGTCACGCAACCACTGCCTGGCCACATCCTGCGGCGACTGGCGCTCCATGATCGGCACCATCAACTGGCTTTCCTGGGCGGCGGTGAAGGTCAGGCTCTGCAACAGACGGTTGGCGTTGGGGCAGCGCTCGCCGAAGTCCGGCGCAGTGACGGTGGAAACCGTGGCGCGGCCTTCGTCCGGGCCGAATACATCTTCACTGCCCGTGAGGTAAGCCATTTTCATGTTGATGTTCATCGGGTGCGGGGTCCAGCCGACGAACACCACGAACTCCTTACGGTTCACCGCTCGCTGCACCGCGGCGAGCATGCCGGCTTCACCGGAAGCGACCAGCTTGAAGCCACCGAGGCCGAAGTGGTTGGTGTCGATCATCTTCTGGATATCGGTATTGGCACCGCTGCCCGGCTCGATGCCGTAGATCTTGCCGCCGAGTTTGTCCTTGAAGCGGGCGATGTCGGCAAACGTCTTCAGCCCGGCATCGGCCACGTATTGCGGCACGGCCAGGGTGGCTTGGGCATCGGCCAGGCTCGGCGTGTCGAACACCTTGACCTGCCTGGCGGCCAGGAATGGCGCGATGTTGTTGTCCATCGCCGGTTTCCAGTAGCCGAGGAAGATATCCAGGCGCTTGTCGCGGATGCCGGCAAAGATGATCTGCTGCACGGCGCTGGTCTGTTTGCTGTCGTAGCCCAGGCCGGTAAGCAGCACGTCGGCCATGCCGGAGGTGGCGATCACGTCGGTCCAGCTGACCACGCCCATGCGGATGGCTTTACATGAGGCGGGTTCGGCGGCCATGGCGTTGGCGCTGATCAAAGCGGCAGCGGTGAGGGTCAACAACAGTCTTTTCATGGATGAGGTCTCACTCGGCAGCTTTTATTGTGGGGAGTGGCGTCTGGCGCGCCGTACCCACAACCTTACCCAGCGGGACCTGTGCTGACACGAACTGTGGCGACCGGCAGTTGCACTGGGGCGACCCGGAAGGCCCCATCGCAGGCAAGCCAGCTCCCACATTTTGATCTGTGAATACATTCAAATGTGGGAGCTGGCTTGCCTGCGATAGCGATATCAGCTGTAGCGCTTCTGCCCCCAGGCCAACAACCCTTCCAGCAACTGCTTCAATACCACCCGCGTCGGCTCAGCCAGATCCGTGCGATACCGGAACGGCTCAACCTCTTCCATATACGTGCTCTGGCACAGCTCCAACTGCACCGCATGAATATCCTGCGTCGGGTCGCCGTAGTGGCGAGTGATATGCCCGCCCTTGAAGCGCCCGTTCAGCACATGGGTGAATTGCGGATGCTGAGCGCAGATGCCTTCCAGCTGGCTGGCCAGTTCGGGGTCACACGCCGCGCCGTTGAAGGTGCCAAGGTTGAAGTCCGGCAGCTTGCCGTCGAACAGGTGCGGGATTACCGAACGGATCGAGTGCGCATCAAACAGTAAGGCGTAGCCGAACTCGGCCTTGAGCCGCGCCAGCTCTTCTTGCAGCGTGCGGTGGTACGGGCCCCAGATCTTTTGCAGGTAGGTTACGCGTTCTTCTTCGGACGGCACCTGCCCTTCACGGAACAACGGCACGCCATCGAACAGGGTCGCCGGGTACAGCCCGGTGGTGGCGCCGGCGTAGAGCGGTTTGTCGTCGGACGGCCGGTTCAGGTCGATCACAAACCGCGAGTACTCGGCCGACAAGGTACTGGCGCCCAGTGCTTCGGCAAAGTCATACAACGTCGGGATATGCCAGTCGGTGTCCGGCAAGCTTTGTGCCTCGGGGATCAGCCCGGCTTCGACCGCAGACGTCAGGCGCAAACCCGCGTGGGGCATGCTGATCAGCAGCGGCACGCGGCCTTGTTTGAAGTTCAGAACCTTATCCACAACAACACTCCTCAGACGGTGACGTCGACGCCATGGCGCACGACGCGTTTATCCAGTTCGCCGCCCAGCCAGTAGGCCAGGTCGGCAGGGCGATCAATCTGCCAGGCGACAAAGTCCGCAACCTTGCCCACTTCCAGCGAACCATGGGTGTCGCCCATGCCCAGCGCGGTGGCCGCATGTTGCGTGGCGCCGGCCAGGGCTTCTTCCGGAGTCATGCGGAACAAGGTGCAAGCCATGTTCAACATCAGGCGCACCGACAGCGCCGGCGAGGTGCCGGGGTTGAGGTCGCTGGCGATGGCGATCTTCACGCCGTGCCTGCGCAGCGCATCCATCGGCGGCAATTGGGTTTCACGCAGGAAGTAGAACGCCCCCGGCAGCAACACCGCGACAGTGCCGGAAGCGGCCATGGCGATGGCGTCTTCTTCGGTCATGAACTCCAGGTGGTCGGCCGACAGTGCGTGGTAACGCGCCGCGAGGCTGGAGCCGTGCAAAGAGGACAGCTGCTCGGCGTGCAGCTTCACCGGCAAGCCCAACTGCTGGGCGACCTTGAACACACGCTCCACCTGCTCGGTGGAAAACGCCAGGTATTCACAGAAGGCATCAACCGCATCCACCAGCCCTTCGGCCGCGAGCGCCGGCAGCATCTCGGCGCAGATGTGCTCGATGTAATCGTCAGCGCGGTCCTTGTACTCCGGCGGCAGCGCGTGAGCCGCCAGGCACGTGGCGCGCACGCTCACCGGCAGCGCTTGGCCAAGGCGCCGCGCAACCCGCAGCATCTTGCGCTCGTTGACCAGGTCCAGGCCATAGCCGGATTTGATCTCCACCGTGGTCACGCCGTCACGCAGCAAACTGCGCAAGCGCTTTTCGGCGCTGGCAAACAATTCATCTTCGGTGGCGGCGCGGGTGGCGCGCACGGTGCTGGCAATACCGCCACCCTTGGCGGCGATTTCGGCGTAGCTCACGCCTTCAAGGCGCTGCTCGAATTCACCGCTGCGATTGCCGCCGAACACCGTGTGGGTGTGGCAGTCGATCAGCCCGGGGGTGACCCACGCGCCTTGCAGGTCATGCACCTGGGCGTAGTCCGCCGTCGGCACTTCGCTGCGCGGGCCGATCCACTCAATCAGTGAATTGGCAGTGACCATCGCGGCATCCTCGATGATCGAGTATTTGCCGTGGGCCATGGTTGCGACGTGGCAGTGTTGCCAAAGCGTTTTCATCAACGCCTCCCTAAGTTATCGATGAGACAAAGCCGGATCGTAATGAACCCTGGCCGCTTGCCCGGCGGCGGGTTTGACCCACAGCAGGTAAGCCAGCACCAGCAGCACGATCCACACGGCGCCGACCAGCAAAGCCGCCTGGGTATCCGGGAAGTAACCCAGCACACCAAACACGAACAGCATGAACACGATGGCCGCCGCTGGCGCATAGGGCCAGAAAGGCACCGGGAATTTCAGCTCGGCCACCTGTTCCTTGGTCATGGAGCGGCGCATGGCGACCTGGGTAAACAGGATCATCAGCCACACCCACACGGTGGCGAAGGTGGCAATCGAGGCGATCAGCAGGAACACGTTTTCCGGGATCAGGTAATTGAGCACCACCCCGCCGAGCAACGCCGCGCCCATTACCAGCACGGTCATCCACGGCACGCCGTGTTTGGACAGCTGCGCGAAACCCTTGGGCGCCTGCCCTTGCTGGGCCAGGCCATACATCATGCGGCCGGCGCCGAAGATGTCGCTGTTGATGGCCGAGACGGCGGCGGAGATCACCACGATATTGAGGATGGTCGCCGCCGAGCCGATACCCAGATTGCTGAAGATCTGCACGAACGGGCTGCCCTGGCTGCCGATCTGCGGCCACGGGTAGATGGCCATCAACACAAACAGGGTCAGCACGTAAAACAACAGGATGCGCAGCGGCACTGCATTGATCGCCTTGGGAATCACGCGCTGCGGGTCTTTGGCTTCACCGGCGGTGATGCCGATGATTTCGATGCCGCCAAACGCAAACATCACCACCGCGAACGAGGCGATCAGGCCACCGATGCCGTTAGGCATGAAGCCGCCGTGGGCCCACAGGTTGCTCAGGCCGCTGGCCTGGGTTTCGCCTGCCGAATGAATGCCGAACAGCATGATGCCAAAGCCGCCGAGGATCATCGCCACAATGGCGCCGACCTTGAGCAGTGACAGCCAGAACTCCATTTCGCCAAACACTTTGACGTTGCACAGGTTCAGGCCGCCGATCAAAAACACGATGCCCAGCACCCAGACCCAGCGCGCGACCTCGGGAAACCAGAAGCCCATGTAGATGCCGAAGGCGGTGACGTCGGCGAGGCAGACGATGATCATTTCAAACGCGTAGGTCCAGCCGAGCACAAACCCGGCCATCGGCCCCAAATAGGTGCTGGCGTACTGGCCGAAGGAACCGGACACCGGGTTGTGCACGGCCATTTCACCGAGGGCGCGCATCACCATGAACACCGCAGCGCCGCCGATCAGGTAGGCCAGCAGTACGGCAGGGCCGGCCATTTGGATGGCGGAGGCGGACCCATAGAACAGCCCGGTGCCGATCGCGGAACCGAGTGCCATGAAGCGAATATGTCGGGCGCTTAGCCCGCGTTTCAAACCCTTTTCTTGCTGGTGCATTTCTCGTCCCTATTATTTTTATGAGGAGAAGATCGTTCCCACGCTCCGCGTGGGAACACATCCTGTGACGCTCCGCGTCACGACTCTAAAAGCGGACGCGGAGCGTCCAGGGCAGCATTCCCACGCAGAGCGTGGGAACGATCGGTTACAAGCTCGGCAGGAGCTTGGCCGGCACCAGCTCATTCAGGCAGCGGCTGGCGAGCAGTTCGCTGGCGGCGTTGATGTCTGGCGCGAAGAAGCGGTCCTTTTCATAGAACGCCACTTTGTCGCGCAGAATCGCGCGGGCTTTTTCCAGCTTGGCCGAAGTTTTCAAACCGTCGCGCAGGTCCAGGCCCTGGCACGCCGCCAGCCACTCGACGGCGAGTACGCCACGGGTGTTCTCGGCCATTTCCCACAAACGCTTGCCCGCAGCCGGGGCCATGGACACGTGGTCTTCCTGGTTGGCCGACGTCGGGATGCTATCCACGCTGTGGGGATGCGCCAGCGCCTTGTTCTCACTGGCCAGCGCCGCAGCGGTGACCTGGGCGATCATGAAGCCGGAGTTCACCCCGCCATTGCCGACCAAAAACGGCGGCAGTTGCGACATGTGCTTGTCCATCATCAACGAGATACGACGCTCGCTCAGCGAACCGATTTCTGCGATCGCCAGCGCCATGTTGTCGGCAGCCATGGCCACCGGCTCGGCGTGGAAGTTACCGCCGGAGATCACGTCGCCTTCGGCAGCAAAGACCAGCGGGTTATCCGACACCGCATTGGCCTCTACCACCAGCACGTCGGCGGCCTGGCGGAACTGGGTCAGGCAGGCGCCCATGACTTGTGGCTGGCAGCGCAGGGAATACGGGTCTTGTACTTTGTCGCAGTTCTGGTGCGACTGGGACACCTGGCTGCTCTCGCCGAGCAGGTCGCGATAGGCCGCAGCCGCATCGATCTGCCCACGCTGGCCACGGGCGGCATGGATACGTGCGTCGAACGGCGAGCGCGAGCCAAGCACCGCTTCCACTGTGAGGGCACCGCACGCCAGCGCACCGGCGAACAGGTCTTCGCCTTCGAACAGGCCGCGCAGCGCATAGGCGGTGGACACCTGGGTGCCGTTCAGCAGCGCCAGGCCTTCTTTGGCCGCCAGCGTCAGCGGCGTCAGGCCGGCAACTTTCAGCGCGTCGGTGGCCTCCAGCCATTCGCCCTTGTAGCGTGCCTTGCCTTCGCCCAGCAGCACCAGCGACATATGCGCCAGTGGTGCCAAGTCGCCGGAAGCACCGACCGACCCTTTGAGCGGAATGTGCGGGTACACCTCGGCGTTGATCAGTGCGATCAGCGCGTCGATCACTTGGCGACGAATGCCGGAAAACCCACGGCTCAGGCTGTTGACCTTGAGCACCATGACCAGCCGCACCAGCGCGTCGCTGATCGGCTCACCGACGCCGGCGGCGTGGGACAGCACCAGGGAACGCTGGAGGTTTTCCAGGTCAACGCTTGCGATGCGGGTCGAGGCCAGCAGGCCGAAACCGGTGTTGATGCCGTAGGCGGTGCGGTTCTCGGCGAGAATCTGCTCCACGCAGGCCACACTGGCTTCGATCTGCGCCGTGGCGCTGTCATCCAGACTGAGGGTTACCGGCTGCTGGTAGATAGCCCGCAGTTGGGCAAGGCTCAGTTGGCCTGGAATCAAATTTAGCGCAGTCACATTCATGCTCCTTGTGAATTATTCTTAGTGCAAATTAGGTAATACGTGGTGCAGCAAAGCGGTGTCCTTGAGCAACGCGGCGGCGCTCGCGATGTCAGGCGCCAGCCAGCGGTCCTGCTCGTAGGCCGGGACCTTTTCACGCAACAGACGCCAGGCGCTGTCAGTGCCCGCGCCAAAACGCTGGTCCTTCAAAAACTCGAACGCCTGGGCCGCCAGCAGGTACTCGATGGCGAGGATCTGGGTGACGTTGGCCAACAGCTGATGCAGCTTGAGCGCGGCATTGGTGCCCATGCTCAAGTGGTCTTCCTGCAGGCCCGAGGTGACGAAATTGTCGAGCACCGCCGGTTGCGCCAGCTGGCGGTTTTGCCCGCACAGCGAGGCGGCGACGTACTGCACGATCATCATCCCGGAGTTGACCCCAGGGTTGCTGACCAAAAACGCCGGCAAGCCACTGACATGCGGGTTGATCAGGCGGTCCAGGCGACGCTCGGCCACCGAGCCGATTTCGGCCATGGCGATGGCGAGCATATCGGCCGCCAACGCCACAGACTGCCCATGCGGGTTGGCCTGGGACACCACGCGGTAGTTGTCCGGCGTGCCGAGCACCAGCGGGTTGTCGGTGGCGCTGTTGAGTTCGGTCTCGATCTGGCGTGTGGCGTGTTCAACCTGATCACGTGCCGCGCCGTGAATCTGCGGGATCGAGCGGATGCTCAGCGCGTCCTGGGTGCGGATGCCTTTGCTGCTGGCGATCACTTCACTGCCGTCGAGCAAGGCGCGCAGGTTGATGCCGACTTGCTGCATGCCCGGGTGGGGCTTGAGGGCGATGATGGCTTCGTCGAAGGCGTCGATTTGACCACGCTGGGCTTCGAAACTCATGGCGCCGATCACGTCGGCCCATTGCAGCAGGTGATGCGCGTCAGCCAGGGCCAGGCAGCTCAGGCCGGTCATGCACGGCGTGCCATTGACCAGGCACAGGCCGTCTTTGGCGCCGAGCACCACAGGCGGTAAACCTTCGGCTTTTAATGCGGCTTGCGCCGTCACGATCTGGCCGCGATAGCTCACCTCACCAACGCCGAGCAAGGCCACGCCAATGTGGGCCATATGGGTCAGGTAGCCCACCGAGCCCTGGGACGGCACTTGCGGCGTGATGCCATGGTTGAGCAACGCCAGCAGCGAATGCACCACCTGCGGGTGCAGGCCGGATTTGCCGTGGCTGTAGTTGATGACGGCTGCGCAGATGATCGCGCGGGTCTGTTCGTCGCTCAGCACCGGGCCGACGCCACAGGCGTGGCTCAGCAGTGTGTTGCGCGACAGCTGGCTGAGTTGTTCACCTTTGAGCGACACATTGCACAGCGCGCCCAGGCCGGTGTTCACACCATAGGCGCGTTCGCCGCTGGTGACGATGCGCTGCACGATGGCCTGGGCATTGTCGATGCGCGCCCAGGCGTGGCCCGAAAGTTCGAGCACGGCGCCATGGCGGGCGACGGCGACCACGTCCTGCCAACGCAGAGGGGCATCGGCGATGATGATTGTTGTTGCCTGGGACATCTTGAGCCTCTTGAATTGATCGTTCCCACGCTCTGCGTGGGAACGCCGCCTGGGACGCTCCGCGTCCCGCTGTCAGGTGTGACGCGGAGCGTCACGGGATGCATTCCCACGCAGAGCGTGGGAACGATCAGCTACACCACCGCCGCCCGGCGCTGAACAAACCTGTCCACATACTCATCCGCCGGCGAATGCAGAATCTCGCGCGGTGTGCCGACCTGGATCAGCTTGCCGTCCTTGAGGATCGCAATGCGGTTGCCGATGCGCACCGCCTCGTCGAGGTCGTGGGTGATGAACACGATGGTTTTGTGCAGGGTCTTTTGCAGCTCCAGCAACTGGTCCTGCATCTCGGCGCGAATCAACGGGTCGAGGGCGCTGAAGGCTTCGTCCATCAGGATGATGTCGGTGTCCGCCGCCAGGGCGCGGGCCAGGCCGACACGTTGGCGCATGCCGCCGGAAAGCTGGTGCGGGTATTTGTTTTCGTAGCCCTTCAGGCCCACGGTTTCGATCCAGTGCAGCGCACGTTCGGCGCACACCTGCTGGGTTTCGCCGCGCACCTTGAGGCCGTAGGCGACGTTGTCGAGCACGCTCTTGTGGGGCAGCAAGCCGAAGCTCTGAAATACCATGCTGATCTTGTGGCGGCGGAATTGGCGCAGGGCTTCCATGTCCAGTTGCAGGATGTCTTCGCCGTCCACCAGGATCGCGCCGCTGGTAGGATCGATCAGGCGGTTGAAGTGGCGCACCAGCGTGGACTTGCCCGAACCCGACAGGCCCATGATCACGAAGATCTCGCCGGTGCCGATGCTCAGTGACAGGTCGTTCACGCCGACCACGCAACCGGTCTCGGCCAGCACCTGGTCCTTGGTCTTGCCCTGACCAACCATCGCCAGCGCTTCCCTGGAGCGGTTGCCGAAAATCTTGAAGACGTTTTTAACTTCAATTTTGCTGACAGTAGTCATTTGCTCGCCTCATGCCGTGGACGACCATAGGCCTGGGTAATGCGGTCGATGACCACTGCAAGAATCACAATCGCCAGGCCGGCTTCGAGGCCACGGCCAACGTTGAGGGTCTGGATGCCGACGAGCACGTCTTCGCCCAAACCACGGGCGCCGATCATCGAGGCGATCACCACCATCGACAACGCCATCATGGTGGTCTGGTTGATGCCCGCCATGATGCTCGGCAGCGCCAGCGGCAGTTGCACGCCAAACAGTTGCTGCCAGCGGTTGGCACCGAAGGCGTTGATGGCTTCCATGACTTCGCCGTCGACCTGGCGAATGCCCAAGTCGGTGAGGCGAATCAGCGGCGGCGCGGCGTAGATCACCGTGGCGAAAATCGCCGGCACCTTGCCCAGGCCAAACAGCATCAGCACCGGGATCAGGTACACGAAGCTGGGCATGGTTTGCATAATGTCGAGCAGCGGCATCAATACTGAACGCAGGCGATTGCTGCGTGCCGACAGGATGCCCAGCGGAATGCCGATCAGCACCGAGATCACCGTGGCGACCATCATCAGCGCCAGGGTTTGCATCAGCTTGTCCCACAGGCCAACCGCGCCCACCAGGAACAGCAGACCGACGATCACCGCCGTGGTCACCACCTTGCGGGTGGCGTGCCAGGCGATGCCGCCGACAATGGCGAGCATCAGCCACCAGGGCGCGGCGCGCAGCAAGCCTTCCAGGTTGACGATGGCCCATAACAGCGTGTCGGAGATGTGCCGGAACACATCACCGTAGTTGGTGACCAGCGAGTCCACCCAACCGTTGACCCAGTCGGCGATGGAAAACGTAAAACTCTCAGGAAACATAGCGTGCTCTCGATCCAGTGGGTTGTGGCCGTGTGCCCGGCTAACCCCTCAGGGTAGCCGGACACCCTTGACCTACAAGGCCGCGTCGATTTTCTTGGCTGCGTCGTCGCTCACCCATGCGTGCCAGACTTCAGGATGTTCCTTGAGGAAAATTTTCGCCAGTTTTGGCGACTCAATCCGCTCTTTGGCCATGCGACCGAGGTTCTGGTTAAGCAGGTCGATGGGCAGGTTGACCTTTTCCAGCACCGCTACCAGTTCAGGCGCTTGCTCGTGGAAGACCTTGGACAGGCCGACCTTGATGCTCACGCTTTTATCCACACCGGGCTTTTCTTCGAGCTTGACCAGATCGACCTGGCCCATCAGCGGGGTGGGCGACCAGTAGTAGAACAGGATCGGCTCGCCACGCTTGTAGCTCGACAGCACAGCGGCATCCAGCGCCGGGCCGGTGCCAGGGCGGAAGTTGGTGTAGGTGCTTTCCAGGCCGTAGCTTTTGAGCATCTCGCTGTTGTCCAGCTCACAGGTCCAGCCGGCCGGGCAGTTGTAGAAGCGGCCTTTGGACGGTTCTTCCTGGTCCTTGAACACCGAGGCGTATTTGGCCAGGTCGGCGATGTTTTTCAGGTCCGGCGCCTTGGGCTCCAGCTTGCGCTTGGCGTCGCCTTCGATCACGTAACGCGGCACGTACCAGCCTTCGACGGCACCGACAACGGGCGCGCCAACGCCAACGACTTTGCCGGCCTTCTCGGCCTTGTTCCAAACTTCGCTGCGGCCTACCCACTCTTCGGCGAACACCTGGATGTCGTTGCTGCTCAGGGCGTTTTCCATGGTGATGGAATTGCCCGGCAAGCTGTCGGTTTTGCAGCCGTAGCCTTTCTCCAGCACGGTTTGCAGGATGTCGGTGAGCAGCATGCCGCTTTCCCAGTTCAGCCCGGCGAACTTCACCGGCTTGCCGGACTCGCACCAACCCGCCGCCTGGGCGCCGGCAGTGGCCAGCAAGCCTGCAGATAACACGGTGGCCAGCAGGGTTTTATTCATCTTCATTGTTGTGACGCTCCCAATCTTGAAATGGATTACGGCAGTCAGTAGGCATCCTGCCCTGTCCACGTCCCATCAGGCTTGTGCAGCCAGCCCGTTTGTCGTTGGTGCAGCGCCCTGCTCTATTGGCAGGATCAGGTGATCGGGCACTGTGCCGTGCCATTTTTTCGCACACACGTAATACAGGGCCGCAGGCAGTACCAGGCCGATGATCCAGGAGATATCCACATCACCCAGCGCGGCAACCAAGGGGCCGGTGTAGAACTTGGTCGAGATGAACGGCAACTGCACCAGCACGCCGAACACATAGACGCTGATACCCAGCAGGTTCCAGCGACCGTAGCGGCCATTCGGGTCGGCCAACGCCGGCACGTCATAGCGCTCGCGGGTGATGCAGTAGTAATCCACCAGGTTGATCGCACTCCACGGCGTGAAGAACGCCAGTAGAAACAGAATGAAAGACTTGAACGCACCGAGGAACGAGTGCTGGCCGAGCAACGCGATCAGGGTTGCAGTGCCGACGATCACCAGCACGAACACCAGACGTTGCAGGCGCGTGACCTCCAGGCGACCACGGAAGCCGCTGATGATGGTGGCAATGCACATGAAGCTGCCGTAGGAGTTCAGGGTAGAGATGGTGACCTTGCCGAACGCGATGCTGAAGTACAGCAGCGCAGCGGTGGCGCCCGTACCACTTAACCCGACGATGTAGGCGACTTCGTGACCGGCAAATTGCCCGTTGGACATGGCCGCGGCAAACACGCCAAGGACCATCGCCACCTGAGCACCAATGACTGAACCCGCACCGGCGGCGAAAAAGGTTTTCAGCGAAGATGTTTTGTTTGGCAGGTAACGTGAATAGTCCGCCACGTAAGGGCCGAAGGCGATCTGCCAGGAGGCCGCGAGCGACACCGCCAGCAGGAAACTGCTCCAGCTGAAGTGGCGAATCTGCAAAAGCGCGCCAACGTCGGTCTGGCTCATCAAACGACTGAACAGATAGACGAAGGCAATCACGCCAATGACGCTGGCGACACGCCCAATAAAGTGGATCACCCGGTAACCCAGTACGGTGACCAGTACGATCACGCTGGCAAAAATCAGGATACCGACGCTGTCGCTGACCCCGAACAACTGGCCCAGCGCTTGCCCCGACAGCACGGTGCCGGTCGCGGTAAAGCCGAGGTACATCAAACAAACCAGCACAATCGGAATGGCTGCACCATAAACGCCGAATTGCACCCGGCTGGAGATCATCTGTGGCAGGCCAAGTTTTGGCCCTTGCGCCGCATGCAACGCCATGACGCCGCCGCCGATGAGTTGGCCGATCAGCAGACCGATCAACGACCAGAACACATCACCGCCGAGCACCACGGCCAAGGCCCCGGTGACAATCGCGGTGATTTGCAGGTTGGCACCCATCCACAGGGTGAACTGGCTCAATAGACGACCGTGTCTTTCCGCTTCCGGGATGTAGTCGATCGAACGCCTTTCGATCAACGGGGTGGTGTCATTTGCAGCCATGGTGTTCAACCTCTGATGGATTGTTTTTCGGTGGTGCGGGTGAAACATGTCTTGTGTACACAGCAGGGTAAATGTGGGAGCTGGCTTGCCTGCGATGGCATCCTCTCGGTTCTGCCGAGAGACCGAGTCGCCTGCATCGCAGGCAAGCCAGCTCCCACACAAGCCAGCCCCCACACAGCCAGCTCCCAGAGGAACCAGGCCAGCTGTTACTTGATCATCGGCAGGTTGAGGCCCTGTTCCTTGGCGCAGTCGATGGCGATCTGGTAACCGGCATCGGCGTGACGCATCACTCCGGTGGCCGGGTCGTTGTGCAGTACGCGGGCAATGCGCTCAGCCGCTTCGTCGGTACCGTCGCAGACGATCACCATGCCCGAGTGCTGGGAGAAGCCCATGCCCACGCCGCCGCCGTGGTGCAGCGACACCCAGGTCGCGCCACTTGCGGTGTTGAGCAGGGCGTTGAGCAGTGGCCAGTCGGACACGGCGTCGGAGCCGTCCTGCATGGCTTCGGTTTCGCGGTTGGGGCTGGCGACCGAGCCGGAGTCGAGGTGGTCACGGCCGATCACCACCGGCGCCGACAGCTCGCCACTGCGTACCATTTCGTTGAACGCCAGGCCAAGCTTGGCGCGCTGGCCCAGGCCAACCCAGCAGATACGTGCCGGCAAGCCCTGGAAGCTGATGCGCTCGCGGGCCATGTCCAGCCAGTTGTGCAGGTGCCCGTCGTCCGGGATCAGCTCTTTGACTTTGGCGTCGGTCTTGTAGATGTCTTGTGGGTCACCCGACAGCGCAGCCCAGCGGAACGGGCCGATACCACGGCAGAACAGTGGGCGGATGTAGGCCGGTACAAAACCTGGGAAGTCGAAGGCGTTTTCCACGCCTTCTTCCTGGGCCATTTGGCGGATGTTGTTGCCGTAGTCGAAGGTCGGAATGCCTTGCTTCTGGAATTCCAGCATGGCTTTGACGTGCACGGCCATCGACTGCTTGGCGGCCTTGATCACGGCAGCCGGCTCGGTCTTGGCGCGGGCGCGGTATTCGTCCCAGGTCCAGCCGGCCGGCAGGTAGCCGTTGAGTGGGTCGTGGGCGCTGGTCTGGTCGGTGACCATGTCCGGGCGCACGCCGCGCTTGATCAGTTCCGGCAGGATTTCGGCCGCGTTGCCCAGCAAGGCGATGGAGATGGCCTTGCCTTCCTGGGTGTATTTGGCGATGCGGGCCAGGGCGTCGTCGAGGTCGGTGGCTTGCTCGTCGACATAACGGCTGGCCAGACGAAAATCGATGCTGACCTGCTGGCACTCGATGTTCAGCGAGCAGGCGCCAGCCAGGGTCGCAGCCAACGGCTGAGCGCCGCCCATGCCGCCGAGGCCGGCGGTGAGGACCCAGCGGCCGGTGAGGTCGCTGTTGTAATGCTGGCGGCCGGCTTCGACGAAGGTTTCGTAGGTGCCCTGCACGATGCCCTGGCTGCCGATGTAGATCCAGCTGCCGGCGGTCATCTGGCCGTACATGGCCAGGCCCTTGGCATCCAGTTCGTTAAAGTGCTCCCAACTGGCCCAGTGAGGCACCAGGTTGGAGTTGGCGATCAGCACGCGCGGAGCGTTGCTGTGGGTCTTGAACACGCCGACCGGCTTGCCGGATTGCACCAGCAGGGTCTCGTCGTCATTCAGGTTAGTGAGGCTCTCGACGATCTGGTCGTAGCACTCCCAGTTACGCGCCGCACGGCCGATACCACCGTACACCACCAATTCTTTCGGGTTCTCGGCCACTTGCGGATCAAGATTGTTCATCAGCATGCGCAACGGTGCTTCAGTCAGCCAGCTTTTGGCGGTGAGCTTGTTACCGCGAGCGGCACGGATTTCGACGTCACGGTATTTAGTAGGCTTGGCTTTCGAAAAATCGGTCACAGCTGGACTCCTCGGCATGGTGCGCGAACATTGATGGTGCGAAGGAGAGTCTTACGCACACATCTTTACTTGTATGTACAAGCATATGCAATCAAGCGGCCAACTTGGTGAAAGAGCGATTGAGATTTTTTTGGGAGGGGTGTGAAAGCCTCGGAAATTAAGGGGTTGAGGCTTGGTGAATTTTCTTACAGAGGGAGTTTGCGGATGGGGGCATTGTTCAGGACGGCCTGGCATTGCGCCAAGCTGGGGCATTCGGTAACAAATTGGTGCGCGGGCTGGAAACAGATTTTATGAGCAATGAAAAGCAAATGTGGGAGCTGGCTTGCCTGCGATAGCAGTGTGTCAGCATCAGATGTGCTGTCTGACACACCGCTATCGCAGGCAAGCCAGCTCCCACACTTTTTAACCGCGTGCAGTCAGTTCGATCAGGCAGCAGCGGCCGGTTATCGGGAGGTCGAGCAGGTCGTCGTTACCGTCAATTTGCAGGCAATCGTGATGGCCGAGCTTTTCACCCAGCACCTTCACCTCATCGGCCACACTGAACACCAACACCGTGTGCGCCGTGCTGAAAAACCGCTGCACGCCGTCAATCCACTGCAACCGTGCGTGGTAACGCTCAGGCGAATAAATCAGGTTGAAATCGCGGATCGGCCCGGTGATCAGGCGGCACGACACCTGGCTGTCACCCTTGAACGCAAACGGCTGCAGCGGTAACAGCCCGCGCTGTTCCTCGCCATCCACGGTCAAAACCATGCCCGCGCCTTTGATCACGGTGATCACGCGCTGGTAGCCGGCAAAGGTGGAAAACCCGCCCGACTCGGCAATATCGGCAATCGACAGGCGCCAGCCAAAGCCATCCAGGCCAGTACCTGCGTCACGGGTGATTTCTTCGGTGCTGCCGCCGCCGTTTTTCCACGGCATGCGGATGTAATCGGTGGCGCGCCAGACGTTCACTGCACTCATTTACTGAAACGTCCTTCCAGGCTATGACGGGAACCGGGGTGGATCAAACGCGCGGCGGTGACCGGCTGGCGGCCGGACCAGGTGCGGCGGCGAATCAACAGGCAGGGCTCGCTCGGCTCGATCTGCAACAGCTTGCACTCGGCGGCGTCGGCGAGGATGGCTTCAACCACATGCTCGCCCTCGGTCAGGGGCGCGACCTGGTTGAGGTAGGCGTACGGCGTTTGCTGGGTGAAATCCTGCTGCAAGTATTCCGGCGCCACCAGGGCGTTGACGAAGCGGTCTTCGATTTGCACGGGAATGTCGTTTTCGAAATGCACGATCAACGAGTGGAACACCCGCCCACCTTCACGCATCTCCAGCGCCACGGCACGTTCGGAGCCTGCTGCTTCTTCGCCCAAATGGATGACCTGGCAAGTATGCCGATGACCGCGCGAGGCGATCTCATCAGCAATGTTGTGCACTTCAAACAGCGCCGACTGGCTCTTGGGCTCAGCGACGAAGGTGCCGACGCCTTGCATGCGCACCAGCAAACCTTCGGCGGTGAGTTCGCGCAGGGCGCGGTTGATGGTCATGCGGCTGAAGCCTAACTGGCTGACCAGTTCGCTCTCGGACGGCACGCGGTAATGGGGCGGCCAGTTGCCGTTGAGAATCTGCTGGCTGATCATCTGTTTGACGCGGGCATACAAGGGCGCCGGACTTTCGTCCATGTGGGCAGCCAGCGAAGACTTGGCAGGCGGAGTCGGCACAGGGAATCCTTGCAGGGGGAAAAGATGCATAGATTGCCGGAGTTTACCGAGCAGGCAAACGTCTGTATATGTATATACAAATAAACACACGACCGGGGTGCCTTGATCATGTCCGCTTTCTTTGCCGAACGCGCGCTGCTGCCTAATGGATGGGCCAACGATGTACGCTTTGAAGTCAGCGCCGATGGCGTGCTGACCCAGGTTGAGCCCAATGCCAGCGCAGACCACGCCGAACGGCTCAGAGGCCCGGTTTTGGCGGGCATGCCCAACCTGCACTCCCATGCGTTCCAGCGCGCCATGGCCGGTTTGGCCGAAGTGGCCGGCAACCCGAATGACAGCTTCTGGACCTGGCGCGACTTGATGTACCGCATGGTCGGCAAGATCAACCCCGAGCAATTGCAGGTCATCGCCCGCCAGCTGTATATCGAGATGCTCAAGGCCGGCTACACCTCGGTGGCCGAGTTTCATTATGTGCACCACGACGTCAGCGGCCAGGCGTATGCCGATCGCACGGAGCTGTCGCGGCAGATCAGCCAGGCGGCGGCCAGCAGTGGCATCGGCCTGACGTTGCTGCCAGTGCTCTACACCCACTCCGGTTTTGGTGGCCAGGCGCCGAATGACGGCCAGCGGCGCTTTATCAACAGCACCGAAGATTACCTGGACCTGCAAGCACGCCTGAAACCCATTCTGGCGGCGCAGCCAGCGCAGCAGTTGGGCCTGTGTTTCCACTCGTTGCGTGCCGTCACACCCGAACAGATCAACGCTGTGCTGGCCGCCAGTGACAAGGCGTGCCCGGTGCATATCCACATTGCCGAGCAGCAAAAAGAAGTCGACGACTGCCTGGCCTGGAGCGGCAAACGCCCGCTGCAATGGCTGTATGACAATGTGGAAGTGGATGAGCGTTGGTGCCTGGTACACGCCACCCATGCCGACGCCGATGAAGTCACGCGCATGGCCAAGAGCCGGGCCATTGCCGGCTTGTGCCTGACCACCGAAGCCAACCTGGGCGACGGGATTTTCCCGGCGGTGGATTTCCTCGCTCAAGGCGGGCGCATGGGTATCGGTTCCGACAGCCATGTGTCACTGAGCGTGGTTGAGGAATTGCGTTGGCTCGAATATGGCCAGCGCCTGCGCGACCAGCGGCGCAACCGTCTGTATCGCAGTGATCAGCCGATGGTTGGCCGCACGTTGTTCGATGCTGCACTCGACGGCGGCGCCCAGGCGTTGGGGCAGCCGATTGGTCGGTTGGAAGTGGGCAAGCGGGCAGATTGGATTGTGCTGGATGGCAATGACCCGTACCTGGCGACGGCGACCGAGGATGGGATTCTCAATCGCTGGCTGTTCGCCGGTGGTGATCGCCAAGTGCGCGATGTGCTGGTCAACGGCAAGTGGGTGGTGCGCGATGGGCATCATGCCGGCGAAGAAGAAAGCAGCCGGGCGTTCACCCAAGTATTGAAAGACTTACTGGGCTAACAGCCGACAAAAAACGAATGTGGGAGCTGGCTTGCCTGCGATAGCATCACCTTGGTGGAACGGATACACCGAGGTGTCTGCATCGCAGGCAAGCCAGCTCCCACACAAGCCAGCTCCCACATTTGATTGAAGGTGGCTTTGGGTTACTGCGAAGTCTTCGCCATCTGTTTGTCCGACGTACGCCAGATCAACCGCGTGGTGTCATAACCCTGCTGGCGCGCCCTGCTCAGCAGGTCTTCGCGGGTGTCGGCACTCACCGTCGGGGTGCGCGACAAGATCCACATGTAGCGTCGGCTCGGGCTGCCGACGATGGCGGTCTTGTAGTCATCACTCACGTACAGCACCCAGTAATCGCCCTTGGCGACGCCCGGCAGCAGCGCCGTGAACCAGTTATTGAATTCCACCCAGAGCTTGTCGGTCTTGCCCGGCACTTGCGGCGTGGCCGTGCCCTTGGCTTCTTCCCACTTCCACTCTGTAGTCAGGCAGCGGTTGAACACCGACATGTCGCCATCCGGCAACAGGGTGTAGCGAGCTTCGGACTGCGCGCAGTTGCGCTGGAAGTACATCGGCAATCGGGCCAACTCATACCAGGTGCCCTGGTAACGCTTGAGGTTGACGTTGCTCGCGGTCTTGGGTTGCAGATCATCGCCAGAATGGCTGGCGCAGCCCGCCAAAAACAGACTGGCGCAAAGAAACAAAACAAAACGCATCATTCTTCTTCTCCCGCAGGCTCGCGCCCCGGTTTACTTCAGGCCTTGCCCGGAAAACATCAGAACTTTGTCACCGGCGTACTGCACGCTGATAAAGCTGTTTTTATCGCCCCACGTGCAACTGGACATGCCCAGCGCACCGGAACAATCGGTCGGCTTACCCAGCAACGACTCCACCTCGGCCTTGGCCATGCCAGCCGACAGCTTTGCGTAATTTTCTTGATTGACCTTGCTGCACGCGGCTAAAAGCACGCAAAAAGCCAGCAAAGCGAGACGGCGTAAAGACATGGAAAAGCTCCTGGAGAGACAAAGCAGCTGGGGTATCTGCCAGAAGCTTAGAAGGGAAAAGGGGTGTCTGGTTCCCGATAGGGGGTGGTATTTCTTTTTTCTGCGCACGGGTCCTTTTCAGCGCCTTTTCGAACGCAAAACCTAAACCTTTCATCAGTCCAGTGCTACGACAAGACCAAATAAAGACTAATATCGGTCCAACATCGAGCAAGGGCTTACCCGTGAAATTCTCATCCCAGATAAAACCGATCAGCTACCTGAAAAGCCATACGGCCGAGATCGTCAAAACCCTCACAGAAAGCCGCGAACCGCTGGTTATCACTCAAAACGGTGAGGCAAAGCTGGTGGTGATGGACGTGAAGAGCTTTGAAGAACAGGCGGAAACCATGGCCTTGTTAAAGCTTTTGGCCTTGGGTAATCGACAGATTGAATCAGGCCAGTTTGAGGATATGGAGGACGTATTCGCAGAGCTGGACAAGGACGACGCTCAATGACGTTCAGGGTTGTGATTCTTCACTCAGCAAAGAACGACCTTAAAGACATCAAGTCATACCTCATTCGACAATTCTCTGCGTCAACCTGGCAAACGACCTTTGAATCGTTGAAACAAGCTATGCGCCGCCTCGAAACTCAGCCTTATGCAGGCTCGATACCGGAAGAAATCGAGCGGCTGAATATGAGCCAGTATCGCCAAGTGGTGAGTGGCATGAACCGGATCATCTACGAAATCCGTGAACAAACCATCTATGTCCACATCATCGCCGACACTCGAAAAAACTTGCAGGCACTGCTGCTGAAAAATCTTATCCAGTAAATAAAAAAGCCCCGAAACGCTGAAAGCATTTCGGGGCTTATTGATCATCACAAATTTTTACTTCTTGTGATAAGCCGTCACACGCTCAACTTCTTCCTTCGAGCCCAGGAACACCGCCACGCGCTGGTGCAAGCCTTCCGGCTGGATGTCGAGGATGCGCTGGTGGCCGTCGGTGGACGCGCCGCCTGCTTGCTCAACCAGGAACGACATCGGGTTGGCTTCGTACATCAAGCGCAGCTTGCCCGGCTTGGAAGGCTCGCGGCTGTCACGTGGGTACATGAACAGGCCACCACGGGTCAGGATGCGGTGCACGTCCGCCACCATCGCAGCGACCCAGCGCATGTTGAAGTTCTTCTTCAACGGGCCTTCTTCGCCGGCCATCAACTCGCCCACGTAGCGGGTCACGGGCTCTTCCCAGTGACGTTGGTTGGACATGTTGATGGCAAATTCCTGGGTGGAAGCCGGAATGGTGATGTCTTCGTGGGTCAGCACGAAGCTGCCCATTTCGCGGTCCAGGGTGAAGCCTTTAACGCCGTCGCCCAGGGTCAGCACCAGCATGGTCTGCGGGCCGTAGATGGCGTAGCCGGCAGCCACCTGCTCGGTGCCTGGCTGCAGGAAGGCCTTTTCGTTCAGCGCTTCGTTCTGGCTCAGGTATTCATTCGGGCAGCGCAGTACCGAGAAGATGGTGCCGACCGGTGCGTTGATGTCGATGTTGGACGAGCCGTCCAGTGGGTCGAACACCAGCAGATACGCGCCCTTCGGGTACTTGCCCGGGATCTGGTAGGCGTTGTCCATTTCTTCGGACGCCATGCCGGCCAGGTGACCGCCCCATTCGTTGGCTTCGAGCAGGATTTCGTTGGAAATCACATCGAGCTTCTTCTGCACTTCACCTTGGACGTTTTCAGTGCCCATGCTGCCCAGAACACCACCCAGTGCGCCTTTGGACACGGCGTGGCTGATTTCCTTGCAAGCACGCGCCACCACTTCGATAAGGAAGCGCAGATCGGCAGGCGTGTTGTTGCTGCGGGTCTGCTCGATCAAATAGCGACTCAGGGTAACGCGGGACATGGAAGGCTCCGGAAAATGGGGGGCTTAAAAACCCGCGCAGTTTAACGCGAGTCGAGGGTTATTTCCTCTAATCAGAGGATTTAACCCCAATAGAGTTCACGGCTTGGCCGCCGGTGCACGCAACAAACTGTAGGCCATCGCCCCTAGCGCCGCCACACCCAGCAGGAGCACGGCCCACAGGCCGAGTTTCTTCCAGTCGGTGCCCGCTTCGGGCGAAACGGCAATCGCAGGCGATTTGACCGTCACGTCGCCTGTGACCGTGGCCTGCCCCAAGCGCTTGAGACGCTCGGCGCTGTAGTCGGGAATCAGCGTCGACAGCGGCAAGTTCGCGGCCTTTACCGACGGGTTGCCCAACGCCAGGGTAAACGGCGGCTCACCGCGCGCCAGGAACACCAACTGCGTGGCGCGCACAGCAAAACGCAATGCCGGCGCTTCCACGCCCAGGCCACCGCCGCGCTCGTCCACCTGCAACTTGAGCTCACCCACGGCCACGCCGGGCAATTGCAATTCATCCTGCACCACGTCCTGGCCGTTCTGGGTCAGGCGATACAACAAGCCATTGCTCAACGGCTGCCAGGCCTGATTGGCTTCCCGCCGCCCCGCCAACGTCACGGGCGCCAGCGTGTTGGGCTGCTTGAGCTCGACGCGCAAGCGCTCCACATGCAGCCCTGTCGGCAGCTGCCAGCTGTATTCACCGGCCTTGAGCCGCGTACCCGACAGCGGCTGCGACCACACCAACGGCAGCGGCAAGCTGCTGCGGGTCGCGCTGACCAGTTTGGCCGACGTCAACTGCGGTGCCGCCTGCCCTTGCCACACCAGGCGTAGATAACGCGCCGTTTGCCCCGGCAAGCTCACGTCATGCTGCTCGACCCGCTCGTCGGCAAACGACAAGCGGGCCACTTGCCCGTCGCCCCACGCCTGCCAGTGCTGCAAGTCATCACTGGCTTCAATGCTGAAACGCTGGAAACCGTCCTGTTCACGGCTCCAGTCCAGGCTCAGCTGCTGCAACGGCGCCTTGATCGAACTGGCGTCCAGCACCCAGCCACGCAACACTTGCGCGCCGGTTTTAGGCGGCAGCACTTGCAGCAAGGTGCCTTCGGCAGTGGACTTCATCACCACATCCGGCACGCTTTCACGGGTGTCGGCGGCGTACAGCGGGAACCACTTCACATCCGTCACGTCGCGGCTTTCGGTGCGTTGCGCGGACTGGCGCGACAGCGCGTAAGCCTGGGGCTCGCCGGCGGCATTGAACACGCGCACATCACCAAGATCCGCCTGGCGTGCGCTCAATTGCACCGACAGCGGCAACGCCAGGCGATACCAAGGCCCGTTGCCACTGACCGCCAACGGCACCTGTGTGGTGAAGTCGGCGGGCGTCTCTTGCGCCCACACCGACAACGTCGAACACATGCCCAACGCAATCACGCTCAACTTACCGATCAAGAGGATGCTCCTTCAGTTTCCAACACCGGCTCGACGCGTTTGGGCGGCAGCGGTGCAAAGTAACCCACCACCAGCAACAGCCCGCCCACACCAATAAACGACACGATCCGCGCCAGCCCGCCACGGTTACTCAGCTCGACAAAGAACAGCTTGGCGACCACCACCGCAATCAACGCCGCGCCGATCAGCCACACTTCGCGACGATGGCGCAGGTGGCCGCCGATCATCAGGCCCAGGGCGATCAGGGTCCAGACCAGCGACAGGCCGGCCTGCACCCACATGGACGCCAGCAAGGCCTCCAGCTGGTACGGCACGCCCACCCAATGGTGGGCGGTGCGCATCACCAAGGCCGTGAAGAAGGCAAACAGCGAAGCCCCCGCGACACCTTGGGCGATCAGCTCTGCACGCGGCCCGCGCTGCGGCGCCACGCTGCGCGACCACAGGTAAATACCCAGCAATGCGAACAGCAGGCCCACGTCCAACGGGTTGAGCAATGGCACGTACGGCAGCGGTTTCGCCGTGCCGTCGCTGAAGATGTTCGCCAACCAGAACCAGCCGAGCATCAATACCGCCAGCGGCAACGCGGCCAGCACACGGTATTCACGCGGGTAGGCCGACACCGGCCACGGCCAGCTGCGCGGTGCCGCCGCCAGCACCAGGTACAGGCTTGGCAGGATCGCCCAACCCAGCCAACGCCAGGCGTTGTACTCGCTCGACAGCAGCAACAGGCCGTAACGCAGCTCCAGCGCCAACACACCGATCAACATCCAGCAGCCGAGCACATGAGCGATGCTCACTACCGTGCCCGGCACCACCGCCGCCAAACGGCGCAGCGCGATGAAATGCACCCCAAACACCGCCAACCACGCCAGCCAGCCGTACTGCGCCGCCGGGTGGTAGTAATCATGGGCAGACACCAGCAACACCACGCCCGCCGCCGGCATCAGCAAGGCGCACAGCATGCCCAGAGATGCCCAGCGCAAACGTGCGGCCAACAGCGCCCAGATCGCCACGCTC
This sequence comes from Pseudomonas sp. 2822-15, assembly GCF_002742515.1. Classification (NCBI taxonomy): domain Bacteria; kingdom Pseudomonadati; phylum Pseudomonadota; class Gammaproteobacteria; order Pseudomonadales; family Pseudomonadaceae; genus Pseudomonas; species Pseudomonas sp. 2822-15. Next base: position 206,843 of record NZ_LJRY01000183.1, on the reverse strand, counting down.
ACCGCCGCGATACCGAGCAAAAATGCGCCTTGCAGCGCCTGCGGGATAAACCGCAGCACTTCGCCGATCAACGCCAATGCCCACCAGGCCGCGCCCCACACCAGCAGCAGGTCGGACAGGCGTTGCAATTTCAACACGGCAAACACCGGCGCCTGCGGCTCACGTTGCAAGCGCCAGGCGCCCACCATTGCCGCCAGGCCCAGCACCATTGGCGTCCAGAAACCGCTGTGCGCCAGCGGCCGCAAGCCCTCGCTGCTCGACGGCCCGAGCAATTGCGGCACCGCCAACAGGAACGAGGCGCCACCCACGACTTGCAGCAGCAAACCAAACACGAAACTCACGCGTTGTTGCAGGTACAGGCTCAACCAGATGATCAGCAAGCCACTGGCCGCCCATACGCCGCTGGCGCTTTCCCATGGCAGTACAAACAGCACCGCGAGGTTGATCAACACCAAGCCGGCCAGCAGCACCACCGACAACCCGCGCAACAGCCGCGCATCGCCGCGCACCATTTCATCGCGCGCGGCCAACAGCATGCCGCCGACCAACGCCAGGCCGATCAACGAGGCGGTCAACAAGCCGGTCCAGCCGGCACTGAATACCGCGGCCCCATCACCGCCTTGAAGACGCAGGAGGAACAACGCCCCGCCGAGCAATTGCACACCGAAGGCAGCGAACAGGAAGGTGCGCGAGCCGATGCGCAGGCCGACAAACAATGTCAGCAGACCGGCGATTGCCCAACTGATGGCGGTGCCTTGGGTCAGCAACAACAACGGCGCAAGCAGGTACAAAAAGGTCAGGCCCAGGCTCGCCAGCACGGGCAGGCCGTTGCGCTCCCAGCCCGCGGCTTGTTCGGTCGAGGCCTTGCGCAACTGATCGAAGCTGAACAACAGCGCTGCGCCCAGCAACAGCGCGCCCAGTGGGGCACCGTCGAGCAGGGCCAACTCGCCAACGCGCAGTTCGCTGAGGAACGCCAGCGCCGACCCCAACTGTAACAACAGGCCAAACGCGCGAGCCAACGGCCGCTGCTGACGCAAGCCGAGCCAGAAGATACCGGCCCCCTCCACCGCCCAGGCCGCCGCCGTCCAGCGCGCGTCGAGGCCCAGCGGAATCGCCAGGCTGGCAAAGATCACGCCCAGCGCCAGGCAAGTTTCGGCCAGCAGCAAGGCGCGCCCGCCACTCAGCAGGCGCGCCAGGCCCATGTAGATAAGGCCTAAACCCAGTGCACTGAACGCGGCGGCAAACTCCAGGTGCTGCACCACGGCGAACTGCAAGCCAAAGCCTGCCAACGGCGGGCCGAACAGCATGCTGCCATCGACATAATCACCCTTGGCCGCCGACCAGCGCAGCAGCGCCTCACGGCCTTCGGGCGCATCGCCCACCTCTTGCAGCTTGCGGCGGGCGAACAACAGGCCGATGGCCAGGTACATCAGGAAAAACAGGATCAGGAACGGCTCGGTGCTCCACAGCAGTTCCGGCGTGTAGGAACGCATGCCCCAGGCCAACCCTATGCCGAAGGTGCCGACAAATCCGATCAGGTTGAGCAGGCGCCAGGCCTTGAACCACGCGATGGCCAGAATGCCGGCGTTGAGCAAGGCAAAGTAACTGAACAGCGCCACATGGTTGCCGGCGCCGGTTGAGGTCAGAATCGGCGCGGCAAACCCACCCAGCGCCGCTGCGCAGGCCAGGCCGAGGGCATCCTGGGTGATCGCCAGGATGGCCGAGAACACCGTGACCGCCACCAGCAGGCCCAATGCGGCACTCGGGTCGATCAAGGGGTGCAAGCGCATCGCGGCAAACACCGTCAGGTACAACACGGCAATCCCGGTACCTTGCAGCATCAGGCCGTAATTGCTGTTGCGCAGCCGTAACCACCAACCCAGGCCCAACAGGCCGATGGCGGCAGCGGCAACCCCGGCATAACGCAGTTCAATCGGCACCACCACGCCTTCGGTGGCATAACGCAGCAAAAAGGCCAGGCCAAGAAACAGCAGCACCACGCCAACGCGCAGCACGGTGTTGCCGCCGAACAGCCAATTGCGTGCGCCGCCGATGGCGCGCTCGATCAGGTTGGGGCCACGGGGGATAGCAGGTTCTTTCGGCGCGGGGGCCGGGGCCGGTGCCGGCGTCGGCGCCTGGGCCCAGACGTCATCCGGCAACGGCTGGCTGGCCTCGGCCGTCATGGCGACAGGCGCCAGTTCGGCGGGCAATTCCCAGACAAGTTCGGGCCTTTCAACGGCAGGTGCGGGCTCAGGGATGAGGGGTTCGACGATTTCGTTGCGGGTCGGCGTCGGCACCTCCAACTGGCGCAAGCGTTCGCCCAAGGCGATCAGCGCCTTCTGCGTGGTTTCCAACTGACGCGCTTGTTGCTCCGCCTGGGCCGACAGCCTGGACAGGCGAATCGCCTGGCCAATGCCCAAGCCCAGCAATGCACCGATGCCGGCGTCCGAAAACGACTCATCGAACGCCCAGCCGAGCGCCAGGCCAATCAGCATGAAAATCCATTGCATGGTCGATATCCCTAAGCAGCCCGAGGCGGGCAAACCGGGGCCTAGTATATCGACGCAAAGCTAATGTGGGAGCGGGCTTGCTCGCGATTGCGGTGTATCAGTCGACATATTTGCCAACTGACACTGCGCCATCGCGGGCAAGCCCGCTCCCACAGGGGGTCTTGCGGTGTTTAGTCGAGGGCTTTCCAGATCTCGGTGGCGTATTCGCGGATGGTACGGTCCGAGCTGAACCAGCCCATGCGCGCCGTATTGAGCACCGCCGAGCGCCACCAGGCCTTGGAATCATGCCAATGCGCCTCGACCCGCGCCTGGGCGTCCCAGTAGGCGTCAAAGTCGGCGCATACCAGGAAGCGGTCGTAGTCGATCAGCCCGTCGATCAAGCCCACATAACGGCCCGGATCATCCGGCGAAAACACCCCGCCACGGATCGCTTGCAGCACATCGTTAAGGCGATGGGAGGCGGCAATATCCGGCCCGGCGTTGAACTCACCGGCGTGCTTGCGCGCTTCGACCTGTTGGGCGCTGAGACCGAAGATAAACATATGCTCGGCGCCCACGCGTTCGTGCATCTCTACGTTGGCGCCGTCCATGGTGCCGATGGTCAGCGCGCCGTTGAGGCCGAACTTCATGTTGCTGGTGCCCGACGCCTCAAAACCGGCAGTGGAAATCTGCTCCGACAAATCCGCCGCCGGAATGATGCTTTCCGCCAGACTGACGTTGTAGTTGGGCAGAAACACCACCTTGAGCAAGCCGCGCACGGTCGGGTCGTTGTTCACGGTACGGGCGATGTCGTTGGTCAACTTGATGATCAACTTGGCCTGGTGATAGCTGGCGGCCGCCTTGCCCGCGAAAATTTTCACGCGCGGCACCCAATCGGTGCCTGGCTCGGCGCGGATTGCCTGGTACAAGGCCACGGTGTGCAGCAGGTTCAGCAACTGGCGTTTGTATTCGTGAATCCGCTTGACCTGCACGTCGAACATCGCCGCCGGGTTCACCGAAATGCCCAGCCGCTCGTGGATGATCTCGGCCAGTGCCCTCTTGCTGTGCAAGCGCTGCTCGGCGAAGGCTTTGCGGAACGCCTGCTTCTCGGCGAACGGCTCCAGTTCCACCAGGCGTTCTTCGGGCTTGTCGAGAATGTCCGGGCCCAAGGCTTCCACCAGCATCTCGGTGAGCTTGGGGTTGGCCTGGTACAGCCAACGGCGGAAAGTAATGCCGTTGGTTTTGTTATTGATGCGCTCCGGGTACAGCTTGTGCATTTCAGAGAACACCGTGCTGCGCATCAACTGGGTGTGCAGCCCGGAAACGCCGTTGACGCTGTGGGAGCCCAGAAACGCCAGGTTACCCATGCGCACGCGGCGGCCATTGTCTTCTTCGATCAGGGACACGGCGCGCAATACGTCGAAATCGTGGATGCCCTTGGCGCGCAGCGAATCGATATGCTGGGCGTTGATCAGGTAGATGATCTGCATGTGCCGAGGCAGCATGCGTTCCATCAAACCGACAGGCCAGGTTTCCAACGCTTCGGGCAACAAGGTGTGATTGGTGTAGGAAAGGGTTTCAACCGTCACATCCCACGCGGCTTCCCACGGGATGTCATGCAGGTCGACCAGTTGGCGCATCAGCTCAGCCACGGCGATGGACGGGTGCGTGTCGTTGAGCTGAATCGCGGCGTGTTCGCCCAGGCTGAGGACCGAGCCGTGCATGTTCTTGTGGCGGCGCAGCAAGTCTTGCAGCGAGGCGGAAACGAAGAAGTATTCCTGGCGCAGGCGCAATTCCTGCCCTGCTTCGGTGCTGTCGGCCGGGTAAAGCACTCGGGAGATGCTTTCGGCGCGGGCCACTTCCGCTACGGCGCCCAAATGGTCACCGGCGTTGAAGCGCTCCAGGTGCAGGTCTTCTACCGCACGGGCACGCCACAGGCGCAGGGTGTTCACGCTGGCGCCGCGCCAGCCGACCACCGGCGTGTCGTACGCCACGGCGCGCACGGTTTCGTTGGGCGTCCATACCTGGATCATCTTGCCGGAGGCGTCCGCCAGGGTTTCGACGCTGCCGCCAAAGCCGATCGGGTAGATCACTTCGGCGCGCTCGAACTCCCACGGGTTGCCGAAATCCAGCCAGCGTTCGGTCTGCTCCTGCTGCCAGCCGTCGACGATCGCCTGGCGGAACAGGCCGTGTTCATAGCGGATGCCATAGCCGTGGCCGGCAATGCCCAGGGTCGACATGCTTTCCATAAAGCACGCGGCCAGGCGGCCCAGGCCACCGTTGCCGAGCGCCGCGTCGGGCTCCAAGAGGCGGATGCGCTCCAAATCCACACCCAGTTCGGACAGGGCTTCGCGGGCAATCTCCAACACACCCAGGTTGCTCAGGCTGTCGTAGAGCAAACGGCCGATCAGGAATTCCAGCGAGAGGTAATACACCCGCTTCTGGCCTTTGCGGTAGATGCGCCGCGTGTGGTTCATCCAGTGGTCGACCATCTGGTCGCGTGCGGCCAGGGCAATGGCTTCGAACCAGTCGTGGTCGAAGGCGTGATCCGGGTCCTTGCCCACCGCGTAAGTGAGTTTGGTCAAGACAGCATCGCGGAATGCGGCTACCTCTGCTTCTCGTGCAAGCGGTTCCTGAGACATCGGTGCGACCTCGGGCGAGATTGAAGGAGTTGCTAGAGCCTAGTCGGTCTGACAGACGGTAGACGTGCTGGTTCGGCAGTTTTTTAACTCATTCACCATTGCCGGAAATTGATGCAGGGGCCGTGCCTGCTTTTCACCCCTGCACCGTTGGAGATGAAATCTGCAAAATATTGTTCAAAAAACCACCAATCCCGGTATGATCGCGCGCCCGGATACAGCCCCACCTTGGAACCTTGATGAAGCCTCAACTGATCGCCGCCGCGGAACTCGACCGTCTAGAGACCTGGCAGAAATATTCCGCCCACATGTGCGGCGGCTGCGTGTCCAGCTGCTGCACGCTGCCGGTCGAGGTGAAGATCAAGGACCTGATCCGCATTGGCATCGTCGATGAGTTCGAGCGCGGCGACCCGCCGAAGAACATCGCCAAGCGTTTGCAAAAAGAAGGCATCGTCGAGCGTTACAACAACAAATCCGAGATCTTTACCCTCCAGCGCATGAGCAACAACGACTGCCTGTACCTGGATCGTAAGACGCGCTTCTGCACTATTTATGACAAGCGCCCGGATACTTGCCGCAACCACCCGAAAATCGGGCCACGGCCGGGGTATTGCGCGTACAAGCCCAAAGAAGTGGTGCGCGAGACCAATTTGCGGACCCTCGACAAGTTCTGATGATCATTCCCACGCTCCGCGTGGGAATGCAGCCCTGGACGCTCTGCGTCCGCCCTTAAAAGCGGGACGCGGAGCGTTCCAAGCGGCATTCCCACGCAGAGCGTGGGAACGATCAGGCATAAAAAAACGCCCCCGGCCTTTCGACCGGGGGCGTTTTTCATTCAGCCTGAGTTAACTCAGTTCTTGGCTTTCTTGGCAGCGCGGGTACGCTCGCCTTCGTCCAGGATCTTCTTACGCAGGCGGATCGACTTAGGCGTAACTTCGCACAGCTCGTCGTCCTGGATGAATTCCAGGGCCTGTTCCAGGGTGAAGCGAACAGGTGGGACCAGAGCGATGGTTTCGTCTTTGCCCGAAGCACGCATGTTGTCGAGCTTCTTGCCTTTGGTTGGGTTAACGCCCATGTCGTTGTCACGGCTGTTCAGACCAACGATCTGACCGTTGTAGATCTCTTGACCGTGTTCAACGAACAGCTTGCCACGTGCCTGGAGGGTTTCCAGGGAGTAGGTCAGCGCCTTGCCGGTTTCTACCGATACCAGAACACCGTTCTGACGGCCGGACATGTCGCCGGACTTCATGGTGTCGTAGCGATCGAAGATCGAGGTCAGGATGCCAGCACCGTTGGTCAGGGTCAGGAACTGGTTACGGAAACCGATCAGACCACGAGCAGGGATGTTGTATTCCAGACGTACACGGCCTTTGCCATCCGGCACCATGTTGGTCAGGTCGCCCTTACGCAGGCCCATCTCTTCCATGACCTTGCCCTGGGATTCTTCAGGGGTGTCGATGGTGACGTTTTCGAACGGTTCCTGCTTCACGCCGTCAACCTGACGGATGATCACTTCAGGACGACCAACGCCCATTTCGAAGCCTTCGCGACGCATGGTTTCGATCAGTACCGAGAGGTGCAGCTCACCACGGCCGGAAACCTTGAACTTGTCAGCCGAGTCGCCTTCTTCAACGCGCAGAGCAACGTTGTACAGCAGCTCTTTGTCCAGACGTTCCTTGATGTTACGGGAAGTCACGAACTTGCCTTCTTTACCGCAGAAAGGCGAGTCGTTTACCTGGAAGGTCATGGAAACGGTTGGCTCGTCAACGGTCAGAGGCTTCATCGCCTCGACGGTGTCCGGCTGGCACAGGGTGTCGGAGATGAACAGCGAGTCCATACCGCTCACGCAAACGATGTCGCCAGCGAAAGCTTCTTCAACGTCGATACGGTGCAGACCGTGGTGACCCATCAGCTTCAGGATACGGCCGTTACGCTTCTTGCCGTCGGCGCCGATGGCCACGACTGGAGTGTTCGGCTTGACGCTACCACGGGCAATACGGCCAACGCCGATAACACCCAGGAAGCTGTTGTAGTCCAGTGCCGAGATTTGCATCTGGAACGGGCCTTCACGGTCAACCTTCGGCGGTGGAACGTGGTCAACGATGGCCTGGTACAGCGGGGTCATGTCTTCCGCCATGGCGGTGTGTTCCAGACCGGCAATACCGTTCAGGGCCGAAGCGTAGATGACTTGGAAGTCCAGCTGTTCTTCGGTAGCACCCAGGTTGTCGAACAGGTCGAAAATCTGGTCCAGAACCCAGTCCGGACGCGCGCCTGGACGGTCAACCTTGTTGATGCACACGATCGGACGCAGGCCGGCTTCGAAAGCCTTCTTGGTCACGAAACGGGTTTGCGGCATAGGGCCGTCTTGAGCGTCAACCAGCAGCAGAACGGAGTCAACCATCGACATTACGCGTTCTACTTCGCCGCCGAAGTCGGCGTGGCCCGGGGTATCCACGATGTTGATGTGGTAGCCGTTCCAGTTGATAGCGGTGTTTTTAGCCAGGATGGTAATACCGCGCTCTTTTTCCTGGTCGTTGGAGTCCATCACGCGCTCGTCGTTGAGCTCGTTGCGCTCCAGGGTGCCGGATTGACGCAGGAGTTTGTCTACCAGGGTGGTTTTACCATGGTCAACGTGAGCAATGATGGCGATGTTACGTAGATTTTCGATCACTTGTGTATCTCGATCAGAGGATTCGGTGTGCTGACAGGTCGTGGCAGCGATTAACAGTAGAGTCAGGCCTTGCCGTTACAGCTTGACGGCAGAGTCGGGGGGCCGGTGACGCAGGCCACAGGCAAACAGCCCCGGGCTCTTAGCTCGGTCGATAAACGCGCACATTGGCATACCCCTCACTGAGCAAATGGTGGGCATGCAGGCGACTCATCACGCCTTTGTCGCAATACAGCAGGTACTGACGGCTGTTATCCAGTTCCTTGAAGCGCGCGTTCAATGCGTAGAACGGCAGCGCTTGCACGTCGATGCCAGCGATTTCCAGCGGCTCATCCTCGGCGGCATCCGGGTGACGGATGTCGACGACGATCTGGCCGGCCAGGGCTTCGCTGACTTCTTCGATTTGCACATCCTGGCCCAACTCATCGATGACGCGATCGATCGGGACCAGTTTGGCGTTCTCAAGCGCACGTTCAAGAATCGCCATATCAAACTGTTGTTCTTCATACTCCACGCGGTTGCGCTTGGCGTGGGTCTTGGGGTTCACCGAAATGACCCCGCAATATTCAGGCATGTGCTTGGCAAAGTCGGCTGTGCCGATTTCTTCTGCCAGGTCGATGATGTCCTGCTTGTGGCTGGCGATCAGCGGGCGCAAGACCAGCTTCTCGGTGACGCAATCAATCAGCGACAGGTTCGGCAGTGTCTGGCTGGAGACCTGGGAGATCGCTTCACCGGTCACCAACGCGTCGATCTGCAACTGATCGGCGATTCGGGACGCAGCGCGCAACATCATACGCTTCAATACCACGCCCATATGACTGTTATCGACTTTGCCGAGAATTTCGCCCAGCACTTCCTCGAACGGCACGCTTACAAATAGCACGCGCTGGGAGCTGCCGTACTTCTTCCAGATAAAGTGCGCGACTTCCATCACGCCCAATTCGTGTGCACGCCCGCCCAGGTTAAAAAAGCAGAAGTGGCTCATCAGGCCGCGGCGCATGATCTGGTAGGCCGCCACCGTGGAATCGAAACCGCCGGACATGAGTACCAGGGTCTGTTCCAGGGCGCCCAGCGGGTAGCCGCCGATGCTGTTGTGCTGGCTGTGGATCACAAACAACCGTTGGTCGCGAATTTCCATGCGCACTTCAATTTGCGGCGCTTTGAGGGAAATTCCGGCGGCGCCGCACTCGCGACGCAGCTTGCTGCCGACGTATTTCTCCACATCCATGGAGCTGAAGGTGTGCTTGCCGGCGCGCTTGCAGCGCACCGAAAAGATCTTGCCTTCCAGCGACTCACCGTAGTGCTGTTTGCACTTTTCGGTGATGTCGTCGAAGTCGCCCAACGGGTACTCATCCACCTGCAGGAAATGCGCGATACCCGGCATGCAGCTCAGGCGCTCGGTCATGTCCTTCAAGGCTTTGGCGTCGGTAATGCGGGTTTCCAGCTCGAGGTTGTCCCACACGCCGTTCACCACCACAGCCGGGTCCAGGTCGCGGAGCACGGCACGGATGTTCTTGGCCAACTGACGGATGAAACGCGTCCGTACCGGTCGGCTTTTGATGGTGATCTCGGGGAAGACTTTTACGATTAATTTCATGGAAACAGCGCGCGCCGGGCCTGCTGAAAAAGGGGGGCGCGGATTATAGCGGAAATCGCTCAAGGTTTAACCAGTTAATATGCATCACAGATACAACGCACCAAAACGGGTCATTTGCGCAAATTAACGCTACATTGCAGTGCGTTATTTATTCCGCTTCAGCGGATTGCACCGTTATAGGGGCCATTTTGAGGCAAAAAGGCCATGTTGGCGCACTGGCATGCAATTTGCTCTCTTGTGAGGCAGGTTGCCTTGGTCGAGTATTCGCGCCGGCATCACCCACATTCTAAGGGCTAACTCCACTACCCAGCCCGAAGCCACCCGGAGGACACCATGTCGAAGTCGGTTCAACTCATCAAAGATCATGACGTTAAATGGATTGATCTGCGCTTCACGGACACTAAAGGTACTCAGCACCACGTGACCATGCCGGCTCGCGACGCGCTGGATGATGCGTTCTTCGAAGAAGGCAAAATGTTCGACGGTTCCTCCATTGCCGGCTGGAAAGGCATCGAAGCTTCCGACATGATCCTGATGCCGGACGACAGCACTGCCGTACTCGACCCGTTCACCGAAGACCCAACCCTGATCATCGTCTGCGACGTGATCGAGCCTTCGACCATGCAAGGCTACGACCGCGACCCACGTGCGATCGCCAAGCGCGCCGAGGAATACCTGAAGTCGACCGGTATCGGCGACACCGTATTCGTAGGCCCGGAGCCGGAATTCTTCATCTTTGATTCGGTCAAGTTCAAGTCCGACATCTCCGGCTCCATGTTCAAGATCTTCTCCGAACAAGGTTCGTGGATGTCCGACCAGGACATCGAAGGCGGCAACAAAGGCCACCGTCCAGGCGTCAAAGGTGGTTACTTCCCGGTTCCGCCGTTCGACCACGACCACGAAATCCGTACCTCCATGTGCAACGCCATGGAAGAGATGGGCCTGGTCATCGAAGTTCACCACCACGAAGTGGCGACTGCCGGCCAGAACGAAATCGGCGTGAAGTTCAACACCCTGGTAGCCAAGGCTGACGAAGTTCAGACCCTGAAGTACTGCGTACACAACGTGGCGGATGCCTACGGCCGTACCGCTACCTTCATGCCTAAGCCACTGTACGGCGATAACGGTTCGGGTATGCACGTTCACCTGTCCATCGCCAAAGATGGCAAGAACACCTTCGCTGGCGAAGGTTATGCCGGCCTGTCCGACACTGCCCTGTACTTCATCGGCGGTATCATCAAGCACGGTAAGGCCCTGAACGGCTTCACCAACCCGTCGACCAACTCCTACAAGCGTCTGGTCCCAGGTTTCGAAGCACCGGTAATGCTGGCCTACTCGGCGCGTAACCGTTCCGCTTCGATCCGTATTCCTTACGTGTCCAGCCCGCGCGCTCGCCGTATCGAAGCTCGCTTCCCGGACCCGGCAGCCAACCCATACCTGGCCTTCGCTGCACTGGTAATGGCTGGCCTGGACGGTATCCAGAACAAGATCCACCCTGGCGACGCCGCCGACAAAAACTTGTACGACCTGCCGCCTGAAGAGGCCAAAGAGATCCCACAAGTGTGCGGCAGCCTGAAAGAAGCCCTGGAAGAGCTGGACAAGGGCCGTGCGTTCCTGACCAAAGGTGGCGTATTCAGCGACGACTTCATCAACGCTTACATCGAGCTGAAAAGCGAAGAAGAAATCAAAGTACGCACCTTCGTACACCCACTGGAATACGAGCTGTACTACAGCTGCTGATCCGGTAGCGCCGCTTAACGTGGCGTAACGAAAAAGACCTCCTTCGGGGAGGTCTTTTTTTGCCTGGCGTTTAGCGAGCCGGGGCGTGGCGGTCGAGCAGTTTGCCCACCATCAAGGTGCCGAGGGCACTGAGCTGGTGAATCGCCAGGACGGTATCGGGGTGCTTGCCTTCCAGCGCTTCGGACAAATCAAGCAACAAGGTGCTGACCGAGGTAAAGGCTTCGAAGCTGTTGACCAGCAGGGATTCGTCGTCGCTGTCGGGGTCGATGGCGATAACCGATGGAGGTGGATTTGGGGTTGCCTTGAACATGTCTTAACTTCCTCGAATGAGGCCGCCATCGACTCGCTACTAAACGAGGGTGGCAGCTGTGCGCAGGTTAGTAGACCGGGGAAGTTAAGCAAAAGCCGGCGCACCCGAAGGTGCCCTACGCACAGCCGCCATAAAGGTCGGAGTGGTACGACTTAACTTAACCCTCAGGCTACTAAACCTGATCGCTGATAAGCAGCGACCGAGCAACCTTAGAGACGACAAGCCAGCCGTACAAGCCGGCGGATTCTGGCGCACCTGTAGGCAAGCACGCAAGTTAAGGTAGCCTCTGGCTGACGCCGCTGCAGGCCTGCAACCCGATTAAAAATGTGGGAGCTGGCTTTATGTGGCGAGCAGGCTTGCCCTGCGTTGGGGTGCGCAGCAGCCCTAATACCTGTGGACGAGTTTTAACTGAAAGATCGCATTAAGCCGGAGGCTGCTGCGCAGCCCAACGCAGGGCAAGCCTGCTCGCCACAACAACGCACTTCCTCAGATTTTGTGTCGATATCCATGACGCGATAGCGCACTGCCTGCCACCTGATGTATGACTGACCCACACAATCGCGGGCAAGCCCGCTCCCACAGGAGATCCGCTTTGAAACATCGACTTGTGTTCGCTCTGTTATTTGTCAGCGTCAGTGCGAGTGCGGCGCCGCCCACTCTGGAACCCTTGCTCAACAGCATCGCCGAGCGCCTGGAGATTGCCGATCAGGTAGCCCTGAGCAAATGGGACAGCCACAAGCCCGTAGAGGACAAAAAGCGCGAACAGGAAGTGATCGCCAGCGTCGCCGCCCAAGCGCCCAACTACAAACTCGACCCTTCCGCCGCTGAGCAGTTTTTTTCGGCGCAGATCGAGGCCAACAAGCTGGTGCAATACACCCACCTGTCCGACTGGCAGTTCCAGGGCAAGGCCCCCGACGACCCGCGCCCGGATCTGGTGAAGCAGATTCGGCCGCAACTGGACCAACTGCAAAAAACCCTCCTGCAGCAACTGGCCGACTTCACCCCGCAGCGCACCGACCCGCAATGCCCGCAGTGGTTGGCCACCGCCGTGCATGAGCCGCTGAATGATCCGCTGCGCCAACTGGCAATGATCCGCGCCACCGCCGAGCTGTGCATCTACAAAGGTTAAAGCCTGCAAACCCATTCAAAACTGTGGGAGCTGGCTTGCCTGCGATAGCGGCGGCACATTCAACATCGCTATCGCAGGCAAGCCAGCTCCCACATTGACCCAGTTCCTCCAGACAATTTTTCGCCAGCCATCACTTCCTGAACAACCTTCACAAAACCGCACTATATTGGTGCGACAGCCTGCACACTTCCCACCCGTCCAGCCCATTTTGGTTCGATTCTTCTCGATCACGCTGGCAGAACGCCACAGTTTCGCGCCTAAAACCCTTATTTCAGGGGTTTAACGCTTCTTTTCGGAGCCTTGGTTTGGTTTTTGCATTTTCCTTGTATCAGCGTGTGCCTCAAGCCCGCGCCTTGCTCCAAAAGAGGTCCCGATGACCATCAGCGATGCACTGCACCGTTTGTTACTCGACAACCTGACCACCGCGACCATCCTGCTCAATGACGACTTGCGTCTTGAGTACATGAACCCGGCAGCGGAGATGCTCCTGGCCATCAGCGGCCAGCGCAGCCATGGGCAGTTCATCAGCGAATTGTTCACCGAGTCGGCCGAGGCCTTGAGTTCGTTGCGCCAGGCCGTGGAGCAGGCGCACCCGTTCACCAAGCGCGAAGCGATGCTCACCGCCCTCACCGGCCAGACGCTGACCGTCGACTACGCCGTGACCCCGATTTTGAGCAATGGCGCGACCCTGCTGTTGCTCGAAGTGCACCCGCGCGACCGTCTGCTGCGCATCACCAAAGAAGAAGCGCAGCTGTCCAAGCAGGAAACCAGCAAAATGCTGGTGCGCGGCCTGGCCCACGAGATCAAAAACCCCCTCGGCGGCATTCGCGGCGCGGCGCAGCTGCTGGCCCGTGAGTTGCCGGAGGAACACCTCAAGGACTACACCAACGTCATCATCGAGGAGGCCGACCGCCTGCGTAACCTGGTGGACCGCATGCTCGGCTCCAACAAGTTGCCGTCCCTGGCGATGACCAACGTGCACGAAGTGCTGGAGCGCGTGTGCCAGTTGGTCGAGGCCGAAAGCCAGGGCTGCATCACCCTGGTGCGCGATTACGACCCGAGCATTCCCGACGTATTGATCGACCGCGAGCAGATGATTCAAGCGGTGCTCAATATCGTGCGCAACGCCATGCAGGCCATCAGCAGCCAGAACGAGCTGCGCCTGGGCCGCATCAGCCTGCGCACCCGCGCCCTGCGCCAGTTCACCATCGGCCATGTGCGCCATCGCCTGGTGACCAAGGTCGAGATCATCGACAACGGCCCAGGCATTCCTGCGGAACTGCAGGAAACCATCTTCTTTCCCATGGTCAGTGGCCGCCCGGACGGTACCGGGCTGGGCCTGGCCATTACCCAGAACATCATCAGCCAGCACCAGGGCCTGATCGAATGTGAGAGCCATCCCGGCCACACCACGTTCTCGATCTTCCTGCCATTGGAACAAGGAGCCCCCACGACATGAGCCGTAGTGAAACTGTCTGGATCGTCGATGACGACCGTTCTATCCGCTGGGTCCTCGAGAAAGCCTTGCAACAGGAAGGCATGACCACCCAGAGCTTCGACAGCGCCGACGGGGTGATGAGCCGCCTGGCGCGCCAGCAGCCGGACGTGATCATCTCCGACATCCGCATGCCCGGCGCCAGTGGCCTGGACTTGCTGGCGCGCATTCGCGAGCAGCATCCGCGTTTGCCGGTGATTATCATGACCGCGCACTCGGACCTGGACAGCGCTGTCGCGTCGTATCAGGGCGGCGCCTTTGAATACCTGCCCAAGCCGTTCGATGTGGACGAGGCGGTGGCGCTGGTCAAGCGCGCCAACCAGCACGCCCAGGAACAACAAAGCCAGGAAGCCCCGCCAGCCCTGACCCGCACCCCGGAAATCATCGGTGAGGCACCGGCGATGCAGGAAGTGTTTCGCGCCATCGGGCGTTTGAGCCACTCCAACATCACCGTGTTGATCAACGGCGAGTCGGGCACCGGTAAAGAGTTGGTGGCCCACGCGCTGCACCGTCACAGCCCACGGGCGGCCTCGCCGTTTATCGCGCTGAACATGGCGGCGATTCCGAAGGACTTGATGGAGTCCGAGCTGTTCGGCCATGAAAAGGGCGCGTTCACCGGCGCGGCCAACCTGCGTCGCGGGCGCTTTGAACAGGCGGACGGCGGCACGCTGTTCCTGGATGAAATCGGCGATATGCCAGCGGATACCCAGACACGCTTGCTGCGCGTATTGGCAGATGGCGAGTTCTACCGCGTTGGCGGGCACACGCCGGTCAAGGTCGATGTGCGCATCATTGCGGCGACGCACCAGAATCTGGAAACGTTGGTACACGCGGGCAAATTCCGTGAGGACTTGTTTCACCGTTTGAACGTGATTCGTATCCACATCCCTCGGATGTCGGATCGCCGCGAAGACATTCCGACCCTGGCCCGCCACTTCCTCAGCCGCGCCGCGCAAGAATTGGCGGTGGAGCCGAAGCTGCTCAAAAGCGAGACCGAGGAATACCTGAAAAACCTGCCGTGGCCGGGCAACGTGCGTCAGCTGGAGAACACCTGCCGCTGGATCACGGTGATGGCGTCCGGGCGTGAAGTGCACATCAGCGACCTGCCGCCGGAGCTGTTGAGCCTGCCGCAGGATTCGGCACCGGTGACCAACTGGGAACAGGCGCTGCGCCAATGGGCCGACCAGGCCTTGGCACGCGGCCAGTCCAACCTGCTGGACAGCGCCGTGCCGGCGTTCGAGCGGATCATGATCGAAACCGCCCTGAAGCACACCGCCGGCCGCCGCCGCGATGCCGCTGTGTTGCTGGGTTGGGGCCGCAATACCTTGACGCGCAAGATCAAGGAGTTGGGCATGAAGGTCGATGGTGGGGATGATGATGAGGGAGATGAAGCCTAAATCTCAAAACCACTGAAGAACCCATGTGGGAGCTGGCTTGCCTGCGATAGCATCACCAAGGTGTAACTGACACACCGAGGTGCCTGCATCGCGGGCAAGCCCGGCTCCCACACAAAGCAGCTCCCACATTTATTTTGTGTCAGGCCAAACGACTGTGCACCGCTTCAATGCACCATGAACTAGCATCGCGCACATCCAGCCAGCCAGAAACACCCGCCTAATCAAGAAAATATTAAATCGCAAAAACACCAAAGCCCCGTATTCCGGGGCTTTGCGCTTTCTGGCGTAATTTTTTGGCGCACATTTCAACTTCTGGCACGCGCCCTGCAATAACCCTTACATCACCCAGTTTCGGGGACCTTGGTACAGGCAGGCCGAGAATCCCCTCTTTACACCCGGGGTGCTTGATGCGGATCGCGTCGCGCCCCACACCCGTTTCGGGAACCTCGGTACAGGCAGGCCGGGGATTCCCTCTTTAACACCGAAGCCTTCATGGCTTCACCCCGTTTTGGGAGCCCTGGTACAGGCAGGCCGGGAACTCCCTCTTTTATTGCTCTTGGAGATGGATCTCCAGCCGCCAGCGGCCATCAGCCTTCTCGCCTTTCCACTCCCCGCGCAACGGCCGAGCCGCCACCAGGTTCAGCAGCAAGCCGCCATCGGTTTTGCGAACCCGCCAGTTCACGTCCTTGTCGTTGACCTTGAGTTGCCCGCTGGCAGCCTTGCCTTGCGCGTCGAACAACACTGCAACGGTGCCGTCGACGTGTTCGCCGTGCAGCTTGGGTTCGCTGTTGAACCACACCACCACGCCGTCTGCCGCTGTTTCTACCTGCTGCAGTTCGACCGGATCCGGCGTGGTCAGGCGGCCGATCATCAGCCCGATCATCAAACCAACAATTGCCAATGAGCCCATCACCCGTGGCAATAGCTTCGGCCTTGGGTCGTCTTCAGGGGTAGAATGCAGCGCATCTTTGCCTTCGGAGCCGTGCATGTTTCACGTCATCCTTTTTCAACCAGAAATTCCGCCGAATACCGGCAACGTTATCAGGCTGTGCGCCAACAGTGGCTGCCACCTGCATTTGATCGAGCCGCTGGGCTTTGACATGGACGACAAACGCCTGCGCCGCGCCGGGCTGGACTACCACGAGTACGCCACGCTCAAGCGCCACGCCGACCTCGCCAGCTGCCTGGAGAGTTTGGGCAACCCGCGGCTGTTCGCGTTCACCACCAAGGGCTCGCGGCCGTTTCATGATGCCAGCTTTGCCGAAGGCGACGCCTTCCTGTTCGGCCCGGAAAGCCGTGGCCTGCCGGCGGAGGTGCTTGATGCACTGCCTGAGGGCCATCGTCTGCGCCTGCCGATGCGCGAGGGTTGTCGCAGCTTGAACCTGTCCAACACCGTGGCCGTTGCGGTCTACGAAGGCTGGCGCCAGCTCGGCTTCAAGTAACGCATAAACAAAATGTGGGAGCAGACCTGTGTGGGAGCTGGCTTGCCTGCGATGCAGTCACCTCGGTGTATCAGTGATACTGAGGTGATGCTATCGCAGGCAAGCCAGCTCCCACACAAGCCCGCTCCCACATTTTTATCGCGTCAACTTACTGAACAGTCGACGAACCTTCCTGTTGCATGCGCTGCAGCTCTTGCGCGTACAGGGCATCGAAGTTCACCGGCGCCAGCATCAGTGCCGGGAACGAGCCACGGGTGACCAGGCTGTCCAGGGTCTCACGGGCATACGGGAACAGGATGTTCGGGCAGAACGCGCCCAGGGTGTGGCTCATGGACGCTTCGTCCAGGCCCTGGATCAGGAAGATACCAGCCTGTTGCACTTCTGCGATGAAAGCTACTTCTTCGCCGTTCTTAACAGTCACGGACAAGGTCAGCACGACTTCGTGGAAGTCGCCTTCCAGAGCCTTTTGACGGGTGTTCAGGTCCAGCGCAACGCTTGGGGTCCATTCCTGACGGAAGATGGCCGGGCTTTTCGGCGCTTCGAACGACAGGTCACGCACGTAGATCCGCTGCAGCGAAAACTGTGGGCCTTGAGCTTCTGCTGCTTCGGTGTTCTGTTGGTCAGTCATCGCAGATCCTTCTTGATCTTGGGGTCTTTTAGGGTTTAGGAGTCAGACGAGCAGCAGCGCATCGAGTTTACCGGCGCGCTCCAGAGCGAACAGGTCATCGCACCCACCGACATGCTTGTCGCCGATCCAGATCTGCGGCACGGACGTGCGTCCCGCTTTCTGGGCCATTTCGGCGCGCACTTGGGGTTTGCCGTCGACCTTGATCTCTTCGAAAGCAACACCCTTCTTCTCAAGCAGGGCCTTGGCTCGCATGCAGTAAGGGCACCAATCGCTGGAGTAAACGACAACCTGGCTCATATCACTTCACCAGCGGCAGGTTATCGGCCTTCCAGCTGCCGATACCGCCGGACAGTTTGGCGGCGGTAAAACCGGCTTTGAGCATCTCGCGGGCATGGGTGCCGGCGTGCTGGCCTTGGGCGTCGACCAGAATAATGGTCTTGGCCTTGTGTTTTTCCAGCTCGGGCAAGCGGGCGATCAGCTTGTCCTGTGGAATGTTCAGGGCGCCGACGATATGGCCGGCGGCGAAATCCTTGGCCGGGCGAATATCCACGACAACGGCCTCATCCTTGTTGACCAGCGCGGTCAGCTCCGACGTGCTCAGGCTGCGGCCACCGCGACTCATTTCATGAGCGATCAGCAGCGCCAGCAGGATGACGAAGGCACCCGCGAGCAGGTAGTGGGCAGTGGCAAATGCAATCAGGTGATCAACCATCAAGGAGGTTCCAGGGCGTTAAAATGGCGGTAAGTATACACAGCCGTCAGGGGCGGCCAACCCCCGTAAAGCGGTGACGTGGTCGGAACTTCGCTTTAGACTGCTACTCCCTTTTCAATTGTCTTCCTTTATTAGCGCCGCGAGAGGATCTATGACTACCACGCCTAAACCTTTGGTCCTGATAATTCTCGATGGCTTTGGACACAGTGAAAGCCACCACGACAACGCCGTGTACTCGGCCAGCAAGCCGGTACTCGACCGCCTGACCGCCACCGTACCCAACGGCCTGATCTCCGGTTCCGGTATGGATGTGGGCTTACCGGACGGCCAAATGGGCAACTCCGAAGTCGGCCACATGAACCTGGGCGCCGGACGAGTGGTATATCAGGACTTCACCCGCGTGACCAAAGCGATCCGTGATGGCGAGTTCTTCGAGAACCCGACCATCTGCGCGGCGGTGGATAAAGCCGTAGCCGCCGGCAAAGCCGTGCACTTTATGGGCCTGTTGTCCGACGGCGGTGTACACAGCCACCAGGACCACCTGGTTGCCATGGCCGAACTGGCCTTCAAGCGCGGCGCCGAAAAAATCTACCTGCACGCCTTCCTCGACGGCCGCGATACGCCGCCGAAAAGCGCGCAATCGTCCATCGAACTGCTCGACGCCACCTTCGCCGCCCTCGGCAAGGGCCGCATCGCCAGCCTGGTCGGCCGTTACTTCGCCATGGACCGTGACAACCGTTGGGACCGTGTCGCCCAGGCCTACAACCTGATCGCGGAAGGCCAGGGCGAATTTCACGCCGCCACCGCCCAGGAAGGTCTGGAAGCCGCCTATGCGCGTGGCGAGAGCGACGAATTCGTCAAAGCCACCACCATCGGCGAGCCGGTCAAAGTCGAAGACGGCGACGCCCTGGTGTTCATGAACTTCCGCGCCGACCGCGCGCGCGAGCTGAGCCATGTGTTCGTCGATAGCGGCTTTAAAGACTTCGAACGCGCGCGCCAGCCGAAAGCCGAGTTCGTCATGCTTACCCAATACGCCGCTAACATCCCGGCCCCTTCGGCATTCGCGCCGGGCAGCCTGGAAAACGTGCTGGGCGACTATTTGGCGAAAAACGGCAAGACTCAGCTGCGCATTGCCGAAACCGAAAAATACGCCCACGTGACCTTCTTCTTCTCCGGTGGCCGCGAAGAGCCGTTCCCGGGCGAAGAACGCATCCTGATCCCGTCGCCAAAAGTCGCCACCTACGACCTGCAGCCGGAGATGAGCGCGCCGCAAGTTACCGACAAGATCGTCGATGCCATCGAACACCAGCGTTACGACGTGATCGTGGTCAACTACGCCAACGGTGACATGGTCGGCCACAGCGGCAACCTGGAAGCGGCCGTTAAAGCCGTGGAATGCCTGGACCTGTGCGTCGGTCGCATCGTCGACGCCCTGGAGAAAGTCGGCGGCGAAGCGCTGATCACTGCCGACCACGGCAACTGCGAGCAGATGTCCGACGAATCCACCGGGCAAGCCCACACCGCCCACACCACCGAGCCGGTGCCGTTCATCTATGTCGGCAAGCGTGACCTTAAAGTGCGCGAAGGCGGCGTACTGGCGGACGTGGCGCCTACCATGCTGAAACTGATGGGGCTGGAGAAACCGAAAGAGATGACCGGTACCTCTATCCTGGTCTGATCCCAGCCTCACCACAAAACCAGTGTGGGAGCGGGCTTGCCCGCGATAGCATTCTGCCAGTCGACTACACCGTTCACTGACACACCGCTATCGCAGGCAAGCCAGCTCCCACATCTGCATGTGGCGTCCGTGAGATATCTTGCTCTCCAGCCCGAATTGGGCGTTTTTTTTGCGGCGCTTGGCGGGCATACTAGGCCGTCCCTTTCCCTGGTGTCGCCCGCCTCTATGCTTCGCGCCTTGATTACCCTCGCTCTAGTCTGCTTGCTCCAACCGGCGTTTGCCGATGAGCGCGCACAAACCCAACAACAGTTGGACGCTACGCGTCAGGACATTACCGAGCTGAAAAAACTGCTCGGCAAGCTCCAGGAAGAAAAATCCGGGGTGCAGAAAGACCTGCGCGGCACGGAAACCGAGATGGGCAAGCTCGAGAAGCAGGTCCAGGAGCTACAAAAAGAATTAAAGAAGAGCGAGTCGGAACTGGAGCGACTCGACGCTGAGAAAAAAAAACTCCAGAGCGCACGCGTTGAACAGCAACGCCTGATCGCAATCCAGGCCCGCGCCGCCTACCAGAGCGGCCGCCAGGAATACCTCAAGCTGCTGCTCAACCAGCAGAACCCCGAGAAATTCGCGCGCACCCTCACCTATTACGACTACCTGAGCAAGGCGCGCCTGGCGCAATTGAAGGGATTTAATGAAACCCTGCGCCAGCTGGCCAATGTCGAGCAGGAAATCGCCGACCAGCAGTCGCAATTGCTTGATCAGAAAACCGCCCTCGACACCCAGCGCGACCAGCTGGACAAGGTGCGCAAAGAGCGCCAGCAAGCCCTGGCTAAACTCAATGATGACGTGAAAGCCCGCGACGCCAAGCTCCAGGCCCGCGAGCAAGACCAGGCTGACCTGGGTAAAGTGCTCAAAACCATCGAAGAAACCCTGGCTCGCCAGGCACGTGAGGCTGAAGAAGCGCGGCAAAAAGCGCTGATCGCCCAGCAGGAAGCGGAAAAAAAGCGCCAGCGTGAAGCCGAGCTGGCCGCCACCACTGACGCGCCGGCGCCGCGTAAACCGGCGCACGCAGCGCCTGGGCCGCTGGTTTCCAGCTCCGGCGAGAACTTCGGCGGCCCTTTTGCTTCAGCCCGCGGAAAACTTCCATGGCCCGTTGATGGTCGACTACTGGCGCGCTTTGGTGAAACCCGTGGCGATGACACTCGCGCCAAGTGGGATGGGGTGATGATCAGCGCCGCCGCCGGCAGCCAGGTCCACGCCGTTCACGGCGGGCGTGTGGTGTTTGCCGATTGGCTGCGCGGTGCCGGTTTGTTGGTGATTCTTGACCACGGCAATGGCTATTTGAGCCTTTACGGCCACAATCAGACATTACTCAAGTCGGCAGGTGATGTTGTAAAAGCCGGTGAATCCATCTCCACTGTCGGTAACAGTGGCGGCCAGGACACCCCGGCGCTGTACTTCGCTATTCGTCAGCAGGGCCGCCCGAGCGACCCTGCACAATGGTGCCGTTCCCAAGGATAGGGCTGCACCTACATTAGGAGTTCGTTCGACATGCTGCATTTGTCCCGCCTCACTTCGCTGGCCCTGACGATCGCCCTGGTGATCGGCGCGCCTCTGGCTTTTGCCGACCAGGCTGCACCCGCCGCCACCGCTGCGACCACCAAGGCGCCGCTGCCGCTGGACGAGCTGCGTACCTTTGCCGAGGTCATGGACCGGATCAAGGCAGCCTATGTCGAACCCGTAGACGACAAGACCCTGCTGGAAAATGCCATCAAGGGCATGCTCAGCAACCTCGACCCGCACTCCGCTTACCTGGGGCCGGAAGACTTTGCCGAGCTGCAGGAAAGCACCAGCGGTGAGTTCGGCGGCCTGGGCATCGAAGTCGGTTCCGAAGATGGCCAGATCAAAGTGGTCTCGCCGATCGATGACACCCCTGCGTCCAAGGCGGGCATTCAGGCCGGCGACTTGATCGTGAAGATCAACGGCCAGCCGACCCGTGGCCAGTCCATGACCGAGGCCGTCGACAAGATGCGCGGCAAGCTCGGCCAGAAAATCACCCTGACCCTGGTACGCGACGGCGGCAACCCGTTTGACGTGACCCTGGCCCGCGCGACCATCACGGTCAAGAGCGTGAAGAGCCAGTTGCTGGAGTCGGGCTACGGTTACATCCGTATCACCCAGTTCCAGGTCAAGACCGGCGACGAAGTGGCCAAGGCCCTGGCCAAACTGCGCAAAGACAACGGCAAGAAACTCAACGGCATCGTGCTCGACCTGCGTAACAACCCAGGCGGCGTGCTGCAGTCGGCGGTTGAAGTGGTCGACCACTTCATCAGCAAAGGCCTGATCGTGTACACCAAGGGCCGTATCGCCAACTCCGAGTTGCGCTTCTCGGCCACCGGCAACGACCTGAGCGAAGGCGTGCCACTGGCCGTGCTGATCAACGGCGGCAGCGCCTCGGCGTCAGAAATTGTCGCCGGTGCCCTGCAAGACCAGAAGCGCGGCGTGCTGATGGGCACCACCAGCTTCGGCAAAGGCTCGGTGCAAACCGTATTGCCGCTGAACAACGACCGCGCACTGAAGATCACCACGGCGTTGTACTACACGCCGAACGGTCGCTCGATCCAGGCCCAGGGCATCGTGCCGGACATCGAGGTGCGCCGGGCCAAGATCACCAACGAGGTCGACAGCGAGTATTACAAAGAAGCCGACCTGCAAGGTCACTTGGGCAATGGCAACGGCGGCGCCGATCAGCCGACCGGCAGTGGCACCAAAGCCAAGCCGATGCCGCAGGACGACGACTACCAACTGGCCCAGGCGCTCAGCCTGCTTAAAGGCCTGAGCATTACGCGCAGCCGTTGATATGCGTTTTGCCCTGATCATCGCTCTGCTGTGCAGCCTGGCAGGCGTCGCCCACGCGACGCCTGCCGGCGAGCCGCAAAAGGCCTACCTGACCCTTATCATCGACGACCTGGGGCAAAACCTGCCCCGGGACCGTCGCGTGCTGGGCCTGCCTGGGCCGGTGACTACGGCGATCATGCCCGACACGCCCCACGCCGCCGAATTCGCCCGTGAAGCGCACAAGGCCGGCAAGATCGTGATCCTGCACATGCCCATGGACCCGGCCACCGGCCCGTTCGCCTGGCACCCCGAGCTGCCCATCGAAGAACTCGGCAAGCGCCTGGACGCCGCCTTCAAGGCCGTGCCCTACACCGCCGGCATCAACAACCATATGGGCAGCCGCATGACCGCCCAGCCAGCGGCGATGGCGTGGTTGATGGCCGAGCTGCAACGGCGCAACAAGTTCTTTGTCGACAGCCGCACCAGCGCGCAGACCGTCGCCGCCGCCGAGGCGCAGAAGATCGGCCTGGCGCATGTCTCGCGGGATGTGTTCCTGGATGACGAACGCACCGAGGCGGCGATTGCCACGCAATTGCAAACCGCGATCAAGCTGGCGCACAAACAGGGCTCGGTGGTGATGATCGGCCACCCTTACCCGCAAACGCTGGCGGTACTGGAGCGTGAGTTGCCCAAGCTCAAGGCCCAGGGCATCGACTGGATTGATATCAAGTTGATGATCAGTGTGCGCAGCAACCAAGCCATGGCGGCACACGGCAAAAACGGTACGTATCTTCCGGCACGTAGATAGTTACCGCTCGGTACTGACTGCCCTGCTCGATAGTTGATGCTCCCATCAACTGGAGAGCCCTCCATGAAGCCTCTGCAATTCAATGACCTGCTCATCAGCTTTACCAGCGAGTTTCTGCCACTGTGGAACGACAAGGGTTCGGGCGCGCACAAAGCCGTCGGCCTCTGGCGGCCGAGCACCGCCTCCGATGCCCTGAGCCCGTTTTTTACCTTGGGTGATATTGCGGTGAACCACTATCGCAATATCAACCACGCCAACGTTGTCGCCGTGGTCAGCGACGCGAACAAGGTCGATGGCACGGCCCTGCGTGCGCCCGTCGATTATCAATTGGTGTGGCAGGATGAAGGCACCGGAGCGCTGGGCAATGCGTCCATCTGGCGCCCGCTGCCACCGGAAGGCTATGTGACGATGGGGCTGGTGTACGGCGTGGACTACGACAAACCCTCACGCCATGCCGTGCGGTGTGTGCGAGAAGACCTGGTGATGGCCGCTCAAGCGGGCGAATTGATCTGGGACGATAAAGGCAGCGGCGCCGCCAGCGATTTGAGCCTCTGGTCGGTGTCACCTCCCGATGCACCCGCCGGCGAAATATACCTGGCCCCCGGCACCTTCATCGGCACTGGCAACTATGCCAGGCCAAGCCTTGAGGCCTATTCGCTGCGCCTGACATTGACAGCGCAGTTGCACGACCTGCCACCGCCGAACCTCAGCGGGTACGAACGCCCGGAACCTGATGAAACCGCCCACACGCCCCAGGCGTGCGAGCTGCCCTGGTTCTGTGTCAAGGACCCGGAATTGACCGTGATTGAACAGTTTCAGTCGTCACCGACCTATCGCCTGGAACGCGCCGACCGCCACCTTTGTGTAGGTTTTGGGCACAACATCGAAGCGACCCGTCAGCCGTTCATGTGGACGGCTGCAAAAGGTGAAACAGGTGGGACTGCCAAGGCTCTGGCGGCCAACACCAGCATCGACCTGGGCGAAGAGTGGCCAGGCGGCGAACAGGTTTGCGAGTTGAATTTTTCGGCGCACCTGGATCGCGACTTCACCCACACGCAACGTTCGGCCAAAGGCTGGGACCAGGCTTCGTCGCTGGAAATCATCACCTACGTTCAGCCAAAGAAAGCCGTTGCAGCTTACCTTCTACACAGCGAATACCGCCTGCTGCGACAAGACGGTAGCCAGGTTTCAAGCACCGCCAGCTATACCAATGGTGACAACATCTACCTGAGCGATTATCCAAACGCCGAGCCGCTGCCTGACGAACCACCGCCAGCGGCGCAAACGCACCAAGCGCAGTCTGAGCTAGAGGTAACGGGCCATGATCTGATCGACCCCACCCTCATCCCGTAACTGGTCGAGTGCCGCCTGAAGCTTGGCCACCACCTCATCCGGCACGTCTTTATTCAGCGCCAGGTACAACTGGGCACTGTTGAAGCGCAGCACGGTTTTCAGTTGGGTCACCCCCACCTGGCGAGCCAGATAACGGCCCGCCGGGTCGCCGGTGGCCCACAGGTCGATCTGGCCATCCACCAGTTTTTGCGCGTTGTCCTGGTCACGCAGCGCAACGATGGGCTTAAGGCCCTGCTTTTCCAGGGTCTCGGCAATGGCGTCACCTTTGTAGGCGCCTATCTTGTATCGATGGGCCTGTTCAAGGTCTGTCAGCTCAATCTTGCTGTCGGCCTTGGCCAGCATCACCCAATCATCCGGGCCGATGGGGCCGACCCATTTGAACAGGGCTTCGCGGTCCGGCAAACGCGCCGTCACAAAGACGCCGTAACCGGGCTTTTCCAGGGCGAGCTTGTAGATGCGCTCCCAAGGAAAACGCAAAGTCAGATTGTAGGAAATGCCCGCACGCTTGAACGTTTCGCGCACGATTTCGACGGCGATGCCCTCGATGTTTTCTTCCTTGGCGAAGTTCTTGCCGTTTTTCGCCATGTTGTAAGGCGGGAAGTTTTCCGTCAGCAACACCAGGGAGGCGTCGGACGGTTCTTCGGCGTGAGCCGAGCCCGTCAACAGAATGGACGTACTGGCGAGAGCAAGCAGAAGGGTCTTGAACATGAAGGCTACCGGGATCCATGGCAAGCGCAGAGAGTGCCCCGCGCCTGCCAGGGTGTCCAGCAGCGTTTAGCGAACGACGATACCGCGCGCGGCCATATAGGCTTTGGCCTCGGGCACGGTGTATTCGCCAAAGTGGAAAATGCTCGCCGCCAGCACCGCGCTGGCATGGCCTTCGATCACGCCGTCGGCCAGGTGCTGCAGGTTGCCGACGCCGCCGGAGGCGATCACCGGAATGCCCAGCGCATCGCTGATGGCGCGGGTCACGCCCAGGTCGAAACCGTTTTTCATGCCGTCCTGGTCCATGCTGGTCAGCAGGATCTCACCGGCGCCCAGGGCTTCCATCTTCATCGCCCATTCCACCGCGTCCAGGCCGGTGGGCTTGCGACCGCCGTGGGTGAAGATCTCCCAGCGCGGGGGTTCGCCCGGCGCGGAAACCTTCTTGGCGTCGATGGCGACCACGATGCATTGCGAGCCGAAGTGCTGCGCGGCTTCGCCGACAAACTCCGGGTTGAACACGGCAGCGGTGTTGATCGAGACCTTGTCCGCACCGGCATTGAGCAGGTTGCGGATGTCTTGCACGGTGCGCACGCCACCGCCCACGGTCAGCGGGATAAACACCTGGCTGGCCATGCGCTCGACGGTATGCAAGGTGGTGTCGCGGCCGTCGACGCTGGCGGTGATGTCGAGAAAGGTAATCTCGTCGGCACCTTGCTCATCATAGCGACGGGCGATTTCCACCGGGTCGCCGGCGTCGCGGATGTTCTCGAACTTGACGCCCTTGACCACGCGACCGTTGTCGACGTCCAGGCAAGGGATGATGCGTTTGGCCAGCGCCATGGTCAGTCCTCAGCCGTTGTAGGCGTCGCAGTAAGCCTGGGCTTCGGCGACGTCCAAAGTACCTTCGTAGATCGCGCGGCCAGTGATGGCGCCGATGATGCCGGGCGCCTTGGCGTCCAGCAGCGACTTGATGTCACCCAGGTTGTGAATGCCACCGGAGGCGATCACCGGGATCCTGGTCGCGGCGGCCAGCGCTGCGGTGAACGGCACGTTGCAGCCCTGCATCATGCCGTCTTTGGCGATGTCGGTATAAACGATGGCGGACACGCCGTCGGCTTCGAACTGCTTGGCCAGGTCGATGACCTGCACGGTGCTGATCTCAGCCCAACCGTCGGTGGCGACAAAGCCGTCTTTGGCATCCAGGCCGACAATCACCTTGCCCGGAAACGCACGGCAGGCTTCTGCCACAAACGCCGGGTCTTTCACCGCTTTGGTGCCGATGATCACGTAGCTCACGCCAGCCTTGACGTAGTGCTCGATGGTTTCCAGGGAGCGAATGCCGCCGCCGATCTGGATCGGCAGGTTCGGGTAGCGCTTGGCGATGGCGGTCACCACTTCGCCATTGACTGGCTGGCCTTCGAAGGCGCCGTTCAAGTCCACCAGATGCAGACGACGGCAGCCCCCTTCTACCCATTTGGCAGCCATGCTCACCGGGTCATCGGAGAACACGGTGGAGTCTTCCATGCGGCCTTGGCGCAGGCGTACACAAGCGCCGTCCTTGAGATCGATAGCGGGGATAATCAGCATCTGGCAAACCTTATTCGATATTCAGCAATGCTTGGGAAATCAGGGTTTCTCAAGCGACCACAGGTCGCTTTCGATGCTTTCGAACCTTTCTTTAAGGAGCGTCTGCGTGTCGAAAATCGCCCTGTTGTAATAGTGCGGCGCCACTTCGGTGGTGAACAGCTCAAGAATTTCGGCGACCTCGAACGAGCCCAACTTGAGCTCGAAACGGTCCTCCATGAAACGCTTGATCTTGTCGGTCGCCTCACGCTCCTGTTCGGGCGTGAGGTTCAAGATCGGCGGCTTCGGCTTCTTGGCCATTACCAGCGACCATCCCACGCGGCGAAGTTCTGCAGCAATTGCAGGCCATGGGTATGGCTTTTCTCCGGGTGGAACTGCACGGCAAAGCGCGAACCGTCGGCCAGCGCGGCGGCGAAGTCGACGCCATAATGCCCGCCGCCCACCACGTGGCGCGGGTTACCGGCATTGATGTAGTAGCTGTGCACAAAGTAGAAACGCGCCAGGTCCGGAATGTCGTGCCACAGCGGGTGTTCGACGGTCTGGCTGACTTCGTTCCAACCCATATGCGGCACCTTCAAGTGCTCGCCGTCTTCGTGCAGGTCTTTGCCGAAGAACTTCACCTGGCCGGGGAACAGGCCGATGCAGTCGACGCCGCCGTTCTCTTCACTGCTGTCGAGCAAGGCTTGCATGCCCACGCAGATACCGAGGAACGGGCGGTCCTGGCTGACTTCACGCACCAGGCTGTCAAAGCCCAGGCGGCGGATCTCGGCCATGCAATCGCGAATCGCGCCGACGCCGGGGAACACCACGCGGTCGGCTTCGCGAATCACATCGGCATCGCTGGTGATCAGCACCTTGCCGGCGCCTACGTGCTCGAGCGCCTTGGCCACCGAGTGCAGGTTACCCATGCCGTAATCGATAACCGCGACCGTCTGCATTACAGAACGCCCTTGGTCGATGGCATTTGCCCGGCCATGCGGTCATCCAGCTCTACGGCCATGCGCAGTGCGCGGCCGAATGCCTTGAACACGGTTTCGATCTGGTGGTGGGTGTTGGTGCCGCGCAGGTTGTCGATGTGCAGGCTGACGAGTGCGTGGTTGACGAAGCCCTGGAAGAACTCCTGGAACAGGTCGACATCGAAGCCGCCCACGGTAGCGCGGGTGTACGGCACGTGCATCTGCAGACCCGGGCGGCCGGAGAAGTCGATGACTACACGCGACAGCGCTTCGTCCAGCGGGACATAGGCATGGCCGTAGCGACGGATGCCTTTTTTGTCGCCGATGGCCTTGGCAAATGCCTGGCCGAGGGTGATGCCTACGTCTTCCACCGTGTGGTGGTCGTCGATATGCAGGTCGCCCTTGCTGACGATATCCAGGTCGATCAGCCCGTGGCGGGCGATCTGGTCCAGCATGTGCTCAAGAAAAGGTACACCGATATCAAATCGGGCCTTTCCGGTGCCATCCAGGTTGATCGAGGCTTTGATCTGGGTTTCCAGAGTGTCGCGCTCGACGGATACCTTACGTTCGGCCATCACCAGCTCCGCAAAATCATTGGGCGAAAAAGGCAGCCATTATAGGGGTGCGGGCGCTAAACAGAAACATCGAAGGGGATAAGACTGACGAGTTGATGAATGCGCCCCAGCATGGTGCGCAAAGATCGTTCCCACGCTCTGCGTGGGAATGCCGCTTGGGACGCTCCGCGTTCCGCTGTCGACGCTCGACTGAAGCCTTGCGCCATGGTGACGCAGAGCGTCACAGCCTGCATTCCCACGCGGGAGCGTGGGAACGATCAGGCGGGATTAGTGGAACAACACCGCTGTCTTCTGCAGGGTCACCCACACACCCCACGCCAACGGAATACCTACCACCAGCCAGGCGGCAATCGCCATCGGCACAGTACCAGGGGCCGCTTTCCACTCCAGCGAAGTGCTGGCATCAGCGCCTTTGTCATGGCCCAGCGCCTGTTCGGCAGCCAGCTCGGCGTCGGTCATGAAGTACTTGTCGGCCACCGGGCGCACCAGCAGGTTGCAGAGGAAACCCAGCACCAGCAGGCCTGCAAGGATGTACAAGGTGATGTCGTAGGCCGCAGCGCGCGGAACGCCGATGCTCAGCTGGTATTCGCGAAGGTAGTTCACCAACACCGGGCCCAGCACGCCGGCCGCCGCCCAAGCGGTCAACAGACGACCGTGGATCGCGCCGACCATCTGGGTGCCGAACAGGTCGGCCAGGTACGCAGGCACGGTCGCAAAACCGCCGCCGTACATCGACAGGATGATGCAGAACGCCGCCACAAACAGTGCCACGTTGCCCAGGTGCCCCAGGTTCGGGATTAGCGCGTACAGGGCAAAGCCCAGGGCGAAGAACACGAAGTAGGTGTTTTTACGGCCCAGGTAGTCGGAGAACGACGCCCAGAAAAACCGGCCACCGATGTTGAACAGGCTCAACAGACCGGTGAAACCTGCAGCGATGGCCGCAATGGAAGCCAGTTGACCTGCGTCCAGCTGGCCAAACGGCACATCCACACCCAGCAACTTGCCACCGAACACTTCCTGCAGCAGCGGCGACGCCATGCCGAGGATGCCGATACCGGCGGACACGTTCAGGCACAGCACCAGCCATACCAGGCGGAATTGCGGGGTTTTCCACGCTACGTTCACGTGCACGTGGCGGTGGGTGATCATCGCGTTGCTGGCTTTTTTCGCCGGGGCGGTCCAGCCCTCAGGCTTCCAGCCGGTCGGCGGCACGCGGTACGAGAGTGCGCCACCAATCATGAACACGAAGTAGATGACGGCCATGACCACAAAGCTCTGCCACACACCCACGCTGGTTGGCGAGGCGAAATGGCCCATCAGCGCTGCGGCCAACGGTGCACCCACCATCGCGCCACCGCCGAAGCCCATGATCGCCATGCCGGTAGCCATGCCGCGCTTGTCCGGGAACCACTTGATCAGGGTCGACACCGGCGAGATGTAGCCCAGGCCCAGGCCGATACCGCCAATCACACCGGAGCCGATCCACATCAGCCAGATCTGGTGGGTATAAATCCCCAGCGCCGAGATCAACAGGCCGCCGCACCAGCACAACGCCGAGACAACACCGGCTTTGCGTGGCCCGGCATGTTCCAGCCAGCCGCCCCAGATGGCCGCCGAGCAGCCCAGGAAGATGAAGAACAGGGTGTAGATCCAGCCCAGCATGGAGATGGGCCAGTCGCACTGGGACGAGAAGACTTGCGCAATAAAGCTCATGTCCGGCGCGCAGGCGACCGGTGCGGTAATACCCAGTGCCTTGGACAGCGGCAGCCAGAATACCGAGAACCCGTAGGCCATGCCGATACAGAGGTGGATGGCCAGGGCGGCCGGTGGAACCAGCCAGCGGTTGAAGCCGGGCTTGGCGATAATGCGTTCCTTGGACAGGAACGCAGGCTGTGCGGCAGTACTACCGGCCGCAGTGCTAGTGCTCATTGGTGTTTCCCCCAGTTATTAGTATGTGTCCGTCAGGCACTCTCTCCCTCGACCTTGCACGCAGAGCGTTGGCCGTTGTTGTTGAGTAAAGCTCCTTTTAAGCGCGACTTTGTGTCGCAGACGACAGACGAACCCGCAAAGATTAGCACCAGTGGGTGACAGAAAAACCAAACTGACATCACCTTTTTTACTCAAACTGATTTGTTTGACAGCAAAATCCGACTTTGCCGGTGCTAGATACAATGTAACGATGCGTGAACTGACGCAGGCCTTCGGGCGTTATACTCTGCGGCTAAATTTTGAAATCGACATACAAGGACTCGCCCATGAAAGCGTTCGGCAAAATCCTGGGTCTGGTACTCCTCGGGCTGTTGCTGATCATTGTGGCCCTGGGCTTTGCCCTGACCCACCTCTTCGATCCCAACGACTACAAAGACGAGATTCGCCAGATTGCCCGCGACAAGGCCCACATCGAGCTGACGCTCAATGGCGATATCGGCTGGAGCCTGTTCCCCTGGCTGGGCCTTGAGCTGCATGAAGCCAGCGTGGCGACCATGACCAACCCGACCCAACCGTTCGCCGACTTGCAGATGCTCGGCCTGTCGGTGCGCGTGCTGCCGCTGCTGCGCCGCGAAGTGCAGATGAGCGATGTGCGTGTCGAAGGCCTCAACCTGCGCCTTACCCGTGACAAGCAAGGCCACGGCAACTGGGAAGACATCGGCAAGAACGTGCCGGATGCAGGCGAAACCGCCGGCGCCCCTGCCCCAACGCAAGCCCCGGCCGAGCCCGAACCGGAAAAGCCGCCCAAGCCGATCCGCCTGGACATCGACAGCCTGACCATCAACAACGCCCGCGTTGAATACAACGATGAGCAGACCGGCAAACAGTTCAGCGCCGAAAGTATCCAACTGAGCGCCGGCGCCGTGCACGAAGGCGCGAGCATTCCACTCAAGCTCACCGCCTTCCTGGGCAGCAACCAGCCACTGATGCGTGTCAAAACCGAACTGAACGGCAACCTGCGTATCCAGCGTGCCCTGCAACGCTACCAGTTCGAAGACATGAAACTCAGCGGCGAAGCCACCGGCGAGCCGCTGCAAGGCAAGACCGTGACCTTCTCCACCCAGGGCCAATTGCTGGTGGACCTGGCGGCCAACATCGCCGAATGGACCAACCTCAAGCTCTCCGCCAACCAACTGCGCGCCTTGGGCGAACTGAAGGTCAATGACCTGAACAAAACCCCGCAAGTCAGCGGCGCGCTGTCGATTGCCCAGTTTGACCTGGCCAAGTTCCTCGACAGCGTCGGCCACCCGCTGCCGCCCATGGCTGACGGCAGCCTGAGCAAAGTCGAGCTGGTCAGCCGCCTCAAGGGCACCCCGACCAGCGTGGCGCTGGAAGACCTGAACCTGAAACTCGACGGCAGCACCTTCACCGGTCGTATCGCCGTGGATGACTTTGCCAGGCAAGCCCTGCGCGTGCAGCTCAAGGGCGACACCTTCAACGCTGATAACTACCTGCCGGCCAAGTCCGAATCGGCCAAAGGCGCAACCGCCGCGCGCCAGGCCGAAGTGCAGAACAGCGAAGCCGGCGCCATGGCCGCAGGTGGCACCACACCATTGCCGGAAGCCCCGACCAAAGGCGCGTGGAGCACCGACAAACTGCTGCCACTGACCCGCCTGCGCGCCCTGGACGTCAACGCCGACCTGGCCTTTGGGCAGCTGACCTTAAGCAAGCTGCCGATCCAGAATGCAGCGCTCAAGGCCTCCGGCGCCGATGGCCAGCTCAAGCTCGACACCTTGAGCGGCGGCCTCTACAACGGCACTTTCCAGGCCAACGGCACACTCGATGTGCGCCAGGACATCCCGCTGCTGGCGCTGCAAACCCACATCAAGCAAGTGCCGGTTGAACGCATCCTGCAAGCCCAGGGGCAAAACCCGCCGGTCAAAGGCCAGGTCACTCTCGACAGCAACCTCAGCGGCCGTGGCAACAGCCAAAAGGCGCTGATCGACAGCCTCAACGGTACCGCCAGCTTTGTGATCACTAACGGCGCGCTGCTCAATGCCAACATTGAACAGCAACTGTGCACCGGCATTGCCTTACTCAACCGCAAAACACTGAGCACCACGCCACAGGGCAAGGACACACCGTTCCAGGAGCTGCGCGGCACACTTAACTTGCGTAACGGCGTAGCGAGCAACCCGGACCTCAAAGTGCGCATCCCGGGCCTGGCGGTCAACGGCAACGGTGACGTCGACCTGCGTGTGCTGGGTATGGACTACCGCGTCGGCATCATCGTCGAAGGCGACCAGCGCGACGTGCCGGACCCGGCCTGCCAGGTCGGCGCCAACTTCCAGAACATCGAAGTGCCGCTGCGCTGCCGTGGCCCGCTAGAACTGGGCGCCAAGGCCTGCCGCCTGGACAAGGACGGCTTGACCCAGGTCGCCATCAAAGCGGCCGGCAACAAGCTCAGCGATAAGATCGAAGAGAAGCTCGACAAGGTTAATCCGCAGCTTAAAGACGCCCTTAAAGGCCTGTTCAAACGATGAGAAACGAGCAGTTTTCACAGGCGGTGCTGGACTGGTACGACCGCCACGGTCGCCATGACCTGCCCTGGCAACAGGGCATCACGCCTTACCGGGTGTGGGTCTCGGAGATCATGTTGCAACAGACCCAGGTGAGCACGGTGCTCAACTATTTCGACCGGTTCATGGCTTCCTTGCCGACGGTCGAAGCCCTGGCCGCCGCGCCGGAAGATGAAGTGCTGCACCTGTGGACGGGCCTGGGTTATTACACGCGTGCACGTAACCTGCAGAAGACTGCCAAAATCGTGGTCGCTGAATACGGCGGCGAATTTCCCAAGGATGTGCAAAAGCTCACTGAGCTGCCCGGCATTGGCCTCTCAACCGCCGGCGCCATCGCCAGCTTGAGCATGGGCCTGCGCGCGCCGATCCTCGACGGCAACGTTAAACGCGTGCTGGCGCGCTTTACCGCGCAAGAAGGCTACCCCGGCGAACCCAAGGTCGCGAAACAGCTCTGGGCCACCGCTGAGCGCTTTACGCCCCACGATCGCGTCAATGCCTACACCCAGGCAATGATGGACATGGGCGCCACGCTCTGCACGCGCAGCAAGCCCAGCTGCCTGCTGTGCCCGCTGGAAAAAGGCTGCGAAGCCCATATGCTCGGCCTGGAGACGCGTTACCCGATCCCCAAGCCGCGCAAGACCATCCCGCAAAAACGCACGCTGATGCCACTGCTGGCCAACGCCGAGGGCGCGATTCTGCTTTACCGTCGCCCGTCCACGGGCCTGTGGGGCGGTTTGTGGAGCTTGCCGGAACTTGATGACCTGCAAGACCTGGAACACCTCGCCAACCAGCACGCGCTGGCTCTGGGCGAACAACAGGCGCTGCCGGGGCTGATCCACACCTTCAGCCACTTCCAGCTGGCCATCGAACCCTGGCTGGTGCAGGTCGAGGAATCCGCCCATCACGTGGCCGAGGCCGACTGGCTCTGGTATAACCTCGCCACCCCGCCGCGCCTGGGCCTTGCCGCCCCGGTGAAAAAACTGCTGAAGCGCGCGGCCGACGTATTGAACGCAGGAGTTTCGTCATGACCCGCACCGTAACGTGCCGCAAGTACAAAGAAGAACTGCCAGGCCTGGAACGTCCTCCGTACCCAGGCGCCAAGGGCCAGGATATTTTCGAACATATCTCCGCCCAAGCCTGGGGCGACTGGCTGAAACACCAGACCCTGCTGATCAACGAAAAACGCCTGAACATGATGAACGCCGAAGACCGTAAATACCTGGCGGGCGAAATGGACAAGTTCTTTTCCGGCGAGGATTACGCGAAGGCCGACGGCTACGTGCCGCCTGCTCAATAATTGATCAAAAACCGGGGTCGGCACGTAAGCGACGGTAATAATTAAATATTTTTTGAAAACTTGCTTGACGACCCCCTGAAAAACCCGTTTAATGCGCCCCGTTGCCCAGATAGCTCAGTCGGTAGAGCAGGGGATTGAAAATCCCCGTGTCGGCGGTTCGATTCCGTCTCTGGGCACCACTAATACCGAAAAACCCCAAGCGAAGATGATTCCTTGGGGTTTTTTATTGCCTGCGATTTAGTGGCCGCGGGCCAATGCCCCGCCCGATTCACACCCGAGGGTTATTTATCCCGCTGCTCGATCGTTTAGCTGTTACTGAATTTTCTGTTGCAAGGTAGTTATTGGATGAACCGGTACTTGTTCTGCGCGCTGTTGCTGCTGACGGCGTTGCTCAGTGGCTGCGCCACACAAATGGATGTCTCGATCAATGCAACACCGGATCCGGACTATCACTTTGATCGACAGGCGCTGGTGCTGGTAACCACGTCCGTGGGCGGCAGTGCGCAAAACACGCTCAATGCCCGCTACTACCTGCGGGACATGGTCAGCGCCATGAAGGACCAGGGCTTTCGCGAGGTGTACACCGATGCCAGCCTGCCCAAGAACCATGGGCCGATCAAAATGACCATCGTCCTGGATGTCGACAGCAAGCAGGTCACTTACCGCTACACCGCCACCGATTACGGCCAGGTGCCCACCAGCACCACCACCGAGTGCAAGAAGAACAAAAAGAAAGCCGACCAGCTGACCTGCACCAGCAAGCCAAACACCACCTACGGCCCGGTGGGCACCTCGGAGCGCACCGGCTACACCACGCTCACCACCTTCACCGCCACCGCGCGTGACGAAGCAAGCCGGCGCGCGGTGTACGTGTTGCGGGTGATGTCCTACAACGAAGACTGCCAGGCCGCCAAGATCGAAGCCTTCCTGGTTGAACAGGGCCTGCAGAACCTCAACTTCCAGGACCGCGTGCAGCGCAACTACACCGTGACGATGCCCGAGGGCTACCAGTGCAAGTAGGCGCCTGCCTACTTCAGTAGAAACACCATCAGCGGGCTGTCGTTAAGCCGCCCTTCGAAGTCTGGTGCCTGCTGCTCCATCGGCGTGCCCTTGAGCAGCGCTGCTTCTCTGCGCGGCACCAGCACCCAGGATGGGCGCGGCAGGGTGGCGAGCTTCTCGGGCTCGTTACCGGCGACGAACAGCGGCTGCTCATCGTGCGTCAGGTTCATCATGTAGCGGATTGCCCAGGTGTCGCGGCCAAGGTCGACAAACACCAATGGCCCCGGCTGCGACGCGCGCAGTGCCTCTACCTGGCTGACAAACTTGCGGGTGTCATATTGCAGGTCCTTGGCCGGGTCGATCACCACCACCAGCAGCACCCATTGCGCCGCCAAGGCGATCACACTCAGCCATACCAGACGCAAAGGGCGACGCCAGGCAATCAGCGCCGCCACTTGCAGCACCACCCACACGCCGATCAACGGCGGCAGCGACACGTCGGGCCAGTAACCGTGCTTCTGCCAGGTGTGCCGGCAGATAAACAACACCACCACGCACAACGCCGGTAGCGCCACGACAAGCCATTCGTAGCAGCGGCGCACACCG
The DNA here is from genome assembly GCF_002742515.1 of Pseudomonas sp. 2822-15. NCBI lineage: Bacteria > Pseudomonadati > Pseudomonadota > Gammaproteobacteria > Pseudomonadales > Pseudomonadaceae > Pseudomonas > Pseudomonas sp. 2822-15. Next base: position 170,690 of record NZ_LJRY01000183.1, on the reverse strand, counting down.
ACGAACCAGTTTTGCGCCTGGAGCAGCCCATAGGCAGCGACAGCGGCAAACATCGGCACCATCGGCAGAATGTAGTAAGCGCGCTTGAAGTGCGGCACCGACAGCCCGAGCAAAATCATCAGGCCACAGGCCGCCAAGCGCACCACCATTTGCACGTCTTCGTTGCCCCAGCGCTCGGACCAGCGATGCCGCAGCGCGATCATCGCCGCCAAGGCCAACGGCACCACCGGGAAGTAGCGGTACAAACTCAACTTGAAGTAGAAGTAGAAAGGCTCGCCGGACTCGTCGAGGCGCCCACTGACTTGCATCCTGAACACATCGTCGGCAAAGGCATCGCCACCGCTGACCCGCGCCAGCTTCATCAATGCCCACCAACAGGCCCCCAGCAACACCAGCCCGACTAAACCGTGGATCAGCACCTGCTTGACCCGCTCACCCGGCCGGCCCAGCGCCCAGTAAACGCAGACCACGCCGCAGACTTCGATAAGCCCCAAAGGCCCACGAATCGCGAAGGCCAGCACAAACAGCGGGAATACCGCCAACTGTCGAAGCCGTGAGCCGAGACGCTCGCCCGTGTGCAGCAGGTAGAAGCTGCCTACGCATAACAGCGCGACCATCAGGTCCAGGCAGACCGAGCGCGATTTATCGAGCAGTTGGGTGGTGAGCAGCGTGAGCAGCACCGTCAGCAATGCCCAGGGCCGACTGAACGGCGCCAGCAGGCGATAGACCAGGGCGATCATGCCCGCCGCAGCGAGGGCCGTCGGCAGCACGTTGGCCAGGTGGTTCGGCGCGCCGAACAGGCGGGCAAACACAAAGCTGAAAAAGGTCGCAGTGCCGGGGTAGTCCGGGTACGGCTGGCCGTAGGTGGTAGGGAAAAGACTCGCGCCATGGCGAAACATTTCCTGCATGAACAACGCCCAGCGCCCGTCAAAGCCTTGGGGTTGCTCGTCCCAGATGCCCAAGGTGAACAGCAATAAAGCGATCAGAAACAGGCCCAGCGACTCCAGGCGATAACGGCTGCGGTGGTCCATCGAATGTCCTTTCAGGTGGGGAACGCCGACTCCATGGTGCCGACTGCGCCCCTGAATAACGCCTGAACAAATCCGAGTATTTATGTACCTATCGACCGGCGCGCCACACCAGCGCGGGAATCAGCCGGATGTAGAGTAGCTCGCCCACCAGTTCAAGCAGGGTTTGCAGAATCACCGCCGTGGCGGCCAGACCGCGCACATCTTCAGGCAGCGCCAACGCCAGTGGCAGCACCACCAACGAGTTGCGCGTCGAAGCACTGAAGGTCACCGCCCGCGCGGTTACCGCAGGCAACGCAAACAGCCGCGCAGCCAGCGCGCCCATCAGCGGCGCCAGCAACAGGAAGCCGAGGTACACCGGAATCACCGGCAGCAACAACGCGATATCGCGCACCACCGAAGTAATCTGCGAGCCGATCACCACAAGCAGCACCAGCGCCATCGCCGGCACCGGCAGCCAGGCCCAGGCGTTGTTCCAAAGATTGATAGTGCTTGAGCGCCGTGCCAGGGAGGTGGTCAACACCGCCAGGATCATCGGCAGCACAATCAGCAACAGGAACGCCTCGACAAACGGCCCCACCGCCACTACCACGGCGGATTGCGCGCCCAGCATAAAACTCAGGTACACCGGCAGCAGCACCAGTTGCAGCAGCAACAGCACCGGCGTCGCCGCCAGCATGAGCCGCGAGTCACCCTTGCCGATATGGGTGAACACCACCACGTAGTCGATACACGGTGTGAGCAACACCAGCAACGCGCCCACCAGCAACGCCGGGCGCTCCACCAGGCCTCGGGTCAATGCCCACACCAGCAAGGGCACCAGAATGAAATTGGCCAGCAGCAATGCGCCGATGAAGCGTTTGTTGCCCAGGCCCTGGCGCAGGTCCAGAAACGGAATTTGCAGGAACATGGCGTACATCAGCACTGCAATGGCCGGCGTGACCAACACACCGAGGCCTTGGGCTGACAAGGGCGCGAACACGCCAAATGCGGCCGCCAGGAGCACGGCGACGAAGTAGATCGGGATTTGGTTGTGTTCGAGGGTGTCGCGGGTCATTAGGACGCTCGAGTCGATTGCAAAGGTGCAAGCCTAGGCATCTACTGGCAGGAGGTCGAGTGGTAAAAGTTGGGCGCGTATCAGGGGTATTCCTGGCGAGCATGGAGCACCGTCAGTATCTCAATCCAATCTGTAATGCGATAAATCACCAGATAATTGGGATGCACAACAATTTCTCGTGTGCCCGAGACCCTCCCCAAGCGGTACAGGTAAGGATGCTGAGGAAGCGCAGTTGTCGCAGCCTCAATGGCTTCGTTCAGAAGACTGGCCGCCGCAACATTGTGATCAACGATATAATTCAAAATCGCTCTGAGTTCAGCCCGCGCCTCAGGCCGCCACTCAACTCGCATCACGCTCTTTTCGCTTCAACTCAATCAAAGCTCGCATTTCAGACATGACCTCGTCATGCGGAATACTTGGGCGTGGGTCATCAATCGAAGCCTGCACTTTGGCGCGGAACCAAAGGTCATAACTGGCAGCCTGCTCCTCGGTTTCAAATTCCGAAACGATGGGAGAAAGGGGAATGCTCATAGAGACCTCCGTAATGGGTACCTGCCAGTCTAAACGGTCCATGGTTTGCTGTCGTTCCTCTCGGATGTGTGGCGTTATCAGTAAGTGCCGAACATTAGTAGCCCTGTCAGAGAGGGCACAAGTGCTGGCAAACTGAACAACTGTTACTAAAAAAATAAAAACAGGCACGGGCCGATAAACGATGAACTTGAATGACGCCTCTTTGCGAATGGCTGCGATCAACTCCAAACCAGGCCACAGCGATCCCTTCAAGGAGCTCGCTGCCGACGGTTACCTGATTGGGGGCTTCACCTGGCGCCACCCGCGCACCGACTTCGAACGCCCGGTCGTCATCATCAACGCCGCCACCTCGGTCCGCTGCCGCCACTATTCACGCTTCGCCGACTACCTGTTTGCCAACGGTTTCGACGTGATCACCTACGACTACCGTGGCATCGGCGAATCCCGCAGCGGCGCGTTGCGAGGCTTCAAGGCGTCGTGGTCGGACTGGGGCGTACTGGATTTCGAGGCGATGCTGCAGCGCGCACAGCGGGAGTTTCCGGGGCAGCCGATTGATGTGGTCGGCCACAGTTTCGGTGGGTGCGCGGCAGGGCTCGGTGCTTGCGGCGCGGTGATTCGGCGCATCGTGACGGTCGGCGCCCAGTTTGCGTACTGGCGCGATTACGCGGCGAGCGGGCGCTGGCGCATGTTTGCCAAATGGCACGTGGTGATGCCGCTGGTGACGGCCCTGTACGGGTATTTCCCCGGCAAGCGCATGGGCTGGCTGGAGGACACGCCGGCGGGCGTGGTGCGCGACTGGAGCATGCCGACGCCGCGTTATGAAACGCGCCCCAGCGGGCGCTGCCTGGGTGAACTGCCATTTGCCCGTGTGAACGCGCAGTTGCTGGCTATCAGCATCACCGACGATCCGTTTGGCACAGTGGCGGCTATTGAGCGACTGCTGGGCTATTTTGAAAACAGCGCGCGCACTCACCTGCGAATCGCGCCCGAGGATATCGGCGAAAAAGCCGTCGGGCATTTCGCTTTTTTTCGTAGTGAATATCAGGACCGGTTGTGGCCGATTGCGCTGGAATGGCTGCAGAAAGGCAAACTGACCGCCAATACTCCAGGTCAGCACGTGGCGAGCTAAATAACCCACCCAAAAGCTCCGCATTTCCTACGCCATCACAACTTTCCATCGACGTGTTTCTGGCGGTATTACCTGAGATTCTTCTTCGCCCAATGACTGCGAAGAACTTGTGAAAATACCGCCAGCACCTTGCGCCGATGATCCGCAGCTGAGTCCTTTGCTCGCCAGCCTGATCAAACTCATCCATGCGGCGCGCCAACAAGCTCTACGTTCCGTGGATGCCATTCAGGTGCTGACCTGCTGGCAAATTGGGCGCCACATTGTCGAATTTGAACAGCAAGGAAGTACTCGCGCCAAATATGGCAAAAAACTGCTGCGAACCCTGGCCAACGAGCTGACGGGCCGCTATGGAAAAGGGTTTGATGCAACAAACCTTCGACACATGCGGGGCTTTTTTCTTGCATTCCCAAAATACGACGCACTGCGTCGCGAATTAAGCTGGACTCACTACCGCACCCTATTGCGAGTCGAGAATGCGAACGCAAGAGAGTGGTACATGAACGAGTCCGCCACCCAAAACTGGACCACTCGAGCCCTGGAGCGCCAAATCGGCACGCTTTACTATGAACGCTTACTCGCCAGTCAAGATCGCAGCGCAGTCAAAGAAGAAGCAGCTGAAAAAATTGACTGCCTGAAACAAAGCCCAAGAGAGTTTGTTCGCGACCCCGTACTTCTGGAGTTCCTAGGGCTGCCCAACCCTGGGCTGCTCTTGGAAAGCGATATTGAGCATGCGCTGATTAAACAGCTGCAAAGCTTTCTGCTTGAGCTAGGTAAAGGATTCGCCTTTGTCGCCCGTCAGCAACGAATCAGCACCGAAAGCAAGGACTACTACCTTGACTTAGTGTTCTACAACTACCTGCTCAAGTGCTTTGTAATTTTCGATATAAAACGCGGAGAGCTGACTCATCAGGACATTGGCCAGATGGACATGTATGTGCGCATGTACGACGATTTGAAACGCAGCCCCGAAGATGGTCCCACAGTGGGAATTATTCTCTGCTCACACAAAGATGCCTCTGTTGTGCGTTACTCCGTACTCGAAGGCCACGAGCAGTTATTCGCCAGTAAGTACAAACTAGTGCTACCTAGCGAGGAGGAGCTACGTGCCGAACTGGAGTTACTGACAGAACGCACGCTCACAGGCGAAGCATCACAGAAGCTCTTGGGATTTCCCCCAACCTGCGCTTCAATACCCCACACCGATTAAGTACCCAAGGAGGTTGAGCCCATGGCCTCGCCGAACAAGCAGCAAAAACGTGCCCACCGGGCCAAGGCCAAGGCCAAGCAAAACCGCACCCAGCGCGCCGTCGCGACCAAGCCGGATGCGTTCGCTGGCGACGACAGCCGCATTGACCTTGAGTCGGTGGATTTGACCGAGTTGTTCGTCGAGATGCGCGCCGCGGGCGAAATCAGCCAGCAGGCGTTGTGTGCGGCATTCCTGGCGCACCCACTGCTGGCCGTGGTGCTGGAGCAGGAAGGCGAAGAAGACGCGACCGATTTTATCCTGGCGGCGTTGATCGAATATCGCCAGTGGGCCACGGATACCGAGGATGAAGCCGCGGCGCTGGCGTGGATTGAATCCCCGCAGTTCCAGGCCGATTACGTGGCGGCATCCCAGGCGCTGGTCAACTCCCAGGACTGACACACAACACAATGTGGCGGGCAAGCCCGGCTCCCACAGAGTTCAATGTTTATGGCTGATTCAGCTGACTGACACAAAACAAATGTGGGAGCGGGCTTGCCCGCGAATGCGGTGAATCAGCCAGCACATCTGGCGACTGAAACACCGCATTCGCGAGCAAGCCCGGCTCCCACAGAGTTCAATGTTTATGGCTGATTCAGCTGACTCACACAAAACAACTGTGGGAGCGGGCTTGCCCGCGAAAGCGGTGAATCAGCCAGCACATCTGGCGACTGAAACACCGCATTCGCGAGCAAGCCCGGCTCCCACAGAGTTCAGTGTTTATGGCTGATTCAGCTGACTCACACAAAACAACTGTGGGAGCGGGCTTGCCCGCGAATGCGGTGGATCAGCCAGCACATCTGGCGGCTGACACGCCGCTTTCGCGAGCAAGCCCGCTCCCACACTTTTTTTGAACTGCGGCGCACTGCGCACCGCAGTTCATCACATCAATTGAGCACCGCAGCGCCTACCTTCTGCGCCTTGCGACGACTCGCCACAAACAGCCCCGCCAACACCACCAGCAAGCTCAGAATGCCGGTCGCGATGATCTCGACGCGGTGGGCTTCCTGGAACAGCATGATGGTCAACGTGCCGACGATGAACACCATCACCGCGTAGGTCAGGCCGGGGAACAGCCACATCTTGAACACAATCTTCTCACCCGCTGCCGTGCGTTTCTGGCGCATGCGCAGTTGCGACACGGCGATCACCAGGTACACCAGCAGCGCAATGGCGCCGGAGCTGGCCAGCAGGAATTCGAACACTGCAGCCGGGGCCACATAGTTGGCGAATACCGCCAGGAACGCAGCGCCGGTCGACAGCAACACTGCCCAGTAAGGCGTACCACTTTTGTTGGTGCGCTTGGCTACGGCCGGCGCATCACCGCGACGGCCCAGGGAGAACAGCATGCGCGAGGCGGTGTAGAGCGCCGAGTTGAGGCAGCTGGTCACGGCAACCAGTACCACCAGGTCGACGATCAGTTTGGCATTCGGGATGCCCATGCGCTCAAGCACGGTCTGGTAGGAACCTACCGCCGCCAGGGTCGGATCGTTCCATGGCACCAGGGATACCACGATGAAGATCGACAGCAGGTAGAACAAACCAATCCGCCAGATCACCGAGTTGGTGGCCTTGGTGATTTGCTGGCCAGGGTTCTTCGATTCGGCCGCTGCAATGGTGACGATCTCGGTGCCCATGAACGAGAACATGGTGGTCAGGATCGCCGCCAATACGGCGCCCATGCCGTTAGGCATGAAGCCTTGGGTATCAAACAGGTGCGAAACACCGCTGACCTGGCTGGTCGGCAGGAAGCCGAAGATCGCCGCGAGGCCAAGGATCACAAAAGCCACAATCGCCACGACTTTGATCAGCGCAAACCAGAATTCGAACTCACCGTAGTTCTTCACGCTGAACAGGTTGGTGGCCGTGAGCAGCAAGGTGATGATCAGGGTAAACGCCCAGATCGCCACATCGGGGAACCAGGCATTCAGGATGGTCGCAGCGGCGTTGGCTTCCAGTGGAATCACCAACACCCAGAACCACCAGTACAGCCAGCCGATGGTGAAACCGGCCCAGTGACCGATTGCGCGGTCAGCATAGGTGGAGAACGAACCAGTGTCCGGCGAGGCCACGGCCATTTCGGCGAGCATGCGCATCACCAACACCACCAGCGTGCCCGCAGCGGCGTACGCCAGCAGTACGGCCGGGCCGGCGGCTGCAATCGCGTGGCCGGAGCCGACAAACAAACCGGCACCAATAACGCCGGCAATCGACAGCATGGTGACGTGACGCGGTTTGAGCCCCTGTTCGAGGTCATTGGAGCTTTGCGTACTACTCATTGACACACCTTTGCGAGGAATTGCGAAAACGGTCCGCCCGGCCTGCGATCCTTCTCGTGAAAAGAAACCAACGGGGCGTTCTTTATTTTTTACGCAAGATTTGCGCCAAAATGTTACGAAACCGCGATTGACGCGGGCTGTAGGACAATTCATCAGCTCACGCAAGTCGTTGAGAACTATGGCATTGCGCTATAGCGTTACCGTGCGACCCAACTGCGACACGAAAATACGCACCAAAAACACACACAAAAAGTACGTGACGCTCCATAAAAGGGCTGATAAGGACCGTTTGCCCGGTTAACCCTTCCAACACCCGGCCAAAGCTGGCACCATCGCGCCCTTTTTTACGTGAAGCCTGTGGAATTATCGGGTTCAAACGTCTGTAGGTTGTTGATAGCGCGACACGCTGCTGTGCCGATGCGACACCCTGCCGCAGACCACCCGTTAACCGTCCGCAGCGCTGTTGGCTGCCATCCGAACGCTATGCTAGCTTGGCGCCTCGCCAGGAAGGCGGCCCAACAGCAAGAATGCACTGAACACAATGAGGACCGCACATGGCTGAGGCCGCGCCCGCGCTTGAAATCCGCAACTTGCATAAACGCTATGGTGAGCTGGAGGTACTTAAAGGTATCTCGCTGACCGCCCGCGACGGCGACGTGATCTCGATCCTGGGTTCCTCCGGTTCCGGCAAGTCCACCTTTTTGCGTTGCATCAACCTGCTGGAAAACCCCCATCAGGGCCAGATCCTGGTGGCCGGTGAAGAACTCAAGCTCAAGGCCGCGAAAAACGGTGAGCTGATGGCGGCAGACGGCAAACAGATCAACCGCCTGCGCAGCGAAATCGGTTTTGTGTTTCAAAACTTTAACCTGTGGCCGCACATGAGCATCCTCGACAACATCATCGAGGCGCCCCGCCGCGTGCTCGGCCAGAGCAAGGCCGAAGCGATAGAAGTGGCCGAAGCCCTGCTGGCCAAGGTCGGCATCAGTGACAAGCGCCACGCGTACCCGGCGCAACTGTCCGGCGGCCAGCAACAACGGGCAGCCATCGCACGCACCCTGGCGATGCAGCCCAAGGTCATCCTGTTCGACGAGCCGACATCGGCGCTTGACCCGGAAATGGTCCAGGAAGTACTTAATGTGATCCGCGCGCTGGCCGAAGAAGGCCGCACCATGCTGCTGGTCACCCATGAAATGGGCTTTGCCCGTCAGGTTTCCAGTGAAGTGGTGTTCCTGCACCAGGGCCTGGTCGAAGAGCAAGGATCGCCACAGCAGGTGTTTGAAAACCCGCTTTCGGCGCGCTGCAAACAATTCATGTCCAGCAACCGCTAACGGAGCAACATGCATGCAGATCTATAAAAAATTCCTTCTGGCCGCGGCCGTTTCGATGGCGTTCAGCGCCACGGCCATGGCAGAGACCTTGAAAATGGGGATCGAAGCGGCTTACCCGCCCTTCAACAATAAAGACGCCAGCGGCAACGTCGTGGGCTTTGACAAAGACATCGGCGACGCCCTGTGCGCGAAGATGAAAGTCGAAAAGTGCGACGTGTATGTGTCCGACTGGGACGGCATCATTCCGGCCCTGAACGCCAAGAAGTTCGACTTCCTGATTTCTTCGCTGTCGATCACCGATGAACGCAAGCAAGCCGTCGACTTCACCGACCCGTACTACTCCAACAAGCTGCAATTCATCGCACCCAAAGCCACAGCCGACTTCAAGACCGACGCGGATTACCTGAAGGGCAAGACCATCGGTGCACAGCGCGCGACGCTGGCCGGCACTTACCTGGAAGACAAGCTGCCGGACACCAAGGCCAGCCTCTACGACACCCAGGAAAACGCCTACCTCGACCTGACTTCCGGCCGCCTTGACGGCATCCTGGCCGACAAGTACGTGCAGTACGAATGGCTCAAGAGCGATGCCGGCAAGCCTTATGAATTCAAAGGCGACCCGGTGGTAGAAAGCGACAAGATCGGTATCGCCGTACGCAAGGGCGACCCGCTGCGCGAGCGCCTGAACAAAGCCCTGGCAGAGATCAAGGCAGACGGCACCTACAAGAAGATCAACGACAAGTACTTCCCGTTCAGCATCGAATGATCTGAACGGCCTGACCGGCGCGCTTCTATTAGTGAGTAGCGCGCCGGCTTTCAGCAATGCCTGCCGCGATATGAAAACACCATGAATTTCGATCTCTACGGATTCGGCCCGGCGCTTGCCGCTGGCGCGCTGATGACCGTCAAACTGGCGCTCACGGCCCTGTGCCTGGGGCTGGTGCTCGGCCTTGCCGGCGCCTTGGCCAAGACTTCACCGTACAAGCCGCTGCAATGGCTGGGCGGGGCTTACTCGACCATCGTTCGGGGCATTCCCGAGCTGCTGTGGGTGCTGCTGATTTACTTCGGCACCGTCAACCTGATGCGTGCCCTGGGCGAGTTTTTGGGTAACCCCGACCTGTCGCTCAGTGCCTTTGCCGCCGGGGTTATCGCCCTGGGCCTGTGCTTTGGCGCCTACGCCACGGAAGTGTTCCGCGGCGCGATTCTCGCCATTCCCAAGGGCCACCGCGAAGCCGGTGTGGCGCTGGGCCTGTCGAAGGTGCGGATTTTCACCCGCTTGATCATGCCGCAGATGTGGCGCATCGCCCTGCCGGGCCTGGGCAACCTGTTCATGATCCTGATGAAAGACACCGCGCTGGTGTCGGTGATCGGCCTTGAGGAAATCATGCGTCACGCACAGATCGGTGTGACCGTGACCAAGCAGCCGTTCACCTTCTTTATGGTGGCAGCCTTTATGTACCTGGGCCTCACCGTGCTGGCCATGACCGGCATGCACTTCCTGGAAAAACGCGCCGCCCGCGGCTTTGCAAGGAGCACCCAATGAGCGGTGACTACAGCTGGCTGTCGCACTTCGACCTGGGCCTGAACTGGGCCGTGATCATCAAGTGGCTGCCCAAACTGGCCCAGGGCGCAACCTTGACCCTGGAACTGGTGGCTATCGCCGTGATCGCCGGTTTGCTGCTGGCGATTCCCCTGGGTATCGCGCGCTCCTCGCGCCGCTGGTACGTGAGCGCCCTGCCCTACGCCTACATTTTCTTCTTCCGTGGCACACCGCTGCTGGTGCAGTTGTTCCTGGTCTATTACGGCCTGGCGCAGTTCGATGCGGTGCGTAACAGCTTTATGTGGCCGTACCTGCGCGATCCGTTCTGGTGCGCCACGGCGACCATGACCTTGCACACCGCCGCGTATATCGCCGAGATCCTGCGCGGTGCCATCCAGGCCATCCCGCCGGGTGAGATCGAAGCGGCGCGCGCCCTGGGCATGTCCAAACCCAAGACGCTGTTCTACATCATCCTGCCGCGCGCCTCGCGCATCGGCCTGCCGGCGTACAGCAACGAAGTGATCCTGATGCTCAAGGCCAGCGCCCTGGCCAGCACCGTGACCCTGCTGGAACTGACCGGCATGGCGCGCACCATCATCGCCCGCACCTACCTGCCGGTGGAGATCTTCTTCGCGGCGGGGCTGTTCTACCTGCTGATGGCCTACATCCTGGTGCGCGGCTTCAAACTGCTCGAACGCTGGTTGCGCGTCGATGCTTGCCAGGGACGTTGAAGCGCGCTTCGCGGCGCTGGATGCGTTTTTAATCGAGCACCAAGGGCTGTGGCGACCACGGCCCTTTACGCACCTGCACTTACCTTGGGAACACCAGCACCCCGAGCTGGCCCAGTGGCTGCGCCAGCGCTCGCTGGCCGATGCCGAAGCCTGTCACAACCACCCGTATGAACTGCCGGCGCCCGCGCCTTTTCCACAGCTGGCTTTTCAGGCCGCGCAGCTCAGCGTTGTGGATAAGTTACCCGCACACACCCTGGAGCCTGCCCGCCATCGCCTGAGCGTGGATGTGCCCGGGCGCAAATGGCAGCAAATCGAGGCGTTCGGCGCCGCGCTGAATTTTGCTGCAACACCCCTGCATTGGCTGGACTGGTGCGCCGGCAAAGGCCACCTCGGCCGCCGCTTGCTGCAACCTGGCCAACAACTGACCTGCCTTGAATACGACCCGGCGCTGATCGCCTCGGGCCAGGCCTTGAGCGACCATCACAGCCTGGCCGTGACCCATCGCCTGCAAGACGTGATGGCCGATGTGGCGATCAGTGCCGAACACACGCCCGTCGCCCTGCATGCCTGCGGCGATCTGCATGTGCGGCTGTTGCACGTGGCCAGTGCGGCGGGCTGCAAACGTCTGGCGCTGGCACCTTGCTGCTATAACCGCATCGGCGCCGAGCGCTATCACGCCTTGTCCACCGCCGGGCGTGCCTCGCAACTACAGCTTTCAATCGATGACCTGGGGTTACCGCTGAGCGAAACCGTCACCGCCGGCAATCGCGTGCGCCAGCACCGGGACACATCCATGGCCCGGCGCCTGGGTTTCGACCAGTTGCAACGCCAACTGCGTGGCGGCGACCAGTACCTGCCCACGCCGTCCCTGCCCGCCAGCTGGCTGGATAAACCCTTCGCTGACTACTGCCAGGAACTGGCGCGCCTCAAGAATTTATCCACAGGTGAACAGGATTGGGCGGCGCTGGAGGCACACGGTTGGCGGCGCTTGGCCGAGGTGCGCAACCTGGAGTTGGTCAGAGGGTTGTTTCGGCGGCCGCTGGAACTGTGGCTGGTGTTGGATCGCGCGCTGTTCTTGAAAGAACAGGGCTACACGGTTGAGATAGGCACCTTCTGTGAACCCACGCTAACGCCGCGCAACTTGATGGTACTGGCCGAGCGCGATTAATGGGCGAAACTTCCTACACGCGCCCTGTGGATAACTCTGTTGATGAATTCTTTACAGAGCCTGTAGCTATCAGTGCTACAGACCAAAACCTACCCTGGTCATTTTTTGTTCATAAAATAAAACGCACACAAAACAGGCAGTTGCAGCGTGTTGAGAACGGCTCCACAAAGTGGCTGTTTCGTGACAGGCGCAACCAACCGATTGTGCATAAGCATTTGGCGCCAAGTGCATAAAGCGCGATTTATGCGGTTCTTTTAGGTGCCTTCAGCACACGGCAAATCTCGTTGATATCGTCGCCGGCCAGGCGCTTTGTGGCGTTATCCAACGGGTCGGCCGCGAACGCCAGCGCTTCGTTGATCGCCATATCGCGATGCACCTCCAACGGCGCTTTGCCCAGGCGCTGTTTGAACGCTTCCAGCATGTCCAGGCTGAAGGCGCTGTTCTCATCCACTTGGTTGACCACCACATGCACTACCGGCGGGCGTTCACCCTCCAAGTGCGGCGCGAGCAATCCATCCAGATGATCAAGGGTGCCCAGGCACGCGGCATCCGCCTGGGCAATAACCAGCACCACATCGGCCACGTTAAGTGCTTGATGGAAGTACACGTTGTTACCGGCGGGCGTATCGATGATCACCGTCTGCCGCTCGCTCAAACCCAGCGCCGCCAGGCGCTGCGCCAACCAGCTGGGTTCGTGCTTGAGCCAACGCTCGAGGTTTTCCTGTTGCTCGATGTCGATATCGCCAAAGGTAATGACCTGGCAACCGGCAAAGCCAAGCTGCTGCAGCGGGCTCCACTGCCCATGCTCCAGGCTGGTACGGCCGATTCCCGGCAAGGTGCCACTGACGCCAAAGTGATGGTGCAGGGCATTTTGCGGGTCCAGGTCCAGCGCCACCACTGACTCGCCATGGCGCTGCAAACCGCTGCTCAACGCCGTGGCCAGGGTGCTGCGGCCGACACCGCCATTGATCGACACCAACGCCACCACTTTGGGGCGCAGCGCTACTGGATGAGTCGATTGGGGATGGGTGTTTTCGTTTGCGGGCACACTGCCAAAAAAGTGCATGCGTGCATTAATACCGTTGGCATCATGGCTGACGTTCTTGCCGAACAACGTCAACAGCTCTTCGCTAAGGCTCATGGGCAGCTCCTCACGACGCAGCTAAAGACGTGAAGGTCGGCAAGCAGGCACTTACCGCAGGTCTTATTATGGGCGTCTTAGTGAAGCATTCTGTGACAGACGCAGGAAAGTGTCATTATTTTGGTGTTTTTGCTGATCATTTTTTAGACAAGCGGTAATTGGTCAATTTAATGGCCATTGCTCGACAGATGCATCCGAACGCTCAGCGCCCGGCATAACGCACTCACATCCTGAGAGCCGCCGCTATTTAACGCAGGGTCAAACGGGTCGCGCCCATAGGCCTGCGCCTCACCGACCGAAACGTCACGCTGGACGGTGCCGAGTACGGCATCGCCGAGGCGCAGCTTGAACACTCCGGCCATGTCCTTACTAAAAGATTGGCCAGCGTCGACCTGGTTGATCACGTAAAACCGCAGGGGAGGCGCCGCCCCCGCAAGGTACGGCGCGAGCAGCTCGTCCATCTTGGCCAGACGGCGAAACGAAGCGGCATCCGGCTGCACCACCACCAGCACCACATCGGCCACCGACAGCGCCTGGCTCAGGTACACCGTATTACCCGCCGGCACATCGATCACCACCGTGTCACTCGCATTGAGCCCCAACCCGGCCAGGCGCTTTGCGAGAAATGCCTGGTCCTGGCCGAGCCAGCGATTAAGGCTTTGCTGCTGCACAGCATCGGTCTCGCCAAAAGTCACCAGCTGGCAGCCGGCAAACCCGCGCTTGGGCAACGCCTGCCAGGTTTGATTAAGCAGGCTGGTGGCGCCCAGGCCGGGCACATCAAAGCCTGGGCACAAGTGATGACGCAGCGCGTTTTGCGGGTCCAGCTCCAACGCCAGCGCCGGGTGGCCCTGGCGCTGCAAACCACTGGCAAGCGCGGCCGCCAACGTGCTGCGCCCCACACCGCCAGTGGCGGAAACCACCACCACGACCTTGGGTGCCACCGCATCCGTATACACCACGCCATGCGGCCCCTCTACAGCCTCATGACGATAGGGCGCGGCACCCTGATTCAGCTGATCCAGCAACTGCTGAAAAGGCACCGCCACCTGCGACTCCCGCAAACAAGGCTCAGCCAGCGCGGCGTATAACTTGGTGATGTGATCTGCACGCCCCACCGGCTGCTCCTCCCTGTTGGGCCAATGAATAACTGGGCCGCATTGTGTGATATCACAGTGATGGTGTCAGTATTCTGGTGTTTGTATCCAAAACCTTTCAGATGAGCGGCATGGCGCCATTTTTATGGCTCTTCTTTTGCCAGCAGATATACCTCTATAAAACAACGCACTAGGCGATCACTGTGTGTTTTTCAACCAATGCAGCTCGCCGTTCGTATCAACAAGTACACAGATCCTCACGCCATACACAACGAAACAAAACCCGCCCTGCGCGACAAAGCCCGGATACCTCCCCGGCATTCAATGGCCTCACCCCACCATTGCACCTGCGAGGCCATCACCATGAACACCAACAACTGGAAAACCCTAATCGCCGCCGGCCTGCTTGGCTTGACCTTCACCGCGCATGCCGAGGCAAGCCATAAGCCAGATATTCAGCGCGTACTGTCGACCACCGAAGACACCCGCTCGGGATGCGGCGTGGTGAACGCGCGCATGACCTACCTGGACGCCAAAGGGGAGACGCAGGTGTTGGCGTACATGAAATTTACTGATCAGTGTGGCGACGGCAATTGAGTCGGATTTGAGGCTCATTAGGGTAGGAAAAAGCAGCGAGCGTAAAAAAACCTTGGTATCTGCAAAAATAGTCAGAATTCAGGGGTTTACAGAAGCTTGGCAATCGCTATAATCGTCGCCCTAACACGCCGGTATAGCTCAGTTGGTAGAGCAACTGACTTGTAATCAGTAGGTCCCGGGTTCGACTCCTGGTGCCGGCACCATATAAGACGAAGCCCTCACAGCAATGTGAGGGCTTTGTTGTTTCTGGGTTATTTATATTCTCCCTCCTCCGCGCTCCCAATCGCCAACCCTCTTCCGCACGCACCGAAATCGGTACCAAAGGTTCATCTTTCAACCTTTATGCTCAATTATGGGTGGCCAATAATTATGGCGTATCCATAAAAAGAGGTAATTGAATGAGCCGGATATTTCAGCGCCCTGAATTGGCTGAAAGCATGGCAAACCAGCTTCTCAATCCAGGCGTACTCGATGAGGGCTTGCGCTCAGGTCTGTTTCTGTCAGGCCTTCGCCGCACAGGCAAAACGACCTTTCTGAGAAACGACCTGATACCTGCCCTAGAAGAGGCCGGCGCTCTGGTCATCTACGTCGACCTCTGGAGCAACACACTGGCCAACCCTGCGACGCTCGTGCACAACGCCATCTACAAAACCCTGCAAGACCTGCAAACGCCAGGCTCCTGCGCGCTGGAAATGCTCAAGCGTGTCAGCAATATTGATGTGGGTGCAGCCGGGTTTAAATTCGGCTTCAAACTCGACAGTATTGGCAGCGCCAATGGCCCAACGCTGGCGCAAGCGCTCACAGAGGTCGTCGACCAAGCGAAGACCGATTTGGTGCTGATCATCGACGAGGTACAACACGCGATCTCCACCGATGATGGCAACCAGTTGCTTCTGGCACTCAAGGCCGCCCGCGATGCGATCAACCCGCGCCCAGATACGCCGGGCTACTTCCTATTTATCGGAACCGGCTCACACAGGGCGCAAGTCAGCGAACTGACCGCAAAGCGCAACCAAGCGTTTTCTGGCGCCACATCAGCGGCCTACCCTTTATTGAAAGGTGACTACGTTGAGTTCCTGCTCAACCGACTTTCGATGACGGTGAAGAAAGAGAAGCTGCCGTCCCTGGAAGCCGCTATCGAAGCCTTCAACACCCTGGGCAATCGCCCCGAGGAAATGCTAAAAGCCCTGCGCCAGCTCTTGCAACAAGACGGTGATCCAGACCTTTTCCTGCCCGTGATCGCCAGCACCTTGCGCTCGGCAGCGGCGAGTATTGAGTTGGAAAAAGTCGAGCAACTGGGCAGCCTGGCTCAAGCTATCTTCAACAAGATTGCGGTTACGGAAGGTGATGCGCGGGGGATTTTCTCTACGGATGCTGCAGCTGAATACTCGAAGACGGTCGGCCGAGAGGTTCGGGTGGCGGAGAACATCATCATGCGGCGCGGGCATGGGATTTATGCGATTACGGATCAGTTTGTTCAGGAGATTTGGTTGGAGGAAAGGGCTTTGATTGAGGGGAGCTAGGGGGCGAGGATGGAAATAAATCTGTCCCGTTAATTTTCGGGGCACGGGCGTATCGACGTGTTATCGGACTATATCGGGGGTCGAGGATAACTAAAGCATTCGACATGGAGCTCTTCTTAGTAGGGGTACTGTCTGGAGCAAATGCAACCCGTGAACGTCATATTCGGTAAGCAAAAATAATCCAGGCTATAATTACCAAGCGCTGGGGTAAAAAGCCAGCATGGGTTTAGCAAGCGAAACATATTATTTCGTTTCAAACAATACACCTTAATAACTATAGCGAATCTATACGCTATCGCTATAAGCTTACAATCAAAATAATTCTATACAAGTTAGGAAAAACGTCTCAAGAAATCAAGCAAAGCATTGCTTATCGAGTAAAAAACAAGCAATGCCACCTGTATTAGACAACAGTTATCTCGACATCAGAAAATAATTTCTGAGCCTTCGAAAACTCGACAACAAGTTGTGGTTGCTTGGTGTACATCACTACAGCCAAACTTTCCTCCGCCCGGCTACAAGTCACATAAAATAGCCTTCGCGTTCTGTCCACTGTAGTCTCTTTGCCTTCTGCCATGTTATCTCGGTCGGCCTTGGTTAATTCAGCAACCCCAAACAACTTCTCGTAACTGAAAAGAAACCCTCTAGAATCATCGTCATCTAAAATCACCATTACGCGAGGAAACTGCAGCCCCTTTACGCCTTGATGAGTTCCGAAACTTGACTTGTCTGCTATATAATTACTATATGCGACAAGTTGTGACAGTGGTGACTTCAAAGCCTCTTCAAATTTTAAATTCAACTCCTCGCGAAATTCATCAGCATCATCCCGCTCCGCTTGAATTTTTGATGCAGCTAAAACCTGCAGAAAAAGATCCGGTAAAACTAGAACTTTA
Source organism: Pseudomonas sp. 2822-15 (assembly GCF_002742515.1). Lineage (NCBI taxonomy): Bacteria > Pseudomonadati > Pseudomonadota > Gammaproteobacteria > Pseudomonadales > Pseudomonadaceae > Pseudomonas > Pseudomonas sp. 2822-15. The sequence goes on along the minus strand of NZ_LJRY01000183.1, from coordinate 153,405 downwards.
TAATTAGCAATCACCGATAATAATTCATGTATCGTTGGATCGGCGTTCTCGGCAAGGAGCCTGGCTAATGCTTCAACGCTATCTCCTGCTTCCTTTAAAACAGATGCAGCAGAAGACTTTAGATTTTCTGACGTAATTAAAGGCGAGAATTCTTTAAGAATTTGCATGACCCTAAACTTGTTCGCTGCCCGCACGCTCTGAACAAAGGGGATAAAAACATTGATCAGAAATGGAATTCCAGTGAGCCTACCATTTACTAAATCAGTTCTATTTGACAATTCATATAATGGCTTAAAAAAATCGGCAAAACCACCTCGACCAGCAGCCATATGGTGCTCAAGCGTAAGCGTTTTAACATCCACCCTTAAATTATTCCAAAGTTTATCCTGCGTTATCTGAGACATCATGTCAGAAATTTTCAGTTCCATCGTTAAGCGATCAATCGGACCATTAGAGTCGACTACAAAGAGATGCGCAAAGCCGGGTTCCTTCTTTTCCGGAACCTGATTGTGATCATCAAACACAGATCTAATATTGTTAATTAGCTCAACAATTCTAGGTGGGCACCGATAGTTTACTTTTTTCTCAGGAATTGCCCAATCTTTCGGGACATCCTTTCCTAGATCTTTTTTTCCATCCGGATATATTCGCTGCATTACGTCGCCAAGAAGTCCAAGGCAAAAACTACCGGCATGTTTGCTTTGTACATCTAAAAAAGCCTCAATCAAATCGCGCTGTGTATCTTGACTTTCATCGATCAAAAGAATGGGAAAACTTTCAATTAAAATGCTCTGCAGCAGGGGTTTATCCACAAGTAAAGAGCTTGCGATTTTCAAAACCTCAGAGTGATTAAGCGAATCCCTTCCAGAGCTTATACCATTCGGATTATATCTAAATGCGGTTACACTTTTTAGATTCTCTAAACGCCTTTGAATTGAAACTATCTTCAGAGCACGCTCCGCAGCACTTTTAGATCCCGACCTTCCCTTACGTTGCGCCTCTTGCACTTCGGAAAGCTCTTGAGTTAACGCGCCAACAATCCAAGTTTTTATGTCCGACGTGTAGGGCTTGATCAGCCCCCACGCAAAACTATGAATAGTTGACACCTCGAACGACTCATCATAATTAAGTCGCTCCTTGATTTCATCACATGCGGCATTCGTATACGTTATCACACCGATTTTCTTACCGTATGCAACAAACTCCATTAGATAGGATTTTCGAAAACAATCCAACACATTTATAAGTGTTCTTGTCTTACCTGAGCCAGCACCGGCAAATAGAAAAAAGCTGCGGAGCTTAGAAGGTTCCAAATAGGAAAATATGTCTTTGTCCACCCCCGTCAAGTTGATCATATCATTCATCCTCAGAACGCTCTGTTACCGCCCAAGTCATGCTGGTAGAGGACATTACTTCGCCGCTCTCTTTCGACTTTGCGGGGATAGGAGGCTCGTCACCTGCTACGATTAGTGCTGCTGCCAATTCTGCCACAGCATCTTCCACGCTAGTGGAGTTGAGGGATTGTTCTAACCACTCCAGCCCCTCACAAATGTATAAAGGAGGTATTAGCTTCGTCGGATCAATATCGAATAACAGGTCAAGCGCCATTTTTGCTTTTTCCCCCGATAAAGCGGAGAACATTCCCGCTCGAGCTTGATCGAGGTCTGCAAGGTTTAGTGCATCACACATTTTCTTAAGCATGCCCGTAGCAGTCTTGTGCCCCCTGAATGTCTCCACGTTGGTTAACGCCAAAGCATCTTCAAAAGTATAAGGAACTGCAGAAACCGGAGGCTCAGCCTTCCAAGGTTTGACATTTAAAGGTATAGGGCCTTGATAACATACCCGCGTCGTACCACATGATGAAATTTTATTTTTAGTCTCCACTACCATTAAGTCATCTATTGCAGACAACTTAGGCAACCATTTGCGAAGAGTAGTATTATCAGATACCTGACCCCGCCCGATATCTGGCAATGCCTTCGTAACACTCGAAGTTCCATCCTTAGGATCTTTTTTTTCCTCTTTACTATCCAGATCCGTAACGATTAGTGTATGTAATCCTAGCTTTTCAATTAACGGTTGTAGGCGGTGCGCGTGCGCCCCGTTAATTTCCAGAACAGAAATGTAACTCGTGCTTAACTTTTCAAAATTACTGCGAATAAAATGAGGAACCAACATTCTTTCAGCCGCACCCTCCACCAAAATTATTCCATTAGCAAAAAACAAATCACAATGGGTTGTTTTTAAGTAACGAGCCACGTACTTGCTGGTTTCATTATCTTTATCCCCAAACGTTGCACGCAAGTTCACTATATTTGCCGTTGGCGTTTCAAATCCAGAAACTGCCTTACATCTTTTAAAATACCTCAACTTCGAAAAATCCATTTCGTAAGCAAGATAGCTAGAATGAGTACTTACTACCAACTGCGTATTGAAATCGGCTTTACCCTTCAAACGCTCATGATTACGCAAAACCGTATAAGCCTTATTTATAAATACTTGCTGCACCTGAGCATGAAGGTGTGCTTCTGGTTCTTCAATCAATACTAGGTGAAGGGGCTCTATAGATTCCCCTAGCAGACTTTGCGCCTTTTTGACGCGCATCCACCCATCCCTAAAACTAATAAGAGCAAAAATCATCGATATGAGATTTTTGTACCCTAGCCCGTTCATTTTTTCAGGCAAACGTAACGACTCTAACCCATCAGCCGCTTTCTTAAACAGGTCAAACTGAATAGCAGTATCATGATCCAATGTATCAATAGGATTTATCTTACTAGTAATAGTTATCGAAGGGTCCGCAAAACCTGGATAACCTATTGTTTCAATCTCTGTTAATGCATTGGTAAGCCGCTCCTTAAGGCGATCATCAAAAGTCGATTTAGCTTGGTCGATAGATTGCAAAGCTAAAATGTCTTCTAAATCTGGGGACTCTGACGGATCCAGATGTTTTTGATAATATTTTTTAAGCTGCTGAGAAAGACTCCCTCTCCCCGTACTGCCCATACCAATAGTTTCACTGCTCCCAGAATCGGAAAATCCCCGTTGAGCTTCTATCAGATCAATTCGAATCAACCCCTCAAATGGATCATTCTCCAGCGGCTCTTGGTTTGGTATGTCTTGTGTGTTAATTTTTTCAGAATTCAAATCTACAAGATCCGGATCCAGCAGATAGCTATTAAACTTAAAATGGCCATGTAACCTTCCAGGCTTATCCAAGAAGTCCCTAAGATTTCTTGGCCAAATTGAGAATGTAGTACTACCTTGACTTTTCTCACGAGCCTCCTCTAGCAGCCGCTGCGATGAAGTACGTTCAGTTATGTACTCGTTCTTTAATGCTGAAATATCCTTAGGCTCAAATGAGATTCGAACACCTAAGCGACCAGCTTTCCAGTCAAGCGAAGGTATAAGATGACTAACGCGATAAGCCTCACACTCTTCAACATCTAGCCACAAATCCAACGCAGGGCATAATTTTTGCCACTCACCAAGGGTCCCACCTTTCTCAGACATGCTGCCCCATGTTTCAGCAACTTTATTAAGCTCATACCAGTTTGAGAGTGTAAAGTCTGTGGTCGACAATTCCTTTCTTCTGGCCTTAATCAAAAATCTAATCAGCATATCCATTGCTGAGGTTTTACCGCTATTGTTAGCTCCAACAAAAACAGTCTCCTGATCGGAGAGTTCCAACCTACAAGACTTTAATTTACGAAAGTTTTGTATATCAAGAAATTCAATTTTCATAATACTCCCTATATGTATAACTCAGCGGATGATGATTTTTTGTCTCTTCCGAACAATAACTTTCGAGCATAGATGGCAGCTTGCCATTAATCAAGTAGCCTCGCAACATATTCTCTTGACCACGGTTTGTGAAAAACGCAGACAAAGATGCCTTCTCGAATTTATCGATTAATAGAAGCTATCAAAGAAATATGACGCGTTACCAATTAAAGCAATAAAGGTAATTTTAGAGGTAGCAACAATTAACTCATACTAACAAGTTGTTATTTTTCAAAAACATAGCATGCGATTCGACTCTTGGTGCCACCATATCTCAAAGCCCCGAAATGTGGGGCTTTGTGGTTTCTGGAGTTTGGGAAACCACTAAAAGTCAGATCACCGTTTTGCCTGAAAATGCCCAAAAAGTGTCCACACTTAAAATCTCGGGCTGCTTGCCTCAGTCCAAATCGCGATTTCTATGACGCCTTGCTCAGCTCAACGTCAGTCCCGGTAGACGTACTCTCCAAACCCACCGGCCCACAAAAAAGCCATCCTCACCCCGCCTCCCAGGCTTTATTCATAATTATGGCCAGCCAATAATTATGCCGCCCCCATAAAACCAATAATTCCCCCAACCACCTATCCGTACCACCCGACCCGACCGAAAAAACAACCCATCAATTTTCCCGATTGCTCCCCACCCCTCACCACGCTAACCTCCCCCCGTCGCCACCACCCAGCGACCGGGCCTGAGAACCCGATTTGATGCAGGCGCCAACAGCGCCACGCATTCGTTTTCACAACGAACGTGTTGCTCTCAATCAATATGGGAGTTCCACCAATGACCGCAACAAATCCACCCGCACTCACCACCCTCGGCGTCACCCCTTTCTCTTTTCACTCCGACCAACCTCTGTTCCGCGTCAACAGCGGCGTTTCCCTGCATGAAGCCTTGCACCACGTTTCCGATTTGCTCCATGTCGCCAAGTTGCTCGCAGAGGATGCGGCGATGACGAAGGAGACGGACCGTTATGCCTGGGCGTCGCATTATTTGCAGGAGATGAGCAAGGCGGTGATTGATGATGTGGTGAAGGTGTTGGCGTCGCCCTGCAATGCTGAGCAGTAAGGGGTAAATGGGCTAGCCGGGCGTGCGCTATCGCGGGCAAGCCCGGCTCCCACATAAAAGCGTTTTTAGGCGAACCGCCCGCCTTTTTTTTCTCAGGTAGATCATCTGCGCAGTCACGCCAATAACCAGCGCCAGCGCGATGCTGCCTTGTGCGCCGAGTAGCACGGGGGATTGCAGGTCTGTTACGAACGGGTGTCCGTCGGGCACGCGGCGCAGCGTTTCGGATACGGTGGGTACCATCAGGAAAAATGCGGTCAGGCTCAGGAAGATTGTTTCCAGGTATGCGCGTGCGCGGCCCAGCCAGGCTAGGTGCCCTACTGCATATCCGGCTGCGAGCAGGGCAATGGTGATGATGCCGATGATGTTGCTCACGGGCTGTTTGGCGACCAGGAATACGCTGAAGGCGCCGATCAGCATTGATGCCAGGTAGAGCTTGCCGGGTGTTGAGCGGGGCACGATGCGGCCGTGGCGGATGAACATGTAGGCGGCCAGTGGGATGGCGGGCAGGCTGCCGAGGGTGTGGAGCCAGCCGAGGGGGGAGATTCCGAACATGGTGTGTGTCCCGTGTGGGTGGATGACGTGCATAAACGGGCCGCGCGGGAAACGTGCATTGCGATGGCGGCGGCGCGCTATGATCTGGGGATCAGCTTAGTGAAGGCGTGGCCGGGCAGACATGATGAATCCCCTCGATAATTTGATCATTCATCCGGAAATGCAGTTGGAGGGGCTGGCCAAAGGCGATCTGTTGTCGCAGGTGCTGTCGCAGATTCGTCTGACGGGTGATCGGGTGTATTCCTCTGCGTTGGCCGACCAGCAGCCGCTCGAGCTGGATGAAAACAGCGCGCATATCTGCGTGCTTCAGCAAGGCCAGTTGCAACTGGAGGGCGGCGGCCAATCGCCGATGATGCTGCAACAGGGCGATGCGCTGTTGCTGCCTCACGACCCCACGGGCATCAGGCTTACGGCGTGCGATGGGCCGGCCAGTGTGGTGGTGTGTCGGTTCTGGTTCGACGCGAGCAGTTTCCAGGCGATGCTGTTTGCCCTGCCCCGGCTTATCCATATTCGGCAAGCCGAAGCCGCCGCTTGGGCTGAAGGCATTCTGCATTTCATGTTGCTTGAGGCTTATGACACGCAGCCGGGCGGGGCGTTGATGATTTCACGCCTGATTGATTTGGTGGTGATTCGCATCCTGCGTACCTGGGTGCAGCAAGGGGCTGCGTCGGGATGGCTGGGCGGGTTGTCGGATGCGCGTATCGCGCGGGCGCTCAGGGCTATTCATGCAGCGCCGGGCAAGCAGTGGCGCATTGATGCGCTGGCGGAGGTGGCCGGCATGTCGCGTTCCAATTTCTGTGAGCGGTTCAGCGCGTTGGTGGGGCGCTCGCCGTTGCGGTATCAGAATGAGTGGCGGCTGACCTTGGCCAAAAGCATGCTGGCCAAGCAGGAAGGTCGCATCGGCGAGGTGGGTTTTGCGATTGGCTATGAGTCCGAGGCTGCGTTCAGCCGGGCCTATAAAGCCTTTTTCGGGCGCTCGCCTCGGGATGATAACGCCCGGCCAGCCTAGGCCGGGCGTGCCGGTGTATCAGTGCCCGGCGCTTTGCCCGCCGTCCACATGCAGGATCTCACCGGTGACAAACCCGGCGCTCTCCAGGTAGGTGATCGCTTGGGCGATATCACTCACTTCGCCCATGCGCCCTACCGGGTGCAATTGCCCCAATGCGGCGTGGGAATCTTCGCCATGCATCGGCGTCTTGATGATGCCCGGGCTTACCGCGTTCACCCGAATGCCGCGTTTGGCGTATTCAATCGCCAGGGATTTGGTCGCGGCGTTCAGCCCGCCTTTGGTGAGGCTGGCGAGTACCGAAGGCACGCCGTCGATGGCGTGATCGACCAGGCTGGTGGTGACATTAACGATGTGGCCGGCGCCGTGTTTTTCCATCTCGGCGATGGCCAGTTGGGTGATGTAGAAAAAACCGTTGAGGTTCACCGCCAGCACATTGGTGTAGTCGTCCTGGGTGTAGGCGGTGAAGGGTTTGGCGATGAAGATGCCAGCGTTGTTGATCAGGCTGTCGACACGCCCGAAGGTGGCCAGGGCTTCGCGGATGACGCGCTGGGCGGTGGCCGGGTTGGCGATGTCGCCGGGCACCGTGAGGATGTTCGGGTCGGTGGACGGCTGGATCGAGCGCGAGGTGGCAACCACGCGGTAATCGAGGGCGCGGTAGGCTTGGACCACGGCAGCGCCGATGCCTTGGGAGGCACCGGTGATGATCACGACTTTGCTCATTGTGTTTCTCCGGTAAGGGCTTGGGATCTGCGGTATTCGGTGGTGGTGACGCCGGCGTAGCCCCAGTTATCGGTGTCGATTTCTTCGATGACGATGTGGGTCAGGTCCGGGCGCTTGTTGAGCACGCGTTCGAGGGTTTCGGTGAACTCGGCGATGACCTGGGCTTTTTGTTCAGGGGTCACGCCGTCACGGGTGATGCGCAGGCTGATGAAGGGCATGACGAGGCTCCAGTGACCGGCCATCGGAAGTGATGGGTAGGCAATGGCGTCAATTTAGGCGTGCGCTGAGGCGAGATAAATGGGGGTCTGAGTACTACATTAGTGATGTGGTGTAACAAGTTCTTACGGTACTTCTACGCGATTGAACGCCACCCACTGGCGTCCGCAAAACTGATAAAAAAACCACCCTTGATCGTTGACGGCGGGACGCGGAGCGTCCCAAGAGGCGTTCCCACGCAGAGCGGGGGAACGATCACCGGCGCTGATCCAAAGGCATAAAAAAACCCCGAACCAGTCGGGGTTTTTTATCGCCTGGCATCAGGCGCGACGTGCGATCAATTAGAAAACGTTGATCGGGTAGTCGGCGAACAGACGGATTTCGTTACCGCCTACGTTGTAGTTGCTGGCGTTGCTGGAGACGCGCAACCACGACGCACGAGCGCGCAGGCTCAGGTCTTTGGCTGGGCCGCTTTGAACGACATATTTGAACTGGTTGAAGATTTCACGCTCGGTGCCACTGCCACGGTTGGAACCGTCGTCAATGTTGGTGCCGCGCACGTAAGCGATGTTGTAGGTCAGGCCAGGCACGCCGAAGGCGCTGAAGTCTAGGCCGTAGCCTGCTTGCCAGGAGCGCTCGTCCTTGCCGTTAAAGTCGGACCAGTAGGAGTTGGCCAGCAGGATGGTATTGCCGCCGTCGCCGATACCGCCAGCGTTGCGGTAGCCGCCGTACAGGTAGCCGGTGTCACCGGTGCTGCGCTGGTGAGCGAGGGTGAAGCTGTGCGGGCCAACAGCCCAGGTAGCGCCCAGGCTCCAGATTTTGTTGTCGCGGGCATCCGCATCACCTTGGTTTTCCAGGGCGAAGCTGCGGTCCAGCTTGGTTTTGTAGCCGTTGAAGTCAAAGGTCAACGATTGCTTTTCTGGCAGGGCCAGCACGTAGTTGACGTTGACGTATTGCTTCTTCAGCACGTCCTGCATGTTGGAGGCGTACAACGCGGCCGACAGGCTTTCGGTGAATTTGTAGCTACCACCGATGTAGTCGATGCTTTTCAGCGCGCCACTGTCGGAACCCTCGGCGCTCTTGCGAGCTTCCTTGGTGAAGTGACCAGCGTCCAGTTGCAGGCCGGCGATCTCTTTGGAAACGATCGACGTACCGGTGTAGGTTTCCGACAACAGACGGGAGTTGTCGTACTGCAACACAGGCACAGCCGGCATCTGGTCACCGTACTTGAGTACAGTGTTAGAGACACGGAACTTGACGGCAGCGCCGCCCTTGGCCAGGTCGTTGGCTGCTTCGCCACTGTCGCCTTGCTTGAAGAAGTCGATACCGCCAGCGCCGCTGCGACCTTTACCGCCGTCCAGGCGAATGGCGTATTGGCCGATCACGTCCACACCCACACCGACGGTGCCTTGGGTGAAGCCGGATTCGAACTTGCCGATGAAGCCCTGGCCCCATTCGGCTTTGTCTTGCTTGCCGTTTTTGTAGTCACGGCTGATGTAGGCGTTACGTGCTGCGATGTTCAGGTGGCTGTCGTCCACGAAACCCTTGGATTGCTCCTGGTCGTTAGCCATTGCTGTCGATGCGCTCAAAATCCCCAGAGCGATCAGACTCATCCGTTGCTTCAACATTTCTTATATTCCTTATTACTGGTTGAGTACGCGCTGTGACACCAGGCTCCGTGTCGCTTTTCTGGTGTCGACGTTATCCAAAAAAAGAAGGCCCGCGGACGACTGAACTGCCGCGGGCCTTTTTTTATTGGATGAGTCATGGCGGTGAGCCACAGGCGTTGGGCGCAATCCTATGCGCGCGTTGAACTATGTGTCAATTTCGTGAATCGTCTGTATTTAGGCGAAATAATTCTAAGCGGTGCATTCCAAGGCCTTCGCTCAGGCCTGAAAAATCGTCTGATTCGTCAAGAAAACACATTATGTAACATTTTAGCCGAGGGTATGTTTGGGAGCCTGCGGGCTACAGACACCTACAACTTATAAGTTTCACGCGCTCAATGTGGGAGCTGGCTTGCCTGCGAAAGCGGTATACCTGCTGGAGAGTCGCGGGCTGACAGAATGCCATCGCAGGCAAGCCAGCTCCCACAATGGATCTAGGTGGTCTTCAGTTTTTCAGATCGTTCCCACGCTCTGCGTGGGAATGCCTCCTGTGACGCTCTGCGTCACGACCTCAGAGGCGGGACGCAGAGCGTCCTGGGCTGCGTTCCCACGCAGAGCGTGGGAACGATCATCACCTGTGGGAGCTGGTGGGCTTCAGTTTTTCAGCAGTTCACACAGCGCTTGCAACTCATCCTCACTGAACAACCCCGCCGGGTAGCGTTCACTCATCACGCTGCGCACGTCAGGCTGTTGCTGCCTCACCTGTCGCGAGCCGTTTGCCTTCAACCATAGCGCCAGCGCATGGATCGCATCACCGCTAACCCGCGTCGGGTGGAACGGGCGCGTGTAGATCAGGTTGATATCGGCATTCATTCCAGCGCTCTCTCCTACTGCGTGAGCGGCTAACTTACTCAAGGTTTGTGACAGAACTGTGCAGTCATCACCTTGGGCCACTGTGGCAACATCGATACAAGAGCTATGCCAATGTCCCGTGTTTATAGGCATTCGGGCACAAAAAAGCCCGCAACCTAGCCAGGCTGCGGGCTTGCTGTAAGCACTTTAAACAGGTAGCGCTCGGCGTTCACTCAAACGCTGTTACAACCGCACTCAATTTTTGTGCGGTGCCGGCTGTTGTTGGGTCAGGCAATGGATATTGCCGCCGCCCAGTAACAGTTCACGGCCCGGCACCATCACCACTTCGTGCTGCGGGAACAGGTTCTGCAGGATCTCTTTGGCCTGGCTGTCCAGCGGGTCGTCGAAGCTCGGCGCGATGATGCCGCCGTTGACGATCAGGAAGTTCACGTAGGAACCGGCCAAACGCACAGTCGGATTACGTTCCTGGGAGCCGTCGACCGGGTCGACACCGGCGCATTCCTCTTCGGTCGCGTACAACGGGCCCGGGATCGGCATTTTATGCACTGTGAACGGGCGGCCTTTAGCGTCTGTGCTGCTTTGCAGCACGGCCATGGCGGCGTGGCAGCGCGCAAAGTTAGGGTCTTGCGGGTCATCGGTCCAGGCCAGCAACACTTCGCCGGGGCGCACGTAGCAGCAGAAGTTATCCACATGGCCGTCGGTTTCGTCGTTGAACAGGCCGTCCGGCAACCAGATGACTTTATCCACAGCCAAATGGTCACGCAGCACCGCTTCAATGGCCGCGCGGTCCAGATGCGGGTTGCGATTGCGGTTCAACAGGCACTCTTCGGTGGTGATCACCGTGCCTTCGCCGTCGACATGGATCGAACCGCCTTCCAGCACGAAGCCTTCGGTGCGGTAGCGCGGCACGCGCTCGATCTCGAGGATCTTGCCGCCCACCTGCGAATCGCGGTTCCACGGCGCATACAGGCCGCCGTCAAAGCCGCCCCAGGCGTTGAAGTCCCAGTTCACGCCGCGCACTTCGCCACTGTTATTGATCACAAAGGTCGGGCCGGTGTCGCGCACCCAGGCGTCGTCGTTGGACATTTCCACCACGCGGATATTGGGCACATCCAGGCGCGCACGGGCGTTCTCGTACTGGCCGGCGGACACCGCGACGGTCACCGGTTCAAAGCGTGCAATGGCCTTGGCCACCGCCACGTGAGCGGCCTGCGCCGGCTTGCCGCCCAGGCGCCAGTTGTCCGGGCGCTCGGGCCAGATCATCCAGGTTTGGGTTTGCGGCGCCCATTCGGCAGGCATGTAGAAGCCATCGGCGCGAGGTGTGCTGTGCAGGGTGGTCATGGCGTTCAGGACTCCGAATGGGGTGAAGGCCGACTTTATAACGGATAAAAATCGGCTTTAAAAGTGATAAAAGATCATGAATGACAAATATGACAGCCGTTAGTCGATAACAATCGATAACCTACAGTGGCTCATCGAGCACCTTCGACACCCTGTCGACAAAGAAATCCACGCTGCGTTTAGACGTCACCCTCGGCGGCTTGATCTTGAGGATGTTGAGGCAGTCGCCGGTCGGCAGCATGGAAACCCAACTCGCGCAGGCGATCAAGGCAACCCTTCTTCACCCGAGTATGCTTGCGCCGCCCCGTTGCGCAACTCAAGCTATGCTCTGGCTTAATGTCTGTCTTGGAAAAAAGGCTCTCTGAATGCGCATTCTCATCACCGGCGGCGCCGGCTTCATCGGTTCTGCCCTGGTTCGTCACCTGATTCAACACACCGAGCACGAAGTGCTCAACCTGGACAAACTCACCTACGCCGGCAACCTGGAGTCACTCACCAGCATCGCCGCCAACAGCCGCTATGAGTTCGTGCAGGCCGATATCATCGACCAGGCCGCCGTCAGCGCCGTGCTGGCGCGCTTTGAGCCGCAGGCCATCATGCACCTGGCCGCCGAGTCGCACGTCGACCGCTCCATTGATGGCCCTTCGGACTTTATCCAGACCAACATCGTCGGCACCTACAGCCTGCTGGAAGCCACCCGCGCCTATTGGCAGACCCTGGAGGAACCGGCCAGGAGCGCGTTCCGCTTCCACCATATTTCCACCGACGAAGTGTACGGCGACCTCCACGGTGTGGACGACTTGTTCACCGAAACCACGCCTTACGCACCCAGCTCGCCGTATTCGGCCAGTAAAGCTGCCTCCGACCACCTGGTGCGCGCCTGGCAGCGCACCTATGGCCTGCCGGTGCTGCTGACCAACTGCTCGAACAACTACGGGCCGTTCCACTTCCCCGAAAAGTTGATCCCGCTGGTGATCCTCAACGCCCTCGCCGGCAAGCCACTGCCGGTCTACGGCGACGGGTTGCAAGTGCGCGACTGGCTGTTCGTCGAAGACCACGCCCGCGCCTTGTTGAAAGTGGTCACCGAAGGTGTGGTCGGCGAGACCTACAACATCGGCGGTCACAACGAGCAAAAGAACATCGACGTGGTACGCGGCATCTGCGGCCTGCTCGAAGAACTGGCGCCACAGCGCCCGGCCGGTGTGGAGAAATTCACCGACCTGATCACCTTCGTCAAAGACCGCCCGGGCCACGACCAGCGCTACGCGATCGACGCGAGCAAGATCGAACACCAGCTGGGCTGGGTCCCGGAAGAAACCTTTGAAACCGGTCTGCGCAAAACCGTGCAGTGGTACCTCGATAACCTGGACTGGTGCCGCAGGGTCCAGGACGGCAGCTATCAAGGCGAGCGCCTGGGCAATACCGACCCAAAAGACCTGATCGCATAAGGTTCTGATCACACGACCCGTTCACCCGGCGAGGGAAACCAATGAATGTAATCGCGACCAAGCTGCCCGAAGTCTTGATCCTCGAGCCGAAGGTATTTGGCGATGAGCGTGGCTTTTTTTATGAGAGTTTCAACGCCAAGGCGTTTGCCCAAGCCTCCGGCCTGCAGCTGGAGTTTGTGCAGGACAACCACTCTCGCTCGCAAAAGGGCGTGCTGCGCGGCTTGCACTACCAGATAGAAAACACCCAGGGCAAACTCGTGCGGGTGACCGCCGGTGAGGTCCTGGACGTGGCGGTGGATATTCGCCGCAGTTCGCCCACTTTCGGCCAGTGGACCAGCGTGCGCCTGTCCGCCGAAAACAACCGCCAACTGTGGGTTCCAGAGGGGTTTGCCCATGGGTTTGTAGTGCTCAGCGACTACGCCGAGTTCCTCTACAAGACCACTGACTACTACACGCCTTCGGCTGAGCGTTGTATTCGCTGGGACGACCCGGAGCTCAAGATTGACTGGCAGTTTGAGGGCACACCAACCTTGTCCGCCAAGGATCAGATCGGCAAGGCCCTGGCAGACGCCGATCTGTTTGCATGACCGGCGAGTGCCTTGCACGCCGGCCCTAGGCATAATGCGCCTGTCCCCACAGGCGCATGACTCCCATGACTCCACCCCTCCCGCGTAGACCTCGCTGGCGCAGCCTCGCCTTACTGGCGTTGTGCCTGGCACCGCTGCTGTGGCCGCTGGAGCATCTGGCCGAGCGCTATTACCGCAGCGAATTGGCCGGGCAGAACCGCCAGACCCTCGACCTGTATGTCGCCAACCTGCTCGGCACCCTGCACCGCTACGAAGTGCTGCCGCAGATCCTCGGTGACTTGCCGGCCCTGCGCACCGCGCTGGATGCGCCCCAGGTCAGCGCCAACCTGACCAACGCCAACCTGCTGCTCAAGGAGGTTGCCGCTCAGGCCGGGGTGGAAGTGATGTACTTGATGGACACTACCGGCAAGACCCTCGCCGCCTCCAACTGGGACAAGCAGGACAGTTTTGTCGACCGTAATTTCTCGTTCCGACCCTATTTCAGCGAAGCCATGGCCGGGCGTCTGGGGCGGTTTTTCGGCTTGGGCACCACCTCGGCCAAACGCGGCTACTTCTTCGCCGCCGCCGTGCGCGACGGCGCCAAAATAATCGGCGTGCTGGTGGTCAAGGTCGACCTGGACCACACCGAAAGCCTGTGGGGCAAAACCCCTGAGCAACTGCTGGTGACCGACCATAACGGCGTGGTCATCCTCACCTCGCGCCCGCAATGGCGCTTCCGGGCGACCCGGCCGCTCACGGAAGAAGAGCGCCAGGCAATCATCGCCATCCAGCCCTACCCGACCCGCGACCCGCAGCCGCTAGCGCTGAGCACCACGGCGTGGCTGCGCCAATCCACGGCCATCGCCGAAACCGGCTGGACCGTGGAAATCCTCGCACCGCGCTCGCTGATCAATCGCCCGGTGCGCACCGTGGTGGCCGTCGGCGGCGCGACGTTATTGGTGTTGATGCTATTGCTGGGTTTGATGATGCAGCGCCGTCGCCATTACCTGGAACGCATCGCCTTCGAAGCCAAGGCCCGCCGCGAGCTGGAAGCGCGTGTGATCGAGCGCACCAGCGACCTCGAAGGCCTTAACCGCCGCCTCAAACAGGAAGTGCTGGTGCGTGAACACGCCCAGCAGGAACTGGTGCGCGCCCAGGATGACCTGGTGCAGGCCGGCAAGCTGTCGGCGCTGGGCACCATGTCGGCGAGTATCAGCCACGAACTCAACCAGCCGCTGGCGGCGATCCGCAGCTACGCGGAAAACGCCGAGATCCTGCTCGACCACGAACGCACCAACGACGCCCGTGGCAACCTCAAGCTGATCAGCGAATTGACCGGGCGCATGGCCTCGATCATCGCGCACCTGCGCGCCTTCGCCCGCCGCGACCGCCACGCCCCGGAAAGCGTGGCCCTGCAACCGGCGCTCGACGATGCCTTGGCGTTACTGGCCAAACGGCGGCGTTCGATGGAAGTCGAATTGATCCGCGATTTACCCGAGGCGACCTTGTGGGTGCAAGCCGGCGAAACCCGCCTGCGCCAGGTGCTCGGCAACCTGCTGGCCAACGCCCTCGACGCCCTTACCGAAAAAGGCCCGCCGCGCAAATTGTGGCTCAGTGCCCAAACCACCGAACAGGGCGTCAACCTGTACATTCGCGACAACGGCCCGGGTTTTTGCATGGAAGCCCTAGGCCGCGCCAGCGAGCCGTTCTACACCACCAAGACCCGCACCCAGGGCTTGGGGCTGGGCCTGGCGATCTGTGAGACGTTGATGCGTGCCTTTGGCGGCGAATTGCTGTTCGCCAATCACAAGGAAGGCGGCGCGCTGTTAACCCTGAAATTGCGTGCCGGCTCGCCGGGCGTGAGTCTGCAACCGTCCGAGGACCGCAGTGTATGAGTATCGATAACCAGATCCAGGTGGTGTTGATCGACGACGATCCACACTTGCGTCAGGCCCTGTGCCAGACCCTGGACCTGGCCGGGCTGAAAGTCCTGACCCTGGGCGAAGCCACCGGCCTCACGGCGCGCCTGTCCCGCGATTGGCCGGGCGTGGTGGTCAGCGATATCCGCATGCCCGGCATGGACGGCCTGGAGCTGCTGGCTGAACTGCACGGCCAGGACCCGGACCTGCCGGTGTTGCTGATAACCGGCCACGGCGATGTGCCGCTGGCGGTGCAAGCCATGCGCGCCGGGGCCTATGACTTCCTCGAAAAACCCTTCGCCAGCGACGCCCTGCTCGACAGCGTGCGCCGCGCACTGGCCCTGCGCCGCCTGGTGCTGGACAACCGCAGCCTGCGCCTGGCCCTCAGTGATCGCCAGCAACTGAGCACGCGCCTGGTCGGGCATTCGCCGCAGATGCTGCGCCTGCGTGAACAGATCGGCGCCCTGGCGGCGACCCGCGCCGACGTGTTGATCCTCGGTGAAACCGGCGCCGGCAAAGAGGTGGTGGCCCGCGCCCTGCACGACCTGTCGAGCCGCCGCAGCGGGCCGTTTGTGGCGATCAACGCCGGCGCCCTGGCGGAATCGGTGGTCGAAAGCGAGCTGTTCGGCCATGAGCCCGGCGCCTTTACCGGCGCGCAGAAACGCCGCATCGGCAAGTTCGAGTTCGCCAATGGCGGCACGCTGTTCCTCGATGAAATCGAAAGCATGAGCCTGGACGTGCAGGTCAAGCTGCTGCGCCTGTTGCAGGAACGAGTGGTCGAGCGCTTGGGTGGCAATCAGCTGATCCCGCTGGATATCCGCATCATCGCCGCCACCAAGGAAGACCTGCGCCAGGCCGCCGACCAGGGACGCTTCAGGGCCGACTTGTATTACCGTCTCAACGTGGCGCCGCTGCGCATTCCGCCGCTGCGCGAGCGCGGTGAAGATGCACTGATGTTGTTCCAGCATTTTGCCGATGAAGCCAGCAGCCGCCACGGCCTGCCGTTGCACGAACTGCAACCGGGCCAACGCGCCCTGCTGTTGCGCCACAGCTGGCCGGGCAATGTGCGTGAACTGCAAAATGCAGCCGAGCGCTTTGCCCTGGGGCTGGAGCTGGCACTCGATGCCACGGCAGACAACCCCGCCACGGGCGTGCTGACGTCAACCTCTGGCGGTTTGAGCGATCAGGTCGAGCAGTTCGAAAAAAGCCTGATCGCCGCCGAGCTGACCCGCCCTCACAGCTCGGTGCGCAGCCTCGCCGAAGCCCTGGGCATCCCGCGCAAAACCCTGCACGACAAACTGCGCAAGCACGGCCTGAACTTCGCCGACAGCGCCAGCCACAGCGCCGACGACGAATGACCCGCCAAGAGACCGCCATGAACCGCGACAGCCGCTACCTGGAATCGATCCTTCACCACGACATTCCCCTCACCCGGGAAATGGGCCTCAGGGTGCTCGACTGGCAACACAGCCAACTGCAGTTGCACCTGCCCTTGCAGGCCAATATCAACCACAAGAGCACCATGTTTGGCGGCAGCCTCTATTGCGGCGCCGTGTTGGCGGGTTGGGGTTGGCTGCACCTGAAACTGCGTGAAGAAGGTGTTGAAGACGGGCATATCGTGATTCAGGAAGGGCAGATCAGTTATCCGTTGCCGGTGACTCAGGATGCGATCGCCATTTGCGTGGCGCCGCAAGACAAGGTGTGGAAGCGCTTTGTGGCGACGTACCAGCGCCATGGCCGGGCGCGGTTGGCGTTGGAGACGTGGATTGTGAATGAGGGCAGTGAGGAACGGGCCGTTAACTTTATTGGCCAATACGTCCTGCACCGCTAACTGCCTGCACAACACAAAACAACTGTGGGAGCTGGCTTGCCTGCGATGAGGCCGTGTCAGTCGAATCAACTATCGACTGATACACCGCTATCGCAGGCAAGCCAGCTCCCACATTTTGACCTGTTGTGGCCTTAAGAACGGGCCAGGGTCAGCAGGCGCTCGCGCCACGCTGCCTTGGCCGGCAACGCCAGAAAAAACGGGTTTAACAACGAAGCCCGCGCCGGATAGCTGAACGGCGCACCACTCAACTCCAGCACTTCACCACCCGCCCCTTCCAGCACGCCCTGGGCCGCAGCCGTGTCCCACTGCGACGTCGGCGCCAGGCGCGGGTAGCAATCGGCACTGCCTTCGGCCAGCAGGCAGAATTTCAGCGAGCTGCCGATATTCGCCAGCTTCAGCTCACCCAAGCCTTCGCTCAAGCCACTGAGCAGGCGTTCCTGCTCCGGGCTGCTATGGCGGCGGCTGGCGACCACGGTAAACGCCTCGCCGGCCGCCGGGGTCTGGCGTACCTGGATCTGCTTGGGTGCCTCACTCACATCCGAGCGCCACGCGCCCAGGCCTGCGCCACCGAAGTAGCAGCGGCCACTGGTGGGCATCGACACCACGCCAAATACCACGCGGCCTTGCTCGATCAACGCAATGTTGACGGTAAATTCTTCGCTGCCGGAAATAAATTCCTTGGTGCCGTCCAGCGGGTCCACCAACCACCAGCGCTGCCAGCCGGCGCGCACGTTCTGGTCGATATCGGCGTCTTCCTCGGACAGCACCGGGATGCTCGGGTCCAGGGCGGTAAGGCCCGCCAGGATCAAGTGGTGAGCCGCCAGGTCGGCCGCCGTCACCGGCGAATCATCCGCCTTGGAGGTGAACGCCACGTCCGCACGCCAATACGGCAGGATGACTTCACCCGCCTGGCGCGCCAGCTCGATCACAGGGGCAATAAACGGATGGCCTAAAAACAGTTCGCTCATGCGACAAAAGCTCCACGCTGGGTCAACAGGTCTCGTACCAAATACAGGGCCGCCAATGCACGGCCTTCACTGAACTGCTCGTTTTGCGCCAGCATCGACAGCTCGCGCAGGTTGACGCGTTCCACGCGCATCGGTTCAGGTTCATCGCCTTCCAGGCGTTCTTCATACAGCTCGGTGGCCAGTACCACCTGAATTTTCTGGCTCATATAACCAGGCGACAAGGACAGCTCGGTGATGTGCTCCAACTGGCGCGCGCCATAACCGGCCTCCTCCTTGAGTTCGCGGTTGGCCGCCGCCAGTACGTCCTCGCCAGGTTCGATCAAGCCCTTGGGCAACGACAATTCATATTCATCGGTGCCGCCGCAATACTCTTCCACCAGCAACGCGTGGTCGGCATCGATCATCGCCACGATCATCACCGCGCCGTAACCGGCACCGCGGCCTACCAGGCGCTCGTAGGTCCGTTCAACGCCATTGGAAAAGCGCAATTGCACTTCCTCCACGCGGAACAAACGGCTACTGGCGACTATTTCGCGGGCGAGGACGGTGGGTTTCTGGCGCATAAGCGGCTCCTTGGCGTGATCGGGTTACTATACCGTGGCTTTTCCGATTGTCTGTGTCGGATATCTTTACTTACATGAGAACGCCCCATGCCCTCTTTGCCCTGGCACGCCATCGACACCGTCCTGCTGGACATGGACGGCACCTTGCTCGACCTGCACTTCGACAACCACTTCTGGATGGAGCACCTGCCCCAGCGCTACGCGCAACTGCACGGCGTGAGCCGGGCCATGGCCGACATGGAGTTGCAACCGCTGTTCGAGCGTAACGCCGGACAGTTGCAATGGTATTGCCTGGATTTCTGGAGTGCCGAGCTGCACATCCCGGTGCGCGAACTCAAACTGGAAACCGCGCACCTGATCGCCCTGCGCCCGGACGCGGACACCTTTCTGGCGGCGATCAAACAGGCCGGCAAGCGTGTGATTTTGATCACCAACGCCCATCGTGATTCGCTGTCATTGAAGTTGGAGCGCATTGAACTGGCGCCGTATTTCGAACGATTGATCAGTTCCCACGACTACGGTTTCGCCAAGGAAAACCCGCAATTCTGGGACGCCTTGCAAGCCGACATCCAGTTCGACCCGGCCCGCAGCCTGTTTATCGATGACACCTTGCCGATCCTGCGCAGTGCACGCGAGTTTGGCGTGGGGCATTTGCTGGCGGTCAAAGAGCCGGACAGCAAGAAGGGGCCAAAGGACACAGGGGAGTTCGCGGCAGTCGATGATTACAGAGATCTCATCGCCGGGCTCTAATGTAAATGTGGGAATGTGAATGTGGGAGCTGGCCAGTGTGGGAGCTGGCTTGCCTGCGATTGCATCACCGCGGTGTGACTGACACACCGCGCTGCCTGCATCGCGGGCAAGCCCGGCTCCCACACAAAGCTGCTCCCACAGTTAGCTCTGTGTGTTACTCAGGAATACGCAGTACTTGCCCTGGGTAAATTTTGTCCGGATGCGACAACAACGGCTTGTTGGCCTCAAAGATTTTTTGGTATTTGTTGGCGTCGCCATATACGCGCTTGGAAATAGCGCTGAGCGTGTCACCTTTTTCAACGGTGACAAAACGGGCAGCTGTCACGGCTGGGCCAGTCACGGTGATCTGGTCATCCACACTGGCAACGCCAGCGATATTACCCGCCGCCAGAAGGATTTTTTCTTTCTCTTCCTGACTGCCAACTTCACCGGTGATCGTCACTTTGTCACCGTCGACGGTGGCGTGAACGTTCGGGTTACCCAGCCCTACGGCTTCGATATGCTTTTTCAACTCTTCGCCAGCATTGGCGTTACCCGGCGTCAACAGATCAATCAACTTCTCGCCTGCTTCCTTAACAAAGCTAAAAATACTCATGGTGCGCTCTCCTTGGGGTTTAAGTTCCAGATGCCCAAGACTAGACCAGTCCTGCAGACTTGGGTTCCAGGTCTGCCAAAGACCCAAACACGCTAGCCTGCGCGCTGCCTGGAATAAGCCCGCTACAGACGCCTTGATCGACGCCATCTATCAATAGATCAGTACAGCCGATTAGACGCGACCCTTTGTCGCGCCTAGTCTAAAGATTGATCATTCCCTCGGTGGTATTGCCCCATGAACGCCAAGCGCCCAGTCTGCGCGGCGCCTGCCCTCGAAACGCCAGCGCCAGCCGCCAGCCAGAGCTACCAGTTTTGCAATCTCGAACACACGGAAATCGCCAGCACTGCATTGGCCGAAGAAGTGGCGTTGGCGATTGCCTATAACGACATCAGCCAGGCGGTAATGCTGGTGACGCCCACCGACCTGGAAGACTTCATCGTCGGCTTCAGCATCGGCAGCGGCATTATCGCCGACGTTAGCGACATTTATGATCTAAAACTCAGCGGCGCTGGCTCTGCCCAATACGCTCAGGTGCAGATTTCCAGCCGGGCCTTCTGGAACCTCAAGCAGCAACGCCGCCAGTTGGCCGGCACCAGCGGTTGCGGCCTGTGCGGGGTAGAAGCCGTGGAGCAAGCCTTGCCAGACCTGCAAGTGCTGCCCGGTGCGCCGTTGCCGCCTGCCGCATGGCTCGACGGCCTGCGCCAACGCATCAGCGCCTTTCAACCTTTGGGCCAGCACAGCGGCGCGGTGCATGCGGCGATCTTTATGAATAACCAGGGCGAGTTGCTAATGGGTCGCGAAGACATCGGCCGGCATAACGCCCTGGATAAATTGATCGGCGCGCTGATCCGCCAAAAAATTCCGACCGACGGTGGCCTAGCTATCGTCACCAGCCGCTGCAGCCTCGAATTGATCCAGAAAGTCTTGCGCGCGGGCATCCAGACCCTGGTCAGCCTGTCGTCGCCCACCGGCCTGGCCCTGCAATGGGCGCGCCGGCACAACCTCAATCTCATCCACCTGCCGCAGAAAAGTGCGCCGCGGGTTTACAGCCCCGCGATGGAGAACCAGCCATGAGCATGCATCACCAAGCCGACCAAACCCCGACCCCGCGCTACAAGCCGTACAAAGGCCCGGCCGGCGGCTGGGGCGCACTGATCAGCGTGGCGCAGGCCTGGCTGACCAGCGACAACGCCATGAAAAACCTGCGCATGATGCTCAAGACCAACCAGAACGGCGGTTTCGACTGCCCTGGCTGCGCCTGGGGCGATTCGCCGGAAAGCGGCATGGTCAAGTTCTGCGAGAACGGCGCCAAGGCGGTCAACTGGGAAGCCACCAAGCGCCGCGTGGACGCCGCCTTCTTCGCCAAGCACAGCGTGACGGCGCTGCTGGAGCAGAGTGACTACTGGCTGGAATACCAGGGCCGCCTGACCGAGCCGATGCGCTATGACGCCGAGACCGATCGCTATAAAGCCATCAGCTGGGACGCCGCCTTTGACCTGATCGGCAAGCACCTCAACGCCCTGCCAAGCCCGGACATGGCCGAGTTCTACACCTCGGGCCGGGCCAGCAACGAAGCGGCGTACCTGTACCAGTTGTTTGTGCGCGCCTATGGCACCAACAATTTCCCGGACTGCTCGAACATGTGCCACGAAGCCAGCGGCGTCGCCCTGGCGCAAAGCGTGGGCGTCGGCAAAGGCACCGTGACCTTTGATGATTTCGAACATGCCGATGCGATTTTCGTCTGGGGCCAGAACCCCGGCACCAACCATCCGCGCATGCTTGAACCGCTGCGCGAAGCAGTAAAACGTGGCGCCCAGGTGGTGTGCATCAACCCGCTCAAAGAGCGTGGCCTGGAACGCTTCCAGCACCCGCAACACCCGCTGGAAATGCTTACCAACGGTGACAAACCCACCAACACCGCGTACTTCCGCCCGGCGCTGGGTGGCGACATGGCCATCCTGCGCGGCATGGCCAAGTTCCTGCTGCTGTGGGAGCGTCAGGCCCAGGCCGAAGGCAAGGAAGCGGTGTTCGACCACGATTTCCTCAATGAACACAGCGTCAATGTGCTGGAGTACCTGGGCCAGATCGACGACACCTCGTGGGATGAAATCGTCGCGCAGTCCGGCCTCAGCCTGGTCGAGATCGAGCAAGCGGCGCGCATGTACGCCAAAGGCAAAAACGTGATCATGTGCTGGGCGATGGGCATCACTCAGCATCGCCATTCGGTGCCGACCATCCAGGAAATCGCCAACCTGATGCTGCTGCGCGGCAACATCGGCCGCCCAGGCGCCGGCCTGTGCCCGGTGCGCGGCCACAGTAACGTGCAGGGCGACCGCACCATGGGCATCAACGAACGCCCGCCGGTGGCGTTTTTGGATGCGCTGGAGCGTCGCTTTCAGTTCCAGGTGCCGCGTACCAACGGCCACAACGTGGTCGAAGCGATCCACGCCATGCTCGAAGGCCGCTCCAAGGTGTTTATCGGCCTGGGCGGCAACTTCGCCCAAGCCACGCCAGACAGCCCGCGCACCTTCGAAGCGCTGCGTAGCTGCGACCTGACCGTGCAGATCAGCACCAAACTCAACCGCAGCCACCTGATGCACGGCAAAGACGCGCTGATTCTGCCGTGCCTGGGCCGTACCGACATCGACATCCAGGCCGACGGCCCGCAAGCGGTGACAGTGGAAGACTCGTTCAGCATGGTGCACGGCTCCAATGGCCAACTGCAGCCGCTGTCGAAGCTGATGAAGTCCGAGCCGGCGATTCTGGCCGGGATTGCCGCCGCCACGCTGGGCAGCAAGCCGGTGGACTGGAACTGGCTGGTGGCTGACTACGGGCGCATCCGCGACCTGATCGCCGACACCATTCCAGGCTTCAAGGACTTCAACGAGCGTATCAAGCACCCAGGCGGTTTCTACCTGGGCAACTCCGCCGGCGCACGCCGCTGGAACACGCCGTCGGGCCGCGCCAATTTCCGCCCGAACGTGCTGCCCAAAGACCTGATCCACGAACGCACCCACGCCACAGGCCGGGTGCCGGACCTGATCATGCAGTCGATGCGCTCCCACGATCAGTACAACACCACTATTTACGGCCTGGACGACCGCTACCGTGGGGTAAAAGGCCAGCGTGACGTGCTGTTCGTCAACGAAGCCGACATCATCCGCCTGGGCTTCAAGCCGGGGCAGAAGGCTGACATCGTGTCGCTGTGGGAAGATGGCCGCGAACGCCGCGTGAAGGGCTTCACCTTGCTGGCGTTTGATATTCCGGCGGGCCAGGCGGCGGCGTACTACCCGGAAGTGAACCCGCTGGTGCCGCTGGAAAGCACCGGGGATGGCAGCCATACGCCGACGTCGAAGTTCGTCGCGATTTGCCTGGAAGCGGCGAGCGACAGTGGCTTGATCATGGCCCGCTCAGCCTAAGCCGATCGTTCCCACGCTCTGCGTGGGAACGCCGCCCTGGACGCTCTGCGTCCCCTTTCAACAGGCACAAAAAAAGCCGCTTTTGCATAAAAGCGGCCCTTCCGAAGTAGCTAAAGACTCACAAAACAGACTTAAGTTCCTTATACAAAACAGCAACTTAGCAAATTGTATACAACCTGTACCGCCGGTCGGTTTTCGATTGTCAGCGCCTCGATACAACCTCAGGATCGCGCCGTCATCCTCTTGAGGTCTCTCTATGAAGTTCTCCTCGATTCTCTTGTTGTCCCTTGGCCTGGTCAGTGGCGCAGCCATGGCCGGTGGCACCACCGAAGCCGGTGTGGGCGGCGCATTGGGCGGGGTTCTAGGTTCGGTTGTCGGCCAGCAGTTGGGCGGCAACACCGGTTCCACCATCGGCGCAGCCTTGGGTGGCGCAGGCGGCAGTGCGGTGGGTGCCGATAGACGCAGCCGTGGCGAAGCCGCCATTGGTGGCGCACTGGGCGCAGCCGGCGGCAACGTCGTGGGCCGCAGCATGGGCGGCAGCACCGGCGCACTGGTCGGCTCAGCAGCCGGCGGTGGTGCAGGCGGCGCGCTGGGCAACTACATGGGCAACAAGAGCGATGACGACGACCGCCGCTACCGCGGGCGTGACAACCGTCGTTACGACCGAGATGACCACCGTGGACGCGGGCATGCCTATGGGCATCGCAAGAACAAGCATCACTACCGTCATCGGTAAGGCCTAAAGAACGCAGCTAGACCCATGTGGGAGCGGGCTTGCTCGCGAAGGCGGACTGTCAGTCAACTAATTTGCTGGCTGACACACCGCTTTCGCGAGCAAGCCCGCTCCCACATTAGGTTCAGGGTGTCTGCCAAGGCCAGGTCATACCACCAACCGCTCCAACGCCTCGCGCAACTTCCCCGCAATCGCCACCGGCTGGTTCGACGCCCTGTCGACAAACACATGCACAAAGCGCCCCGCCGCACAGGCTTCATTCTCGCCGGCCTTGAACACCGCCAACTCATATTGCACCGAGCTGTTACCCAGTTTGCCCACCCGCAGGCCGATATCCAGCCGATCCGGAAACGCAATCGAAGCGAAATAATCGCACGCCGAACTCACCACAAACCCCACCACTTCACCGTCATGAATATCCAGCCCACCTTCTTCAATCAGGTAGGTATTCACCGCCGTGTCGAAAAAGCTGTAGTAGGTGACGTTGTTCACATGGCCATACACGTCATTGTCGTGCCAACGCGTGATGATCGGCTGGAAATGACGGTAGTCAGCGCGTTGCGGCATTGAGTCAGGCATGGGCGGCTCTCTGGAAAGTGGGTTTACAGGTCATTCAGATGGGCTTGCGCCCACTCACGCACCTCGGCGTAAGGGTAATCCTCCAGCGCAGCAAAACCCGGTATGCCCCGCGCCTTCATCTTGGTAAACAACGGTACGCTGATACCACCGAGAAACCGCGTCAGCCGTTCCGCTTCTGGCAAGTTCGTGGTGTGTTCATGATGCCTGTGGATAAAATCGCCGCACAGCCCCATAAAGTTTTTATCCACAAGTGGCGGCAGACTCGGTGGCGGCGGTAAATGTGCGACGTGGCCGTGGCATACCGAACAATGCCCGCAGCGTTGAGGGGCATTTTCATCACCAAAGTACTTGGCCAGACGCTGCCCCAGGCACTGCTCGGTCGCAAAAAGATCGAGCATGGCGTGGATCCGCGCCACTTCCGTCACTTCATGGTGCTTGAAGCCTGTGTATAACTCGGCGCTCAGCGCCTGTGGATCAAAGTCGGTATCGAGCAGGCTGTAGACCTCGGTCATCTGCTTGCTTTCCAGCTCGATCAGGCCCTGTTCCTGGAAGTAATCCAGCGCCTTCACCACGCGGCTGCGCTCGGCATTGTGCTGTTGGTACAGCGCATCGAAATCCACCGTCGCCCAGGTTTTGGCGCGTTTACATACCTGGATGATCGCCGCGACAAACTGCTGCCGCTCGCCGGAAAACCGCGCCAGCAACGCCTCGGGCTCAATCAGGTATTTGAAGCGGTATTCGGCGTAAAACGCATAGCGCGGCGCGATCACGCCCTTGAGTTCCAACTGCACCAACAGCGTCTTGAGCGGCAGCTCGCGGATGTTGCTGTGGTCCGACAGCGACCTCAGCAGGAACTCCCACTGGCCCTCGCTTCGCGCCGCTTGCAACGCCTCCAGCACACGGCGAATGCCCTCCTGCTCCGGCGTGTCGCCATATACAAAATTTTCCAGCACATTGAGGCTGTCACGGTTGGCCAGCACCAGGCAGTCGGACGGCTGCCCGTCACGCCCGGCGCGGCCGATTTCCTGGCTGTAGTTCTCGATGGATTTGGGCAGGTCGAAGTGCACCACGTTGCGGATGTCACTCTTGTCGATGCCCATGCCGAACGCGATGGTGGCAACGATGCAGTTGGAGCGCCCGCCCATAAAGCGCTGCTGGATGCCTTCACGTTTATCGTGGGGCAACCCGGCGTGGTACGCCTCGGCCTGAATGCCATTGCGATTCAGGTGCTCGGCAATCTGCTCAGCAGTTTTTTGCAACGTGACGTAAACGATGCTTGGCTGATTGGCCCGCGCGCTCATCCACTCGACCAGGCGCCGACGCTTGTCGTGACCACTCACCGGCTCTACCAGCAAGTTCAGGTTCGGCCGGTAGAAGCCCGTGGTGATCACGTCATCCGGCGCAATGGCGAACTTGGCCTGCATGTCGGCAATCACCTTGGGCGTGGCTGTAGCCGTCAGCAGCAGCGCTTGTGGGATATTGAACTGGCGCTGGTAGTCCGGCAGCTTCAAATAGTCCGGACGGAAGTTGTGGCCCCATTCGGAAATACAGTGCGCCTCATCCACCACCAACAAGGAAATCTGCACGCTTTGCAGGAAGTTACGGAAGCGCTCGTTCTTCAAGCGCTCCACGGAAATCATCAAAATCTTCAACTCCCCCGAACGCGCACGGGCCATCACCTCATTGGCGTCTTCACGGCTCTGCGCCGAATCGATACTGCCAGCAGAAATGCCATGGCGCTGCAGGAAACCCAACTGGTCCTGCATCAGCGCCAACAGCGGCGACACCACCAGCGTCAGGTGCGGCAATAGCACCGCCGACAGCTGATAACACAGGGACTTGCCCGACCCGGTAGGAAAAATCGCGGCCGCCGAACGACCGGCCAGCACTGCGCTGACCGCTTCTTCCTGGCCCAAACGAAACTGTGGATAACCAAAGACCTGCTGGAGGGTGTTGTGCATAAGCTGTCACTCCGTTGACCGCTGAACGAGTCAAAAACATAGACCAGCGATCGGTAAACGGTCGGGGATAAACGCTACAAACTGATACAGAGAAAACCAGCAAGCCCGCGCAAAAATGCAGACAGTAGCACGCTTGATTACAAGCCCCGACAAGGAGTCGTGAATGTCTCGCATGCCATCGTTTTCTTTGCTTCTCGCATTGCCCTTGCTGGTGATGGGCTGTGCAGCGACGCCAAAACCCACTTCCGAGCAATTGGCCGTGCGTGGCTTTGAAACGCCTGAATACTTCGCCGCAAATGCATTGCCCATCGTCAAGGCATCCACCCTCTATGCGCGTGGCGGCACTGGCCAAGGCGTGAAAGTGGCGCTGATAGACTCAGGCCTCAACAGTGAATTACCTGAGTTCCAAGGGCGCTTGGCCGACATCGGTTACGACTTTGTTCGCCAACAGCCAGGCACCGTCGACATCAAAGGCCACGGCACACAAATGGCCGGTATTCTCGCCGCCAACAAGAACGCTCAAGGCATGCACGGGATCGCCTTTAACGCCCAGTTGATCCCCATGCGCTTCGGCGACGATAAGGAGCCGTTCTACTTCGACAGCGAAATTGCCCAGGGGTGGCGCCTGGCACATGCCCAAGGCGCACGCTTTTTCAGTAACTCCTGGGCAAACCCCATTGAAGCCAACACCAATGAAGTGCCGATCTATGAACGCCTGATGGGCGACTCACTGGAGGCGGCCAAACACCTGGTGGCTGAAGGCGCGGTCTTTGTGTTCTCCACCGGCAACGAGGTCAAACGCGAGCCTCTTGCCGAACCCGGCCTGCCTGCCTTGGTGCCGGAACTGGAAAAAGGCTGGATCGCCGTCATGGCCCTCAAAAATGATGGTAGCGCGATCAACCTCAAGTCCAACTACTGCGGGCTTGCTGCGCGCTGGTGTATTGCCGTACCGGGCGGCGATGGCGGAGCGGGCCTGCTGACGACACAGAAAGATGGCAGCTATGGGCCGACCGCTGGAACTTCCCCGGCCGCCGCGTTGGTCAGCGGCGCCCTGGCGGCATTGCAGAGCCGCTTTCCCGAAATGACCCCGCAGCAGGTTCGCGAACGCTTGCTCAGCACCGCCAATCGGACGGGCATCTATGCCAACAGCGAAGCCTACGGACGCGGGTTGATGGACCTGGATGCGGCTTCGCGTCTGTAGGCTTGGCGATTACCGGCCCACCTGATCGTTCCTCACGCTCTGCGTGGGAATGCCGCCCGGGACGCTCCGCGTCCCGCCATCCGCGCCCGGCTTACCCTTCGGCAGTGGTGACGCAGAGCGTCACGGGAGGCATTCCCACGCAGGAGCGTGGGAACGATCTAAAGCCTACGGACGTGGGCTGATGGACCTTGATGCGGCTTCGCGTCTGTAGGCTTGGCGATTACCAGTCCACGAAGCGGTTCTGACTGATCGTTCCTCACGCTCTGCGTGGGAATGCCGCCTGGGACGCTCCGCGTCCCGCCATTCGCGCCCGGCTTTACCCTTCGGCAGTGGTGACGCAGAGCGTCACGGGAGGCATTCCCACGCAGGAGCGTGGGAACGATCTGAGCACCACTACTTAAACCATCTGTTTATTGCTCGAAATAACGCCCACTTCTAAGGTTTGGCCCATCGCTGCCAAGTCAGCGATCGGGTTTGGTCACTCGAAAACAGCGCACATAAGTGCCACTACATGCTTTGCGAACGTCTATCGTCTCGTAAAGCACTGTTATGGCGGCTGTGTGTGGGACGTCTTCGGACGTGCCGGATTGCTGTTTCCGGCTGGCCAACCTGCGCACAGTCCGCCACCCACCGTTTGGCCACGGTGATGTCGGTTACCTAACAGCAAACCGAGTACCTTCAAATGCAAATACCTGAAACGATGGATCGCTATCGTCAGCTACGCACCAACTTCACCGACACCCACCCTCTCGTCATCGACACCGAAGCCGCCGCCGAAGACATCCAGTGCGCCGCACACCAGCGCATCCGCGCTGCCACTGACTTGCTGGAAACCTTCACCTGCCTGACCTACGAACACGCCGACCTTAAAGACATTTCCCACATCATCAATGCCCTGTATCTGCTGGTGCAGGATGGCTGTGATCTGCTGGAAGCAGCGCAGCACGTCCAACTGCAACCGGCAGTCGACACGCAGCCCCAACCAAGCCAACCACTGAGCTAAACCTGTGGGGTCGGGCTTGCCCGCGATGGCGGTGTGTCAGGCAATATTTCCCTGCCTGACACACCGCCATCGCGGGCAAGCCCGGCTCCCACATTGGCTGGGTGTTGCCAAAAAAATCACTGTCAAATCGCAAATGCCGGAAAGCTTTGTGGGAAGCAGACAAACCCCGTGTAGTCCTCTTCCCAAACTGCTTAAAACAGCTATCTCACCCTCTACATAACCTCCCTTCATATGACCGAAACTGGTGACCTCTCAACTGTCCCGGCAAAAACCCGTGAATATCGAAAGGACTCAATACATCGGCCATTACGGCGTCACCTTCACGGTGATTCGCCTTACCGTTTTACCCACCCACAAGCACGCTTTGACAAACCTCTGCTTGCTGGAAGCTGGTACTTCGGCAAACGAAGTGCGCTATCAACTGGTGGATCTCTACGAAAAGATGTTCGCCCGAGATTTGCCTTGCAAGATGACAGTCGCGATCTCCAAGCCACTGGCCCGACAACAAGCTGAACTGCTTAACGAACGCGGGACCATCGTCACCTTGCTACTGGCTGGGGCCTTCAGCGTTCCCCTTCACCCGCTTTCGAAACCTGTAGCACGCGTTGTCGGCGTCACAGTGGGTCTATTCACCAAAAACATCATTCGCAGTTATCACGCAGGTGATGTGATCGTCGGAAGTGAAGCTCAGGTAGACGGAGGAACAGGTCCTCAGCGCTCAATGTCTGCAATGGTCATTCAATTTCAGGGAGGAGGGAGACGTTGATGGAATACGTCCAATGGATCATTTTTATCGTGGTGAGCGTTGTCCTGGACAACAAAATGAGGTCCAAAAACCTTAGAAAATATGTCGGTTTATTACTGTTCGCTGTGGGCCTGATCTGCGCAATATGGCTCCCTTACTGGGCACAGGAAGTCCGACTCCCAAGCCTGCCTATAGGTGCGTTGCTATTAGGCTCGGGCCTATATCTGGATCGGCACCGTTATAGCCGAATCAGGTCCTCTCACCCATTGCTCGTCGCCCCCACACTTAACCTGGCAGCCGACTTTCCCGACGACCCCGTCATGCGTCACCTTCTGCAGCTTGTGAATGAAGACGTGGGCCTGCCCAAACATCAAGCTCTCAGCCTCAGCACTTCAATAAATCATGATCTCGGATGCAGCAGCTCTGAGGCTAGAAAATTGATGGCAGCACTGAAGCAAGATTTCGGCATGGGGTTCGGAGACTACAGGAGCAATCGCTATTTCAAGCGTCGAGGCTTTGACATGTATTTGAGACATGTGGACAGAGGCAGCAAAGGCAAAATCCCGCTCACCATCGACATGCTCTACCAGGCCGTCAAAGCCAAACGCTGGAACACACGGGCACTCGAAGCAAGGAGATTTCAAGAGTCATGAATATCGTCCTGCAACTAGCCTGTTTCTTTGGTTTTTACCTTTTACTGCATTACCAGATCACTTACTCTATTCTGAGAAAACGCCTTGCAATCACGTGCCTCGTAACCGGCCTGGCATTGACGTTCTTATTACCCTACATGGCAGTAATCCTTAGAATGCCCTTGCTCCCTATCTTCGTATTCTTGATAGGCTTGGCACTCTTCATCACCCGAAACAAATTCCGTCGCCAACGCAACCCTCCCCCTCACCCACTTCTGCGTGCCCCCACCATGAACCTGGCCCCCAACTTCCCCGAAGACCCCGTGATGCAGCAACTCCTGCAATTGCTGCACGAAGAAATCGGCCTGCCGAAGCACAAGACCCTTCGCCTCGAAACCTCGATCAACCTTGAGCTGGGCTGCGACGGCGCCGAGGCCAAGCAATTGATGGACTCGATGGAACAAGAGTTTGCCCTCGACTTGGGCGACTACGATGCTTATCGTTACTTCAAACCGCCGGTATTCGATGTGTTCCTCAAGCGCCGCGCCAAAGGGCGCGGCGACAAGGTGCCGCTGACCATCGGCATGCTCTACCTGGCGATCAAGACCCATAGCTGGGACACGCAAACCCTGGAAAACCTGAGCTGATCCCAAGATCACCGAGTATCAAATATGGGAGCGGGCTTGCTCGCGAAAGCGGTGTGTCAGGTAGAGTATTTCTCACTGATCTACCGCTTTCGCGAGCAAGCCCGCTCCCACAGGGGTTATGCGTTAATCTGGCGATTTGAGCCAACAACAAGGACCTTACATGGACGTAATAATGGGCCTGCTGGCCGCTCTGCTCTGGGGCGGTACGGATTTTCTCGTGGGCCTCAACGCCCGGGCCGTGGGCGTTAAACGCGCGGTGTATTTCGGCCAGGCCCTTGGCTTTTTGATCATGACCCTGCTGCTGGTGATCTTCCCGGCCTTCCTGTTCAAATCCCTGAATGCCCCGTTGAGCGTCTGGCTCCTGGGCATCACCGCCGCCCTGCTCACCGTCTCCGGGGCGCTGGCGCTGTCCAAGGCCTTCGCTCTGGGCAAAGCCGCTATCGTCGCGCCATTGGTGACCTCTTACGGCGTAGTCACCACCCTGCTGTCCTGGGCCAGCGGCGAACACATCAACCTGATCCAACTCGGTTGCATCGCTCTCTGCGTAATCGGCGTGATCCTTTCCAGCATCCACAAGGACAACGGCACGCCCCACAACAACCCGCGCCAGTCCATCGCCTACGCCATGCTCGCCGCCTTGCTGTACGGCACCAGTTTCTGGTTGCAAGGCCGCTACACGCTGCCGGCGTTGGGGCCGATCACCATGCTGTGGCTGGGTTACCTGGTGGGCCTGTGCGTGCTGGTGGTGATGGTGCTGAAGATCAAGGACGGCCTGAAAATCCCGCCGCTGAAAAACTGCGCCGCCTTGACCGGTGCAAGCCTGATGAACCTCGGCGGGTTCTCGGCGTTTTCGTGGGGCGCGATGGCGGGCTCGGTTTCGGTGGTGACGGTGATCAGTACGTTGTCGGGGGGGATTGCGGCGATTTTGGGGTTTGTGTTTTTCAGGGAGCGGTTGTCGGCAGTGCAGGTGCTGGGGGTTGTGTTAGTGCTGGTCGGCGCAGTGGTTTTGCATATCGCCATCTAACCTTTCGGCCACAAAAAAGCCGCCCCGAAGGGCGGCTTTTTCACAACAACCGAACCTTACAACTTAGGCCCGGCCGCCTTGATCGCATCGCTCACTTCAAACTTCTTGAAGTTCTCGATGAACAGACCAGCCAGCGCTTTCGCCGCTTCGTCGTAGGCAGCCTTGTCAGCCCAGGTGTTACGTGGGTTCAACAGGCCGGTATCAACGCCCGGTACGGCCAAAGGCACGTCGAGGTTAATGGTGTCGAGGTGTTCGGTTTCTGCACCGATCAACGCGCCGCTCTGGATCGCTGCGATCACGCCGCGAGTGGTCGGGATGTTGAAGCGCTTGCCGACGCCGTAGCCGCCGCCGGTCCAGCCGGTGTTAACCAGGTAGACCTTGGAGCCGAAGCCGCGCACGCGCTTGATCAGCAGCTCGGCGTATTCACCGGCCGGGCGTGGGAAGAACGGCGCGCCGAAGCAGGTGGAGAAGGTCGACTTGATGCCGCTGCCCGAACCCATTTCGGTCGAGCCCACCAGTGCGGTGTAGCCGGACAGGAAGTGGTAGGCCGCTTGTTCTTCGCTGAGGATCGACACGGGCGGCAGTACGCCGGTCAGGTCGCAGGTCAGGAAGATCACAGCGTTTGGCTCGCCGCCCAGGTTCTTCTCGGAACGCTTGGCAACGTGCTCCAGCGGGTAGGCGGCGCGGCTGTTCTGGGTCAGGCTGACGTTGGTGTAGTCGGCGTGCTTGGCATCGTCGATCACCACGTTTTCGAGCACGGTGCCGTGCTTGATGGCTTTCCAGATTACCGGCTCGTTCTTCTCGGACAGGTCGATGCACTTGGCATAGCAACCGCCTTCGATGTTGAACACCACGCCTTCGCCCCAGCCGTGTTCGTCGTCACCGATCAGGTAACGGCTTTCGTCGGCCGACAGGGTGGTTTTACCGGTGCCCGACAGACCGAAGAACAGGGTCACATCGCCTGCTTCGCCGATGTTGGCGGCGCAGTGCATTGGCAGCACGTCGGCGGCCGGCAGCAGGAAGTTTTGCACCGAGAACATGGCTTTTTTCATTTCACCGGCGTAACGCATACCGGCGATCAGCACTTTCTTCTGGGCGAAGTTGAGGATCACGCAACCGTCGGAGTTGGTGCCGTCACGCTCTGGCACGCATTCGAAGTTGGCGACGTTCAGCACTTGCCACTCATCACGGCCGGCCGGGTTGTACTGGGCAGGGTTGATGAACAGGCAACGACCGAACAGGTTCTGCCAGGCAGTCTGGGTGGTCATTTTCACGGCCAGGTAGTGGTCTTCTGCAGCCCCTACGTGAACATGGGAAACGAAATGCTCTTGCGCGTTGTTGAATGCCTCGACGCGAGCCCACAGGGCATCGAACTTGTCGGCCGGGAACTTGCGGTTGATCGGGCCCCAGGCAATTGCGTCCTGGGTGGAAGGCTCTTCAACGATGAAACGGTCAACCGGCGAACGACCGGTGCGGTGACCGGTTTCTACGACCAGCGCGCCAGTATCGGCAAGCACGCCTTCACCGCGCTGCAGGGCTTCTTTGACCAGATCGTCAACACTCAGATCGGTGTATACGGCGTTATTGGCTTGCGTCATGAGGTTCCCCGTCGGCCTATGGCCGAGTGCTCCAAACGTTTTGTAGTAGAAAGTTGCGCACTACTACCGCGAAAAAAGTGGGCCGGATTATGCCAGAAAAGCCCAAAAAGAGTAGGGCCCTCCCGTCAGAACTGCGCTAATCCGGCGTTTGTCAGGTGATTTACCTGTGCTTAAACGTTTTAGTGGCGGGTATCGGAAGGGGTGTCGATGCCTGCACCGGCGAATAATTGGGTGACATCGGCCGCATCGAAAAGGTAGCGCTGGTTGCAGAACTGGCAGTCGATCTCGATATTGCCGCCATGTTCCACCACCAATTGCTGCGCATCTTCCAGGCCCAGGCTTACCAAGGCGTTGGCGGAGCGCTCACGCGAGCAACTGCAACGGAAGCGCAGGCCCTGGGCGTCGAACAGGCGCACGGCCTCTTCGTGGTAGAGGCGATGCAGAATGGTTTCGTTGTCCAGGCCCAGCAGTTCTTCAGCCGTCAGGGTACCGGCCAGGGCGGTCAGTTTGCGCCAGCTGTCGGTGCGCTCATCGTCGTCCTTGATGCGGTCGGCCGGCAGTTGCTGCAGCAGCAGGCCACGGGCGCGCTTGCCGTCCGCGTTGAGCCAGAATTTGGTGCCGACCTGCTGGGACATCACGAAATAGTTGGTGAAGCAGTCCGAAAGAGTTTCGCCATCGAGGTCGACGATGCCCTGGTAACGCCGGCCTTCGGTGGGGTCGACGGTGATCGCCAGCACGCCGTTCGCCATCAGGTCAGACAAGGTTGCATCCGGCGCGATCTGGTCAGCCTCGTAACGGGCCAGGCCACGGATTTCGCGCTCGCTGGAGCACTCGATCATCAACATCGGCACCGGGCCTTCGGAACGGGCCTGCAAAATCAGCAAACCGTCGAACTTCATGGTGCCTACCAGCAGCGAGGCCGCCGCCATCAGCTCACCGAGCAGTTGCGCGACCGGCTCCGGATAGGGGTGCTTGGCGAGGACTTCGGCATAGCTGCGCTCCAGCGAGACCAGTTCGCCGCGGGCGTCGTTCTCATCGAAGATAAAGCGTTGGGTGAAGTCGGTATCCGGTAGATCAGTCATAGGTCTGGGTATCTGAATTGATGACAAATTGGTTACAAGGTTTATAGAATTAAACGCTTTGGCACCTTTTTGGTGCGTTTTTACAGAGCGAAGAGGGACAGTTTATGAACAATCCGGGTTTGTTCCAAGCCAGGTGGAACCTCGGGAGGTTGGCCTTGTGCAATCTAGTCGCTATCGGGCTGCTGTGTTTTTGGCTGTGGCCCACGGGACAGATGCTGTGTGTGGTTTTCGACGAATGGCTGTTTCATCTGCTCAATGACCCACTGGCAAGTCATTCGACGTGGTTGCATGTGTGGGCAGTGGCCAGTTTGCGACCGTTCGATGCCGTGGTCGGGGTGATTTTGTTGACGCTGCTGATTCGCGGTGACTGGGTGTTCAACGCCATCCAGGTGCGCCAGGCGTTCTTTGGTTTCCTCAGCATTCTGCTGCTGTTGCTGTTTATCCGCATGCTGTTTTCCAAGCTCACGGCGCAAATGGGCTGGCAGCACAGCAGCCCGTCGATGGTGATCAGCGGCGCGATTCATATGAGTGATTATTTCCCGGGACTGGAGAAAACCTGGGAACTGAAGGACCGTTCCAGCCAGAGTTTCCCGGGCGATCATGCGTCGGTGCTGCTGATCTGGGGCATGTTCATGACGGTGTTTTCCCAGCGTTTCACCCAGGTGGTAGTGATCTGGGGCTTGGCGCTGTTGTTCATGATGCCAAGGCTGGTGGCGGGCGCGCATTGGGGCCAGGACGATTACATCGGCGGGGTGTTGCTGGCGTTGTTGGCGTTGGGTTGGGGGTATTACACGCCGTTTGCGGCGAAGGTGTCCGGGTTGCTGATGCGGGTGACGGCGCCGGTTTTCGGGTTGCTCGGCAAGCTGCCAGTCATAGGGCGCTTAAGTGTTATGCGTACAACCGCGTAACACCGCGGTCCTAATGTGGGAGCTGGCTTGCCTGCTCCCACATTTTCGATTTCCTTTTAAAGGGAGATCCGTGTCAATCATCATTGCCACTGCCGCGAAACTTGAACAAATCGCGACGCTGCTTCTTGCTCGGCTTGCCATCGGTGGTCATGCCGGTTGCGCCGGCCTTACGCATAGCCGCAGCGTTTTCGCGCTTGGCGATACTGGCTTCGGTTTCGGCATACAACGCCTGCGCCTCAGGCGCGCCACGACGCACGACGGACAGCGCCTGCACCACCACAGTCTTTTCGTCAAACCCGGTGCGAATCTGCAACTCGTCTCCGACGCGCGGTTCCTTGCCCGGCTTGCAGCGCTCGCCGCGATGGTGCACCTTGCCGCTCTCGATGGCCGCCTTGGCCAGGGCACGGGTTTTGTAAAAACGCGCGGCCCACAGCCACTTGTCCAAACGGACCTTTTCTTCCTCTTCCTGCTTTTGAGCCACTTGAATTCCTCGCTCTGAAAAATGTCGCAACTTTACCGTTGAACCTCTTCAACGCATAAATCCCAAGCCTCACCTAAGATACGCCAGACACCCCCTGTTTTCGCGAGGATACGCTGTGACCGACTTTCCCACCTCACTCACCTCGCCCCACCAGCGTTGCGTAGGTTGCCAGCAAAGCGAAGCCTTGGGTTTCGATTTTTCCTTCGCCTACCAGCCTATCGTAGACCTTCGCGACCGGTCGATTTTTGCCCACGAAGCATTGGTGCGCGGCACTCACGGTGAAGGGGCGTTGTCGGTGCTGGAGCAGGTCAACGACAGCAACCGTTATCGCTTTGACCAACGCTGCCGTACTCAGGCGATTGCGGGGGCCGCCGCCTTGGGAATGCAAAGCTATCTTTCGATCAACTTCATGCCCAATGCGGTGTACCGGCCGGAGTTGTGCATTCGCAGCACGCTGGAGGCGGCCCGCGCGCATAATTTCCCGCTGGATCGGTTGATTTTCGAAACGCTGGAAAACGAGCATGTAGATAACTATCGCCATTTGACCAATATTCTGCGTGAATACCGCGAATTCGGCTTCAAGACCGCCATCGACGACTTCGGTGCCGGCTATTCGGGGCTGAACCTGCTGGCCGATTTCCAACCCGACTTGATCAAACTCGACATGGCGCTGATTCGCGATGTCGACCAGGATCGTGTCCGGCAGGTAATTGTCCAGGGGATTGTCACAATCTGTGAGCAGTTGGGGATTACTGTCATTGCTGAAGGTATCGAAAGTGCCGGCGAGCGTGACTTCCTGTCCAACTGCGGAATATTTCTGATGCAGGGCTACTGGTTCGCCAAGCCTGCGTTTAAAGCCTTGGCCGAGGTTTCACCCCAGGCCTGGGCGAACTGACCGGTTACCCATATTGAAGACATTTGACCATTTGACCGTTGTGGGTCTGCGCGAGTGGGTGGCCCTTCCAGACCTGGGAGTGGCCGGCCTGCGCGCGAAGATCGACACCGGTGCCAGCACCTCGAGCCTGCACGCCACCGATATCGAGCCCTTTGAGCGCGACGGTGAGAAGTGGGTGCGCTTTACCGCGCACCTGGGCAGCGTGGTGCAACTGCGTCATCGTCGCTGCGAAGCGCCGCTGGTGACGATGAAAACCATCAAGAGCTCAAACGGCCACGCGCAGGTGCGGTATGTAATCAGCACCACCCTGGCACTGGGTGACCGAGTATGGCGGGTGGAATTCACCCTGGCCTGCCGCAAGGCCATGCGTTACCGCCTGTTGCTGGGTTCCAAGGCGCTGATTGACGGCCAGTTGGTGGTCAACCCCGGCGTCAAGTACGTTCAAGACAAGCCGGTGTTCCCGGTCTCTACTATTTCTGCCCCAGGTGCTGCATGAAGATTGCTGTGCTGTCGCGAAACCCGCGTCTGTATTCCACCCGCCGCCTGGTCGAGGCCGGCACTGAACGTGGCCATGAAATGGTGGTGATCGACACGTTGCGTGCCTATATGAACATTGCCAGCCACAAGCCGCAGATCCACTACCGAGGCAAGCCGCTGGAAGGCTTTGACGCGGTGATCCCGCGGATCGGTGCTTCGGTGACGTTCTACGGCTGCGCGGTGTTGCGCCAGTTTGAAATGATGGGCGTGTTCCCGCTCAACGAATCGGTGGCCATTGCCCGCTCGCGGGACAAGCTGCGCTCCCTGCAACTGCTGTCACGCCGGGGAATCGGCCTGCCGGTGACCGGCTTTGCCCACTCCCCCGATGACATCCCCGACCTGATCGAGATGGTCAACGGTGCGCCGCTGGTGATCAAGGTACTCGAAGGCACCCAAGGTATCGGCGTGGTGCTGTGTGAGACGGCAACTGCCGCCGAGTCGGTGATCGAGGCGTTCATGGGCCTCAAGCAGAACATCATGGTGCAGGAATACATCAAGGAAGCCGGCGGTGCGGATATCCGCTGCTTCGTGGTTGGCGACAAGGTGATTGCCGCCATGAAACGCCAGGCCAAGCCAGGGGAGTTCCGCTCCAACCTGCACCGTGGCGGCAGTGCCAGCCTGATCAAGATCACCCCGGAAGAACGCATGACTGCACTACGGGCCGCCAAAGTGATGGGCCTGGCAGTGGCGGGCGTGGATATCCTGCGCTCCAACCATGGCCCGCTGGTGATGGAGGTGAATTCATCACCGGGGCTTGAAGGGATCGAGACCACCACCGGCAAGGATGTGGCGGGGATCATCATTCAGCATCTGGAGAAGAATGGTGGGCCGAATATGACCCGGACCAAGGGCAAGGGCTGATACGCAGCAAGCCTTGGTACACTGCAAAACCAATGTGGGAGCGGGCTTGCTCGCGAAAGCGCCGGATCAGTCGGTACACCTGTTGACTGACACATCGCCTTCGCGAGCAAGCCCGCTCCCACATTTGATCTATGTTGTTTGTTAGACCGCATCCCTTGGCAACATCAAGCCCAGCGGCAAGCGCACCCGCGCTTCCAGGCCGCCCTCTTCGCGGTTACGCAACTCAACATTGCCGCCATGCATCGAAGCAATTCGCCGCACAATCGCCAGCCCCAGCCCCGTACCTTTGCCGCCCCGCGCACGGTCGCCACGGGTGAACGGGTTGAAAATGCCTTCCAGCTCCGCCGGGTCGATGCCCGTGCCACGGTCCATCACACTCAACACCACATAGGGCGCAGTGCTGTCACCGGACACATACGCGGCCACTTCCACATCTGAACCCGCGTGATGCAGGGCGTTGCCGATTAGGTTGTTCAACAGGCGCTTCATCGACACCCGACGCAATGCAAACGGCTGGATCGGCTCCAGGCGCATACGCACCTGTTCACCATTCTGGTTGTAGGGCGCCACCACCTCACGCACCAGGTCCGTGAGATCGACCTCTTCCACCACCTCATCACGGCCATCGCGGATAAACGCCAGGAACTGGTCGAGAATCGCGTCCATGTCCTCGATGTCGCGCACCATGTCGTCGGTCAGGTCGTTATGGTTGCCCATCAACTCCAGAGACAGCCGCAAACGCGTCAGCGGCGTGCGCAAGTCATGGGATACGCCCGCCAGCATCAGCTCGCGTTCGCGCCCGGCCTGTTCGACATCCTCCGCCATCTGGTTGAAGGCACCGTACACCTCGGTCATCTCACTGGGCGTATCGCTGATCGGCAGGCGTACGCTGCGCCCCTGCCCCAGTTGGCGCGCGGCAAATACCAGGCGTTTAAGCGGCTGGTTAAGCTGACGCACGAAAATCCACGCGGACGCCGTCGAAAGCAAGCCGATGGCCAGGAACCAGCCCAGCACGTTCCAGATCTTCTGCCCCCGCAACGGGTGCGGGTATAACGGCACTTTCAGCCAATCCTGCCCCAGGCTCGGCGCACGCACCCACAAAGCGGGCGACACATGCATACGCAGCCGCACTTCGGTGTCTTCACCCAGCTCAGCCTGCATCTGCCGTTGGTAGATCTCGCTGTAGGGCCAATGCTGCTCGCCCTCCGGCACGCCCGCGCCCGCCACACGAACCAGGGTGGCGGCCTTGGCGATTTTCTCGCGGTTCTCGGGGTCGGCCGCCCAATAGGCACGCAACGTCAACGCCACGCCGTGGCTGTACTGCCGGTCTACCAGCACGTCTTCGTTCATCAACAGGTAAACCAGCGTCAGTGCCTTGGAAAACAGCACGACGATCAGCACCAGCCAAAGGGTGCGAGAGAAAAAACTTTGCGGGAACCACAACGGGGTTTTCATAGGAGACAGCTAAACACCTTGCAGGAACGAGCGGCGCTCGCAGAATTGCAGACGCCGGGCATCCCGTCGACCCTCATGGAGTCAAACGCCGAGATGCCCGCGCCTGCAAGTCATCGGTCACTTGGTAGCAGTGCCATCCGGCACAAACACATAACCCACGCCCCACACCGTCTGGATGTACCGCGGCTTGGCCGGGTCCGGCTCGATCATCCGGCGCAACCGGGAGATCTGCACGTCGATGGAGCGCTCCAGGGCGTCCCATTCGCGGCCACGGGCCAGGTTCATCAGCTTGTCGCGGGTCAGCGGCTGGCGAGCGTTCATCACCAATGCCTTGAGCACGGCGAACTCGCCGGTGGTCAGCATGTGCACTTCTTCGCCACGCTTAAGCTCGCGTGTCGCCAGTGACAGCTCGTATTCACCAAAGGTGACGCTCTCGTCTTCGCTGCCTGGTGCGCCCGGTACCGGCGGTGCCTGGCGACGCAATACGGCTTTGACCCGGGCCATCAACTCGTCAGGGTTGAACGGCTTGGCCAGGTAGTCATCAGCGCCCAGTTCCAGGCCCTTGATGCGGCTCAGCTCATCGCCCTTGGCGGTCAGCATGATGATGGGGATCTGGTTGTTCGCACCGCGCAAGCGTTTGCAGGCGGTAAGGCCGTCTTCGCCGGGCAACATCAGGTCGAGTACGACCAGGTTGAACACTTCACGCCCCAACAGGCGGTCCATCTGCTCGGTGTTCGGCACCGCGCGGGCACGGTAGCCCTTGGAGTTGAAAAAACGTTCCAGCAGGCTGCTCAGCCCCGGATCGTCGTCAACGATGAGAATTTTTTCGCCTTCAGCAGTTTGTGCAGTGCTGCTCATTAGATGCTCCTCTTATCTCGGCGCGCATTATGGCGTAGCTGCCGTTATACGCACCGTGTGCATTGTTAGCAGATTTTTCCTCCACCGCCAGCGAACCCGCGTCCTACACCACCGGCGCAGTACCCCTCAAGGGCAGAACGCTGGTTATAATGCGGCGCCTTCATGCAGGGCACTGTCAGACTTTACTGTTTGCAGCCTCAGCCGTTTTTTCAGCGCTGGGCAGCAATTTCCCGATTTCGAGGGTCAACAGGCAGCCTTTTGACCCAGGCAGCGGCGCCGCTGGCGCCGCTCAACAAGCCTCGCAACGCCTTGTTTTCCGGGCCTGCGAGCTGCTTTCAAGAATTTCAGGTGGTTTTATGGACAGCATCAACAGCCGCATTGCCGAGGAACTCGGTGTACGCCCACAACAGGTCGAAGCGGCCGTCGCGCTATTGGATGAAGGCTCCACGGTGCCTTTCATCGCCCGTTACCGTAAAGAAGTGACCGGCAGCCTCGACGACACCCAACTGCGTCACCTGGAAGAGCGCCTGCGCTACCTGCGAGAACTCGACGAACGGCGCATCAGCATCCTCGCCAGCATTGAGGAACAGGGCAAGTTGACCCCGCAGCTGGAACGCGACATCAAGCTCGCCGACACCAAGACCCGCCTCGAAGACCTTTACCTGCCCTACAAACAGAAGCGCCGCACCAAGGGCCAGATCGCCCTGGAAGCCGGTTTGGGCGAGTTGGCCGACGGCCTGTTCAACGACCCGTCGCTGACCCCGGAAACCGAAGCCGCACGCTTTATCGATGCCGAAAAAGGCGTCGCCGACGTCAAGGCCGCCCTCGAAGGTGCCAAGTACATCCTCATGGAGCGTTTCGCCGAAAACGCCGGCCTGCTGGAAAAACTGCGCACCTACCTCAAGCAGGAAGCCATTCTCAGCGCTCGCGTTATCGCCGGCAAAGAGGAAGAAGGCGCCAAGTTTCGCGATTATTTCGAACACGACGAACCGCTCAAGAGTATGCCGTCGCACCGCGCACTCGCAATTTTCCGGGGTCGCAACGAAGGCATTCTCAGCTCCGCACTCAAAGTCGGCGACGAGTTGCCGGGCACCATGCACCCGTGCGAAGGCATGATCGGTCAACAATTCGGTATCCAGAATCAGAACCGTCCTGCGGACAAGTGGCTCGGTGAAGTCGTGCGCTGGACCTGGAAGGTCAAGCTTTACACGCACCTGGAAACCGACCTGCTCGGCGAGCTGCGCGACAGCGCCGAAACCGAGGCGATCAACGTTTTCGCCCACAACCTGCACGACCTGCTGCTGGCCGCACCGGCCGGCCCGCGTGCCACCCTGGGCCTCGACCCGGGCTTGCGCACCGGCTGCAAGGTGGCGGTGGTCGACTCCACCGGCAAGCTGCTGGACCACGCCACCGTGTACCCGCACGTGCCGCACAACAAGTGGGACCAGACCCTCGCCATCCTGGCCGCGCTGTGCGCCAAGCACGCCGTGGACCTGATCGCCATCGGCAACGGCACCGCCAGCCGCGAAACCGACAAGCTGGCCGCCGAGCTGATCAAAAAGTACCCCGCCATGAAGATGACCAAGGTCATGGTCTCCGAGGCCGGCGCGTCGGTGTATTCGGCGTCGGAACTGGCTTCCAAGGAATTCCCGGACCTCGACGTGTCGATCCGTGGCGCCGTCTCCATTGCTCGCCGCCTGCAAGACCCGCTGGCAGAGCTGGTGAAGATCGACCCTAAATCCATCGGTGTCGGCCAGTACCAGCACGACGTCTCGCAGCTGAAACTGGCGCGCGGCCTGGATGCAGTAGTGGAAGACTGCGTGAACAAGGTGGGTGTGGATGTAAACACCGCCTCGGTCGCGCTGCTGGCGCGTATCTCCGGCCTGAACACCACCCTGGCGCAGAACATCGTTACTCACCGTGACGAGAACGGTGCGTTCAAAACCCGTGCCGCGCTGAAAAAAGTGGCACGCCTGGGCGAAAAAACCTTTGAACAGGCCGCCGGCTTCCTGCGCGTCATGAA
Organism: Pseudomonas sp. 2822-15; assembly: GCF_002742515.1. NCBI lineage: Bacteria > Pseudomonadati > Pseudomonadota > Gammaproteobacteria > Pseudomonadales > Pseudomonadaceae > Pseudomonas > Pseudomonas sp. 2822-15. The sequence goes on along the minus strand of NZ_LJRY01000183.1, from coordinate 110,956 downwards.
CGGCGATAACCCGCTGGATTCGTCTGCGGTGCACCCGGAGGCCTACCCGCTGGTACAGCGCATTGCCGCCGAGACCGACCGTGATATCCGTTCGCTGATCGGTGACGCCGCGTTCCTCAAGCGCCTGGACCCGAAAAAGTACACCGACGAAACCTTCGGCGTGCCGACCATCACCGACATCCTGCAAGAGCTGGAAAAACCTGGCCGCGACCCGCGTCCCGAGTTCAAGACCGCGGAGTTCCAGGACGGCGTTGAAGACCTAAAGGACCTGCAGCCGGGCATGATCCTCGAAGGCGTGGTCACCAACGTGACCAACTTCGGCGCCTTTGTGGATATCGGCGTGCATCAGGACGGTTTGGTGCACATCTCTGCGCTTTCGGAGAAGTTCATCAAGGACCCGCGCGAAGCGGTCAAAGCCGGTGACGTGGTCAAGGTCAAGGTCATGGAAGTCGATATCCCGCGTAAACGCGTGGGTCTGTCGATGCGCATGAGCGACACCCCCGGCGAGAAAATCGACGGCGCCCGTGGTGCGCGCCCAGGCTCGGCACCGCGCCAGTCCCAGGGCAGTGCGCCGCGTAAAGAACCCACCGCGACGGCCGCGCCGAGCAACAACGCCATGGCGTCGCTGTTCGCCAACGCCAAGCAGTTGAAGAAACGCTGATGGAGATCCCGGCCGGTTTGACCCAGAGCGCCTTCAGCGAGCTGATCGGCTGCCGCCTGCAACGCCTGGACGAGGGCGTTGCCGAGGTGGCCCTGACCCTGGAGCCGCAACTGCGCAACCGCGCGGGCAAGCTCCATGGCGGGGCGATTTTCAGCCTGGTCGACATCACCATGGGGCTGGCCTGTTCCAGCGCCCATGGTTTTGACCAGCAGAGCGCGACCATCGAGTGCAAGATCAACTATATCCGCGCCGTCGAAGACGGGGATGTGCTGTGCACCAGCCGGGTGATTCACGCCGGCAGACGCACATTGGTGGTGGAAGCCGATGTGTATCAAGGCGAAAGACTTGTCGCAAAAGCACAAGGCACCTTCGCTGTCCTCTAGCTCCCCGCCCTCGATTTGAGTTAATTTCGGCGCTGCGACAACAGCGTCGGAATTTTCTTGCTGCGCTATAGCCCAATTCATGGAGTGAAGTAGGCTTTTTCAATGTGAGCCAAATCGACTCTAAACCAGGCGATAACGCCAGTTTCAACTTCACCCTTGTAGACCGTCCTGCCCACCCCCATATTGGGGCGACTGACGCGTGAAGGAATCCAACTTGAGCGAACTTCTCAACCGCCGCCTGGCCCTGCTCGGCAAGCGCGAACACCTCTCCCTGCTAGAGCAATGCTTGCACGGCATCGAGCGTGAATGCCTACGCGTCACCGGTGAGGGTCGCCTGGCACAAACGCCGCACCCCGAAGCACTGGGCGCCGCGCTGACCAACGAATTGATCACCACCGACTACTCGGAATCGCTGCTGGAGTTCATCACTCCCGCCCTGCCCAACCCGGCCGATACCCTGAGCAGCCTGGACAAGATCCACCGGTTTGCCTACAGCAAGCTCGGCAGCGAGTACCTGTGGAGCCCTTCGATGCCGTGCCCGTTGCCGGCCGAGGAAGATATTCCGATCGCCTACTACGGCACCTCCAATATCGGCCAACTCAAGTACGTGTACCGCAAGGGCCTGGCCCTGCGTTACGGCAAGACCATGCAGTGCATCGCCGGCATCCACTACAACTTTTCCCTGCCGGAACAGCTGTGGCCGTTGCTCAAGGAGACTGAAGGCTTCGTCGGCACCGACCGCGACTATCAGTCCACCGCCTACATCGCGCTGATCCGTAACTTCCGCCGCTACAGCTGGCTGCTGATGTACCTGTTCGGTGCCTCACCGGCGCTGGACGCCGGTTTCCTGCGCGGTCGTTCGCACCAGTTGGACGTATTGGACGCCGACACGCTGTACCTGCCGTACGCCACCAGCCTGCGCATGAGCGACCTGGGTTACCAGAGCAACGCCCAAGCCGGCCTGACGCCGTGCTACAACGATTTGAGCAGCTACACCGACAGCCTGCGTGAAGCGGTGGCAACGCCCTACGCACCTTACGTCGAAGTCGGCACCCATAAGGATGGTGAGTGGGTACAGCTCAACACCAACATCCTGCAGATCGAAAACGAGTACTACTCCAATATCCGCCCCAAGCGCGTGACCTACACCGGCGAACGGCCGATCCAGGCGCTGATGGCCCGTGGCATCCAGTACATCGAAGTGCGCTGCCTGGACATCAACCCGTTCCTGCCGATGGGCATCGACCTGCCGGAATCACGCTTCCTCGATGCGTTCCTGCTGTACTGCGCGTTGAACGACAGCCCGCTGTTCGCCAACAACGAGTGCGGCAATGCCACCTCCAACTTCCTCAGTGTGGTCAAGGAGGGCCGTCGCCCAGGCCTGCAATTGCAGCGTGACGGCCAAGCGGTGGACATGAAGGAATGGGCCACCGAGCTGCTGGAGAAGATTGCCCCGCTCGCGGCCTTGCTGGATGAGAGCCATGGCATCACCGAGCACAGCCAGGCGCTGGACGCTCAGTTGGCGAAGGTCAAGGACTCGTCCCTGACGCCGTCGGCCCAAGTACTGGCAACGATGGCCGAGCGCAAAGAGAGTTTTGCGCAGTTCTCCCTGCACCAGAGCGAGGTGCACGCCGCGCACTTCCGTCAGGAGCCGTTACCGGCCGATGAGCAGGCACGCTTTGAAGAGCTGGCGCGTAAGTCGCTGGCTCAGCAGGTGGAGCTTGAGCAGAACGAAGTGGGCGACTTTGACGTGTTTGTCGGCTCGTACCAGGCAAGCATTCTGGCGATCAGTAACTAAAGGCATCACGCCGTCTCCTGTGGTACCTGGTTTGTGTGGGAGCTGGCTTGCCTGCGATGCAAACACCTCGGTGTATCAGTGATACCCAGGTGATGCTATCGCAGGCAAGCCAGCTCCCACATTTGCCATCACTGGGTTGAAGATTGCGCTCACTCTTCTACTCATAAGCTAATTCGAAAATGTTATTTATTTTCGAGTTATTAGATCATTTAGTCTCCTCACACGCCGACCCTCGGCCGCCTGATTGAGGAGCTTCCCCTTGAAACTGCTTACCCCATTGCGCCTCTTGGCCGCATTGTCCCTGGCCGCTGCCAGCCTGTTTGCCCAGGCGGCAGATGTGACCATCGCCTACCAGACCACCGTGGACCCGGCGAAAGTCGCCCAGGCCGACGGCGCGTATGAAAAAGCTACCCACGCCAAGATCGACTGGCGCAAATTCGACAATGGCGCCGACATCATTGCCGCTATTGCTTCCGGCGACGTGCAGATCGGCTACCTCGGTTCCAGCCCACTGACCGCTGCGGTAACGCGCAAAGTGCCGGTGGAAACCTTCCTGGTCGCCACCCAGATCGGCGGCGCTGAAGCGCTGGTAGCGCGCAATGGTTCGGGGATCAACAGCCCACAGGACCTGATCGGCAAAAAGATTGCCGTGCCCTTCGTTTCCACCGGCCACTACAGCCTGTTGGCCGCGCTGAAGCACTGGAACATCGACCCTTCCAAAGTGACCATTCTCAACCTCGCACCGCCGGCAATCATCGCGGCGTGGAAGCGCGGTGATATCGACGCGACTTACGTGTGGGACCCGGCCCTGGGCGTCGCCAAGGAAAACGGCAAAGTGCTGATCACCTCCGGCGAACTGGCCAAGTTCGGCGCGCCCACCTTCGATGCCTGGATCGTGCGCAAAGACTTCGCCGAAAAACACCCGGAAATCGTCACCGCCTTCGCCAAAGTTACCCTGGACGCCTACGCCGCCTACCGCAAAGACCCACAAGCGTGGCTGGCCGACAAAGGCAACGTCGACAAGCTGGTGAAGCTCTCCGGCGCCAAGGCCAGTGACATCCCACTGCTGCTGCAAGGCAACGTCTACCCACTGGCGGCTGACCAAGTGACCCTGCTGGGCGCACCGACTACCAAGGCTGTGACCGACACCGCCGCGTTCCTCAAGGAACAAGGCAAAGTCGACGCCGTGCTGCCGGACTACGCCCCTTACGTCAGCGCCAAGTTCATCACTAACTGACTCAAGGAGTTCCTCGCGATGGCCTTGCTACAACTGGAGCGCATCAGCGCACAGTACCCAGGCGCCACAGAACCGGTACTGTCCGATATTTCACTCGACCTTGGGCCTCAGCAATTGCTGGTGGCCCTCGGCCCGTCCGGCAGTGGCAAGACTTCGCTGTTGAACCTGATTGCCGGTTTCGTCGAACCCTCTGCCGGGCGCATCACCCTCGATGGCGTGCCGGTCAAAGGCCCGAGCGCCGAACGCGGCGTGGTGTTCCAGGACGATGCTCTGCTGCCCTGGCAGGACGTGCTGGCCAACGTCGGCTTCGGCCTGGAGCTGGCCGGTGTGCCCAAGGCGCAACGTGAAGTGCGCGCCCGGGAAATGCTCGCACTGGTCGACCTCGCCGGTTTCGACAGCCGCCGTGTCTGGCAGCTTTCCGGTGGCCAGAAACAGCGTGTGGGCCTGGCTCGCGCGTTGGCGGCAGACCCTCGCGTATTGTTGATGGACGAGCCTTTCGGCGCCCTTGATGCCTTCACCCGCGAACAGATGCAGGAATTGCTCCTGCAAGTCTGGCGGCGCACGGCCAAGCCGGTGTTCCTGATTACCCATGACATTGAAGAGGCGGTATTTCTCGCCACCGACCTGATCCTGTTGGCGCCCAACCCAGGCCAGATTGTCGAGCGCCTGCACCTGGACTTCGGTCAACGCTACGCCGCCGGTGAATCGGCGCGGGCGATCAAGTCCGACCCGCGCTTTATCGAAACCCGTGAACACGTGCTGGGCAAAGTGTTCTCGCAACGGCAGGTGTCCGCATGAGCAGCTACGAACTTCCCGCCACGGCTGCCAAGCCGGTAACGCACAAGGTCATTGCGGTACGTCGTAGCCTGAGCACGCGGTGGATCAGCGTACTCACCCTGGTTGCCTTGCTGGCGCTCTGGTGGGCGGTCACCGCCACTGGCGTGATCGAACCACTGTTCCTGCCGCCGCCGTCCGCCGTGCTGCAAAAAGGCTGGCTGCTGGCGACCACCGGCTATATGGATTCCACCTTGTGGCAGCACCTGGGCGCGAGCCTCACGCGCATCGGCCTGGGCCTGGGTTTTGCGGTGCTGACCGCCGTGCCGGTGGGGATTGCCATCGGTTCCAACCGCATTGCCCGTGGCATCCTCGACCCGCTGATCGAGTTCTACCGGCCGATTCCGCCCCTGGCTTACCTGCCGCTGATCGTGATCTGGTGCGGCATCGGTGAGCTGTCCAAGGTGTTGCTGATTTACCTGGCGATCTTTGCGCCTATCGCCATCGCCACCGCGACCGGCGTGCGCACGGTCGACCCGGCCAAGCTGCGTGCCGCGCAGTCGTTGGGCGCCACCCGCGCCCAGTTGATTCGCCATGTGATCCTGCCGAGCGCCCTGCCCGACATCCTTACCGGCGTGCGCATCGGCCTGGGAGTGGGTTGGTCGACCCTGGTTGCCGCCGAACTGATCGCCGCCACCAGCGGCCTGGGCTTTATGGTGCAGTCGGCGGCGCAGTTCCTGGTCACCGACGTGGTGGTGCTGGGGATTCTGGTGATCGCCCTGATCGCCTTCGCCATGGAAATGGGCCTGCGTGCCCTGCAGCGCAAATTGGTGCCCTGGCATGGCCAGGCACATTGAGTGAGAACCGCATGAGCAGCCTGACCGTTACGCCGATAAGCACCGCCCTGGGCGCCCTGATCAGTGGCGTCGATATCACCCAACCGTTGAGCCTCCTAGAACGTGACGCCATTGAGCAGGCGCTGCTCAGCCACTCGGTGCTGTTCTTCCGTGGCCAAGCCGTCACCCCGCAGCAACAGGCGCGGTTTGCGGCAAATTTTGGCGACCTGCATATTCACCCGATCTACCCCAACGTGCCGGAGCAGCCCGAAGTGCTGATCCTCGACACCGCCGTGACCGACGTACGCGATAACGCCGTATGGCACACCGACGTGACCTTCCTGCCGACGCCTGCGCTCGGTGCGGTGCTCAGCGCCAAGCTGCTGCCGGCCTTTGGTGGCGACACGTTGTGGGCCAGTGGCATCGCGGCATATGAAGCCTTGTCGGAGCCGCTCAAACGCCTGCTCGATGGCCTGACGGCGACGCACGACTTCACCAAATCCTTCCCGCTGGAGCGCTTTGGCAACACCGCCGAAGACCTGGCGCGCTGGGAGGAGACCCGCAAGAAGAATCCACCGCTGTCACACCCGGTGGTGCGCACGCATCCGGTCAGCAGGCGTAAGTCGTTGTTTGTCAGTGACGGTTTCACCACCAAGATCAACGAGCTGGAGCCGGCGGAAAGCGAGGCCATACTGAAGCTGCTGTTTGCCCACGCAACGCGGCCGGAATTCACCATTCGCTGGCGCTGGCAGGAGAACGACGTGGCGTTCTGGGACAACCGCGTGACCCAGCACTACGCCGTGGATGACTACCGACCGCAGCGGCGCGTGATGCATCGCGCCACGATCCTGGGCGACGTCCCGTTCTAGCGCCTGGCGATGATCAAAAGTGAGAGCTGGCTTGCCTGCGATAGCGGCGTACCAGCCCATACATTCATCGACTGACACACCGCCTTCGCGGGCAAGCCCGGCTCCCACATTGACCGAGTTCAACCGAATGAATTTGCCACACTGAAGATCAAAGTGTGGGAGCTGGATTGCCTGCGATAGCGGCGTACCAGCCCATACATTCATCGACTGACACACCGCCTTCGCGGGCAAGCCCGACTCCCACATTGACCGCGTACTGCCGAGTGAATTTTCCACACTGAAGATCAAAGTGTGGGAGCTGGCTTGCCTGCGATAGCGGTAGACCAGCCCATGCATTCATCGACTGACACACCGCCTTCGCGGGCAAGCCCGACTCCCACATTGACCGCGTACTGCCGAGTGAATTTGCCACACTGAAGATCAAAGTGTGGGAGCTGGCTTGCCTGCGATAGCGGTAGACCAGCCCATGCATTCATCGACTGACACACCGCCTTCGCGGGCAAGCCCGGCTCCCACATTGACCGCGTACTGCCGAATGAATTTTCCACACTGAAAATCAAAGTGTGGGAGCTGGCTTGCCTGCGATAGCGGCGTACCAGCCCATACATTCATCGACTGACACTCCGCCATCGCGGGCAAGCCCGGCTCCCACATTGACCGAGTACAACTGAGTGAATTTGCCACACTGAAGATCAAATGTGGGAGCGGGCTTGCTCGCGAAGGCGGAGTGTCAGCCAACAGATTCGTCGACTGATTTACCGCCTTCGCGAGCAAGCCCGCTCCCACATTTTTGACCGGGTTGTACCAGCCTATTCAGCAGTGGACGGTTTTTCCCACAGGTTAATCCCGCCTTCCTGCGCAAACCGGTCGATCTCCGCCAGTTCTTCCGCGCTGAAGCTCAAGTTCTTCAACGCACCGACGTTTTCAATGATCTGCTCCGGCCGGCTCGCACCAATCAAGGCACTGGTCACCCGTGGGTCACGCAGGGTCCAGGCCAGGGCCAGTTGCGCGAGGCTCTGGCCGCGGCGCTTGGCGATTTCATTCAACCCACGCACATGGGCAATGTTGGCTTCGGACAAGTGCTTGGCCTGCAGCGAGCCGCCACCTGGGCGGTTGACCCGCGCATCGGCCGGCACGCCGTTGAGGTACTTGTCAGTGAGCAAGCCCTGGGCCAGCGGCGTGAAGGCAATCACACCGGCACCCAGCTCATCGGTGGTGTCCAACAGGTCTTTTTCGATCCAGCGGTTGAGCAGGTTGTAGGCCGGCTGGTGAATCAACAGCGGCACTTTCCACTCTTGCAGCAGCGCAGCCATTTCGCGAGTTTTTACTCCGGAATAAGACGAGATACCGATGTACAACGCCTTGCCCTGTTGCACGGCAGTGGCGAGTGCGCTGGCGGTTTCTTCCAGCGGGGTGTCGGCGTCAAAACGGTGGGAGTAGAAAATATCCACGTAGTCGACGCCCAGGCGTTGCAGGCTCTGGTCCAGGCTCGCCAGAACGTATTTGCGCGAACCGCCACCCTGGCCGTAAGGGCCTGGCCACATGTCCCAGCCGGCTTTGCTGGAAATGATCAGTTCGTCGCGGTAGTGCTTGAAGTCTTCACGCAGCAAACGGCCGAAGTTGATCTCGGCGCTGCCATACGGTGGGCCGTAGTTGTTGGCCAGGTCGAAGTGGTTGATCCCCAGGTCGAATGCGGTGCGCAGCAAGGCGCGCTGGGTGTCGATCGGGGTGCTGTCGCCAAAGTTGTGCCACAGCCCCAGGGACAGTGCCGGCAGCACCAACCCACTGCGGCCTACGCGGCGGTACGGGATAGATTCATAGCGGTTTTCGGCAGCAATGTAAGTCATCGAATCCTCTCTTGGACGTAGGCAAATAAGGCCTGGGAATAAGGTTATTCCCAGGCCTTTTAACCAGCTGAATCGCTTGAGCCTGCCGTTCCGTTCTACAGCAATTTGCTACCAGAGTGGAACGACATAGCTGACATAAAAGCGATTTTCATCTTGGACGGTGGCACCGGTAATGTCCGGGCTGGCGTGGGCATTTTTCCAGGTCACGCCCAGGCCCTTGAGGGTGCCGGTCGGTACTTGGTATGCCACGGCAATATTGCGTTCCCACTCGCTGGTGGTGCCTTGCACGGTGCGTATGTCATCACCGTGGGCATAGGCGGCCGAGAACGTCAGGCCGGTGAGGCCCAGCTTACCGAAGTCGTACTTGTACTGCGCAAGCCAAGTGCGCTCACCGGCGTGTTGAAATTTATTCAACTGCATGTTGGTGAGGGCCGGGGTGTCGGCGCCCGAGCCAGGGCCTTGGCGGTTGTCGCCGCTGTTGAGGCCGGAATCGAGGTACGGAAAGTCGCTGTCGCCGCTGTTTTTCTGGATGCCCAGGCCGACGGTGTGGCCGTCCAGGCTGTAGCTCTCGAGCAGGCTGGCGGTGGTCTGGTTGATGCGGCCTTTGCTGGTGCCGTCACCATATAGACCGGCGCCGGTGAAGTCTTTGTCGCCATCGGCGTTGGCGCCCACACCGAGGCTGCGGAACACGCGCACGTCGGTGTCGATGGCGCCCACGCTCAACGCGTCATGGCGCTTGGCGCCGAGGAAGAACTGCTGGTAGTAGTCCTCAAGGTTGGAATACCACAGGCTCACGGTGGTGTTCTGGATGCCGGTGTAATCCGCCCCGCCGAACAGGAAACGATCGCTGTCTTTGGTGCCGCCGGCGGTGATCATGCCCTGGTCGCCGGTTTCGTTGCGGATCTTGGTCTTGAAGATATCGCCGCCGGTGAAGGTGAAGTCGCTGAGGTCTTTGGACACCAGTTGCACGCCGGTGTTGGTCTGCTGGTACAGGCGGCCGTCGGTGTTGGCCAGCACCGGGTTGTTGCCGAACAAGGTGCCGAGGCGCAGCTCATCCTTGGCGAAGCGCATTTTGAACGTTGGGCTGAGCACGCCGAACTGGTCGGCGGACTTGCCGTTGTCCAGCGGGAACATACTGCCGGGGTAGCGGCCCTGGTGGTCTTTGTCGTTAAGATCGCCGCCGGAATCGAGCTTCAAGCCGTAAAACGCCTGCAGATCCAGGCCAAAACCTACCGGGCCGTCGGTGTAGCCGGACTTGAAGTTGAACTCGAAACCCTGGCCCCAATCCCGCACGCTGTGCGCCTTGGCGTTGCTGCCCACCACGTCACGACCCTGCTGGTTGAGATAGCGGTTGAGCAGGGTCACGTCGGCGTGGCTGTCGTCGATAAAATCGGCATGGGCGGACAGCATAAAGCTCGCCATGGCGGCACCCACCATGGGGCTTATTAACGTCTTCATTGTTACCGGTCTCCGTCACTGTTCTGAAATGAAAGCGTCAAACGCTTCACACAATTACGCAGTGGCCAGATGACAGTTCGGAGTCAAAACACTTAGTTCACGAATGAAATTAAGTTTAAGAAAGCCTTTAATTACGCGGGTTTGCGGGCATTTGATCGTTCCCACGCTCTGCGTGGGAATGCATCCATTGACGCTCTGCGTCACCTCTGCGGCGGGACGCAGAGCGTCCCAGGCGGCATTCCCACGCGGAGCGTGGGAACGATCGGCGGGTCAGCGCACCAGGTGCAGGAACTGCAGGTGGCGCTCGTACTGGTCGAGGATGTCGTTGATGATCTGCTCCTTGGTGTAGCCCACCAGATCGTAGTCCTGGCTGCCCTCACTCAAGTGCACTTCCGCGCGGTAATAGCGGCGGTTGTTGATCTCCTTGGAACCCATGCCACCGCGCGCAAACGACGGCGTGAAGTAGCCGCGCATCTGCACCTGGTAAACGAATGGATGCTCCTCGCCATGCCCGATTTCGAGGCTGACGCTGTCGTTGGACGGGTCAGGCTGAGTCACCACATTCAGGCCCTTCTCGACAAACACCGCCGTCACTTCTTCGATCGCCGGGCGCACCGTCGCTTCGAGGAAACGGTACACCTCATCGCGTGACGGGAAGTGCACAGCCTGGCTCAAACGCTGACGCCAGCCGCCTCGGCCTTTACGCGCCGCCGACACCGGTGCCAGCGAATGCAGCTGGGCAATCTGCTTCTGCGATTCGAGGTAGAAGGCCTTGTGCAGCCCCCACATCATCAGCAGCAAAATCAGCGAGAACGGCAACGAGGTCAGCACCACCGCCGACTTGAGCGAGTCGATACTGCCGGCAAACAGCAGGGCACTGGTGACCAGCGCTGTCATCGCGCCCCAGAACACCCGCAGCCATTTCGGCCCGTCTTCATCGGCGTTGCCGCCTTTGGACGACAAGGTCGACAGCACCACGGTACCGGAATCCGCCGAGGTGACGAAAAACACGAAGCTGATAAACACCGTGACGGCAATCACCGTTTTGCTCCACGGGTAGGTTTCCAGCAGCAGGTAGAGGCTCATCGACGGGTCATCGATAGCCGACTGGCCGAGCGCGGTCATGCCGTGATTGAGCACCTGGTCGATGGCGCTGTTGCCGAAAATCGACATCCACGCCAGGGTGAAACCCAGCGGGATCAGCAGCACACCGAACACGAACTCACGGATGGTACGGCCACGGGAAATACGCGCGATAAACAGGCCCACAAACGGCGACCATGCGATCCACCAGGCCCAGTAGAACACCGTCCAACCGCCCAGCCAGTCGCTGGGTTTGTCGTAGGCGTACACATCGAAGCTCTTGGTCGGCAAGGCGCCGAGGTAGTCACCGATGTTCTGGATCAGGGTGTTGAGCAGGTGCTGGGTAGGGCCTGCGAACAACACGAACAGCAGCAGCGCACAGGCCAGCAGCATGTTGATGTCGGACATCACTCGCACGCCCTTGTCGACACCGGCCACGGCCACGAGGATCGCGGCGCCCATCATCAGGGTGATCAGGCCGACCTGAATCCACTGCGTGTGCGCGATGCCAAACAGGTAGTCGAGACCGGAGTTGAGGTGCAACACGCCAAACCCCATGTCGGCGCCCAGGCCGAACACCGTGGCAATGATGCCGAAACCGTCCACCGCATAACCGATGGGGCCGTTGATGCGTTTGCCGATCAGCGGGTACAGCGCCGAACGCAGCGCCAGCGGCAGGTTATGCCGGTAGGCGAAGTACGCCAGGGCCATGCCGACAAAGGCAAACACGCCCCAGCCATGCAGCCCCCAGTGCAGAAACAGGATCTGCATGGCCTGGCGAGCGGCGTCGGCATTCATCGGCGCGCCCTGAGGCGGCTGCACCAGGTGCGTCAGCGGCTCGGAGACGCAGAAGAAAAACAGCGTGATGCTGATCCCGGCGGCGAACAGCATGCCGGCCCAGGACAGGTAACTGAATTCGGGCTCGTCGTGGTCGGCACCGAGTTTTATCTTGCCGTAGCCCGATAGCGCGGTGACCACCACGAAGACCAGATACAGCGTCATCGCGAGCATGTAGTACCAGCCGACCGTGTTGGCCGCCCAGTTTTGCGCCGCCAGCAGCCAGGCACCGGCCTGTTGCGGGATAGCGATGACAGTGATGCCGAACAGCAGGATGAAGGTTGCGGCAAAGAAGAAAACCGGCGCATTCATGCGCACCAGGCCGCTGGATGGGGTGGACGATGCACTCATGAACGATGCACCCCGAAGGTGTGTGATGTGGCTGTAAATAACGGACTCAGCAAAGGTAAGCCTCCTGTTGTGAGCGGGCAGCGAACCACCGGGTTTAACTTGAACGAGCATTCAAGTTAAACATAGGTAGGCGGTTTGGGACTAATCGCAGGGCTGAGTGGTAGACAATTCCTACACTAGCTCAAGGATTGGTATGACGGGCGCGAGAGGTAAATCGTTCAGCGATTACGGGTCTAATTTGAAATGCGGTTAAACCTGTGGGAGCTGGCTTGTCGGGTCGCCGCATCGCTGCGATAGCGGTGGGTCAGTCAGCAAATCTGTAACTGACAGATCGCTATCGCAGGCAAGCCAGCTCCCACAGTTGATCGGTGTTTGGCTCAAATACTATTTCTGCGCACCGTCGTCATGCTGCAAATTCGCCTGCGTAATGTTCGCCGCCGCCGGCACGCTGCGGGTCAGCCACACATTGCCGCCGATGGTCGAGCCCTTGCCGATGGTGATGCGCCCCAGGATCGTCGCCCCGGCGTAAATCACCACATCGTCCTCAACAATCGGATGGCGCGGATGGCCTTTCTGCAACTGCCCGTCCTCATCCGCCGGGAAGCGCTTGGCGCCCAACGTCACGGCCTGGTAGATGCGCACGCGCTCGCCGATGATCGCGGTCTCGCCGATCACCACACCGGTCCCGTGGTCGATGAAGAAACTCGGACCGATCTGCGCGCCGGGGTGGATGTCGATGCCGGTGGCCGAGTGGGCAATCTCCGCGCTGATCCGCGCCAGCAACGGCAGCCCGGCGCGGTACAGGTGGTGCGCCAGGCGGTGGTGAATCACCGCCAGAATCCCCGGATAGCACAGCAGCACTTCATCCACACTGCGCGCGGCCGGGTCGCCGTGATAGGCGGCGAGCACGTCGGTGTCCAACAGGCTGCGCAGTGAGGGCAAGGCCAGGGCGAAGTCCTGGATCAGGCGGATGGCCAGTGCATCGACCTCGCTGTCATCCTTGGCGCCCTGGCGCGCGGCATAGCGCAGCTCCAGGCGGGCCTGGGCGAGCAAGGCATTCAGGGCGACGTCGAGGGTATGCCCGACGTAAAAATCTTCACTTTCTTCACGCAGGTCCACCGGCCCCAGGCGCATCGGGAACAGCGCGCCGCACAAGGACTCAAGAATCTGCGCCACCGCCTCGCGGGACGGCAACTCACGGCCACCGTGTTCGCCACTCAGGCGACCATTGCGCGTGCGCCACTGGTCCCGGGCGCTGCGCAGCTGGCTGACGATGGTCTGTAATTGCCAATGACTGGAACGCTCACTCACGGTATTCACTCCTGACGATATGGCCGTCACTTTACGGTATGCACCCTGGCCGCCCTTAAGAACCAATGGTGTGATGCTAAGAACTATCCGGCATAAGCGATTGGCGGTTGCCCGATGAAAAGTGCCTGCCTATAGTCCCCCCATCACTTAGCCACTGTACGTCGCCATGATCAAACAACAGCTCGACCGTTTTAACCGCCTGGAACTGCTGGGCGGCGCCACCGCCCTGGAAAAACTCGAGCGGCTGTCGGCCTGGCTGGGCAGGGACGTTTACGTCAAGCGAGACGACACCACACCGCTGGCCATGGGCGGCAACAAGCTGCGCAAACTTGAATACCTGGGCGCCGATGCCCTTGCGCAAGGTGCCGACACCCTGGTGACCGCCGGCGCCATCCAGTCCAACCACGTGCGCCAGACCGCCGCGCTGGCCGCCAAGCTCGGCCTGGGCTGCGTGGCGCTGCTGGAAAACCCCACCGGCACCGAAGACCCCAACTACCTGGGCAATGGCAACCGCTTGCTGCTGGAGTTGTTCGACGCCAAAGTCGAATTGGTCGAAAACCTCGATAACGTCGACGACCAGCTCAACGCCCTCGCCGACCGCCTGCGCAGCAACGGCAAGAAGCCCTACCTCGTCCCTATCGGCGGCTCCAATGCCTTGGGCGCCTTGGGTTACGTGCGCGCCGGGCTGGAGCTGGCCGGGCAGATCGAAGACAGCGGCATTGAGTTTGCCGCCGTGGTACTGGCCTCGGGCAGCGCCGGCACCCACAGCGGCCTGGCGTTGGCGTTGAGTGAAGTGCTGCCGAATCTGCCGGTGGTGGGCATCACCGTGTCGCGCACCGAAGAAGCCCAGTTCCCGAAGGTACAAGGCTTGGCCGAACGCACCGCCGAGTTGCTGGACGTGGACATTCCCGAAGCCTTCAAAGTGATTCTGTGGGACGAATATTTCGGCCCGCGCTACGGCGAACCGAACGCTGGCACCCTGGCAGCGGTCAAGCTATTAGCCAGCCAGGAAGGCTTGCTGCTGGACCCGGTCTACACCGGCAAGGCCATGGCCGGTTTGCTCGATGGCATCGGGCGTCAGCGGTTTGAGGACGGCCCGATCATTTTCCTGCACACCGGCGGGGCACCGGCGTTGTTTGCCTATGACTCGGTGCTTAACTGAATAACACGGATCAAACTGTGGGAGCTGGCTTGCCTGCGATAGCGGTGTATCAGCCAACACATTTGTAATTGACGGACCGCTATCGCAGGCAAGCCAGCTCCCGCATTGGATCAAATTAATATTCCATAAAGAAATATCAAATTAATTTTATATTATTTTCAAGTCTTAAAAACTGGCTTTATAGTCGCGCCGCAGGCGAAGACGCGCACCGCGCTTTAAGGCAGGATACGACTACTGCGTCACCTGCTTCGCTCAACATAAAAACACAGGGGCTGTTCATGACTATTTCTGTATTGCGTCGCACGTTGCTGGTTGGCACTTTGGGCTTGGCACTCGGGGCTGGTCTGATGGGCCAAGCCATCGCGGGCGAGCAGCTGGACAACATCAAGAAAGCCGGCGAAATCAAGATCGGCCTGGAAGGCACCTACCCGCCGTTCAGCTTTGTCGATGAAAGCGGCAAGCTCAGCGGCTTTGAAGTCGAGCTGTCCGAAGCGCTGGCCAAAGAGCTGGGCGTCAAGGTCAAGCTGCAGGCCACGCCGTGGGACGGCATCCTCGCCGCCCTGGAATCCAAGCGCCTGGACGCGGTGGTCAACCAAGTGACCATCTCCGAGGAGCGCAAGAAGAAGTATGACTTCTCCAAGCCTTACACCGTCTCCGGTATCCAGGCGCTGGTGCTGAAGAAAAACGTCGACAGCATCAAGACCGCCGACGACCTGGCCGGCAAGAAAGTCGGTGTGGGCCTGGGCACCAACTACGAACAATGGCTCAAGGACAACCAACCCAAAGCCATCATCAAGACCTATAACGATGACCCGACCAAGTTCCAGGACCTGCGCATCGGCCGTATCGACGCCATCCTGATCGACCGCCTGGCCGCGCTGGAGTACGCCAAGAAGGCGCCGGACACTGCTGCGGCCGGTGATGCCTTCTCTCGTCAGGAAGCCGGTATTGCCCTGCGCAAAGGCGAGCCGGAACTGCTCGACGCGGTGAACAAGGCCCTCGACAAGCTGCGCGCCGATGGCACCTTGAAAAAGCTGTCCGAGAAGTACTTCAACGCTGACGTCACTGAATAATGGAAGCAGGTTTCCAACTCGCGCTGGACTCCGCGCCCTTTCTGCTCAAGGGCGCGTACTACACGGTGATTCTTAGCCTCGGCGGGATGTTTTTCGGCTTGCTGCTGGGCTTCGGCCTGGCCTTGATGCGTTTGTCGCGCTTCAAGCTTCTAAGCTGGACCGCCCGAGTCTACGTGTCGTTCTTTCGCGGCACGCCCTTGCTGGTACAGCTGTTTTTGATCTACTACGGCTTGCCGCAAGTGGGCATCGAGCTGGATCCGATTCCGGCGGCCATGATCGGCTTTTCGCTGAACATGGCCGCTTACGCCTGTGAAATCCTGCGCGCCGCGATCAGCTCCATCGAGCGCGGCCAATGGGAAGCTGCCGCCAGCATCGGCATGACACGCGCGCAGACCCTGCGCCGGGCCATCCTGCCGCAGGCCATGCGCACGGCCCTGCCGCCGCTGGGCAACAGCTTTATTTCGTTGGTCAAGGACACGGCGCTGGCCGCCACCATTCAGGTGCCGGAGTTGTTCCGTCAGGCACAGCTGGTGTCGGCGCGCACCTTCGAAATCTTCACCATGTACCTGTCCGCCGCCCTGATCTACTGGATCCTGGCAAGCATCCTGGCGCACTTTCAAAATCGCCTGGAAGACCGGGTCAACCGGCATGACCTGGAGTCCTGAGCATGATCGTGGTTGAAAAACTGACCAAACAATTCAACGCTCAGGTGGTACTCAACGGCATCGACCTGGAGGTCAAGGAAGGCGAAGTGGTCGCCATCATTGGCCCCAGCGGCTCCGGCAAGACCACCTTCCTGCGCTGCCTGAACTTCCTCGAAGAACCCACCAGCGGCCGTATCAAGGTTGGTGATATCGAGATCGACAGCAGCAAACCGCTCAACCAGCAACAAGGCCTGGTGCGGCGCTTGCGCCAGCATGTGGGTTTTGTGTTCCAGAACTTCAACCTGTTCCCGCACCGCACCGCGCTTGAAAACGTCATCGAAGGCCCGATCGTGGTCAAGAAGATGCCGCGCGAGGCGGCGACCGCACTCGGTCGCAAGCTCTTGGCCAGGGTCGGCCTGGCAGGCAAGGAAGACGCGTACCCACGGCGGCTGTCCGGCGGCCAGCAACAGCGCGTGGCGATTGCGCGTGCCTTGGCCATGGAGCCGGAGGTGATTCTGTTTGACGAACCCACCTCGGCGCTCGACCCGGAGCTGGTCGGCGAAGTGCTGGCGACCATCCGCAGCCTGGCCGAAGAAAACCGCACCATGGTTATCGTCACCCACGAAATGAGCTTTGCCCGCGATGTGGCCAACCGGGTGATCTTCTTCGACAAAGGCGTGATCGTCGAGCAAGGCGAAGCCAAGGCGCTGTTTGCCAACCCCAAGGAAGAGCGGACCAAGCAGTTTTTGAGCAAGTTTCTAGCCCACTGACAGTTTTTGTGGGAGCTGGCTTGCCAGCTCCCACCTAACAGCGTTCCTACACAAAATCCTCGTTCCCATCAGTAAAACACCCCGCCAAACCCGCCTTAAAATCCCCCGCCGCGTCAGCCTTTTCTGAATCTTCTCCAACTCGCCGTTTAGCCTTTTGCCGCCATTGACGCCCGCTGGCCAACCCTCTTATCTAGCGCACAGAGGATTGGATCCTATCCCGGCTACTCACTGAATCGTTCCTTTCGGCACCTTACGCGCAAACGCGCCACGGGCGCCGGAACGATTGCTGCTGGCTGCATCAAGGAGATTACTTATGACGCGCACCGCACCTCAGGCCACGTTCACCGCCCCAACCCTGCCCCAGGCAAACCGACACGGCATCAATGCCATCGCCGCGACCCAATTGCAGGTGGATATCGCGCCTTACCCTGGCATGGACGAGGGCGACCTGATCGAACTGTTCTGGAACAACTGCTTTGCCGACTCGCGTCGGATTACCGCGTGCAAGGTCGGCACGCTGACCCGCCTGCGTGTACCCGAAAGTTTTATTCAGGATGGCACCGCACGGGTTCACTATCAGGTCATGCAAGTCGGCCAGGGCCCGGCACGTTCAGACCTCACTCAGGTGCCCGTGAAGACCTGCTATCCGGGTGGCCACCCCTGCGCACTGCTGGACGATGAAAACCAGAACCTCGCCCCCGTGGGCCTGCCCGAGACCATCCGCCGCTACGGTGTCAACGGCAGCCAGGTGCGGCGCGGCATCCCGCTGACCATCCAGCCCTACCTGAACATGGCCACGGGCGACGCCATCACCCTGCGCTGGGGCGATGTGCGCCTGGACCTGCCGAGAATCCAGGCCAAAGGCGTCGGCCTGCCGGTGCAGGTGTGGGTGCCTTCCACAGTGATTATCGAAGCGGGCGACGACAGCCGCCTGGACGTGACCTACTGCATTCTCGATCGGGTCGGCAATAATTCGCGCTGGGCACCGGTACGCACCTTGAACATCGCTACTTGCGCGCCACAGCCGCCAGCCCGCCCCGTCAGGGCCGCGACGACCTATCAACCGCGCCAGCCCGGCTCGCCCTGCGAGCCCGGGTGACAGCCCTTCTATGCATATTCCAATAAGTTAGTTTATTTAAAAATTTAACACGCTTAGGGTATATGCACCGGACCACCGGACATCTCTGATTTTTCTGTTTTTATTTCATTGAATGCGAGGTCGGTATGGTCAGAATTACCCCGGTGCATAACGCCAGGGCATTACGTGCAGCCAAGGAGCGGCGCTGATGTCTAACTTGGCTCTAACACCCCCCCAGAGTGATCTGGACGTAGCCCCACTGCTGTTGCCTGCCACGGTGCTGCGCAACGACGCCCAGGCGTTGAGCGCGGCCCACGAGCTGGCTCAGGCCGCGCGCCTGCAAGCGGCCAAACGCGACCAGCAGCGCAAGCTGCCCTGGGCGCAGCTTGAACAGTTCACCCGCAGCGGGCTGGGCAGTATTTCCATTCCCCGTGAATACGGCGGCCCCCAGGTGTCATTCGTGACCCTGGCCGAAGTGTTCGCGATCATCAGCGCTGCGGACCCGGCCCTCGGGCAAATCCCGCAGAACCATTTCGGCATTCTGCACTTGCTGCAAAGCACCGCCACCGAGCGCCAGAAAAAGCAGCTGTTCCAGAGCGTGCTCGACGGTTGGCGCATCGGCAATGGCGGCCCCGAACGCGGCACCAAAAACACCCTGGAACTCAAGGCGCGCCTCACTGCCAAGGATGACGGCCATGTGATCAGCGGCCAGAAGTTCTACTCCACCGGCGCCTTGTTCGCCCATTGGGTCGCGGTAAAAGCACTGAACGATGACGGCAAGCAAGTCATGGCGTTTGTGCGCCGTGGCACGCCAGGGCTGCGCATCGTTGACGATTGGTCGGGCTTTGGCCAACGCACCACCGCCAGCGGCACGGTATTGCTCGATCAGGTGCCGGTGGACGCAGAGTTGGTCGTCGACAACTGGCGCCTCGGCGAAAGCCCGAATATCCAGGGCGCCGTCTCGCAACTGATCCAGGCCGCCATCGATGCCGGCATCGCCCGTGGGGCGCTGGATGACACCATCGCCTTCGTGCGCGAACGTTCGCGCCCGTGGATCGACGCCAAGGTCGAACGCGCCAGCGATGACCTGTACGTGATCGCCGATATCGGCAAACTGAAAATCGAACTGCACGCCGCCGAAGCCCTGCTGCGCAAGGCCGGCAAGCTGCTGGACGAAGTCAGCGCCGCACCGATCACCGCGCACTCGGCCGCCCGCGCCTCAATCGCCGTGGCCGAGGCCAAGGTGCTGACCACCGAAGTGTCGTTGCTGGTCAGCGAAAAGCTCTTCGAACTGGCCGGCAGCCGCGCCACCCTCGCCGAATTCAACCTCGACCGCCACTGGCGCAACGCCCGCGTGCACACCCTGCACGACCCGGTGCGCTGGAAGTATCACGCCATCGGCGCGTATCGACTAAACGGCACTTTGCCTGCTCGACATTCCTGGATCTGACCGACCAGACATCTGGAGAAACCCATGTCTTTTTCCCCTAACGTCGCGGTCATCACCAGCGACGAACAAGCCCTTATTGTCGCCAGCGACCTCGCCGAAGACTTTGCCCGTGACAGCGCCCAGCGTGACCGCGAACGCCGTTTGCCGCTGCCCGAACTGGACGTGTTTTCGCGCTCCGGCCTGTGGGGCATCAGCGTGCCCAAGGAATATGGCGGCGCCGGTGTGTCCAACGTCACTCTGGCCAAGGTCATCGCCCTGATCGCTCAGGCCGACGCCTCACTGGGCCAGATCCCGCAAAACCATTTTTATGCGCTGGAAGTACTGCGTGTGAATGGCAGCCCGGCCCAGCAAAAACGCCTGTACGCCGAAGTACTCGCCGGGCAACGTTTCGGCAACGCCTTGGCGGAACTGGGCACCAAAACCGCCCACGACCGCGTCACCTCCATCAGCCGCGACGGCGATGGTTTTCGCATCAGCGGCCGCAAGTTCTACTCCACCGGCGCGATCTACGCCCAGCGCATCCCTACTTCGGTGGTGGATGAACACGGCGTGCAGCAACTGGCGTTTGTGCCCCGCGACAGCGAGGGCTTGAGCGTGATCGACGACTGGAGTGGTTTCGGCCAGCGCACCACTGGCAGCGGTTCGGTGGTGTTTGAAAACGTCTGGGTGGCAGCCCAGGACGTGATCCCGTTTCAGAGCGCCTTCGAGCGCCCGACCACCGTCGGCCCGCTGGCGCAGATCCTTCACGCCGCCATCGACACCGGCATCGCCCGCGCCGCCTTTGAGGATGCGCTGCACTTTGTGCGCACCAAAACCCGCCCATGGATCGACGCCGGCAACGACAAGGCCAGCGAAGACCCACTGACGCTCAAGAGCTTCGGCCACTTGAGCATCCGCCTGCACGCGGCCGAGGCCTTGCTGGAGCGCTCGGGTGAATACCTCGACCGCGCCCAGGCCGACAGCAATGCCCAGACCGTCGCAGCAGCCTCCATTGCTGTCGCTGAAGTGCGCGCATTGAGCACGGAAATCTCCCTGGCCGCCGGCAGCACCTTGTTCGAGTTGGCCGGCAGCCAGGCCACTCTGGCCGAGCATGGCCTCGACCGTCACTGGCGCAACGCCCGGGTGCACACCCTGCACGACCCGGTGCGCTGGAAGTACCACGCGGTGGGCAATTACTACCTCAATGATGAAAACCCGCCACTGCGGGGGACCCTCTGAATGGCGAAGAAAAAAATCCTGCTCAATGCCTTCAACATGAACTGCATCGGGCATATCAACCACGGCCTGTGGACCCACCCACGGGACACCTCGACGCAATACAAAACCGTCGAATACTGGACCGACCTGGCGCAAACCCTGGAGCGCGGGCTGTTCGACGGCTTGTTCATCGCGGATATCGTCGGCGTCTACGACGTGTACCAGAACGCTATCGACGTGCCGCTCAAAGAGTCGATTCAACTGCCGGTCAATGACCCGTTGCTGCTGGTATCGGCCATGGCCGCCGTGACCAAAAACCTCGGTTTCGGCCTCACCGCCAACCTCACCTACGAGCCGCCGTACCTGTTCGCCCGGCGCATGTCTACGCTCGATCACCTGAGCCGTGGTCGGGTCGGCTGGAACATCGTCACCGGCTACCTCGACAGCGCGGCCAAGGCCATGGGCCTGACCGAGCAGGTCGAGCATGACCGGCGCTATGACCAGGCCGATGAGTACCTGCAGGTGCTGTACAAACTCTGGGAAGGCAGCTGGGAAGACGACGCGGTGCTCAATGACCCCAGGCAACGGGTCTACGCGCAGCCGGGCAAGGTGCACAAGGTCGAGCATCACGGCGAGTTCTATCAGGTCGAGGGTTATCACCTGTGCGAACCCTCGCCACAGCGCACGCCGGTGCTGTTCCAGGCCGGCAGTTCGGACCGTGGCCTGCTGTTTGCCGGGCGCCATGCCGAGTGCGTGTTTATCAGCGGCCAGAACAAGGCCGCGACCAAAGCCCAGGTGGACAAGGTGCGCGCCAGTGCCGTCGAGGCCGGGCGCAACCCGGAGGACATCAAGGTATTCATGGGGCTTAACGTGATCGTTGGCGCCACTGAAGCGCTGGCCTGGGCCAAGCACGCCGAGTACTTGAGTTACGCCAGCCCGGAGGCCGGCGTGGCGCATTTTTCAGCGTCCACGGCGATTGATTTTTCTCAATACGGGATCGACGAACCGATCCAGTACGTGAAAAGCAACGCGATTCAGTCGGCCACCAAGAACCTGCAGAACAACGACTGGACCCGGCGAAAATTGCTCGAACAGCACGCCTTGGGTGGGCGCTATATCACCTTGGTCGGCTCGCCCGAGCAGGTGGCTGATGAGCTGGAATCCTGGATCAGCGAGACGGGCCTGGATGGCTTCAATTTGACGCGGATTGTGACGCCGGAAAGCTATGTCGACTTTATCGATTTGGTGGTGCCGCAGTTGCAGAAGCGTGGGTCGTACAAGACGGCTTATGAGGCCGGCACCTTGCGCGAAAAAGTCTTCCAGGGCACTGCCCGACTGCCCGAACAACACACCGGCTCCACTTACCGACACTGAACCAAACTGTGGGAGCTGGCTTGCCTGCGATGGCGGTCTGTCAGCCACATTTTTTTTGCTGACCCACCGCCATCGCAGGCAAGCCAGCTCCCACATTTAGAACCGCATTGTTCTTATCCATTACCTTATGACTGGAAATCGATTATGAAAAAAACACGGCTCTCCCACCCAGTCAAAGCACTGGCCCTGGCCTTCGGCTTGTTCAGCTCGGCCGTATTTGCCGCCGACGCACCGCTGAAAATCGGCACCACCGCCGCCTTCGCGATTCCCCTTGAAGCCGCCGTCGCTGAAGCCGGCAAGCAGGGCCTGAAAGTCGAGCTGGTGGAGTTCACCGACTGGATCGCACCCAATGTCAGCCTGGCCGCCGGCGATATCGACGTGAACTACTTCCAGCACATTCCGTTCCTGGAAAACGCCAAGGCCGCCGCCGGTTTTGACCTGGTACCGTATGCGCCGGGCATCATCAACAACGTCGGGCTGTATTCCAAGAAGTACAAAACCATCAACGACCTGCCCCAAGGCGCCAGCGTGGCGATTGCCAACGACCCGATCAACAGCGGTCGCGGCCTGCAACTACTGGCCAAGGCCGGGCTGATCACCCTCAAGCCGGGCGTGGGCTACAAGGCCACCGAAGAAGACATCGTCGCCAACCCGAAAAAGCTCAAGATCCTGCAAGTCGAGGCCGTGCAGCTGGTGCGCGCCTATGACGACGCCGATCTGGTGCAGGGTTACCCGGCCTATATCCGCCTGTCCAAGACCTTCGATGCCGAGTCGGCGCTGCTGTTCGACGGCCTCGATCACCCGGAATACGTGATTCAGTTTGTGATCCAGCCCAAGAGCAAAACCGACCCGCGCGTGATCAAGTTCGTCGACATTTACCAGCACTCGCCAGTGGTACGTGCGGCGCTGGATAAATCCCTCGGCAAGCTCTACCAGGTCGGCTGGGAAGATAAAAAATGACCGCCGCCAACGCCCTACTGCGCGACCTGGGCACACCGCCCAGGGACGCCGAGCAGACAGAGCTGCACCCGGACCTGAACCGCGCCCATGTGCGTTTTATCAACCTGGGCAAAACCTATGACGGCGCCGTGCATGCCCTGCAAGGCATTGATCTTGCGATCCAGCACGGTGAAGTGTTCGGCATTATCGGCCGCAGCGGCGCGGGCAAGTCGTCGCTGATCCGCACCATCAACCGCCTGGAGCAACCGAGCAGCGGGCGTGTATTGATTGATCAGGTGGACATCGGTGAGTTCGACGAAGACCGCCTGGTGGCGCTGCGGCGGCGCATCGGCATGATCTTCCAGCACTTCAACCTGATGTCGGCCAAGACCGTGTGGCAGAACGTCGAACTGCCGCTGAAAGTCGCCGGAGTACCCAAACCGCAGCGTGAGCAAAAGGTGCGGGAACTGTTGGAACTGGTCGGCCTCAAGGACAAGCACACAGCCTACCCGGCGCAACTTTCCGGCGGGCAGAAACAGCGCGTGGGCATCGCCCGCTCGCTGGTGCATGACCCGCAGATTCTGTTGTGCGACGAGGCCACTTCGGCCCTCGACCCGGAAACCACCCAGTCGATCCTCGGCCTGTTGCGCGAGATCAACCAGCGCCTGGGCCTGACCATCGTGTTGATCACCCACGAGATGGCGGTGATTCGCGACATCTGCGACCGCGTGGTGGTATTGGAACACGGGCGCATCGTCGAGCAAGGCCCGGTGTGGCAGGTGTTCGGCAATCCGCAGCACGAGGTCAGCAAAACCCTGCTGGCGCCGTTGCAACACGGGCTGCCGGACGAACTGCAAAGTCGCTTGCAGGCTGAACCTTCGTCGACGGCTGCGGTGGTGTTGCGGTTGCAATTTACCGGCAGCACCGCAGACGAACCGGACCTGGCCGCATTGTTCAGCGCCCTCGGCGGGCGCGTGCGCTTGCTGCAAGGCGGCGTGGAACGCATTCAGGGGCATGCCCTGGGGCAATTGTTGCTGGCCGTGAATGACTCGCCCCACAACGCCGAAGCGTTGCGCAACCGTGCCGGACACTGGGCACAACAGGTGGAGGTGCTGGGCTATGTGGTTTGACCGTTTATTACAGGGCGCCATCGACACCTTGTTGATGGTCGGCGTGTCATCGCTGATCGCGTTGCTGGTGGGGATTCCGCTGGCGGTGTTTCTGGTCACCAGCGACAAGGGCGGCATCTACCAGGCTCCGGCGCTGAACCGCGTGCTGGGGGCGTTCGTCAATTTGTTCCGCTCCATTCCGTTTTTGATTCTGATGGTGGCGCTGATCCCGTTCACCCGGCTGATCGTCGGCACCACCTATGGCGTGTGGGCCGCCGTTGTACCGCTGACCATCGCCGCCACGCCGTTCTTTGCGCGGATTGCCGAAGTGAGTTTGCGTGAGGTCGATCACGGTTTGATCGAGGCCGCACAGGCCATGGGCTGCCGCCGCTGGCACATTATCTGGCATGTGTTGTTGCCCGAAGCGCTGCCGGGAATTGTGGGTGGTTTTACGATTACCCTGGTGACCATGATCAATTCATCGGCCATGGCCGGGGCGATTGGGGCTGGAGGCTTGGGGGACATTGCGTATCGGTATGGCTACCAGCGGTTTGATACGCAGATCATGCTGACCGTGATTGTGCTGCTGGTGGTGTTGGTGGCCGTGATTCAGTTGGGTGGGGATCGGTTGGCGCGGGGTTTGAACAAGCGTTGAGGCGCCTTCGCAGCTGCATGGATGAGGGGGGTACCGCTCATCGGGACTGTCAGTTCTCACAGTAGAATCGAATGCTGCCCGACGTGCCTTATTTACCTTCCCCAAAGCGCCATTTGAGCGCGCCCTTAATCCAGCAAGGTGATGGCTATGTCTACTATGCCCGTTCCCTATGATGATCTGCCGACTGACCCCTATTCGGCTTATCCCCCGGTCGACCTGACTAAAGTCAAGTACCCTGAAACTCTCGACAACTCTCCCAACAGTCCTCGTGCCACGTGGGGCCTGGGTATCGAGAGATTATTCCCCGTGGGCATAGCGATAGAGGCTTGGAATGACCTAAATATCGGCGACTATTACGGCTGTCGCTGGCGTGATCTGAACAATCCTATAGCCTCGGACTTCGTCAAAGAGTTACTACCCCGCTACCACCTGTTTATTGACGGAAAGAAACTGCCGGAGGGCATCTCTCCGATGTTTTGTCGGGTCGTGCGGGCGGGCAGCAGGAATGAGAGTCGCTCTGCCACACAATGGGTGTTGATCAAGACCACACGGCCGGGCGGTGAAGACCGAAAAGAATGGGAACCGTGGCACAGCGA
Source organism: Pseudomonas sp. 2822-15 (assembly GCF_002742515.1). Taxonomy (NCBI): domain Bacteria; kingdom Pseudomonadati; phylum Pseudomonadota; class Gammaproteobacteria; order Pseudomonadales; family Pseudomonadaceae; genus Pseudomonas; species Pseudomonas sp. 2822-15. The sequence goes on along the minus strand of NZ_LJRY01000183.1, from coordinate 85,464 downwards.
GTTGAGGCTGTCGGTAGAAGGCCTGGAACCGGGCTCGATCATTGACGCCGATACATTTAGTGGCGGTATATATTGCTTAATCGAAAATTATGAAAACCGCAGCCGGAACGATGTCATCACCATCGATTGGGGCGGCATAACCTTCGAATATACGGTAAGTCCCTTAGAAGCGAGCGGGACTAAAGCGCTCAGAATCAGGGTCCCAGATGGCAAAAACGAAGACGGCACAGCCAACCCCGCACTAAAGAATGTACTCAACGAAGGTCCGCAGCGTGGGCCGTTCGAAGTCAGATTCAAGGTCGTGGATGTAGTGGGGAACACGTCCGGGGGCAAGTACCATTTTTCCAAAGGCTTTCCGTTACTCTCGAATCTGGACCCCAAACTGCTCCCCGCTCCAAGTTTTAAAGTGAACGGCCTGGATGAGTTTGAAGCTGATCTTGATCAGCAGGAAAGGCCGCTGTTTCAGCTGACTACCTTCCCACCTCGGGCCGCCAAAAAACCCGTGCCACTCAACAAGGTCAAGGCCAGCTTAAGAATCTTCAGCGAAGACAACGTATTAATTGAGTCCGTCGATTTGGGAGAGATTCCTGATACGAACGGGGGGGTTGAAACGTTCAGTGTTGCCTATGAGCACGTTGCGAAAGCAGCGGGGGGCAGGTTTACCGCGTTCTATACCGTTTCCAACGCCGCCGGGACGAAGACATCGGGGAGCACCTTTGTCAGGGTTCTGGGCACAGCAACACACATGCCAGCGCCTGACATCAGTCCGATCGAAGGCACGCTCATGCCCCTCGACAAGGATGCTATCGTCAAAATTCCTGAATATTTCCCCTTCTATAAAACGGGAAGGGAAATGGTGGTGTTCGCACAGGGAGAGCCCGGTGAAGGTGGCTTGCTCTATACTGACACCCGTCTGGCGGGAGAGCAGGGCGGCGTACGTGACGTGCTCAAGGAAAACCTGAAGATATTTCAAGACAAAGGTCTTTTCCAAGTACATTACATCGTCAACAACGGGATGAATCTTCCCTCCTCCATCCGCCATTCAGAAAAGCGCTCGGCCGAACTGGGGGTTCGCGCAGTCGAAATACCTGCGCCGGTCGTTACATATGCCGAAGACGGCAACATCGATCCTAAAAATGTGAAACGCTCCATTTTGCTGATGTCGTTTCCCTACATTGGCGCGACCCCTGGCTGCACACTGGTTTGGAATGCAATCGGGGCCGACTACGATAGCTCAGACAGCGGCAGTATTCTCATCGACTCATCGACCGAAGGTCACCTTTTACCAGAGCTTTTGGTTGAGTTGAAAAAGGAAGTAGTACTCGGGAATGTCGATGGCGAAGTCTCGTTCAGCTACAGCGTGCAGCGGGCTGGCGCGGCCAACAAGCCGAAAGTCTATACGCGCTCCGAAGTACTCAACCTCACCGTTGGCCCCAAAGTAGTGATGGACACACCCATCGTCGTGGAGGCCGATAAACTCTTGCAGGATGAAGTTCATCCCAAAGACGTCTTGAACGGCGCCACAGTGCGAGTTAACTACTCCTCCATGCGCAAGACTGATGACATTATTGTCAGTTGGGCAGGTGAATTTGGTATCAGCATCATTGAGGTTCACGCAAAGGGCAACCCGCTGACCAATAGCGTTGACGTGCGTATCCCGCCTCATATCATCGCCTTGGGTATCCGGGAGGGCGGCAACAACATCACCGTGCAGTATCGTTTCAGTCGGGGGAACAGGACTTATACATCCAAACCTCTAGCCATCCGACTGAAGCTGGTGACGGCACTGCCCGCACCGACGATAAACGGTATCAAGGACGCACTCTTCCCCTTGCTGGCATTGGGCAACGAGGTGAAGATCGAAGTTGATCGGTGGATCCTGATTCATAGAAACCAACGCAAGTTTTTGACCATCGAGGGTACCAACGCTGATGGCACTGCACTCCGGGAAACCGTCTATCTGGCCGACAACGTCACCGACGACGAAGTAGCAAACGGGGTTGCGTTCACCCTGGCGGGAGATACGCTGAGAGCACTCAAGCAGGACTCGGTTCTGAGAGTTATGTTTGGCGTAAGTTATGCGCAACGCGACGAACCGGAGACCGCGGTGCCCTTTGGCAAGCGTGAGTACCGAGTGGTGGCCGTGCCGGCAAGCCTTCCTGCTCCGGCTTTCGACAATAAACCTGGGGCCACACTCTCTGTTTCGCCGTTGAACTACCTGCAAGGGTCCTTCATAAGCGTGAAATATTCCGGCATGACCACGGCGCAAACTATCACTTGTGAGTTGCTGTATCCGGACGGGACTGTCGCCGATATTGCTCCGCAGAAAGGGGTAGCCGCCGGACGAGTCGACGTGACGATCAGCGCGCAAGTCATTGCCATGCTGGTGAATAAAACCGCCACATTACGATACAAGGTAACAACCGGTACCAAGGAAGTCTGGTCAGAACCGCAAATACTGACTGTCGGCACTATCCCCGCAGAAAACTTTCCGATGGCACTGATTAATGTCGCTCCGGACAAAGGCGAACAGAACCTTGCGACGTTTGCTGGCAATGCCACGTTGACGCTGGCCAAATGGCTCTTGATCTTCGCAGGCCAAAAAGTATGGATTACGTGCAGAAGTGTTGGGACAGCACAACTTGCTGTACTGACAGCCTATGAAGTAACCTCCGCCGATGTAACCAAGGGACTGGTAAATATTCCGGTATCAAGGCCATGGCTTGAAGGCTTGACCAACAACTTTAAAGTAGAGGTGTTGGTCACGCTGGACAAGAGCACCAATATAGAAAATGCTGTTGCGTTTCGGCTTACGGACTATACAGTCAAGGGGCAACTGAGAATTGCGCAACAGGCGATGTATTTGAACGGGGTCTCTATTAAAGAGTTTCCGGCAGCCAGAACGAGCGCCGACTCCTTTGGCAATGTACAGTACCGCGTTGCCTCCGGTGGGGCAGGTGGCTATGCCTATAGCTCCAATAACCCAAGAGTCGCATCAGTAGATGCGAGCGGTAAGGTGACCGGAAATGCAAATGGTTCTGCTACGATAACCGCCTTGGACAGAAACGGAACAAAAACCTCCTACGCTGTGTATGTAAGTAACGTGTACCGCCTCCTGTACACTAATACTCCGTTGAACTTTGGACAAGCGTGGGCCTGGGCTGCCTCAGTCGGGGGGGCGTATATGTTTGACGCGGCCATTTATGATATCGCTCGCAACTATATCAATGGAACAAATTTTCTAGTGGGGCGATGGGCTTACTCGGGCGGGGGATGCCCGGCCTACTGGGTAACTTACTACGATAATGCTAACGGAATTTATTGCAAGTATTTAACTGAAACGCACCCTGTAATGTGTTTGCAGCCAATTTACTAACCGCGGTAAGTCCTAAGAAAGGGGCAGCTCTACTTAACCGTAGGCTGTCACTTTCTAACCTCTATTAAATCCGTCGTTCACTCTGCGTCTTGGTCAACCGCCGGCATACGCATCCGCATTCCCCGTCATTTCTGCGCGCACTGGTGCGGCAACTCATAGGGTATAGTCACCTCTCTTCAAACCGCTCGAAGCCTGCGCCATGAAACTCGCCCCCGACGACCTCAACCAGATCACCACCGCCACCCTCGGCCACTACAACAAAGTCGCCGAAGACTTCCGCGAAGGCACCCGCGACCACGACGTGAGCCAGAACATCGACGCCTTGCTGCGGCATATCCACGGCCCGGCGCCGTTTACCGTGCTGGATTTCGGCTGCGGCCCAGGGCGGGATTTGCGCACATTTACGCGCATGGGCCATATTGCCGTGGGGCTCGATGGCTCAGAGCGCTTTGCACAGATGGCGCGTGAAGACAGTGGTTGTGAGGTGTTGCAGCAGGACTTCCTGAAGCTGGATTTACCTGCCGCGCGTTTTGATGGGGTATTTGCCAATGCGGTGCTGTTTCATATTCCCAAACAGGAACTGCCACGGGTGCTCAAGCAGCTGCATGGGGCGCTGAAGCCGGGTGGTGTGTTGTTCAGTTCCAACCCTCGGGGTGAGAATCAGGAAGGCTGGAATGGGCCTCGGTACGGGTCTTACCACGACCTGGAGACGTGGCAAGGTTTGCTGACGGCGGCAGGGTTTGTGGAGTTGGAGCATTACTACCGGCCGGCCGGGTTGCCGCGCGAGCAGCAGCCTTGGTTGGCGAGTGTGTGGCGCAAGGCCTAGAGACTCGTTGTTTGATCTGACGCTATCGCACGCAAGCCAGCTCCCACACTCGAAGGTATTCACACATCAAAATGTGGGAGCTGGCTTGCCTGCGATGGCAATTTAAGCAGCACCGCTATTTCACCTGATACACCACCGGTTTCTCACCCGCCACCAACGCCGTCACGCTGCGCCCCACATACCCTGCTTGCTCCTGCACAGAAAAATTCGCCACCAACCTTGTGCCATCGGCAAAGGTGGTCTGTTGCACCTTCTTGTCCGCCGTCAGCCAACGAAATTCGGTCAGTGCCTGAGCCGCCAAACGCTGATGCAACGGCCTGAAAAAACGGTCCTGACGCTGAATCACTGGCAGCCGCTGCGCAAAGGTCGCATCCGTGAGGTGATACAGCGGCGGCACGTTGTAGAGCAGTTGGGTCAGCTCGTTCTCAGCCCGCACATTGCTCAACTTCAGGTTGTCGAACAGCCAATGGTGGGTGGTGATCACCGAACCGTGGAACACCGCCTGGTACAGCGGCAGGCGCATGGTCGGGTCGAAGTACAGTGTGCGAAACGGCTCTTTTAACGGCACAGGCTTGAAGAACACTGCCGGCTGCTCCGGCGGGTACCAATTGCCGAGGTAATAGGGCGATTGCTTGTCCTGGGTCATCTGCCGATCGCCCCAGCCGATCACCGGTGTCTGCATGCCGTGGGCGAACAGAGTGCCTTGGGCGGTGCTGGCATTGCCATCTTCGGAGCCCGCCGGCAGCTTGAGTACCGTGTTGATCCAGCGGGAGGCGTCGATATTGCCTTGGGCATTCTGCGCCTGAGTCATCGGCGCACTGTCTCGGTAGCTGTCGAACACCATGCCGGTGGCGTAGGCATCCAGGAACCAGGCGTTAAAACCGGCCCTGGCCTGCACCGCCTTCACCCGTGCTTCCAGCAAAGGCCGTATACAGCGCGGGTCGATGTAGTGGCCCGATTGCTGGAAGCCGGTTTTCAGCTTGCCGTCCTTGAGCACAATTGCGCAGTCGCGGTAGGCCCTGGCGCCCAGGTGCGCGGTGGTCCAGTCCGGGTTTTCGCTGGCGGACAAGGCCGTTTCATAGGAGTCGTAGGGCGCCATCAGGTAACCGGCTTCGACACCGGCGCGAATCGCTTCGGGATGCCACAGGCCGCCTTCCCAGCCTTCGCCCAGGGTCAGCAACAGGCGCGGCAACCCGGCGTCGCGCAGGGATTGAATCGTCTGGTTGCCCCAGGTCTCGGGGGTATCGGTCAAGGCCCCGGCAAAGTCCTTGGCCAGCTCGCTGCGCAGCTCACCATAGCGGGCGGCGAGTCGGGTCATGTCCGGGTCTTCGACTTGCCAAGCCTGCCGGGCTTGCTGATTGATCGCCGCATTCAGGCCCCGCAGCAAAACGCCTTGCTCATAACGGTTCAAAGCCTTGGCCCGCGTCAGAACCTGAGTCGCCTGTTTGTCCATCAACCCCTTGAGTGCATGACCGCGCAAGCGTTTGACCAGCAGCGGCCAATCACGCACATCAGCGGGGGCCAGCAGGCTGTTGCCCCACAGGTAGACATGGCTGGCGCCCAGCAGTTTTTTGGCTTCGGGGGTTTGTTGCAGCTTGCCCGCCAGCGGCTCGTAGCGGCCCTGCTCTACCAGCCATTGCCGATAGCGCTTGGCACCGGCCAATGGGTCGGCGTCGCCCAGGTGCAAGCGCAAGGTCATCGGCGCCGTAGGATCAAGACGGGTAAATTCGTGAACCACCGAGAGTGCCAGGCCCTTGGCGTCGGCCTGCCATTTCAACTGATTGTTGTAGGGGTTGGTCAGCAACCAGTTCAATGTGAAGCGGCCGTGATCCATGCCCCATAACGGCAGGCTGAGGTCCTGAGTGGTATTGAGTTCGCCCTGCTCCAGCAAAAACGCTTTCCACACGGCGTTACCGGCCGGTATGTAATGCCCTTCGGCCAAGGGCCAGATCAACCCCTTGCCCATGGCCGCAGCGGGTTGGCGCAGCAGCGGCAATTCACCCGGCTCGCGGGCGCTGAGGGTCAGGGACAGGTCGCGCTGCTCAAGGCGAGCCATCAGGCGATACGCGCCGTTGTCCCACTGCCAGGCAGCCTGCTCGGCACCCACTTGCATACCACTGACAGCATGGGCAGCCACACCGCTGGACGCCTGCACCGGGGCCTCGCCTGCGGGCGTAACGCGCAGCGCGAGCGTGGCGGGGTCGAGTTCGACACGCCACAGGGCGTTTTCCAACACGGTGCCGGCGAATGCCAGTGGAGACAACAACAGGCTGACAACCAGCAAAAAATGACGCATGGCACGGGCCTTCCAGACAAGATCAGGCCCGGAGGGTAATGCACATAACCCTCAGAAAGTGTTCGAAAACTGTTTCAAAGAACCTTCCCACATCCTTGCAGGAAGACTCCGATGGTCAGGCTTGTTCTTTTTTCGGCTCGCGAATCTTGTACCAAGCCACGTACAGCGCCGGCAAAAACAGCAGCGTCAGCAAGGTCGCAATGATGATCCCGCCAATCATCGCGTAGGCCATCGGCCCCCAGAACACTTCACGCGCAATCGGGATCATGCCCAGGCTGGCCGCCGCGGCAGTGAGCAGGATCGGCCGGCGCCGGTGCTCGGTGGCTTCCACCACCGCGTCCCACGGTGTGTAACCGGCCACTTCATATTCGTGGATCTGCGTCACCAGAATCACCGAGTTGCGGATGATGATGCCGATCAGCGCCAGAATCCCGAGGATCGCCACAAAGCCCATGGGCGTGCCGGTGGGAATCAGCGCCAGCACCACGCCGATAAGGCCCAGCGGCGCGACACTGGCCACCAGGAACATCTTCTGCACGCTGTGCAGCTGGATCATAAGGAAGGTCGCCATCAGGAACAGCATCAGCGGCACCACCTTGGCGATCGGGCCTTGGGCCTTGCCGCTTTCTTCGACGGTGCCGCCGGTGGCCACCTTGTAACCCACCGGCAACCCGGCGCTGAATTTATCGATGGTCGGCGCCAGCTGCTTCACCAGGTCCGTGGGCTGCATCTCGTCACGCACCGAGGCCTTGATGGTGATCGTCGGCTTGCGGTCGCGACGCCACACCAGCGGCTGCTCCAGCTCATAACGCACGGTGGCGAAGGCCAGCAGCGGAATCGAGGTGCCATTGGGTGTGACGATCTGCAGGTTCTGCAAGGTTTCCGGGGTGCCACGCTCGGCATCCTCGGCGCGGCCGACCACATTGATCAGATAGATATCGTCATGTACCTGGGTCACCGAGGCGCCGCTGACCACGCTGTTCATCAACTGCGCCACGTCTTCCGACGACAGCCCGAGTTGGCGCGCCTTGTCCTGGGCAATGTCCACGCGCAGCACTTTACCCGGCTCGTTCCAGTCGTAGATGATCTCGCCCAGGTGGGTGTTTTGATCCAGCAACGTTGCCAGTTCGATAGCGTGTTTGCGCACCTGGTCGATGTCTTTACCCGACACGCGATACTGAATCGGCCGCCCCACCGGCGGGCCCATTTCCAGCGGCTGCACATAACTGCCGATGCCGACAAAATCATCGCGCAGGCGTTTTTGCAGGCGCGCAATCAAGGCGCCGCGCTCTTCCAGGCCCTTGCTCACGATGACCAGCTGCGCGTAGTAGGGGTTTTCCAGTTGCTGGTCGAGGGGCAGGTAGAAACGAATCGCGCCCTGGCCAATGTAGGTGCTCCAGCGCGCAATGTCCGGGTCGTCCTTGATGATCGCTTCGAGGCGGTCGACGGCCTTGCGCGTTTCGTTGATCGAGGCGTTTTGCGGCAGGTTGAGGTCGACGAGGATTTCCGGGCGGTCCGAGGACGGGAAAAACTGGTTCTGCACAAACTGCATGGAGAACACCGAGGCCACAAACAGGCCCACGGTAATGCCGATGGCCCACCAGCGGTTGCGCATGGCCCAGAGCATGCCGCCATTGAAGGCGCGGCCGATGCGCCCAGGCTCAGCGTCGTGCGGTTTCACGTTGGCGCTGAGGATATGCACGCCGATCACCGGCGCAAACAGCACCGCCACCACCCACGACACCAACATCGCCACGGCAATTACTGCGAACAGGGTAAAGGTGTACTCACCCGCCGAACTGGCGTTGAGGCCAATCGGCACGAAACCGGCGACGGTCACCAGCGTACCGGTGAGCATCGGGAAGGCTGTGGAGGTGTAGGCGTAAGTCGCCGCCTGCTCCTTGGTTTCGCCTTTTTCCAGGCGCGTGATCATCATCTCCACGGTGATCATCGCATCGTCCACCAACAGGCCGAGGGCAATAATCAAGGCGCCCAATGACACGCGCTGCATGGTGATGCCGCTGTATTCCATGAACACGAACACCAGCGCCAGCACCAGTGGAATCGAGCACGCCACCACCAGGCCGGCACGCATGCCGAGGCTGATAAAGCTCACCACCAACACGATGATCACCGCTTCAAACAAAGCGCTGGTAAAGCCGCCGACGGCTTCTTCCACCACTTCGGCCTGGTCGGAAACCTTATGCACGCCGACGCCTACCGGCAAGTCGGCGGTCAGTTCGTCCATGCGCGTGTGCAGCGCCTTGCCGAACGACTGGATATTGCCGCCCTTCTGCATGGCAATGGCCAAGCCGATCGCCGGCTTGCCATTGAAGCGGAACATCGGCCGCGCCGGGTCGACGTAGCCACGGCTGATATCGGCAATGTCCGCCAGCCGATAGAAGCGGTCATTGAGCCGCAGGTTGACGTTGGCCAGGTCTTTTTCCGAAGCGAATTGCCCGGACGTACGCACGGAAATCCGCTCCGGCCCGGCCTCGATCACCCCGGCGGGGGTCACGGCGTTCTGTGATTGCAGGCTTTGCACCACTTGGCGCTGATCAATGCCCAGCGCCGCGAGTTTGCGCGTGGAGAAGTTCAGGTAAATCACTTCGTCCTGCTGGCCGATCATCTCGACCTTGCCCAGCCCCGGCACCGAACGGATCTCGGCGCGCACTTGCTCTACATAGTCGCGCAGTTGGCGCATCGACAGGCCGTCGCCGGTGAAGGCGTAGACCGAGCCGAACACGTCACCGAACTCATCGTTGAATGACGGCCCCTGCAAACCCTGGGGGAAGGTGCCGCGAATATCGTCGATCTTCTTGCGCACCTGGTACCAGATCTCCGGGATGGCCTTGGCGCTGGTGGTGTCCTTGAGGAACACGAATACTGTGGATTCACCCGGCCGCGTGTAGCTTTTCACGTAGTCGAGGGAGTCGAGTTCTTCGAGTTTTTTCTCGATACGGTCAGTGACTTGCTTGAGGGTTTCTTCCTGGGTCGCGCCCGGCCAGCGGGTCTGGATCACCATGGTCTTGATGGTGAACGACGGGTCTTCCTCGCGGCCCAGGTTCATGTAGGAGAACACGCCCATCAGCAGCGCGACGAACATCAGGTACCAGACGAAGGACTGATGCTTGAGGGCCCAGTCGGATAAGTTGAAGCTCCCTTTCATCGCGGGCTGTCCTCGTCGATTTTGACTTTTTGCCCGGGTTTCAGGCTGTTCACGCCAGCGGTGACGATGCGTTCGCCGGGTTTGACGCCGCCGTTGAGCAAGGCGCTGTTGGCATCGCGGCTGATCACCGTGATGTCACGTGGCTGCACGGTCTGGCTTTGAGTGTCGAGTAGCCAGATGCGGGACTTGCCGTCGACTTCCTGCAAGGCGGTCAACGGCACTTCGATACGCGGTGCGATGGCGCTGCTCAAGGTCACGCTGATGGCCGTGCCAAGGCGAAACGCAGGTGGCGTTTCGGCCAGGGTCAGGCGCGCGCGGCGGGTGCGTGTGGCGCTTTGGGCCTGGGGTTCGATCTCGCGCACGATGGCGGTGGTGTTGACGCTCGGGTCGAGCTGCCCGGCGACCAGGAATACCACGTCCGGCGGCAGGCGCTCGGCGAGCCCGGCGGGCAGGTCGATCACCGCTTCCTTGATGTCCGGGCGCGCCAGCGTGACCACTTGCTGGCCGGCGCTGACCACTTGGCCGGCCTCGGCATTCCAGGCGGTGACGATCCCGGCGTGGTCGGTACGCAGTTCGGCGTAGTTGAGTTGGTCTTTAGCCTGGTTGACCGAGGCTTTGGCTTGGTCAAGGGTCGCCCGGGTAGTTTTCAGGTCGGTCTGGGCCACATCCAGCTGGGCCTGGGCACCGACGCCGCGATTGAACAGTTCCTGCTGGCGCCGGGCGTTGGCCTGGGCATTGATGAACTGCGCCTGCACGCGGGCCAGGTCGCCTTGGGCGGCGCGCAACTGGTTCTGCTGGTCGGTGGGGTCAAGCACGGCGAGCAAGGCGCCCTTCTCCACTTCGGCGCCGACATCCACGGCACGGCGGGCGATACGGCCGGGCACGCGGAAACCCAGGTTGCTTTCGTAGCGGGCCTGGATGGTGCCGGCGAAACGGCCGAGGTTTTCCTGATCTTCAGCTTTCACTTCCATGGACAGCACCGGGCGTACGGGCTCGGGCGGCGTTTCCTCTTTGGAGCAGGCGACCAGCAACAGGCTGGCGGCAAGCAATGCCGTCAGGCGCTTCATGGCTGGACTCCTTGCTGGGCGATCTCGACCAACATGCCGGGGTGCAGCAACTGCCCGCCGGCCACCACGACTTTTTCGCCGCCTTTAAGGCCGTCGCCAATAATCACTTTGCCGGTCAAGTAGCGCGCTACCGTGACTTTGTGCAGTTGCGCCTTGCCGTCGCCGTCAATCAGCCACACGGCGGGTTCGTTGAGGTCTTTGGTCAGCGCCGACCACGGCAGTTCCACACTGGCCTTGGCCGGGCCATTGGCCGTGGCGCTGACCACTGAGCCCAACTGCATGCCTTTAGGCAGCGATTGCAGGGCAATTTTCACTTGCACGGTGCCGGTATTGGCCGCCACGGCGGGCGTGACTTCGCGAACTTTACCCACGGCCTTGATGCTCGGGTTATCCAGCAGGCTCACGGTGATCGGCGCATCGGGCGGCGGCTCCACCAGCAAGGATTCATAAACGTTGAACACGGCATCGCGCTCGCCATCGGTGGCCAGGCTGAAAATCGGCACGGTGGCCTGCACCACCTGGCCGACTTCAGCCTGGCGCGCCGTGATCACGCCTGGGGCATCAGCGACCAGCGCGGTGTAGCCGAGTTGTTCGCGGGCATTGGCCAACTGCGCCTGGGCAGCGGACAGGGCACTTTGGCTGCTACGTAGCGCGGCTTGAGCGGCATCGTATTCGCTGCGACTGGTGTACCCCTTGGGCAAGAGCTTTTCCTGGCGCACAAAGGCCGCAGCGGTCTGCTTGACCCGCGCCTGCTCGGCCACGACCTGGGCCTGGGCGGAGTCGACGTTGGTCTGCAAATCCTTGGGGTCGAGCTTGGCCAGCACTTGCCTGGCGGTTACGCGGTCGCCCACGTCGACCATGCGCTGGATGATTTTGCCACCCACGCGAAAGGACAAGTCGGTTTGCACGCGAGCCTGGATATCGCCGGTCAGGGTCACGGCGGCGGCAAAATCCGCGGGCTGCACGGCCTGCACAAACACCCGCGAATGTTCCTTGGGTTCGGCCTTTTCCTGGCCACAGCCGCTCAGCAGCGTCAGCAGGCCAAGTCCGAAAATACAGGTGTAAATACGACCGCCCATGCAGGCTCCTTTTGCGTGACGCGATGTGACAGTGAGTATGCGACTGTGAGCTTAGATCAGGGTTCCTTATCTGCATGGAGCATCCCATACTCCAAGGGTTCCCACGCCGACTAAATACACATGCTCAAAACCCTCGCGGTGGCCAACTACCGCTCGATCAATAAATTGGTGGTGCCGCTGGGCCGGTTGAACCTGGTCACCGGCCCCAATGGCAGCGGCAAGTCCAACCTGTACCGCGCTTTGCGCTTGCTGGCCGAAACCGCCCAGGGCGGAGTGATCAACGCGCTGGCCCGTGAAGGCGGGCTGGATTCGACCTTCTGGGCCGGGCCGGAAACCATCAGCCGAAGCATGCGCAGCGGTGAGGTGGCGGTGGAGCCTGTCGTGCGCCAAGGCGTCAGGCGCTTGCGCCTGGGGTTTGCCGGAGAGGATTTCAGCTACGCGATTTCCTTGGGGCTGCCGGAAAAAACCTCGTCGTATTTCTCCCTGGACCCGGAAGTGAAAAAGGAATGCATCTGGGCCGGGCACATCTACCGCCCGGCCAGCCTGCTGGTGCAGCGCTCCGGGCCGATGGTGCGCGCCCGTGACGGCCGCGCCTGGGACGTACTGGCCCAGCACACGCCCAACTATCACAGCCTGTTCGATCAGGTCGGCAGCCTGCGCAGCTCGCCGGAGGTGTTGCTGCTGCGCGAAAGCATCCGTGGCTGGCGTTTTTATGATCATTTTCGCAGCGATGTGGACGCCCCCGTGCGCCAGCCGCAACTGGGCACGCGCACGCCAGTGTTGCATCACGACGGTCGCGATTTGGCGGCGGCATTGCAGACCATCCGCGAAATCGGCGACCCCGAAGCGTTGCGGCGCGCCGTCAGTGACGCGTTCCCCGGCGCACGGCTGAATATCGAGCCGTTGCAAGGTGGGCGTTTTGCGATTGAGTTTTATCAGGAAGGTTTGCTGCGGCCATTGTCGGCAGCGGAATTGTCAGACGGCACGTTGCGCTACCTGCTGCTGATCGCGGCGCTGCTGACGCCACGGCCGCCGACCATGATGGTGCTGAACGAGCCGGAAACCAGCCTGCACCCGGATTTATTGCCGGCGTTGGCGCGTTTGATTATCCAGGCCTCGAAGCAGTGCCAGGTGTGGGTGGTGTCCCATGCCAGCCGCTTGATTGCGGCGTTGCAGCAGGATGAAGAATGCAATTGTATCGTGCTGGAGAAGGTTCTGGGGCAGACTCAGATTGTGGGCCAGGGGGTTCTGGATGCGCCGGCTTGGCATTGGCCTGAGTAGAGATAAAGATCGTTCCCACGCTCTGCGTGGGAACGATCATCACGCAGAGCGTGGGAACGATCATCAGCCCTGCCACTTACCGCCTTCAACAATCACACTCTCAGGCTTGGTGTCATCGCTCAGCTCTTTACGCACATACTGGTCATACAGCTTGAGCAAAAACTTCTCCTCGCCCAACTTCGCCAGCTCCGCGTTTACCCAGTCGCGCAGTTCGATGTTGCCCTTCTTCACCGCCGGCGCAATCGGCGCTTCATCACCGAGTTTCTCTTCCAGCACGCGGTAGCCAGGGTTCTGCTTGGCCCAGCTGAACAGCACCAGGTTGTCTTGCGCGTAGGCATCGCCACGGCCGGCCGACAGGGCTTGCAGTGACTCGGAGTTTTTCTCGAACTTGAGCAGTTTCCAGTCCGGGTGGTTCTTGGTCAGCCAGATATCGGCGGTGGTGCCGGTGGTGACGATGGTAGTGCGGGTCGCCAGGTCATCCAGGCTTTTCACCGCGCTGTCATTCGGCACCAGCGCCTGTACCGCAACTTTGAGGTTGGGGTTGGTGAAGTCCACCGCTTCCTTGCGCTCCGGCGTCACGGTCATGTTGGCGAGGATCAGGTCGACCTTGTCGCTTTGCAGGAACGGAATACGGCTGGCCGGTTCCACCGCAACGAACTCAACCTTGTTTTCATCGCCCAGCAGGTCCTTGGCGAATTGGCGGCCGATGTCGGTATCAAACCCCACATAACGGCCCGCTTCGTTGACGAAACCAAAGGGTGGCTTGTCGGTAAACACGCCGACGATCAGCTTGTCCCGCGCTTTGATCTTGTCGATGTAGCTGGCAGCCGCGACGGGTTTGGCAGGCTCTTCGGCTTTTTTATCGCAGCCGGCCAGTAAGGCAACGGCAAACAGTGGCAGCAGTAGTTTTTTCATATCAGCTCCAATTCCTTGGTTTTCTTGGGCAGTGTTGAAACAAAGGAGAACTTCTCGAGGAACTGCTGCGCGCGTGCGGTTTGCGGGTTCGTAAAGAATGCCTCGGGGGTGTTGTGTTCGAGGATGCGACCGGCCTCCATGAACACCACGCGGTCAGCGACGGCGCGGGCGAAGGCCATTTCGTGGGTGACGATCAACAGGGTCATGCCATCGCGGGCCAGGCCCTGGATCACTTCCAGCACTTCCTTGACCATCTCCGGGTCGAGGGCGGCGGTGACTTCATCAAACAGCATGACCTGCGGGTTCATGCACAGCGAACGGACGATGGCGATGCGTTGCTGCTGGCCGCCGGACAGCTGGCGCGGGAAGGCATCGCGTTTGTCGGCGAGCCCCACGCGCGCCAGCAGTTTCTCTGCTTGCTCACGGGCTTCACGCGGGTCGCGTTTTTGCACTTTCAGCGGGCCGAGCAGGATGTTGTCGAGCACGCTCATGTGCGGGAACAGGTGGTAGCTCTGGAACACCATGCCCAAGTCCTGGCGCACCTGGCGCCAGTCGGTGTTTTTGTCCAATAGTTCCTTGCCGGCAAATCGCAGGCTGCCGCTGTGGGCAACTTCCAGCCCATTAAGGCAGCGCAGCAAGGTGCTTTTGCCGCAGCCGCTGGGGCCGAGGATCACCACCACTTCGCCGCTCTGCACGCTCAAGTCGATGCCCTTGAGCACCTGCGTCTCGCCGAAAAATTTGTTGAAACCCTGGAACTCGATCAATGCGCTCATGCGTTGGCCCAACGCCGTTCCAGCACCTTGGAGGCGGCCGACAACGGGTAGCAGATAAAAAAGAAAAACAGGAACAGCACGCCGTAGATCAGTACCGACTCGTAGGTGCGTTCGATGATTTGCTGGCCGACCTTGATCACATCCACCACGCCGATCAGCACCGCCAGGGAGCTGGTCTTGATGATCCGCGTGTAGACGTTGATGGTCGGCGGCGTCATGCGTTTCAGGGCCTGGGGCAGCAATACGTAGCCGTACAGTTGCGGGTCGGATAAACCAATCGACAGCCCCGCCTCGCGCTGGCCACGTGGCAGCGAATGCAGCGCGCCGCGTACCACCTCGCCGACCTCGCTGGCGCCCCAGAGCGACAGCACCAGCACCGCGCACCAGAAGCTTGGAATGCTCAGGCCAAAGAAAATCGGCAGCCCGAAAAACAGCAGGTACAACCACACCAGCACCGGGATCGCGCGAAACAGCTCCAGGTACACCCGCAGCACCGCGTTGATCACCTTGTTATTCAAGGTGCGCAGCACGCCATACAACACGCCGCCGACCGTGCTGAAGGCGATGCTCAAAAAAGAAATCGACAGGGTTTGCGCCGCGCCCCTGCCCAGTTGCGGCAGCGACACCCACAACAACTCAAGACCCGAACTGGCCATGCTGGAGCCTCCTTTCCAGGCGGCTGAGCAACAGCGACAGCGGCAAGAATAGCAGCACGCAGATCAGCGTCAGCACGGCGAGCATTTCGTAGGTCTTGTAGTAGAGCGCGATGTAGCTCTTGGTGGTGTAGAGAATCTCCGGCACCGCCACCGCGGACACCACGGTGGTCTCTTTGAGCAAAAAGATGAAATTGGCGAACAGCGCCGGCAGGCTGAGGATGCCGGCCTGGGGCAGGATCACATGGCGCAGCAGTTGCCAGTCCGACAGGCCGATGGACTTGCCCGACTCGATCTGCGCCAACGGCACCGCTTCCACCCCGGCGCGCAGCACTTCGGTGAGGTAGGCGCCGCCGAGGAAGGTCATGGTGATGATCGCCGCCCAGAACCCGGAGATATTGAAACCCAGGGCCGGCAGTGCGAAGTACACGAAGAACAGCTGGATCAGCAGCGGCGTGTTACGCGCCAGCTCCACATACAGCGCCACCAGGCGTGACAGGTAGGGCGTGCGAAATACCAGCAGCGCCGCGTTGATCACCGCCACCAGCAACGAGGTGGCAATGGCGATCAAGCCCACTTGCAGTGTGACCCCCACAGCTTTTAGAAACGCCGGCAAGGTGCTGAGGATAAAAGCAAAATCGAAGGTCATCTTGAGTCCATGACGCCGCAGGGGTAATGCGGCGGGCGCTGTCCGTTCCGACGAGGGTAACGTCGGGTAGCGCGAACTTTAAAGGCATAAAAAGTAAAATTTAAATACCGAAATAGCATATTGATATCACCCAAAAAGATAACCGGCGGATTCGCGGGTTTGGTGGGTGACGGCTATGGTTGCTGGGTCTGTGTTTCGAGGGAATGACTGATGAACGAAGCGAAACCGATTGATCCGCAGGAGTTGGTGAAGTGGCTGGTGGCGTTGCGGCGGGCGATCAATAGCCGCGAGCTCTGAGCCACTGCCCTGATCGTTCCCACGCTCTGCGTGGTAATGCAGCGCGGGACGCTCTGCGTCCGCTCGTGACGCGGAGCGTCACAGGAGGCATTCCCACGCGGAGCGTGGGAACGATCAAAAAAACGCCGACGCTGCAGTAGCCGTCGGCGTTCAAACCTTGAAGGGGGTTTTATTTACATCAGAACGCAGGCACTACCGCGCCGTTGTACTTCTTCTCGATAAAGGCTTTGACTTCCGGGCTGGTCAGGGCTTTGGCCAGTTTCTGGATCGCATCGCTGTCCTTGTTGTCCGGGCGGGCCACCAGGAAGTTCACGTACGGCGACTTGGCGTCTTCGATGATCAGTGCGTCCTTGGCTGGGTTCAGGCCGGCTTCCAGGGCGTAGTTGGTGTTGATCACGTCCAGGTCAACCTGGTCCAGCACGCGTGGCAGCAGCGCCGATTCCAGCTCTTTGAATTTCAGGTTTTTCGGGTTGCTGGCGATGTCTTTCGGCGTAGCCAGTGCATTGGTCGGGTCTTTGAGCGTAATCAGACCGTTCTTTTGCAGCAGCAACAGGGCACGGCCGGCGTTGGAGCCTTCATTCGGGATGGCCACGGTGGCGCCATCTTTGAGTTCAGAAATATTCTTGACCTTTTTCGAGTAACCGCCGATGGGCTCAACGTGCACACCAATCACGGTGACCAGGTTGGTGCCCTTGCCCTTGTTGAAGTTTTCCAGGTACGGCAGGGTCTGGAAGTAGTTGGCGTCCAGACGTTTCTCGGCAACCTGGGTGTTGGGCTGTACGTAGTCAGTGAAGACTTTGATTTCCAGATCCACGCCTTCTTTAGCCAGGGTCGGCTTGACCAACTCAAGGATCTCCGCGTGCGGGATCGGGGTAGCCGCTACCACCAGTTTCTCGTTGGCCTGGGCGAAGCTTGCAGTCAGGGCAGCCGCCAGTGCGGTAAACAACAGAACCTTTTTCATGCAGTGTCCTTATCGAAATTCCGGGGCGTCTCTGACGACCGTTTTTATGGTGTGCCAGCGAAGTGCTATCGCGGCGTGGGGTGGACAATACCTATATTTTTTATTCCCGAACAATATCTTTTATTCACGTTGATATTCCATTTTGCTCATGTTGCGGCTGTTCATTTAGAAAGCTGAGCAAGGTTTGCTGTTCGGCGGCGCTGGCACTCGCGAAGATCCGCCGCAGTTGTTCCAACGGCGAACCGGCGGCGGGCAGGTTCAAATGCTCGGGCAAAATCTCATCGCCACTGCTTACCAACAGCGCAAAGTGAATAACGTTTTCCAGCTCGCGGGTATTGCCCGGCCAGCTGTGATGCTCGAGCACACGCTGGGCGGCATCACTGATCAGCGGCACCGGCAAGTCCAGGCGCTGGCTGTAGATGCCGAGGAAATATTCCGCCAGGGACAAAATGTCGCCCACCCGCTCGCGCAGGGCCGGCAGGTCGAGTTGGCCTTCGCTCAGGTAATGGAACAGGCGTTCATGAAACTTGCCGGCGGCCACGGCCTGGGCCAAGTCGATGCTGGTGGCGGCGACCAGGCGCACATCCACCGGGCTAGGCTGATGAGCGCCGACACGGGTGACTTCATGGTTTTCCAGGGCGGCGAGCAATTTCACCTGGATCGGCAGCGGCAAGTCGCCGATCTCGTCCAGGTACAGGGTGCCGCCATTGGCCGAGCCAAACCAGCCGGCGCGGCTGCTGGCCGCGCCGCTGTGGCTGCCGGCGGCATAACCGAACAATTCGGCGTCGGCGTAGGTGGGGCTGATGGCACCGCAATTGACCGACACAAACAAACCCGTGCGATCGCTGCCCCGGTGAATATGCCGCGCGAGCAGCTCTTTACCACTGCCGGTCTCGCCGCGAATCAACACCGGCAATGCACGCGGCGCGAGGCTTTCCAGCTCTTCACGCAGCTGACGTGAACGCGGGTCGACAAACACCAGCGCCTTGGCGCGGATACTCAGCGGGCTTTTTTCAGCATCGGGAAAGGTCAGCAACGGCTGGCCAAAGGTGTCATGACTCATGGCAGGCTCCCGCCCCAAATCCGCTCAGGGACGGGGCGTTGAAAAAATTTATGCACGGCGCCGGGCGTGATGCTCAAGGCGGTTTTGCAAGCGATAGAGGTAGGCGAAACCCTGTTCCCAGCGTTGGTGACCGGACTTCACGTTGATATGCCCGGCACCGGACAAAATGCCGGCCTCGGCGCCCCAGTTGCGGGCCAGCTCCAAGGCGCGGGTGGCGCTGACGGCGCTGTCATTGTCGGAGCTGACCACTTGGCTGGGAAACGGCAGCAGGTGCGTGGGAATCGGTGCAAAGTTACGCAGGGCGGGGGCACAGGCTGGGCGTTCGACATCGGCCGGCGCCACCAGCAAGGCGCCGCGCACCTGCCGCAGAAAATTCACCGGCGCCGTCGCGGCCCAGTGGGCCACGGTGATGCAACCCAGGCTATGGGCAATGAGAATCACCGGCGTGCTGTCGGCGGCGATGGCCTCGGCCAGTGCAGCTACCCAATCTTCGCGACGGGGAGTAAGCCAATCGGCCTGCTCTACGCGCGCACTGTTGGGCAGGCTGTTCTGCCAATGACTTTGCCAATGATCTTCTGGCGATCCTTGCCAGCCCGGCACGATCAGATAACGAATCGACTCGCTGTGCATGGGTGTGCCCTCCTGCAGCGTTTAACGTTGCTGGTC
This sequence comes from Pseudomonas sp. 2822-15, assembly GCF_002742515.1. NCBI lineage: Bacteria > Pseudomonadati > Pseudomonadota > Gammaproteobacteria > Pseudomonadales > Pseudomonadaceae > Pseudomonas > Pseudomonas sp. 2822-15. Next base: position 66,393 of record NZ_LJRY01000183.1, on the reverse strand, counting down.
AGTATAGGGACGAGGGTTATATTCGTTAAGGAATAAGAAGCTATTTATTAATAACCAAAATATCAATCGCACGATACTTAAAAATGTGGGAGCTGGACCCTGTTGCACATCGAGACTCGTGTCAGAGCTTAAATTGCAGGCAAAAAAAAGGCCGCACCCTGCCAAGGAGACGGCCAAAAAATTGTCGAGGCTTTTGAAACTTAACGTGCAGTAATCACCGACAGCTTGGTAATGCCTGCGCGCTCGATAGACGCCATGGCTCGCGCCACTTCGCCGTAATTCACACCATCATCGGCCTGCAGCTGCACCCGCACTTCCGGGTCTTTGGCCTTGGCCGCCTGCAGGTTGAATTCCAGCAGGTCGGGCTGGATTTCGTCCTTGTTGATAAACAATTTGCCGGCACCGTCGATGCTCACCACCAGCGGGTCTTTCTGTTCCACCGGGGCTACGGCCTGGGTCTTGGGCAGGTTGATCGGGATCGAATTGGTCAACAACGGCGCGGTGACGATAAACACCACCAGCAGCACCAGCATCACGTCCACCAGCGGCGTCACGTTGATCTCGCTCAGCACCTCATCACTGTCTTGCGTGGAGAAGGCCATATCAGGATGCCTCCTTCACTTTTTGCGGGTTGCCGGCCGTGGCTTTGCTCAAGCTCGGGTGCAGCAGCACACGGAAGGCATTCTTCTGCGCCAGGCTGTAGAAATCGTGGGCGAAGTCATCCAGGTCCGCCGCCGTGAGCTTCAGGCGACGCAGGAAGTAGTTGTAGACCAGCACCGCCGGCACGGCGACGGCGATACCGACACCGGTGGCGACCAGGGCTGCACCAATCGGGCCGGCCACGGTTTCCAGGCTGGCCGAGCCGGCAGCGCTGATGCCCTTGAGGGCTTCCATGATGCCCCACACGGTGCCGAACAGGCCGATAAACGGCGAGGTGCTGCCGATACTGGCAACCACGGCCAGGCCGGTTTCCAGAGAGCGGCGCTCACGCACAATCTGCTGGCGCAAGGCGCGTTCAAGGCGGTCCTGGTGATTGATGGCCTGGCTCAAGTCTGCCGCGTGCGGGGCATCACCGACCTGGATCGCGGCATAACCGGCCTGGGCCACACGGGCAGCGGCGCCGGGCTGGGTTTCGGCCAATTCGGCGGCGCCATCGAGGCTCGACGCCGCCCAGAACTGTTTGTGAAACTTGCGATCCTGCGCCTTGAGGCGCCCGAACTGCACGCCCTTCAACAACGCCAGGCCCCAGGTGGCGACCGAAAAAACCACCAGCAGCCAGATCACCGCGCTTTCGATGGATTCAAGTGGAGATGCTAATGCCATGATGTTTCCCCTCTGTGCAGGTGGCGGCGTGTCCAACACACCGCTGCCGAATAGTTAGTGAATCTTGAAATCGATCGGGACGCTGACCCAGCCGTCCTGAGCCACATCGCCCTGCTTGGCCGGCACGAAGCTCCAGCGCTTCACGGCGGCCAGTGCGGCGTCGTCGAGTTGCTGGCGACCGCTGCTTTTCTGGACCTGAATCTCGCCCGGCTTGCCGCTGGCCAACACATGCACGCGCAACAACACCGTGCCTTCCCAGCCACGGCGTTGGGCCAGTGACGGGTACTCCGGCGCCGGGTTCTTCAGGTACGCAGCGTTGGCCGAAGCCGGTGTCACCGGTGCAGGTGGCGGCGACGGTGGTGGTGCGGGCGCCGGAGGCGCGGGTATCGGTGGCGCGGGCGGTTGCTCGACCGCTTTCGGCACGGGCTTGGGTGCTGGTTTCGGTACCGGCTTTGGTTTGGGTTTTGGAACAGGTTTTGGCGGTGCAGGCTTGGCGGCCAACTCATCGATAACCGGCGGCGGTGGCTCAACCACAGGTGGCGGCGGTGGTGGCGGTACAGGCGCAGGCGGCTCCACCACCGGCGGCGCGGGCCGGGAAAATTCGATGGTCATCGGCGGGATTTCCGGCGGCACAATCGGCAGCACCGGCGTGGGCTTCTGGCTCACCCAATAGATCACCGCGCCGTGCAGGGCCAGCACCAGCAACCCGAGCAAAATCCCTTCGCGACGGCTCGAAAAACGCTTAGGGGTTTTCTGCAAACGCGATTGCCCCAACGGCGCGCGGTGCGGCCGGCCAAGGTCGACCAACTCACCACCCGGTGCCTGGCGCCACTGCGCCTCGGGTGCACTGGCGGCGGTCTGGACATTGCCCATTGATTCACTCCCTACGGTTTTCACACAAAAAACCGACAGGCCTGCCAACGCGGCCGTCGAGGGCTGAATCATCGGGGCTAGACGCTTATCTCTTAAAGTAATCTTTAAAGTTATACATAGATCTAAATTGAATAAACAAACATCCTGAAACGCCAAGGCCACGTTGGCCGTGGCCTGTGGCGAAGGGGTTGTTTTTGAATGCTTTAAAGGCATAAAAAATATTCAGTAAACGCATGGATTGTGGCGAGCGGGCTTGCCCCGCGCTGGGCTGCGCAGCGGCCCCTCTAAGGCAAAACGCGGCGCGCCAGGCATAGCGTGTTGGCAGGTTTTGGGTCTGCTACGCAGCCCAACGCGGGGCAAGCCCGCTCGCCACAAAAAAACATACGTCGAACGCTTCAAGATGGATCGTTGGCGCATAAATCGAGCAATTGCCGCTGCAACGTTTGCCCCGCTGCCCCCAACCCACTGCGGCCATACAGCGCCAGGCGCACGCCCTGCACCATCGGCAGACCACTGTCATCGCCGAGCACCACATGCCCAGGCTGCACCACCCGCCGTGGCAACAAGCTGATGCCCAGCCCCGCCGCCACCGCCGAACACACGCTGGCCAAACTGGCGCTGGAATAGCCGATACGCCAACGGCAGCCGCCGACTTCCAGGTGGTGGAGCATTTCATTGCGGTACAAACCGCCTACCGGAAACGCCACCAGGGGCAGCGGGTCGCGCCCCAGGGACGGCATGTCGCGGCTGTCGACCCAGCACAAGGGTTCCGGCCACGAGGCCACGCAGTCCTCGCTGTCGCCCATCTGCTTGACCAGCAACACGTCGAACTCGCCGGCACGGTATTGGCGCTGCAACTCGGGGCCCAGGCCGCTGGTCACCTCAAGACGCACCCGCGGATAGGCCACCACGAAGGCCGACAGCAGCGGCATCAGGCGCTCGGCGGCAAAGTCCTCCGGCACACCCAGGCGCAGTACCCCGTCGCTTTGCTGGTTGATCAACACATCGGCGGCTTCTTCATGCAACGCGAGGATGCGCCGCGCGTAGGCCAGCAAACGCTCGCCCTCCGCCGTGGCCACCACGCGGCGCTGGTCACGGTCGAGCAACTGGCACGCCACCGTGTCTTCCAGACGGCGGATCTGCTGGCTGACGGTGGATTGGGTCAAGTGCAGGCGCTCGGCGGCGCGGGTGAAATTGCCGCAATCCACCACGGCGACAAAACTGCGCAATAACACAGGATCAAACATGCTCGTCACCATTGCGTTTGCCACTGATTGGCATGGTTATATTTAATTTCAGAATACTCTGGCGGCTGGGCATACTTCACGCCTCTTTTGCGCAGACGACAGGCCGTGCATGACGCTCAACCATTCATTCGCGGGAAAACTCGCCGGCTGGGGCCTTTTGGTCGTACTGGGCCTGAACCTGCGCCCCATCCTCAGCTCTATCAGCCCCTTGCTCGGCGAGATCCGCCAAGCCACCGGCCTGAGTTTCCAAAGCAGCGCCCTGCTCACCAGCCTGCCGGTGGTGTGCATGGGCCTGGTGGCGCTGGTCGGTGTGCGCGTGGAAGCGCGCCTGGGCGAACGACGCGGCATCGCATTGGGCCTGATGATGATTCTGCTGGCCTGCCTGGCGCGCTGGTTGATGGGCCAGGCGTCGGCGCTGCTGGTTACCGCGTTGCTGGGCGGCGCCGGTGTGGCGTTGATCCAGGCGTTGGTGCCGGCGATGATCAAGCGCGAATTTCATCACCGCGTGCCGGTGGCGATGGGTGTGTACTCGGCCTCGTTGATGGCGGGCGGTGGCCTGGCGGCGTTGCTCAGCCCGCTGGTGGCTACGCATTTTCAGCAATGGCAGGCGGGGCTTGGCGTTTGGCTGTTACCTGCGCTGGGGGCATTGCTGCTGTGGGCCTGGCTGCCGTTGGGCGCGGCGAGAAACCTGCAAATCGCGCCGCCATTCAAGGGGCTGCGCAATCGTCGGGCCTGGCTGCTGGCGTTGTATTTCGGGCTGGTGAATTGCGGCTACATGAGCATGGTGGCGTGGCTGCCGGCCTACTATCAGCAACTCGGCTGGGGCGTGTTGCCCAGCGGTTCGTTGCTGGCGTTCATGACCATTTTCCAGGTGATCGCCGCGCTGCTGATGCCGGTGCTGGCTCAGCGCGGTATCGACCGTCGCCCGCTGCTCGGCATCAGCCTGTTGGCACAGACTGTCGGCTACCTCGGCCTGATCCTCGCACCGCTGGAGTACCCGCACCTGTGGGTAGCCTTGTGCGGTTTTGGTCTGGGCGCGTGTTTCGCCCTGAGCCTGCTGCTGACCCTCGACCACCACCGCGACCCACGCCAAGCCGGGCAACTGGCGGCCTTCGTGCAGGGCGTGGGCTTTTTGATCAACGCGGTTTCACCCTGGCTGACCGGCTGGCTGCGCGAACTCACCGGCAACTTTGTCAGCGCCTGGGTGGTGCTGACGGTCACGGTGCTGGCGATGCTGGCGGTGACGCGGGTGTTCAGCCCGGCCACCTACCGCACTGGCTCAGAAGTCGTAGCGGCCCGTCACGCCTAGGGTGCGCGGCGTGCCCAGCAAGCCTTCGTAGCCGCCGTTGCCGCCGGTCCACAGGGTGGTGTAGTAGGTTTTGTCGAAGGCGTTTTTCAGCCACAACGACACATCCCACTGCCCTTGCTGGTAGTTGCCGCGCAGGCCGGTAGAGAGGTTGACCACCGCGTAGGCCGGAATCTGCCCATAGTCGGAATCCTCCACCGTGCCCACCGCTTTGGAGCGAAATGCGTAGCTGGCGGTCACGTAGGGTTCGAAGCCGTTATCCAGGTTCCACTTGTACTCGCCGTTGGCGTTGGCGATCCACTTGGACGCGCCCACCACTTGGTGGCCGCTCAGGTCGCAGGAGGCCGGCGCACCCGGGCGCAAGCTGACTTCCGGTGGGCACGGCGCATCTTTGTAAGACAGGTAACTCACATCGTTGAACGAGCCATTGATATTCAACGTCAGGCCCCGGATCGGCACCAGCGTGCTTTCCACTTCCACGCCGCGCGAGCGCACGGAACCTGCGTTGGTCAGGTATTGCACGCGGTTTTCCTGGTCGTAGGCGTTGGTCTGGTAGCCGTTGACCTGGGTCCAGAACAGGTTGGCATTGAGTTGCAGGCGGCGGTCCCACAGCGTGCTTTTAAACCCCAACTCGGCGTTGTTGGCGCGCTCGGTGCCCACCAGCAGCGAATCCGCCCCGGCCGTCGGCGCAGAGCCCACCACCAAATTGACCCCGCCGGACTTCTCGCCATGGGACAACGTGGCGTAGCCAAGCAGGTTGTCGTTGAAGTGATAGCTCAGGTTGAGCAACCCCGACGGCGTGGCACTGTACTGGTTGAGATCGCCGGAGTCATACGCGCCGGTGCGCCCACGCCGCGCCGTGGCAGCGGCGCCGGTGACCGCAGCGCCACCCACGGGCGCATTGCGGCTGACCCAGGCGCTTTTTTCTTCGTAAGTGCCGCGCACACCGGCGGTGAAATCCAGGCGCTCGGTGAGGTGCCAGGTGCCCTGGGCGAACAGGGCAAAGCTGTCGGTGCGAATATGCCCGTTGCCGACGGTGCTCACATCATTCAAGGCGCCGGTTGGCGTGCCATTCCAGATATCCGCCTTGGGCCCGTAATAGGCGAAGGATTTGTTATCCAGCGAGTTGCCGAAGTAGTAGGCGCCCAGCACATAGTCGAAGAAACCACCGGTAGGTGACGCCAGGCGGAATTCCTGGGACCACTGCTTATCTTCCACCGACACACCGGCGTTATACGACGCCGGCACGTTGAGGCCGTCGTCATTGCGCGGGGTGAAATTCCACCAGCGATAGGCGCTGACCGAGGTCAGGATGAAGTCACTCGGCAACGTCCAGTTGGCCTCCAATGAAGTGCCGCCCTGGAACACGGTGACATGCTGGTCGCTGTCCAGATTGACCTTGCGATGGGTGCCGTCCACCAATGTCGCGCCTGCGGCGGCCGCGCGGGATTGGTAGAGGTTGGTGCCATTGATGGTCGGCCCGGTGCTGTACAGCACGCGGGTGCCGGCGCTGGAGTCTTCTTCGTTGTAGTCGCCGATCCAGCGCAGGTTGAAGGTGTCGCTGGGCTTGTACAGCAACTGCCCGCGAAAGCCCTGGCGTGAGCCGCCGTTAAGGTCATGGCCGTCGTATTCGTTCTTGATGTCGCCATCGCTGCGTGTGCGATAGGCGGAAAAACGCCCCGCCAACTCGTCGGTGAGCGGGCCGGAAATCGTGCCCTTGGTCTGGAAATAACCGTCCTCGCCCAACGAGGTTTCAATGCTGCGCTCCGGCGTAAAACTCGGCGCGCGCGTGCTGATATTGATCACGCCCGCCGTGGTGTTCTTGCCGAACAAGGTGCCTTGCGGCCCGCGCAAAACTTCAAGCTGCTCGATGTCCATCAAGTCGAACACCGCCATGCCCGGCCGCCCAAGGTACACGTTGTCGATATACAGCCCCACGCTGCCTTCCAGGCCGTCGCTGGCCGGGTTGTTGCCCAACCCGCGAATCGACACGCTGGACTGGCGCGCATGCATGTAAGCGACGTTGACGCTGGGCACCAGTTGCTGCAAGTCCTGAATGCGGTAGACCCGCTGGCTCTCCAGCGCCTGGCCGCCGATGACGCTCATGGGCGTGGGCACTGCCTGGGCGCTTTCGGTGCGCCGCCGGGCGGTCACAGTGACGGTCTCAAGCTGGCCGCTGGCGTTTTCGCCCTTACCGGCAGGCGCAGGCGTTTCGGCGGCCTGGGTCGGCGACCAACTGGTGCTGCCGGCCACCAACATGGCCAGGGGCAAGGACTTCAACAGACTCATAAGCGGCTCCGAAACCCGGAAATATCCATCAACAGATATTCCAAAAGGTTATTTATTTATGTTTTATCGAACATTTACTGCATAAGAGATAGCCTTTATAAGGAGTCGACCTAATGCATAGCCAATGCATTTCCCGGATATTTTTGATGTGAAAAATGCATATCGACTTACGCCAACTTCGCCACTTCATTGCCCTAGCCGAACAACGCAGTTTTGTCGCGGCGGCGCTGGCCGTGAACCTGTCGCAGTCGGCGTTCAGTCGCAGCATCCAGGCGCTGGAACACAGTGCCGGTTGCCAACTGGTAGACCGTGGCCGCAAAGACCTGGCGCCGACCAAGCAAGGCCAGGTGTTGCTCGAACATGCACGGCGCCTGGTCAGTGGCGCGCAGGCGCTGGCCAACGAGATCAGCCAGTTCAATGGCCTGGAAGCCGGTGAACTGCGCTTCGGCTGCGGCCCGGCGCCCGCTGCCGGGTTGATCCCGCGTGCCATCGGCAGTTTTATCGGGCGCTACCCCAAGGCCCGCGTGCAGTTCCAGGTGGATGACTGGCAAAGTTTGAGCAAGCGTCTGCTCAGCGAAGAGTTCGAGTTTTTCGTCGCCGACACCCGCCACTTCGAAGCCAACCCGGACTACCACACCCACCGCCTGCGCGCGCGGCGCTGGTACTTCTGCTGCCGCGCCGGGCACCCGCTGGCCGAGCGCGAAAGCGTCAGCGCCGCCGAGCTGATGAGCTACCCGCTGGCGGTGACGATTCGCCCGCCGAACCTGCGCAAAGTCATCGTCGACCTCAGCGGCCGGCCGGATTACCTGCCCAATGTGGAGTGTGAAAACGGCTACAGCCTGATGGGTGTGGTGTTGCGTTCGGATGCGATCGGCATCGTCAGCGCCAACAGCGATGTGCTGCACATGGCCCGGAGTGAGTTGGTGTGCTTGAAGATTGATGGGCTGGCTGAGGACTTGGAAGAGCGCTATACGCGCTACGGGATTGTCAGTCGGGCGGGGTATCGGTTGTCGCCGTTGGCAGAGGCGATGATTGAGCAGATCAAGCAGATCGATGAGACAGACGAGGATGCTTACGCGTTGGAAAATATTGCGGTTTAAACGGAACAATCGAGCTCGATTTCCCCCCCAAGCAAAAGCCTCAAAAAATATAGAATCCATGCCAGCAACAAAAAATTAATAAAGAATAAATAAACACCTAACAACTCATTCATATCCTTTTTAATCACTAAATACCGAGTAATTCCTCAAGCTGAAAGACGGTATTCGACGCTCAGCCCGAATAGCACCACACCCTGGCTGAGACTCCCTCAGTCAATCATGCCGAGCTTTGGCCCGTTAAATTTCAATATTGCTGCGCTTATGGCCTCCGGAATAATAACGTCCATCGCGTCCAATCTCTTCGGCGAACAACGATCGCATTATATTGAGTGGGATGCCGCCCAGTGGCCTTTGGGATATAGCACCCACTATTTTGATGACAATCAGGCAGGTGTTTAATGGACTGTATTTTCTGCAGCATTGCCCGCGGGGCTGCTCCCACTCATCTCCTATGGGAAGATCAGACCCACATGGCGTTTCTCTCCATATTTCCCAACACACCGGGGTTCAGTGTCGTTATACCCAAAGCCCATCACGGCAGCTATGCGTTTGCCGAGTCCGACAGAGTGCTTTGCGACTTGGTCATCGCGGCCAAAAAAACTGCGAATCTTTTGGACCAAGCGCTGGAAGGTGTGGCGAGAACGGGAATGATTCTGGAGGGTTATGGCGTCGATCACCTGCACGCCAAATTATTCCCAATGCACGGAACCGGGGAAAACAGCGCCTTCAAAAAAATCAGCTCGAACCTGGACAAGTATTTTGAGCGTTATGAAGGCTATATCTCCTCCCATGACGCAGCCCGGGCAGACGATAATGGGCTGGCAGAACTGGCTGTTCATATCAGATCTTTCGCCGGACAAGGCAGCTCCCATACTTGAAACGCATTCCCCTGTGGGAGCTGGCTTGCTCGCGAAGGCGCCAGAAGCAACACCCATGCATTCCCTGCATAAAACCCAGTCCTCAAATGCACTTGCCAGCCCACCACCCGAACAGCGAAAACCTTCACCTTTCCTCTGTCCGGTGAAGCCCCATGTCCCAACCCAACCCCGTGCGCAATGTGCTCTACATCATGTGCGATCAACTGCGCCGCGATTACCTGTCGTGCTACGGCCACGCGCATTTGCAAACGCCAAATATCGACCGCCTCGCCGCTGCCGGCGTGCGCTTCAGCCGCGCCTACACCCAGGGCACCATTTGCGGGCCGTCGCGGATGTCGGCGTACACCGGGCGCTATGTCAGCAGCCATCAGGTGGCCTGGAACGCGGTGCCGCTGCCCTTGGAAGAGCTGACCATCGGCGACTACCTGCGCCCCCATGGCATCCGCACCGCGCTGGTGGGCAAGACCCACGCCACGCCAAACCTGGAGGCCTTGCAGCGCCTGAATATCGACCCTGAAAGCCCGCAGGCGGAGCCCTTCAATGAGGTGGGTTTCGACGCGTATCTACGCCATGACGGCATCTACCCCGACAGCCCGCTGTTCGCGGAAAAACGCGAGTCCGCGCCCTACACCCAGTACCTGCGCGAGCACGGCTACGACGGCACCAACCCTTGGCATGAATGGGCCAACGCCGCCGCCGGTGAAAACGGTGAGGTACTCAGCGGCTGGCATATGCGCAACGCCGGGCTGCCGTCGCGGGTAACCGAGCAGCATTCGGAGACCGTCTACACCACCGACCGCGCCATCGACTTTATCGCTGAACAAGGCGAGCAGCCGTGGTGTTTGCACCTGTCATACATCAAGCCGCACTGGCCCTACATTGCCCCGGCGCCGTATCACGCGCTGTATGGCGCCGCGCATATCCAGGCGCCGATTCAGCCTGCGCACACCAGCGATCATCCGGTTTACCAGGCTTTTCGTCAGCATCAGGAAAGCGTGAATTTTTCCCGCGATGAAGTGCGGCTCACGGTGATCCCGACCTACATGGGCCTGATCAAACAAGTCGATGATCAACTCGGGCGGCTGTTCGATGTTCTGCAAAGCAACGGCCGCTGGGACGACACGCTGATCGTGTTCACCAGCGACCATGGCGACTTCCTCGGTGACCACTTCCTGGGCGAAAAAGAGTTTCTGCTGGAGCCTGCGGTGGGCATTCCGCTGATCGTGCGCGACCCGCGTGCCAGTGCCGATATCAGCCGTGGCACGGTGGATGAGCGCCTGGTGGAAACCATCGACGCCCTGCCAACGTTCCTCGATGCCCTGGGCTTGCCTGCCGCAGACCATCGCCTGGAAGGCCGCTCGCTGATCCCGCTGCTGCACGGCGAACCGATCAGCTGGCGCAATTACGCCATCGCTGAATACGACTATGCCTTCCAGGCCCCGGCGCGCGAGCGTTTGGCGCAGCCCATCGACCGTTGCCGCATGACCATGGTGCGCAGTGAGCGTTGGAAATACCTGGCCTATGACGGTTTTCGTCCACAGTTGTTTGACCTGCAGAATGACCCGCAGGAGTTACACGACCTGGGCGCCGACCCGGCCTATGCGGCGGTGCGCGAGACGCACTTGGGGTATTTGTTCGAATGGCTGCGTGGGTTGAAGCGGCGTACGACCATCAGTCATGCGGAGGTTGATTCGCGTGGCCAATGGTTCCGGTACGGTGAGCCGGAAGCGGAAAAGGTGGTAAAAATCGGCGTCTGGTAAACACACAAAAAACTAATGTGGGAGCTGGCTTGTCGAATCGTCGCACCGCTGCGATGCAGACACCTCGGTGTATCAGTCACACCGAGGCGATGCTATCGCAGGCAAGCCAGCTCCCACATTGTTTAATCTCCAACCGGTTTAGAGACCTTTGGTGGTCTGGCTGCGCTGCCCTTGCACACCCACCGGCACATCGCCCTTGAGCGTCACCCGACGCACGATGCGCTCCTGGGTGCCGTAATCGTCCACCGCGTAATGCTGAGTCGCGCGGTTGTCCCAGATCGCCACGTCGCCGGTGTTCCAGCGCCAGCGCACGGTGTTTTCCAGGCGGGTGACGTGGCCTTGCAGCAGGTTGAACAGCTGCGCTGATTCGGTCTGTGAATAGCCTTTGAGGCGTTTGACGAAGTGGCCCAGCAGCAAGGTTTTTTCGCCGCTGACCGGGTGTACACGCACCACTGGGTGCTCGGTTTCATACACGGTGGAGGTAAAAATTTTGCGGTATTCCTCGAGCTTTTCCAGCGACACATCCGGCTTGCGCCCGGCGTAGTCGTACTCGTTGCTGTGCACGGCCCACAGCTTGTCGGCGAGTGCGCGCAGGTCGGCGCTGAGGTCGTTGTAGGCGGCGGCCGTATTGGCCCACACCGTGTCGCCACCAGACGTTGGTGCCAGCACCGACCGCAGGATCGAGGCTTTCGGGTAGGCATCAACAAAGGTCACGTCGGTGTGCCAGGAATTGGCGCGCTGGCCACGGGCACCGTCCAGCTCCAACAGGAAGCGCGTGCCGTCGCGCACCGGCACCGTCGGGTGTGCGATCGGCTCGCCGAGCAGGTGCGCGAAGGCTTCCTGGCTCTGGTCATCGAGGTGGGTTTGCTCGCGGAAGAAGATCACTTTGTACTGCACCAGCGCTTGCTGGATGGCCTCGACGGTGGCGGCATCCAGGCCACCGGAGAGTTTGATGCCACGGATCTCGGCGCCGATGCGGCCGGCCACCGGGTGGATGTCGAGCGCCTGGGCGACGGGTTGAACAGCTAATGCGGCGTTGCTCATTGTGATGACCCTCATGTGCCTGCTGATGATGGGATGCTTTCCTGCAACGCTCTATTCATATGCAATTTAGATCTAGCAAATGAATCAATGCTTCGTTGACGGAATAAGAGCTTGCATTTAAAACCTCAGCTCCCACGGTCGCAAATGCCTTCGACCTATTTTTCAAATGCCGGGAAAGCATATGGATCTTCGCCAACTTCGGTACTTCATCGCCCTCAACGAACACCGCAGTTTCGTGCGCGCAGCCGACGCCATGGGCATCACCCAACCGGCGTTCAGCCGCAGCATCCAGGGGCTGGAACAGGAGTTCGGCTGCGTGCTGGTCGACCGTGGCCACAAGGACTTGCGCCCCACGCCAGAGGGCCAGGTGGTGCTGCAACATGCCTTGACCCTGGTGCACGGCGCCGCGCTGCTGAGCAGTGAAGTTACGCGCATGACCAAGCTCGACGCCGGCGACCTGCGCTTCGGTTGCGGCCCGGCGCCAGCGGTAAAACTGGTGCCGGACGCAGTGGCGCGTTTTATCGGCGCGCACCCGAAAATCCGCACCAGTTTCCAGGTGGATAACTGGGAGAAACTCAGCCGCGCCTTGAGCCGCGAAGAGATCGAATTTTTTATCGCCGACATCCGCCAGTTCGAGGCCGACCCGAACTTCCAGACCCGCGCATTGACGCCCAAGCGCGGCGTGTTTTTCTGCCGCCCAGGGCACCCGTTGCTGGCCAAGGACAGCCTGTCGACCAACGACATGTTCGACTACCCGCTGGCCTCGCCGCTGATCTCCCAGGGCATTCGCAAACTGCTGGCGAACCTGAGTGGGCGCATGGATTTTTCACCCAGCATTCAGACTGAACACTTCCCGGCGCTGGTAAAAATCGTGCTGCAATCGAATGCCATCGGTGTGGGCACCGAGGAAGCCTTTGCCGAGGACATCGCACAGGGTTCGCTGGTGCTGCTGCACTGGCGCAACCTGCCGCAGAACATGGAGACCATGAGCGCGCGCTGCGGGATTGTCAGCCGCACGGGGTCGAGGTTGTCGCCGGCGGCGAAGGCGATGATTGAGACGCTGGTTGAGGTCGATAGGCAGGAGGTGAGTGTGGCGGTTTGATGGGCCTCTTCGCAGGCAAGCCAGCTCCCACAGTTGGAATGCATTACCCTGTGGGAGCTGGCTTGCCTGCGATAGCAATATCCCAGCCACCAAAACACTCAGAGCCCCGCCGCCGCCAGGTTCGGCGCCACCCAGTCACTCACCTGAAACGACTTGCGAATCAGCCGCTCCTTGGACGCCAAGTCCACCGCGCTCTGCAATTTGCCCAGGAACACCGGATCCAGGGTCGCCGGGAAAATCTCGCTGAGCTGTTGGTCTTTCAAGTCGTTGGTCAGGATCACCGACGGATAACTGGCACGCCCCGACACCAGCTCGATATAGGCTTGCTTGTTGCTGTCGGTGGTCAACCACTGCACCGCTTGCTGCTGGGCCTTGAGCAGCTTGGCCACCGCATCAGGGTGTTCGTCGACAAATTGTTTGCTGCCCACCAGCACCGCCTGGACGCTGCCGGCACCGCCGAGGTCCTTGGTGGTGAGCGGTATTTCCGCCAGCCCTTTAGCCTGCAACGCCGTCAGGTTCGAACCGCCCCAGGTCGCATCAATCTGCTTGGCGGCCAATGCCGCACCCGCCGCGTTGAAATCCAGGTTGATGACTTTCAGGTCCTTTTCATTTAAGCCCTGACTGGCTAACGCACTGTCGAACGACAACTGGCTGGCCGTGCCACGGAACACCGCCACACGCTTGCCCTTGAGGTCCTGCAAGCTTTTGATCCCCGAGCCCGGCACCACGCCCAGGTACTGTTTGATGTCACGCGCGCTGGCGCTGAGCAAACGTGTGTCCAGCCCATTGGAGCGACCGATGATCGCCGCCAGATCGCCCAGGTAGGCCAGGTCCACCTGGCCGTTGGCGAAGGCTTCATTGATCACGGGACCGGCGCCCTTGAAGTAATTCCACTGAATCTTGATGCCTTGGTCGGCAAAGGCTTTTTCGAAGATCTGCTGCTCGCGCAAGACATCCGTTATACCGCCGCCGCTGTGCTGGCTGCCGGCACTCAGGTCAGGCACGGCGATGCGGATTTCCTTGAGGTCGGCAGCGTGCACCAACCCGGCCAGGGCGGTGCCCGCGAACAGGCTGATCAGACGTTTGAAGGGCAGTTTCATAAGCGCAGCTCCTGGTGGGCGACGGTCGCCTGGGGAGCAGAAAGTAGGCATAGCCCGAGCAAAACTTTAAATACTATAAATTCACAATTTAATAGCTTTTTGGACTATGCCCGCAGAAACGCTGGCTCCAGCGGCGTATGCATAAACAGCATCAAAAATATTCTTCGAATGCATTGGATGCGTGCCGGGCAGAGGCTTTAAATGATTTTTCTTATCTCACAATCATCTTGATTCCATTTTTATAAGATCGAAATCACATAACGCCGACGGAGGTCAGCCATGGCCCGCACTTCACAGTTGAGCCTGCCGCTTTCAGCCTCTACGCCGCGCTGGCCCTTGCTCGGTGAGCGTCTGCTGCCCTGGCTGTCGCCGCTGGCACTGTTTGCGCTGTGGTGGTTGGCCAGCCGTCATCAGTGGATGAGCGAACAAATTTTGCCCGCACCTTCACTGGTGTGGAGCAGTGCTGTGGAACTGGCCGGCGGTGAATTATGGAGCAACCTGGCGATCAGCTTGCAGCGTTTGTTCTGGGGGCTGCTGGCCGGTATCGGCGCGGGGGCCGTATTGGGTGCGCTATTGGGTTTCAGCGCTCGCGCCGAACGCCTGGTATTCCCCACGTTCAGCGCGTTATCACAAGTGCCGACCCTGGCCTGGATCCCGTTGTTCATGGTGTTTTTCGGCATCGGCGAAACCTTGAAACTGGTGGTACTGGTGAAGGCGATTGTGGTGCCCGTCACCCTGCACACACTGGTCGGCGTGCGTGACGCGCAACCCACTCTGCGTGAAGCCGCCCGCGTACTGCGCCTGCCTACCCACCTGCTGATTCGTCGGTTGATACTGCCCGCTGCATTGCCGGCCTTCATGGCCGGTGTGCGCCTGGCGCTGGCGGCGGGCTGGACCTCGTTGCTGGCCGTGGAGCTGCTGGCGTCCAGCGAAGGCATCGGCTACCTGATGGTCTGGGCGCGCCAGTTGTTCATGCTCGATAGTGTCTTCGTGTGCATCGTGGTCATCGGCGTGCTGGGCGTGGTGATGGATCGCGGCATCGGCTGGCTGGACCGCAAATGGGTGCACTGGCCGCACCCGGCCACCGCGCAGATTCGACGTGGCCCGCGCTATCAAGGGTGGCAACGCCTGCAACCGTGGTTGTTGCCGCTGCTGTTGCTGGCGTTGTGGCAGGTGGCGACGGATCAGGCTTGGGTGGACCCCAATATTCTGGTCAGCCCTTGGGCCGTGCTGCAAACCACCGGTGCGGGTGTGCTGGATGGCAGCCTGTCCGGCGCCTTGGGCAAAAGCCTCGGCCGCACGCTGGGTGGCTTGTTGCTCGGCGGCAGCCTGGGATTTGCCATGGGCCTGTGGCTGGGTTTGTCGCGACGCAGCGAACGAGTACTCGGGCCGACGCTGGCCGCGCTGCGCCAGATCGCGATTTTCGCCTGGGTGCCCTTACTCACCGCCTGGTTCGGCCTGGGTGAATTGGCCAAGTGGGTGTTTATCGCCCTCGCGGCGTTTTTTCCGCTGTTTATCGCCACGCAGCGCAGCGTGTTGAACCTGTCGCCACAGTTGCGTGAAGCCGCGCAAGTGCTGCGCCTGAATCTATTCCAGCGCCTGCGCCGCCTGGTGCTGCCGGGCGCGGCGGCGGGGATCTTCGCCGGCCTGCGCCTGAGCCTGATCTATGCCTGGCTGGGCACCATCGGCGCGGAATATTTCATGCCGTCCAATGGCGGCGTCGGCAGCCTGATGATCGGCGCCCAACAGCTGCTGCGCATGGACCTGATCATGGGCGGCATGTTGCTGGTCGGCCTCACCGGCGCCACGCTCAACCTTATCGGACAACGCATCGAAACCCGCGCCACGCGCTGGAGACACGCATGAACGCACCTATCGTCAGCTTCAACCATGTGGGCAAGACCTTTGACGTCGACGGCTTTGAGCTGGAGGCGATTCGCGAATTCAACCTGGACATTGCCGAAGGCGAGTTTGTGGCGATTGTGGGTTCCAGCGGCTGCGGCAAATCCACCCTGCTGCGCCTGCTGGTGGGGCTGGATACGCAATTTCGTGGCGAGATCCGGGTGGATGGCAAAGCTGTCAGCGGCATCGGCGGCGAGCGGGGCATCGTGTTCCAGGAGCATCGTTTGTTCCCCTGGCTGACCGTCGCAGAAAACATCGGCCTGGGCCTGGTCAACGAGCCGTTGAGCGAGGCCGAGCGCAACCGGCGCATCGGTGACTTTATCGAATTGGTGGGCCTTACCGACTTTACCCGCGCTTACCCGCATCAGCTGTCCGGCGGCATGGCGCAACGTGTGGCTATCGCCCGAGGTCTGGTGGCCAGCCCGCGCATTCTGTTGCTCGACGAGCCGTTCGGCGCCCTCGATGCGCTGACCCGCCAGCAGATGCAGGACGAGTTATTGGCGATCCGCGCCCGCGCCCAAATCACCACGGTGCTGGTGACCCACGATGTGGAAGAAGCGATCTTCCTCGCCGACCGCGTGGTGGTGATGGAGCCGCGACCCGGGCGGATCAAGCAGGTGGTGGACATCGCCCTGCCCCATCCGCGCCAGCGCAGCAGATTCGAGTTCCACCAACTGCGCGAAGAACTGCTGCATGAGCTGATCAGCGACGACCACTATCAGCCGCCGTTGCGCGAACAGATTCGCGACCTGCCGCTGGCGTTTATTGCTTGCTGAACGCCAGTTCGGCGTCCGGCCGTTCCTGGCGTTCAAGCCGATTGGCGCGGGTAAACGTACCGATATCATTGAAGCGCACGCCCATCTCGCGCATCACCAGGTGGGCGACCTTGGCGGTCATCTGGCGGATGTAAAACGGCTCCTTCACCACAAAATGGTGGATGCCGTGAGTGCTGCCGAAGTTGAAGCAGAACGCCTGCAACGGCCACATCCACCACGGGTTGAGCACCTGGGTTTGCTGGATCACGTTGCCCAGTTCCACATCACCGTAATAGTGCATGTTGGAGCTGACAAAATGCAGGCAAAAGGTGCGCAGCACGTTAGGGCCGATGATCACCACGGCGGCGATATCAATCACCTGCATCATCTGCAAGGTACCGGCGGACCACTGGATTGGCACGCCCATCAGGCTGGCGATGCCATTGGCGGCATGAAAGCCCAGGAACACATACCACGCGCCCCAATGCAGCAGCGCCAGCGGTGCGTAGACCAGCAGCGAGCGTTTGAGGATCTTGAGTTTGTGACGCCAGGTTTTGGCCCGCAGCATGCGGATAAACGCCGACATCACGTTATCGCCCACCATCAGCAACCGCGCGAACCCCCAGGGCTCGCCATTGGTGATGGCGCGCTCTTCCATATCGGTTTCGGTGCCGGACACCTTGTGGTGGTTAAGGTGCAAGTGCCGACGAATCCACGGGTTGATGGTGCTCGGCCGCGCCAGCCACACCAGCCCCATCATCAGGTTGTGCGGCACGCGTTGCTTGCGAAAATACATGCTGTGGATCAGGTCATGTTCCAGCTCGTGGGTCAGCGACGCGAGGAAGGCATTGAGCAGCAGGCACGCCCACCAAGCCATATGGCCGGTGATGTAGAGCGCCGCCGAGCCGAGCATGCCGAGCAAGGCAAAGGCCAGGATACCCGCGCCCAAAGCGTCCTGATGCAATAGCCAGGGGTGCTGTTGGCGCAACCGCACGCCTTCGGCGAGCACCACTTCACGGATTTTTGCCGAGCGCTGTTGCGCGTTCATCTGTTGGGGACTTGCAGAAGTACCGTCCATGCTCCCATCCTCTTGTTAAGTGATACGTCCATCCTGCCCCACGCGATCGGGCGGGACGCTAGCCCCGGACGCCAACCTGTTGACCGCAAGCGCCAATCACCATGACTGAACCCACCTCCCTCGCCAGCTGGACCCGCGCCCTGCGCAAGCAGCTCGACGCCCTGAACCTGGACAGCGCCGCGCTGTGCATCGAGGCCGGGCTCGACCCGCAGCAGATGGACGACCCGAATGCGCGTTACCCGCTGTCGGCCACCACGCGCCTGTGGGCGCTGGCAGTGCAGGCCAGTGGCGACCCGGCGATCGGCTTGCGCGTGTCGCGGTTTGTGAGCCCGACCACCTTTCATGCGTTGGGTTATGCACTGGTGGCCAGCGGCAGCCTGCGTGAGGTGTTCGAACGCATCGTGCGGTATCACCAGGTGGTCAGCGATGCCCTGACCCTGGAGCTTAGCGGAGATGGCGAGCGTTACCGCTTTCGTCTGCTGCAACCTGCGGACAGTCCGGCACCCGCGCTGGAAGCGATTGATGCGTTTGCAGCGATCTATGTGCGCACCTGCCGTAATCGCCTGGGCCGTGACTACGCGCCGTTGGCGGTGTACCTGCGGCGGCCGGAACCGGCGGATCCAAAACCCTGGCACACGGTATTTCGCGCACCGGTGTTTTTCGATGCAGAGGAAGACCGCCTTGAATTTTCCGCCCAGGACTTCGACAGCCACCTGGACGACGCCAACCCGGAGTTGGCCGAGCACAATGAAACCGTACTCAAGCGCACCCTGGCCCAACTGCAACCGCTGACGTGGGAGCGCAAGGTGCGCGCGGCCATCGAGGCCCAACTGCCCGAGGGTGAGCCGAGCGCCGAGCGCATCGCCCAGGCGTTGCACCTGAGCCTGCGCAGCCTGCAGCGGCATCTGGCGGATGAAGGCTGTCGGTTTGATGCGTTGCTCAACGAGTGCCGCGAGAACCTGGCCCTGCTGCACTTGCGCGATCCGCACTGCTCATTGGCCGAGATCAGTTATTTGCTTGGGTTTGCCGATACCAGCAGTTTCAGCCGCGCGTTCAAACGCTGGACGGGGATGACGCCGGGGCAGTTTCGCGATGGGTTGCGTTAGGTCGGGCCTCATCGCAGGCAAGCCAGCTCCCACAGGGGAATGCATTCCAACTGTGGGAGCTGGCTTGCCTGCGAGAGCGGTGGCTCAGCGACCACGCCGCAAGAGTTTTTTCACCCGCGCGACAAGCACCTTGGCATCAAACGGCTTGAGCAAATAATCATCCTCATGCAGTTCCAACCCACGCAAGCGGTCTTCAATCCCGCCCGGCGTGGTCAGGAACAACATCGGCGTCTCACCCTTCAACCGAATCGCCTGCTGCAACTTCCAGGCATTCAGGCCCGGCAGCATCACATCCAGGATCACCAGGTCGTACTCAGTGCTTTCAACCAGGCGCAACGCCGCCATGCCATTGGCCGCGACTTCGACGCTGTAACTGGCCTCGTTCAAGCCCTGGGCCATCCGCTGTGCCTCTTCGGATTCATGTTCCACTAACAGCACGCGCATAACACACCTCGATTAATCAGGTTTGCAGGCTAACACCCTCAGGTGTGCGCCGCCTCACGCAGTCGCCGGGCATCGAGGATTTCGATCTCGCCGTAACCCAGGCGCACGATGCCTTGGGCCTGCAGGTCCTTGAGCAAGGCGTTGGTGGTCTGGCGTGACAAGCTCAACATGGCGGCCAGGTCTTCCTGGGGCAGTTGCAGCACGCTTTTTGAAGACTCGGCCTCGCCGTAACCCTCGACGATCATCAACAACCGATGCGCCAGGCGCACCGAGGCTGGCATCAGGCTCAGTTGCTCGATATTGATAAAACTCAGGCGCAGCTTCTGGCTCATCAATAACGCCAGATCACGCCAGTACTGCGGGCTTTCATTGAGAATATTCAGCAGCGCATGTTGCGGCACCTGCAGCAGCGTGCACGGGCCGACGGCGCAGGCGTCGTGGGTACGCGGCAGGCCATCGAACAGGCAAATTTCACCCAGCCAAAAGGGTGATTCCACCAGACTCAACAGGGCTTCCTTGCCGTGCTCATTCACCGCGCTGATGCGCAAGGCGCCGTCGAGCACCGCGTACAGGCCACAGGGCGGGTCGCCACGCTTGAACAGGGTTTGCCCCGCCGCCAGCTGCCGCTGCCGTGCGTGGGCCAGCAGGCTATGCTGAAAAGGCGCAGGCAGGTGGCTGAACCAGTGGCCGGTGGCCAAGCGAGTACGCCATTTCTCTGTGTCCATGAGCACTCCGAAGATTGTCGCCCAGTTGACAGTCAATCCCAGGCTGGCAGGGCATGATCAAGCATCCTACAGGAGGAACAACAATGAAAAGCCTCGTCGACCACCTCAGCCAATACGCCGCCTACCACCGCGACCCGCGCAATATCGCCAGCCACTTTATCGGCATCCCGCTGATCGTCGTCGCCGTGGCGGTGCTGTTGTCGCGCCCCGAATGGGCGGTCGGCAGCCTGTGGATATCTCCGGCGGTGGTACTCGCGTTGTTGTCGGCGTGGTTTTACCTGCGCCTGGAACTGGCGTTGGGCGTGCTGATGACGGTACTGATGGGCTTGTCGGTGTGGGCCGGGCACGAGCTGGCGGCGCAGAGCACACTGGTGTGGCTGAGCAGCGGCATCGGGATGTTTGTGGTGGGCTGGGTGATTCAGTTTGTCGGGCACTACTACGAAGGCAAGAAGCCGGCGTTTGTGGATGATGTGTCGGGGCTGATTGTAGGGCCGTTGTTTGTGGTGGCGGAGTTGGCGTTTTTGCTGGGGTTGCGGCATGAACTTAAAGAGCAGATTGAGCAGCGCTCGGGGCCGGTAACACGCCGTGATCTGGAGCCGAGAAAGGTTTGAATGTGGGAGCTGGCTTGCCTGCGATACAGGCACCTCGGTGTGTCAGTCACACCGCAGTGATGCTATCGCAGGCAAGCCAGCTCCCACATGAGCCCTGTTTGCACATTGGGTTTGGCGTTGGGGTCAGGCTTTTTGCCAGACCTTGGGCTTGAAGAACAAGGTTTCGCCACGCGCCAAACCCGTCAGGCTGTCGTGGTCTTTGACCACTTCGGCCTCGATCAGCTCGCTTTGGCCTTCGACCTTCAGCGTTACCCGTGTGGTGGCGCCGAGTGGGCGAATATCGCGTACTTGCGCCGCGTGGTGGTCTTCCAGCTCATGGCGTGACAGCGACACTTCGTGCGGGCGGAACAGCACGTGCTTGTCTTCGCCCACGTGCAGGCGGTTGGAATCGCCCAGGAAGTGATAGACAAAATCGCTGGCCGGGTTTTCGTAGACTTCGCCCGGTGAGCCGATCTGCTCGATCACGCCCTTGTTCATCACCACGATACGGTCGGCGACTTCCATGGCCTCTTCCTGGTCGTGGGTCACGAACACCGAGGTGAGGTTGATGTCTTCGTGCAGGCGCGCCAGCCAGCGGCGCAGCTCTTTACGCACCTTGGCGTCGAGGGCGCCGAAGGGTTCGTCCAGCAGCAGCACTTTGGGTTCTACCGCCAGGGCGCGGGCCAGGGCGATACGCTGGCGCTGGCCGCCGGAGAGTTGTTCCGGGTAGCGATCCGACAGCCAATCAAGCTGCACCATGTTCAGCAATTCATGCACTTTGACCGCAATCTGGCTTTCGCTCGGGCGCTGGTTTTTCGGCTTCATGCGCAGGCCGAAGGCAACGTTGTCGAACACGGTCATGTGGCGGAACAACGCGTAGTGCTGGAACACAAAGCCGACGTTGCGATCCCGCACGTCGTGGCCGGACACGTCTTCACCGTGGAACACGATGCTGCCGTCATCCGGGGTTTCCAGGCCGGCGATGATGCGCAGCAAGGTGGTCTTGCCGCAGCCGGACGGGCCCAGCAACGCCACCAGCTCGCCACTCTGGATGTCCAGATTGATGCTGTTCAGGGCCTTGAAGGCGTTGAAGTTCTTGCTGACATTACGGACTTCGATCGACATGACTTATTCCTCACCGGCGCTGTTGCGCAGGCGGTTGATACGGTTCTCGCTCCACTGCTTGAGCAGCAGGATGAAGAGCGCCAGGATCAGCAACAGGCTCGCGACGGCAAACGCGGCGACATGGTTGTATTCGTTGTAGAGGATCTCGACGTGCAGCGGCAAGGTGTTGGTCACGCCGCGAATGTGGCCGGACACCACCGACACCGCGCCGAACTCACCCATGGCCCGCGCGGTACACAGCACCACGCCGTAGATCAGGCCCCACTTGATGTTCGGCACGGTCACGTGCCAGAACATCTGCCAGCCGTTGGCGCCCAGCAGGCGTGCGGCTTCTTCTTCCTGGGTGCCCTGCTCCTGCATCAGCGGGATCAGCTCACGAGCCACGAACGGCACCGTCACGAAGATGGTCGCCAGCACAATGCCCGGCAAGGCGAACACGATTTGGATGTCATGGTCTTGCAGCCACGGGCCGAAGAAGCCCTGGGCACCGAACATCAGCACGTAGACCAGGCCCGCGATCACCGGCGACACCGAGAACGGCAGGTCGATCAGCGTGACCAGAATGCTCTTGCCACGGAACGAGTACTTGCTCACACACCACGCGGCGCTGACGCCAAACACCAGGTTGAGCGGCACCGAAATCACCACGGCGATCACTGTGAGCTTGAGTGCCGACAGCGCGTCCGGCTCAAGGATCGCCGTGAAGAACGCGCCGAGGCCATTCTTCAAACCCTGGGACACCACGATAAACAGCGGCAGCAGCAGGAACAGCGCGAACACCAGCCAGCCCAGTGTGATCAGGATGCGACGCGACACCGCGCTGCCACGACGGGCAGCGTTGGCCGAGGACGCAGCGGAAATAGACGATTGGGACATGTTCCGCGCCTCCTTATGGGGTTTCGATGCGCCGCTGCAGCAAGTTGATCAGCAGCAGCAGGACAAAGGAAACCACCAGCATCATCACGCCGATGGCGGTGGCGCCGGTGTAGTCGTATTGGTCGAGCTTGACCATGATCAGCAACGGCAGAATCTCGGTTTTCATCGGCATGTTGCCGGCGATGAAGATCACCGAACCGTACTCACCCACGCCTCGGGCAAACGCCAGCGCGAAGCCGGTCAGCCAGGCGGGCAGCAATGCGGGTACGAGAATGTAGCGGAACACCTGCAAAGGCTTGGCGCCCAGGCAGGCGGCGGCTTCTTCGATCTCACGCGGGATATCGGCGAGCACCGGCTGCACCGTGCGCACCACGAAGGGCAAGGTCACGAAGGTCAGTGCGAGGGTGATGCCGAGTGGGGTGTAGGCGATTTTAAAGCCCAGGTCGGTTGCGAACTGCCCGACCAGACCGGCCGGAGCGTATAGCGCGGTGAGCGCGATACCGGCCACGGCGGTGGGCAGGGCAAACGGCAAGTCGATCATTGCATCGATGATCTTGCGACCGGGGAAGGTGTAACGCACCAGCACCCAGGCCAGCAGTGTGCCGATCACGCCGTTGATGATCGCCGCGACGAACGCGGTGCCGAAGCTCAGTTTCAACGCCGCCAGCACCCTCGGTGCGGTAATGATGGCCCAGAACTGATCCCAAGTGAGTTGAGCGGCATGTACAAACATCGCCGCCAGGGGGATGAGTACGATCAGGCTGAGGTACACCACGGTGTAGCCCAGCGTCAGCCCGAAGCCGGGTATGACGGGGGAAATACGACGCGACATAAGAGTCCTTGGTTAGCGGGTAGATACCACTGCAGGAGCGAGCTTTCTGTGGGGGCTGGTTCTACTGTGGGAGCCGGGCTTGCCCGCGATGCAGGCACCTCGGTGTGTCAGACACACTGCGGTGATGCTATCGCAGGCAAGCCAGCTCCCACACAAGCCCAGAGCCTATAGAAAGTCAGGCTCCTACAGTTTAATTTGGCTTACTGCGCCGTGTAGATCTGGTCGAACACGCCACCGTCGTTAAAGAATTTCGGCTGGGCAGTTTTCCAGCCGCCGAAGTCTTTGTCGATAGTCACCAGGTCCAGTTTCGGGAACTGCTGGGCGTATTTGGCGGCAACTTTTGCATCGCGTGGGCGGTAGAAGTTCTTCGCCGCAATCTCCTGACCCGCCGGGCTGTACAGGTGCTTGAGGTATTCGGTGGCGATCTCGGTATTGCCCTTTTTCTCGGCGTTTTTGTCGACCACGGCAACCGGCGGCTCCGCGAGGATCGACAGGGACGGCACAACGATATCGAACTTGTCGGCACCACCATCTTCTTTAAGTGCCAGGAACGCCTCGTTTTCCCACGCCAGCAACACGTCACCCTGACCGTTGTTGACGAAGGTGATGGTCGAACCGCGAGCACCGGTGTCGAGGATCGGCACGTGCTTGAACAGCTCTTTTACGTATTCCTGCGCCTTGGCTTCGCTGCCGCCGGATTTAAGGCCGTAGGCCCACGCGGCGAGGAAGTTCCAGCGCGCACCGCCGGAGGTTTTCGGGTTAGGCGTGATCACGGAAACGTCTTTCTTGATCAGGTCGCCCCAGTCCTTGATGCCTTTTGGGTTGCCCTTGCGCACCAGGAACACGATGGTCGAGGTGTACGGGGTGCTCGCATCCGGCAGGCGGGTTTGCCAGTTTTCCGGCAGGGTCTTGCCCAGTTTGGCGATTTCGTCGATGTCGCCGGCCAGGGCCAGGGTCACCACGTCGGCGCGCAGACCGTCGATCACCGCCCGGCCTTGCTTGCCCGAGCCGCCATGGGATTGCTGGATCTTGACGTTGTCGCCAGGGTGGGCCTGTTTCCAGTAGCTGGTGAACTCAGCGTTGTAGTCCTGGTACAGCTCACGGGTCGGGTCATACGAGACATTGAGCAACTCGTAGTCCTTGGCAACGGCGGAACCGGCAAACACGGCGCTGGCCAGTGCGGCCAGGGCGTAACGGCGAATCGACGACATAGAAGCTCCTGAAATTCTTGGGTGTTGGCTTTTTCTTATAGTTGCGGGTCCAGCATGCGAATCGCCGTCGGTGCTTAGCTCGGTTTGTTACCGGGGTTCTGCAAACGGAATTTTTCCTTGCGTTCGATCTGCACCACTTGGGCGTTATGCACCGTGATTTCCACCGCGCCAAACCGCAGGTCGCGCAAGGCGCTCTGGATCTCACGCAAAATGGCTGCTTCGTCCTGGCCGTCGACGCTACGTAGAGATGCGCTCATGGTCTCGCTCCTGAAATGAATAGTGCCCGGCAGTGGCGGCACTGCTTGCGGCGTGAGGGCGATAGTAGATAAGCGCGGATATTCTTAAAAATACTATTTAAGAATGTTTATATAACCAGAAAGAATTTTCTGACAGGACGTGGGGTTGCGCGGGTTTTGGCCTGGAAAATACTGCTACCCAGGCACCGCTGAACCCTGTGGGAGCCGGGCTTGCCCGCGATGACGGTGTGTCAGGCACTGATGTTTCGACTGATACTGCCTCATCGCGGGCAAGCCCGGCTCCCACATTGGCCTGTATTTCACATGCGGATAGCGGGTGACCTGGCCCAATCCATTTCTTGCGCCGGCACCGGCCGGCCAAACCAATACCCTTGGCCCAAATCACACTCCTGCTCCAACAAAAACCGCGCCTGCTCCACCTGTTCAATGCCTTCGGCGTGAACCTGCATGCCCATGCTTTTTGCCAAGGCGATCACCACGCGCACAATCGCGGCGTCGTCCTCATCCCACGGCAACCCGGCGACAAAACCCTGGTCGATCTTGAGCTTCTGCACCGGCAGGCGCTTGAGGCGCAGCAGTGACGAATAACCGGTGCCAAAGTCGTCGATCGCCAGGCGCAAGCCCAGCTCGCGCAGGCGGTGCAGTTGTTCAAGGGCCACTTCCGGGTCTTCCATCACCGCGCTTTCGGTGACTTCAAGTTCCAG
This sequence comes from Pseudomonas sp. 2822-15, assembly GCF_002742515.1. Classification (NCBI taxonomy): domain Bacteria; kingdom Pseudomonadati; phylum Pseudomonadota; class Gammaproteobacteria; order Pseudomonadales; family Pseudomonadaceae; genus Pseudomonas; species Pseudomonas sp. 2822-15. The sequence goes on along the minus strand of NZ_LJRY01000183.1, from coordinate 40,766 downwards.
ATAAGCCGGATCCAGGCCGGTGGTGTGCAGCACCTGGGCGACTTGCTCATACAGCTCACGCCGGGCAAACAAACGGCTGGAGACGTTCACCGCAATAAAGCTCAACGGCGCGCCATCGGCCAGCCATTGGCCCATCTGGCGGCAGGCCTGGTCCATCACCCAGGCATCGATATCGGCAATCAGCCCGGTGCGCTCGGCAATCGGGATAAATTCGCCCGGCGGCACCAGGCCGCGTTCCGGGTGTTGCCAGCGCACCAGGGCTTCGACGCCGACCAGGCGGCTGCCTTGCAGGTCGTGCACGGGCTGGTAATACACACGCAGCTCTTGCTGATCGAGGGCGCGGCGCAATTCGCTGGCGATTTCCACGCGGTGCTGGGCGTGGGCGGTCAGTTCTTCGGTGTACAGCGCATAACCTTCACGACCGGCGCTCTTGGCTTTGAACAGTGCGGAGTCGGCATTGCGCAGCAGTTGTTCGGCGCTCAGGGCATCACTGGGAAACAGGCTGATGCCGATGCTGGCGCTGATAAACAACTGGTTGCCGTCGAACACAAACGGCTCTTTCATCGCATCGAGCATACGCTGCGCCAGCGCGGCAGCCTGAACCACCTGTGGACAACTTTCCGCCAGCACGGCGAACTCATCGCCGCCGAGGCGCGCCAGGGTCACGCCGGGGCCGAACAGGCCTTTCAGCCGCTCGCCGACGGCCTTGAGCAACTGGTCACCGACGTTATGGCCGAGGCTGTCGTTGATGATTTTGAAGTGGTCCAGGTCCATCAACAGCAACGCGCAGCCGCGCTTGTGCACTTGCGCCGAGGCCAGCGCCTGCTCGGCACGATCGGTAAAGAGCAGGCGGTTGGGCAGGTCGGTGAGCGGGTCGTGGTGGGCCAGGTGCGCCAGTTCGTGCTCGGAGTCTTTGATGGCGCTGATGTCGGAAAACACCGCAACATAATGGCTGACCTGGCCCTGGTCATTGTGGATAACCCGGATGGTTTGCCACTGTGGATAAATCTCGCCGCTTTTGCGCCGGTTCCAGATTTCGCCGCTCCATTCGCCTGTGCGCTCGAGGGTCTGGAACACCTGTTGATAAAAATTCGACGAATGGCGCCCGGACTTGAACAGGCTCGGCCGTTGGCCCATTACGTCCTCACGGCTGTAACCGGTGATCTCCATGAACGCGCGGTTCACATGCACGATCAGCCCCTGGGCGTCGGTGACCAGCACGCCTTCACGGGTGCAATCGAACACGGCGGCGGCCTGTTGCAGGCGTTCGCGGTTTTCTTTCAAGGGTTGCTGCAGCCGGTGGGTGCGGGCAAAACGGGCACAGATCAGGTAAATGACCAGCGCGCTGAGGGCCACCCATACATAGCCGCGCACCTGCAGCCAGTGCCCTAACTGCCATGGGTCATCGAGAAAGTTGATCAATAGGTGATTGCTGAGCTGGAGCCACACAATGGAAATCAGCAGGTATACCAGCCCCGCACGCAGGGCGCCTCGGTATGAAAACAGCATATGGTCAGTAATCCTTACCCAAAAAACAAAATCGCCCTACAAAGGCTGCGGATTATAGAATAAGAAACATCCAGTCACTCCTATCTGAAAGGGCGGCTGGTTTTCTCTGTAGGCTTAGTGATAATGCGTGAGCTGTTTTTTTCTTTATCTGAGGGCCATACAGCCTATGTGGTACAACGGTTTTCTTGACCTGTCAGCCTGGCAACTGGTGGCAGTCACGCTGTTGATGACCCACGTGACCATTGTTGGGGTCACGGTCTATCTGCACCGTTATTCAGCCCATCGCTCCCTGGAGCTCAATGCCGGCCTGAAACACTTCTTCCGCTTCTGGCTGTGGCTGACCACGGCGCAGAACACCCGCGAGTGGACCGCCATCCACCGCAAACACCACGCCAAGTGCGAAACCGTCGACGACCCGCACAGTCCGGTGATCAAGGGTTTGTCCACCGTGCTGCGCAAAGGCGCCGAGCTGTACCGCGCCGAGGCCGAGAACCCCGAGACCCTGCGCATCTACGGCAAAAACTGCCCGGACGACTGGATCGAACGCAAAATCTACACGCCTTACCCGCTGCTGGGCGTGGCGATCATGGGCGTCATCGACCTGCTGCTGTTCGGCACCATCGGCATCACCATCTGGGCGATCCAGATGATGTGGATCCCGTTCTGGGCTGCCGGCGTCATCAACGGCCTGGGCCATGCGGTCGGTTATCGCAACTTCGAGTGCCGTGACGCCGCCACCAACCTGGTGCCGTGGGGCATCATCGTCGGCGGTGAAGAGCTACACAACAACCACCACACCTACCCGAACTCGGCCAAGCTGTCGGTGAAAAAGTGGGAATTCGACCTGGGTTGGGCATGGATCAAAGTGTTCAGCTTCCTGCGCCTGGCCAAGGTGCAACGCGTTGCACCGATTGCCCACCGCGTCGAGGGCAAAGGCCACCTGGACATGGACACCGCCATGGCGATCCTCAACAACCGCTTCCAGATCATGGCCCAGTACCGCAAGTTGGTGATCGGCCCGCTGGTCAAGCAGGAGCTGGAAAAGGTCGATCATTCGGTGCGCCACCAGTTCCACCGTGCCAAGCGCCTGCTGTCGCGTGAAACCAGCCTGCTGGATGACCGCCACCACGTGCGCATCCAGAGCATGCTCGAACACAGCCACGCGTTGACCGTGATCTACGAGAAGCGCCTGGCGCTGCAACAGATCTGGCTGAAGACCAGCACCAATGGCCACGACATGTTGGCGGCAATCAAGGAATGGGTGCATGAGGCTGAGGCCAGCGGCATTCAGTCCCTGCGCGATTTTGCCCACCAGTTGAAGACCTACTCGCTGCGCCCTGCAGCGGTCTGACAGGCCGGCTTGTTGTAGTGAGCGGGCACGCCCGCTCACTACATACTGGTTTCTGACGCCATTTCTTAGTCAGCCCGTTCACGGAACTTCACTGCAAATCCCCTCTCTCAAGGAACACTTCGCCATCATGGTGGCCCTTGTACTGACCGCTGCTCCATCCTGCGGCGAGCCCAGAGAGAGTTGTGCCGATGGTTCCCGAAAAGCCCTATTCAACCGATGCCCCTGTCGCTGAGCACCCACGCCCGGCTGCGGCGGCCACCCTGCTGGCGCTGATGCATGCCCAGGGTGAAGTCGAACGGCTGAGTGAGCGCGAACAACTGCTCAGTTCACTGCTGGTCAGCGTGAATGCCGTGCTGTGGGCCATCGACTGGGAAACCCGGCGTGTGCTGTACGTGAGCCCGGCCTACGAGCGGGTATTTGGCCGATCCGCCGGTTTACTGCTCGCCGACCACCGCGAATGGCGCAACAGCATTCACCCCGAAGACCTCGACTACGCCGAACACAGCCTGGCCCGCGTGATGGAAGACGGCGCCGTGGAGGACCGCGAGTACCGCATCATCACCGCCGACGGTCAGATTCGCTGGTTGAGCGACAAGTGTTACATCAACCAACAGGTCGAACCCGGCAAGCCGGTGATTGTGGTCGGCATGGCCGAAGACATCACCGAAAAAAAGCACATGGAGTTGGAGCTGCACCGACTCGCCACCACTGATGTGCTGACCCAAAGCAGCAACCGCAGGCACTTTTTCGAGTGCGCCAACCAGGCGTTCGACAGCGCCTGCGCCCAAGGCGCCCCACTGGCGTTCCTGCTGCTGGACATCGATGACTTCAAAGACGTCAACGACAGCTACGGCCACCTGGAAGGCGATCAGGTGTTGCGGCGTATCGCCGAGAGCGGTCGCGGCGTACTGCGCCGTGGCGACCTGTTCGGACGCATTGGCGGCGAAGAGTTCGCCGCCGTACTGCCTGGCTGTGCCCCGCAGATGGCGTTACAGGTGGCCGAGCGGCTGGGCAAGGAAATCCAGGCCCTGAGTTTCAGCTTTGAAGGCCGAGACTTTACCGTGACCGTCAGCCAAGGCCTGGCCAACCTGCGCGAAGACGACTCAACCCTGGACAGCCTGTTCGCACGGGCCGACGCCGCGATGTACGAGGCCAAGCGCCAAGGCAAAAACCGCGTCATAGAGGGCTAGCACTCGATCAAAATGTGGGAGCGGGCTTGCTCGCGAATGCGGTGTGCCAGCCACCGAAAATATTGACTGATCCACCGCATTCGCGAGCAAGCCCGCTCCCACATGGGTTCCTCGCTGCCAGCTAGGCCTTGCGCACCCGCGTCAGCTCCGACAAGCCCACCTTGAGCAGCCGCGCCGTCTTGCTCTTGGCCAGCGCTTCCAACCCTTCATGCTCGGTCAATCGCGCCATTTGCGCCGCCAGGTTCACCACCAGCGCGTCGCGCGAATACACCCCGCCTTCAAGTGAGTAGGTCGCTGCAATCAACTGCCGCAACTCCAGCGGCAAGCGCCAGCGCGTGCGCAACGCCGAACCGTAAGCGGCGCCGAAGGTGAACAGGGATTCGCCAATCACTTCGTCATCCAGCGCCCCGCCACCCAGGCGCCAGTCTTCCAGGCAGCGCAACAACGCCAAATCACCCAGCCGATGCAGGATGCCGGCGCAGTAACAGCGTTCGTGATCCAGCTCCAACATGCGCGCCAGGCGGCGTCCATAGTCGGCGGTGTCCTGGGACAACTGCCAGTGGCGCTCGGCGTAGGCCACCAGCGCCGGGTCACCCAGCACCACGTTGTGCTTGAGCGCCAGGCCCAGAATCAGATTCATGCTCTGCCCGGCGGCGAGCTTTTGCAGTGCCGCGGCCAGGGTCTGCACCGGCGTGCCGTGATGCCCGGCGCTGTTGGCGGCGGCGATCAGTACAGCAGTGATTTGCGGGTCGGTTTTTACCTGTTCTTCAAGTTGCCTGAGGTCCAGGCCGTCCGGCGCCAGGCTGTGTTGCACGGCGGCCTTCACATCGACCCGCAGCGGCGCGCCATCGCAGACGTCGCGGCGGCGTTCCAGAAACATTGGCAAGGCCATACCCGGGGCCAGCGGCGGTATCTCGCAATACACACTTTCGCCTTCATTGAGCAGCAGGTCTTGCAGGCGCTGGGTCAGGCCTTCCATGTTCAGGGGTTTGGTCAGATATGCCGTGGGCGCCAGGGGCAAGGCTTCGCGCACGCTGGCGCTGTCATTGCGATTGCTCAGCAGAATAAACGGCAGCGAACGGTGCTTCTGGCGCACGCTGCGCAGCAGGCTCAAGCCGTCGATGCCCGGCAACTCCCAATCGGCCAGGATCAGGTCGTAGGTTTTGTCTCGCAACAGCGTGGCCGCTTCCTGGCCATCGGCACACACATCCAGCCGCGCGTCACAGCGCACATTCAACAACACTTGCTTGAGCAGGTCCCGCGACCAAGGGTCCGCCTCGGCAATTAACACGCGGGGTACAGCGGGTAAATCAACAGCAGTCATCCAGCACGCTCCATCGGCAATGCTTGCACCTTAGTCAATCACCCCGCCTGCGTACAATGAACATGGCCTGAATGTGCTGCAGCGGGCACAAAAAAACCCGCCGAGGCGGGTTTTTTCTGTCGATCAGGTCAAGCGCCGCTTACAGCTCGGAGAAGCACTCTTCGATGATCGCCAAACCTTTGTCCAACTGCTCGTCCGGCGAGGTCAGCGGCACCAGTACGCGCAACACGTTGCCGTAGGTGCCGCAAGACAGCAGGATCAGGCCCTTGTCACGCGCCTTGGCCACCACGGAAGCCACGGCAGCCGCGTTCGGCTTGTGGCTGTCGCCATCTTCGAACAGCTCCACCGCGATCATCGCGCCCAAGGCACGCACTTCACCGATCACCGGGTACTTGGCTTGAATGGCTTTGAGGCCCGTCACCAAGCGCTCGCCAACCGACTTGCAGCGGTCCAGCAGGTGCTCTTCTTCGAACACTTCCATCACCGCCAGCGCAGCCGCGCAAGCAATCGGGCTACCGGCATAAGTGCCGCCCAGGCCGCCTGGCGCAATGGCGTCCATGTATTCAGCCTTGCCGCACACACCGGCCAACGGGAAGCCGCCAGCGATGGATTTGGCGAAAGTGGTCAGGTCGGCAGCCACGCCCATCTGTTCCATGGCAAAGAACGTACCGGTACGGCCGGCACCGGTTTGCACTTCGTCGGCGATCAGCAGGATGCCGTGCTTGTCGCACAGTTCGCGCAGGCGCTTCATGAAGGATTTAGGCGCGACGTAGAAACCGCCTTCGCCCTGCACCGGCTCGATGATGATGGCAGCGATATCACGCGGCTCGGCATCGTTTTTGAAGATGCGCTCGATGCTGGCGATGGCATCGTCATCGCTCACGCCGTGCAGTTCGTTCGGGAACAGTGCGCGGAACACGCCGCCTGGCATCAGGCCCATGCCGGCCGAGTACGGCACGACTTTACCGGTCAGTCCCAAGGTCATCATGGTGCGGCCGTGGTAAGCGCCGGTAAACGCGATTACGCCAGCACGGCCAGTGGCGGCGCGGGCGATTTTCACGGCGTTTTCGACCGCTTCGGAACCGGTGGTGACCAGCAGGGTTTTCTTGGCGAAATCACCTGGCACCTTGGCATTGATTTTTTCACACAGCTCCACGTACGGCTCGTAGGCCAGTACCTGGAAGCAGGTGTGAGTCAGCTTGTTCAGTTGCTCGGTCACGGCCGCGATGATTTTCGGGTGCACGTGGCCGGTGTTCAACACGGCGATACCGCCGGCGAAGTCGATGAACTCGCGACCTTCAACGTCGGTCACGGTGGCGTTCTTCGCGGATTCGGCGAAGATCGGGTGAATCTGGCCCACACCGCGCGGCACAGCGGCCTCGCGGCGTTTCATCAGGGATGCGTTGGTCTTGCTCATAAAGTCCTCATTCGCCACTCATCGGGTGGCGTGGTCCAAGGAATACGTGGCGGGGAGGCAACTACGGCAGCATGCGATGATCGACTGCCACAGCTTTCCCGGCCACTACGAATAACGTCTTGAAACACGCAAAGGGTCAGCGCTCTCGTGCCCTCTGCGTTTGCTGCAATCTCGTGCCGAGCTTAGATGCCCAGGCAGAGGTATTTGATTTCCAGGTAATCCTCGATCCCGTACTTGGAGCCTTCACGGCCCAGGCCCGAAGCCTTGATGCCGCCGAATGGCGCCACTTCGTTGGAGATCAACCCGGTATTGACGCCAACCATGCCGTATTCCAGCGCTTCAGCCACACGGAACACACGGCCCAGGTCGCGGGCATAGAAATAGGAAGCCAGGCCGAACTCGGTGTCGTTGGACATCGCGATCACTTCGGCTTCATCTTTGAAGCGGAACAGCGGCGCCAATGGCCCGAAGGTTTCTTCCTTGGCGACCGCAGCATCTTTGGGCACGTTGACCAGAATGGTCGGCTCAAAGAAGTTGCCTTCCATCACCTTGCCGCCGGCCAGCAGCTTGGCGCCTTTGCTCAGGGCATCGGCGATGTGTTCCTGAACCTTGGCCACGGCTTTTTCGTCGATCAGCGGGCCAGTGGTGGTGCCTTCTTCCAGACCGTTGCCGATCTTGAGTTTGGCCACGGCCACTTTGAGTTTTTCGGCGAACGCGTCGTACACCGAATCCTGGATGTACAGGCGGTTGGCACACACGCAGGTCTGGCCGTTGTTGCGGTACTTGGAGATGATCGCGCCTTCGACGGCCTTATCCAGGTCGGCGTCGTCGAACACGATAAACGGCGCGTTGCCGCCCAGTTCCAGCGAGACTTTCTTGATGTCCTTGGCGCATTCGGCCATCAACTGGCGACCGATTTCGGTGGAGCCGGTGAAGGACAATTTACGCACGATCGGGTTGCTGGTCAGCTCGCTGCCGATATCACCGGCGCTGCCGGAAACCACGCTGAACACGCCGTTTGGAATGCCCGCACGCTGGGCCAGCTCAGCCAGGGCGAACGCCGAAAACGGCGTTTGCGAAGCCGGCTTGAGCACCATGGTGCAACCGGCGGCCAGGGCCGGGCCGGCTTTACGGGTGATCATCGCAGCCGGGAAGTTCCACGGCGTGATGGCCGCGGTAACGCCGATCGGTTGCTTGATCACGATCAGGCGCTTGTCCGGCTGGTGGCCAGGAATCACATCACCGTAGACGCGCTTGGCCTCTTCGGCGAACCACTCGATAAAGGAAGCGGCGTAGACGATTTCGCCTTTGGCTTCGGCCAACGGCTTGCCCTGCTCCAGGGTCATCAGGCGCGCCAGGTCGTCCTGGTTCTCGATGATCAGCTCGAACCAGCGACGCAGCTTGTTGGCGCGGTCCTTGGCGGTGAGTGCACGCCAGGCCGGCAGGGCCTTGTCGGCGGCTTCGATGGCACGGCGGGTTTCAGCCGCGCCCATCTTCGGCACGGTGCCGAGAATTTCGCCCGTGGCCGGGTTATTGACCTTGATGGTTTGACCATTGTCCGCATCGACCCAAGCGCCATCGATAAAGGCTTGTTGGCGGAACAACTGGGTATCTTTGAGCTGCATGTCGGCTTTCCTTAACAGCACCGCGCGCACGCGGAGCGAATTAGAGTTGTTGAAAGGCGCCTTGTGGGCTGCCGTCAGGGAAATCAGCCCCAGCACGCGAGATAAGTAAAATAGCGCACGGGAGACAGAGCGTTTGAAATCTCAAACGAATCCTAGGATCAATGGGGGTACAGGGCAATAGCCTGTTCGAAAAAAAGAACGAAAACGGCGCATTTGCCGAATCTTTCTGATCAACGTGTTTCGGCCGGGTTCCAACGTATTGATCACTGGTAGCCGGTGTAGAGCCTCTTGGCAGCAAATTCCTACCCATAAACGGCCAAAGACCAGCATGGACGCCCAAGGTCGACATGGGTATGATGTCGCCCGCACAAGCATCCGTAGCTCAGCTGGATAGAGTACTGCCCTCCGAAGGCAGGGGTCGTGGGTTCGAATCCCGCCGGGTGCACCATATAGCAGTCTCAGGCTGTCTCAGACAGTCTACGAAACACCCCAAGAAGCCCGCCCCGTGCGGGCTTTCTTGTTTCTGGCTATCCATCCCTGTCTACCCCTATAACTTCCCGCCGTGTATGCCCACGTGTATGCTTTGAGATTCCTATAACCGGAGGCATACAGGAAGTGAAGCGCACTGAAATCAAACGCCGCCCCTTAGCAGACACCACCCTTGCAGGCCTGGAGCCAGAGAGCGCTACGTATCGTGAGCAGGACGGGAATGGCCTGTACTTCCGGGTGAAACCTAACGGGCAAAAATCGTGGGAGCTGCGCTACAAAAAGCCAGACGGGAAATGGTCGTGGCTGGGCCTAGGCGGCTACCCCGATATCAGTGGCTCATTGGCGAGACAGAAAGCAGCTCAACTGCGGGAAGACGCATCGACCGGCAAAAATCCACTAGTGAGCAAGCAAGCTCGCAAGGTTGCCGACCAGGTTGCTGCCAACAACACTTTTGAGGCGTTAGGCCGTGAGTGGTTTGAAGCCAGACGCACAAGCTGGGAAGCAGGTACGTCCCGACGAGTGCTGGGAGCATTGGAGCTTCATGTGTTCCCTGTCTTCGGCAAGCGCGTGTACACAGAAATATTGCCCCTGGAATGGATGGAGTTTCTACGTGGCATGGAACAGAAGGGGATCATTGAACAAATGGGCCGAGTTCGTGCCTTTTGCAAAGAGATCTATGACCTGGCCCGCGTAACAGGACGGGCCTTCCACAACCCCCTTGAAGGTCTCAACAAATTCCTGCAATCACGTAGTGCTGAAAACTATGCGCACGTTTCGATTGAAGAACTGCCTGCGCTACTTCGAGCGATCAACTCCTACCCTCACGCAAAGGACGTTCGCATAGGGCTTCGCTTGCTTTCCTTATTAGCATCGCGCCCGAGCGAGATCCGAGAAGCACGCTGGTCAGAAATCGACCTCTCCAAAAAGCTATGGACGATCCCAGCCGAGCGAATGAAACGTCGTCGCGAACATGTGGTTCCCCTCTCTCGGCAGGCGATCGAAGCGCTCACTGAGTTACGAACACTTACAGGTGCGTACTCTCTCCTATTTCCGGGCAGGAAAGACAGGACAATCCCCCGTAGTAACACCGTCTTTCTAATGGCGCTCCGCAGACTGGGATATGCCGGTCGGCAAACAGGCCACGGCTTTCGTCACATTGCGAGCACCATACTCAATGAGCAGGGTTTCGATGAGAATCACATTGAGGCCCAGCTCTCTCATGCAAAGGAGGGTATTGCTGGGGTCTATAACAAAGCGGTGTACCTGCCTCAGCGCAGAGTAATGATGCAGTGGTACGCCGATCACCTTGATGCCCTAGTGAGTGGAAATGTGGTGCAGGGCCAATTTGGAAAGGCAGTATGAGAGCACATACCCAGCCCCCTCCAAAACCGGTGTAACGGGTGTTACTCGTGTAACGCCACTCGCCAAGTGCCCGGATTCATTGGCTTTCACGCCCGTTACACAGTTGAGCGACATAGCGTACATCCGATGTAACGCTGCCCCAACGTGTAACGCAAAAGACAGCGCTCAAGCACTGCGGGCAGGCGTTTTTCGCCCGAGCCTACCAAGCGACCTTCGCTGGCTCCGCCCTTCAAGCGCAGGGCGTGGGACTTTCGGTTACACAGCGCCTGAGGCACTTGGCAATGACTGATCGCCAAACCGTATTGCATTCGGCGCTAAGCAGCGGCCTGCTCAAATCTCTCTCAGCGCAACCGCTCTATAGTTGCTGACGCCTGCCACCTGATCGACCAATGCTAGCTGCGCAATTACTAAACCGCCGCGTTCACCCTGCGTTGCACCCATATTGACTACACATTGACCGGTCTAGGGGAAAAGTAGTTTTCTTCATCTAGATAAATGTATAGATAGATACCCCTGTATCCATAACCAGGGGTCATCCATGAATGTTCATAACTGCAAGTCCGCAAATCCCACCGAAATCCGCTCTTACGAAACAAGAGATCTGAACGCCAAGCGAACCAGTCATTTTGCCGCAGATCCTTCAGCAATTCTGATCCGCATGCCGGAAGTAATGGCCATCGTTGGGTTAGCGCGCCCAACGATTTACAAACTAATGCAGCAAGCGGATAGCGGCTTCCCACTTCCAGTAAAACTCAGCGCTAGTAACGCCCGTAGCGCTCCCGTCGCATGGGTACTGGCTGAAGTTTTAGATTGGACGCGTGCACGAATCGCAGCTCGAGACAGGGTGGCGGCATGACGAACCGTATCGCCACTAAGGTCATTTTGCAGCCCTTCTCTGTACTCAGAAAAGTCGGTTTCTCGTCACGATGGATGCAACGTTTTGAGCGCCACAGAACGCAACAAAAACGCCTGAATCGAGTAGTTGTAGTCATGCGATGGGCAGACGGCACCTGGTGTGCACTTTCAGTACCCAGCGAAGCCCCGCGTGCAGTGATCGTGGATGAAGGGCAACAAATCGATGCTTACGAAGATGCACGATCTTGCCTCGACGGCGACTTTCTCCCACTGCTCTCCCTGCGCTGGGAAGTCCATGCCTGAAACGAAAACGCCCCCGGCGGCAACCGGAGGCGTTGAGGTAAATCTACATGTCTGACCAATTTATGCCCCATCGAAAAAATCCGCAAGCGATCCGCACGGTTGCACTTTCAAAAAACCGACGTTACTCTCTGGCCGTCGTTGCAAATTCAACGACCGGGTTTAGCGGCCCGAGCACATACAGGCGCACAAGCGCTTCCGACTCGATTGCATGCGCTTTTTTTGTGCCTGCGACTCTCGTTTATGGTGGCTGTGCGTGGGAGACCTTCAGGTCTGCCGGGGTCCTGTATGCCCGGTCCGCTAACCCGCGCACAGCTGCCACCCTAATTCGTTTAGCGGCGAACCGTGGCAGCTCCTCACATACAGGAGCTTCACCAGATGCATGCCCTCAATCCGTCCAAAATTCGCGCCGCCGCTCATCGAGCAATGGCTCTTGCCGCTTTACACGCCAACTCCAGCCTCGCCACACGTCTCTCCCGTTACAACGCCCATATGTCAAAGGCTCGCGCCCTGGAAGCCGCAGGGGGTGCCCAATGAGCATGCTCCCAGGCTTTGCACTACCCGAGGATCTCCTCTGCGTCAGCCAAGACGCCGAAGCCGGTCTGCCTATCGACGCCATCACCTGTGCGCTCGACCGTGCCGATTCAGTTCTCATGCTGCTAGAAGACCACTTAGACGGGGACAAACCACTGCTCTCCAACCGCGTGCTGTCGTCGGTTATTTGGGATGTGCGCGGCACCTTGGGCTTGATCAAAACACTCACCATGTACGGTGATGCCTCCTCTGTGCCGATGGGCCAGAAAGGCGGTGCACTGTGACCAACTCCAGCACGCGTGGACGCTCTGAGTTTTCCCCTGCCAACGGTAATGGCCAAAACCTGTTTCGGGTGAATGCCGGTATCCCGCTGGAGGACGCACTTGAAGCCGTCTCCCAGATTCTTCACCACGCCAATCAACTGATCCTCGATGCCGCCATCAGCGATGCGGGCGAGCGTTTTAGTTGGCCTGCGTTCTACCTCGGAGAGATGGCTAAGGCGCTGATCGACGACGTGAACGAGGCGTTGCTTGAGGCGAGGACCACACTATGACTCAGCGCACCGGCAGCACATCAAAACGCCCGAGCTTCGCTGACGTAAAAAGCGCCGCCCTGAAGAACATCGACCGCGTCCTTACTCAGTGGCTGCCGAACGGCAAACGCGTCGACGGCGGCAAGGAATATACCGCGCCGAATCCGACGCGTACGGACAAACGCGCAGGCTCACTCAAGGTCAATTTGAGCAAAGGCACCTGGGCGGATTTCGCCACCGGCGATAAGGGCGGCGACCTGATCGATCTAGTGCGCTACATCGACGGCGGCACGGACGTTGATGCCTGCAAAAAGCTGGCGGATCTGCTCAGTGTTTCCGCTGGCTCTGCGACTGCCAAAAGCGCACCGACCAAGAGCGCAACGCCGGAGTGGATCGCGATTCAACCGATCCCGGCCGAGGCCATGAACAAGTGTCCAACCAAACACCGACAACACGGCGCCCCTTCCAAAGTGTGGATCTATCGCGATGCTCAGGGCCAACCGGTCATGGCGCTGTATCGCTTCGACCTGGGCCCCGATGAGGACGGCAAACCGCGGAAGGTGTTTGCGCCGTTGACCTGGTGCAAGCGCTCCGATGGACAAACCACACAATGGCGCTGGCAAGGGTTGCCGGAACCTCGGCCATTGCTACGCCTGGATGATCTGGCACAGCGTGCCGATGCGCCGGTGGTGCTGTGTGAGGGTGAAAAGGCTGCTGACGCCGCCGCTGAACTGATGCCCGATCACGTCGCCACCTGCTGGCCGAACGGCTCGAACTCCTGGCACAAGGCCGACCTGACGCCACTCAGAGGGCGCACGGTGGTGCTGTGGCCGGATAACGATGCCAGCGGCAAGACCTGCATGGACGCCATCGAGCTCAAGTTGATTGAGCTGGGCGTCGCTTCGGTACAACGAGTCTCGCTCGACGTGTTCAAGCTCAAGCCCAGCAGCAAAGGCGGAGAGCCCACGCTCATCAAGGGTGGAAAGTGGGCAGACGGCGACGATGCAGCGGATGCGTTAGGCAAAGGCTGGACCGCTGCCCACGTCGCCGAGCTGGTGCGCAGCGGTGAGTTTTTCGGCAGTGCCGCTGAGCCAACTGAACCTCAAGAACAGAAGGCCAAGGCGCCCGCCAAACGCCCTGCGAAATCGAAAAATGACCTATTGCCGGGCGGCTTTCGCCTGACGTCTGAAGGGGTGTTTTATTCCGGCGATGATGGCGAGGCGCGCCCCGTGTGCTCGCCTCTCGAAATCATCGCCCGTACTCGCGACGACAAGGGCCACAACTGGGGGTTGCTGGTCGAGTTCGATGACCCGGACGGTGCCAAAAAACGCTGGAACATTCCGGCACGAACTATGACCGGCGACTTCGGCAAAGACGTACTCGGCCCCTTGGTAGACATGGGTCTGCGCCTTGCAGGAAGTCGATCAGGGCGCAACGCACGCAATGACCTGCAGAGTTACCTCGGCGGCTTCGATAGCGCCCAGCGCGCACGTTTGGTGACGCGCTTGGGCTGGCACGACAAGGCCTTCCTTCTGCCCGAACAACAGATCGGCTCGCACGCCGAGCATCTGCATTTTTATGAGGCCGGTGCCCAGTTGCCACCGATCAGCGAGGCGGGCTCTCTGGAGCAGTGGCAGCAGCAAATCGGCGCGCTGTGCGTCGGCAATCACCGCTTGGCGTTTGTCGTCTCTGTGGCCTTTGCGGGGCCTCTGCTTAACCTGCTCGGGCATGAGTCGGGCGGCTTTCACCTCTATGGCGACAGCTCCGGGGGCAAGACCACTCACTTGCAGGTCGCTGCGTCGGTCTATGGCGGGCCGCGCCTGGTGCGCTCGTGGCGCTCGACGGATAACGCCCTGGAGTCCATCGCCGCCGCACACTCAGACGGTCTCCTGGTACTGGATGAAATCGGCATGTGCGACCCGCGCATCATTGGCGAAACGGTGTACATGCTCGGCAACGGCACCGGCAAGGCCCGGGCGAATGATCGAGGACAAGCGGGCCGACAGGTGCAGGAGTGGCGCTTGCTGTTTCTCTCGACCGGCGAGAAGACGTTGGCGCAGCACATGGCGGATGCAAACAAGGAGCTGAAAGCCGGTATGGAGGTGCGCATGCTCGCCGTGCCAGCGGATGCCAGCAAAGGCCTCGGCATGTTCGATGTGCTGAATGGTTTTGAGGACGCTGCCGCCCTCTCCGATGCGCTCAAGGCCCGTGTCGCCAAATACTACGGCACACCGCTTACCGCCTTCCTGCACGCACTGTGTACTCCTGGGGAAATGCTCAGATGGACGGTGATCGTTCGCCGCACGGTGGAACAGTTCATCAGCCAAAACCTGCCCGCCTCGGCCAGTGGTCAAGCCCAGCGTGCTGCCCTTCGCTTCGGCCTCGCCGCAGCGGCCGGAGAGTTAGCCACCGCCTTCGGAGTCACCGGCTGGCCGGACGGCACAGCCACGACCGCTGCACGTGTGTGTCTGCATGCGTGGCTAGCCGAGCGTGGCGGCGCCGGAAACTTCGAGGGCGATGCGATTTTGGCGCGACTGAGACAAGTCATCGAGCGTTTTGGAGAAAGCCGCTTCACCCGCTGGGAATCTGCCGCCGCCAAGATCGATGAACACGGCCCACGCACGATTGATCGACTGGGCTTTCGCAAGACGATGGAACACGGCATGGGCGATGCCCTGCACACCACCAACACCTACTACGTGCTGCCGGAAGCATGGCGCTCCGAAATCTTCCGAGGCATGAACCTGAGTGCGGTTAACAAAGAGCTCCTGCGACGAGGCGTTTTAGAGCCTGGAAAGGATGGCAAAGCTTCAACCGCAGTGCGACTACCGGGGCTGGGCTTGCAGCGCTGCTATGTAGTTGTGGCAGTGCCAGAACAAGGTGATCACGGCGCCCAGGCGGCGTAATAACGGCCGCTCCATAAGGAATTCAGGCTCACCTTGGCCTGGCCCGCCAACGAGAAAAAAACCAATCAACCTTTCGCCTTTGGGAACGCAACATGAACCAGCTAAAACAGCAGCAAGCCGCCTTGAATCAAGAACTGGAAATATTGGAACAAAGCCTTCCACAACTGGAAGCCGAATGGCGTAACGCGCCGCGCGGCTTCAGCGCTATTGGCAACCCAATTGGAAGCCCGGAAGCAAGCGAAGCTGCCGATAAAATATCCAGCGCCGAAGCTCGTATACGTGCAATACCACGCGAGTTGGCTGCAATTGATCGGAAGATTCAACACCTAGAACGTCTGGAAAAAAATGATCAAATCAAAGTCGACTCCATCCGAGCAATGTCCGATGCGACTGCTGAAATCGAAGCGCTGGAACGGAAAAAATCCCACCTGAACGAGCGGTTTCAGGCAATTCAATCAGAAGCCGATCAAGCCCTGGAAAAGGCGCAACAAGCCGAGCGCGATGCTGCAACGTCCTACGCCAAATGCCTCGCAAGCGGTGATGCAGAAGGGGAAAAATCAGCAAGCGGCGAAATGCAAAAGGCCGCTAAGCAACTGGCAACAACGGACGAGCAGGTCAGAAGGCAAGACCTGATCCTAGGAGCCCTGCAAGTCGAGCTTGATACTCTAGAAGCTCAAATCACGAATGCTCGCCAACGTGGAGATGAATCCAAGACAGCCGCATTGAGCGCGGTTGGGTTTGCATTGGATGAGGAGTGGAACGCGGCGACCGAGCAACTGCTCGCTGTAGGTGCTCGGATTCTGGCAGTCAGCTACCTAAAAGGCGGAATGGGAGATGCCTTGTCCGGGCTTGAGGTACCTCGCTTCGGCCCCTTCCATTCGAGGCTTGAGCGCTCCGACTTGGCAGCCGTCGCTCGCAGTATCTCCCTGGCCGAGCTGCTAGCCGCGTAACCCCGAAGCAGCCCGCTCTTGCGGGCTGCTTACTCTGAACAACATCACACAACCTACACTGGTACGGTACAGCAACCGCGCGATGAGCACGCTCAAATCGAGCTTCCTCAGGAGCCAAGACTCAATACAACACATTCGCTTAGGCTGATCGCTATCAGCAAAACCAATAGCTTAGCTTCGCAAAAATCATCTACCGTTGAGAAAAACGCGTTATCGCGTTAATCAAATAGCTATGAATCCTCCAAACCTAGAGCTGTTCGCGCCTAATAAATACCGCTTGTCGGAACGATGAGGTTTCTGCCATTGTTGATTCGTCAGCATTTGCCGCCCTCCCTCCCCTAGCGGCAAGGCTCAACGAGCGAAGAGCAACGTTTTCTTCGCTTGTAGCGGCTGACAGCGAATTATTTGGGTCTTCACCAAGCCACGGAGGCAAGCGACAATGGACGCGTCGACTCAGCTGCAGCCCACCTTAGGAAGCGATTCTCTATGACCCATAAATTTAACTGGACCAACCCTTCGGTTCTGGGCTTCGCTGCGGGTGGAGATCCTGTAGTAGCGATGGAGAATCGAGCGCGACAACTTGTCCTGCACGCTATGGATAACGGTTGGGGTGGACCTCCATTTGACCCCCTAGCACTTGCGACCTTTCTGGGCATTCGCACCGAGGCGCGAGGGGACATCCCCGATGCGCGTCTGCGCGCTCAGGAGACCGATAATAGCCTGTTGCTTGAGTACAACCCTATGCGCCCACGTGGACGGCTGAGGTTCTCAATCGCACATGAGGTTGCACACTCACTATTTTCGGACTGCCATGAAGAGGTACGCCATCGAAGCGGCGACACCGCGAGTCGCAGTGATAATTGGCAGCTCGAAGTTCTATGTAATATTGGTGCCGCAGAGCTATTGATGCCATTGGGAAGCTTTCCACAACTTGGTGATAGCGTACCAACAATGGAGCAAATCACTGAAATCCGTAAAACATTCGATGTATCTGTTGAAGCTTGCTTAATCAGAAGCATTAAACTTGCAACTTCACCAAGCGCAGCATTTTGCGCCTCTTTTCACCAAGAAGACAACGTCTATAGGGTTGATTACGTAATTCCGGTACCTGGCTGGAGTTGCCCTATAAAGGCAGGACAATCTTTTAGTGATGAGGGTATAGTTTCCGAAGCGAGCGCTATCGGCTTCACCTCAGTGGGTGACGAAGATGTTCAAGGCCAAAGCTATCGTATCGAATGTATGGGGTTGGCCCCTTATCCTGGTAGTGTTGTGCCGCGAGTTGTCGGTATTCTTCGTCCCAACCAAAACACCGAATTCAATCATCCAGCTTTGACTGAAGTGGTAGGAAATGTATTTGCACCTCACGGAAATGGACCAAAACTAATTGCCCATGTCGTGCCTAATACTCCTGCACAATGGGGAGGCCGTGGGTTCGCTCACCAAGTAAAAAAACAATTCCCTAACATCTGGGACCAATACCGCGCAGATACAGTGGCCGTTGACCAAACACCTACTCTCGGACAGGTGTACATCGGTGCTAATGGTAACGGAATTAGCTTTGCGCACATGGTTGCTCAAAAAGGGTATGGGACTTCGAAAGAACAGCGGCTGAGCTATGCTGCTTTTGCGAAATGTCTCTCCCACGTAAGGGAGCAAGCTCTTGCTATTGGAGCATCCGTTCATATGCCTAGAGTCGGAACCGGGCACGGCGGGGCAAACTGGGACGTTATCAAAGAGCTTATAACCGAAGAGTTAGTTGAAAAAGGGGTTCGCACAACAATTTATAAGCTCCCCGCCTAACGCAACTTTTTAAGACTACCGACAAGGAAGACGGATGAAACCAAAAGCCATTGTTTTATCTGGTCGTGTTTGCGCAGGTAAAACCACGTTAGCCAGACAGCTAGTTGCTAAAGCCGGGGCAGAGCTGATCAAGACGAAAGACCTCATTAAACAAGCTCTTCCTAGCTCTGGAGTTTCTCGTAGGGCGCGCCATAATGCTGGCTTAAAGCTTGACCGTGATACGAATGGCACATGGCTCGCGAACGTACTCAACGCTCGCTTAGTGAACGAAAAGGATCTTACTCTAGTCGTCATTGACTCAGTCAGGTCAGCGGAGCAAATCAGATACCTCCGGCACAGCGGTTGGGTGGTGACCCATGTACACCTGCAGGCAAGCGAACGTATTCTCACTAAACGGTACGACGAGCGTGGAAGCCCGACAGATAACGCCACATACAGTGAAGTTTCGGGTTTTTCAACAGAACGCCTCTCCAATACTATGGCAAAGATTGCCGACGTGGTGATTGACAGCGACCGCTGTAATCAAGACGACGTATACGCAAGGGTAATTGCCCGATTGGAGAATCGTCCGATCATCGCATTGCCCGTCGTGGACGTAATTGTCGGCGGGCAATACGGGAGTGAAGGAAAAGGAAATATTGCGCATTATTTGGCGCCTGAGTATGACGTTCTGGTACGCGTTGGCGGCCCAAACGCTGGTCACAAGGTATATAGAGTAGACGACAAACCATATACTTTCAGGCAGTTACCGTCAGGCGCTCTAGGAAATAAAGATGCAACCTTGGTTATTGGAGCAGGAGCGGTAATTAGCCTAGAAGTTTTGCTTCGAGAAATAACCGAACTTGCGCTCACATTCGAAAAGGTGATTATTGATCCGCAAGCTATGATCATTGATCAGGCTGATATTGACTGGGAAGAACAGGTGCTCAAAGGCGCAATTGGATCTACCGCCCAGGGTATCGGGCATGCGACAGCGAGAAAAATCCTGGAGAGGACACCTGAAACCAAGGTCCGTCTCGCAAAGGATATTCCTAGCCTAAAGCACTACCTAAGCGACTCAGTTGAGTTTTTTGCTAGGTGCCTTTCAGGTGGAAAAAAGATAATGCTTGAAGGAACCCAAGGTACCTCTCTTAGCCTACACCATGGGTTCTATCCACATGTCACGTCTAGGGCCACGACTGCGGCAGCATGTTTATCAGAGGCTGGACTCTCGCCTAGACATGTGAGAAAGGTGATGATGGTTTGTAGGACTTACCCTATTCGAGTTGGAGATTCCGTGACTGGGAATTCTTCGGGGTTTATGAGCCAACCAATCAAATTCAGCGATATCGCAGAACGGTCTGGCATCCCTTTGTCCGAGCTTGACCAGACAGAGATAGGTTCGGTATCACATCGCCCCCGGCGAGTGGCTGAGTTTGACTGGGCCCAACTTAGAAAATCGTTACTACTAAATGGCCCTACTGACATCGCTCTTACTTTTACTGATTATATTGACATCAGAAATAGAAACGCTTTTCGCTATGAGCAACTCACTGACAAAACCCTTCGATTCATTGAAGAGATCGAAAAAGTTAGTGGCGTCCCTGTCTCAATGATGTCAACGGCGTTCAATGACCGAAACATTATCGATAGAAGAATGTGGTAAAAGAGGATTATCATGGACTTAGATAAGTTTATCAAACATTATCCAAAACTTTACCACATGGCCGAAGCCGGCACTTGGCCATCCATCAAGAGATACGGACTACTGAGCACTCTTGCGGTTATTGACAGATATAACCTTACTGGAGCCCAGCGTCTTGCACTGGAAGCCCAGCATCGCCCGAGTAAAGTAACAGTTGGCAGGCCTGGGAACTCAATCGTACTTAGAGATCAGATCCCCATGCCTCCCAAGCGTCTCGTCGATGCACTCATAGACGGAACAACACCGGCCGAGTGGTATCGACTTATTAACGGAAAGGTTTTTATGTGGGCCGAAGAGCATCGTCTTTTTAAGCTTTTAAACGCTCGAGCGTACAAAAAACTTACTCACGATGTACTCACCATAGATACAGAATCATTCGTAAGAGATTACGAGAAAAAAATTATGCTATGCCGCATGAACTCTGGCAATACATTTCCCATGCCGCACGCACGAGGGATTAAGGATTTTATGACTATCGATGAATATCCTGCAAGACCCAAATCGGGCGCACCAGTAAAGAAAGTAGTTGAAGTTGTTACGGACTACTGCATTCCCAACATCAAAGATTATGTGATTGAAGTTCGCTCGATACAAGGCCAAAAAGTTCTTGGCATTATTGGACTATAGTTGTGATGAAAAATCATTCGATTCTCCTCATCAGCGGACCATTGGCCGTTGGAAAAACATCGATTCGGGAAGTCCTGGTTAACAAGTACGGATACACTGCTCTACAGTCCAGCGCTTACCTGAGAAAACTTGCGGCATCACAGGGCATCCCTATTGAAAGAAGCACACTCCAAGTTCTTGGGGATCGGCTCGACCTACAGACTCAATACCAGTGGATTGTAATAGACGTCGCCTTGCCTCAAATCCAGGCAAACCCCAGCCAGTGCCTATGGATAGTCGACGCGGTTAGGAAGGAGGAACAGGTAAAATTGTTTCGAGAGCATTTTGGCTCAGCAGTCAAACATGTTCATTTCAACTGCGCTGAGTCTCTGTTAAAAAATCGATACGAAACCAGAAACCGTCAAGATGACTCGGCTGAATATGAAGTCGCAATTAGTCACCCCAATGAAATCGCGTCTCGGAACCTTTCATTGATTGCGGATTGGACTATCGACGTTGACAACTTAACTAGCGAGAGTGCAGCAGATATGGTTAAAAAGCTGGTAGGCGCAACTACTCACTAGGTAGCGCCGAGTGAGAACACTAGGTGAACAACTATAAGTACGAGAGCGCCCACCTTGTATTGCAACCCATATACCGACTTAGTCCCTCCAAATAGCAAGTCCATCAGAGACAAGATGCTCGCTTCCCCTCTGAACTTCAGACAGCTTTAACCACTAACTTATTCCCAGTTGAGAGCCGACCGAATATAGGCCTCATCAAATTTAATAAATTTTGCACCATACAATCAAACCTCCAAGGATAACGAAAAAAAGTCGGAGTTTATCCTTATCCCCCTTTCCAGATTACGAGGTATTGGAGGCCTAGCTTCTGGTATTACTTTTTGCGGATCCACCTGAGGCTTAGGCGCGACCTGAGTACCAGATTGCGTAGTGACGGCGTTGCTGTACAAAAATGCGAAGATAACGACCCCTGCAGCAGTCATGCCCAACATAAGTAGGCCCCATCTGCTAACGCGATTGAATAGCCTTTCTACTTCACTGATAGGTTCAGTTACCATTTTTCTATATTCTTCGCCGGATAGAAAACGGTATAGCTTTGGCTGCCACTCTTGGCGCACTCTCTGTTGAATGGTAATGAATTTCCGTCCCGACACCACACTCATAAGGGTATAGCCAAACGCTACGACCATGACGAGGGAAATCAGGTAGGGGTTAATCTGTACTGTGAGTCGGGCTGCGATCAGGCCAAGGCCGACCGTCAAAGCTGTAGCTATTGCCGCCACAGCTTGGCGGGTTGCATCTGTCGCTTTAGACGTTTCCTCAGTGACAGCCTTGCGCAGCTCCCCTAAGGACTTAAGGGTGTCTTTGGTGATATCCGACACTGCCATTTGATAGGCGATCTTCGCGCAATCAAGTGCGCCTCTGAGGTATTCCCTGAGATAGTCCCCTGCCAAGCCGTCGGCCCTACCGGATCGGGCGATTTCAGCTGAAAGGAGGATATGTTTAACCTCAGCCTCCCTCGTACTATCGAAGACCCAACCGGCGGCTTCCTGGACAACATCGAAACTTGCAAGCGACGCGTCCTCTCCTCCATCTGCCATATGGCTGATCGTCAGGCTGAGCTTAGGTGGCCCTTTAAACGTGAGCGTGGTACCGGTGGAGTCGATCTCGTTTGCAAAGCAGCGAGTTAGGTAATTGAGCGCGTACGCTGCCCAGATCACCTGAAATGGATCACTTGATTCGAAGACAGAACCTTCTGCTAGCAACCAATGCCGAACGTCTTCTGGCACAGTGCGAACGTTCGCAGACTCCTTAACCAGTAGACGGGGTGGCTTCGTGGCTGGTGATGCCATTAATGGTAAGGATTCGTTCCATCCACAATAGATCCTGGCCCTAGTGCTGAATGGAGAGGTCAATCCAAGGATACGCCAGCATGACGCACTATGGCCCCTGCGAAGAAAGCCCCTGTACCCAACTTCGGTGGCGATAAACAGATCATCTGAAGCACTTTGCTCAGAAGATAAAGGCTTTTCGAGCGCAACACGAAAGGGCCCAAAATCAGCATCAACCTCTTCAATACCGTATTCAGTACCATGGCTATCGGCGATGCTGAAGGGCCAACCCTCTTCGACTGCAGCACGCGCTACTTCGAGGGTGGTTACGGCTGACAAGTTTGAGGCGACGAGGCTCAGCGCCCCTTCCGAGATCAACGCTTTTTGAGTTTTAGTTAGACAATTAAGTAGGTTGACCAGGCTTAGGTGTGACAACGCTGTCCTCCGTGACCTTATCGGTGTCAACAATGATCTGTTTTCTGTCTCCGTCAAGATCGACCACCAGCACATTAGGATTCTCGATTTTGTCCGGAAACAGAATCGTCACACCCTCGACCGTCATAATTTTGCGCATGTAAGGCTGCCGAAAGATCCGCCGATCTGGCTTGAAGCTGATTTCATGGATTTTGCTCCCCTTCACACGCCTGCGGGTTTCACGCTCCAGCCTATTAGCAACTTTCTCGTCTTCCGGATGGCCCGCCGCGGCCATGACTGCCTCGACAATTGCCTCTTCATCAATTTTCCTGCGAGCGCCCAGGGATGCTTGTGCCCTCTTAACGGCCCTAGGCACATCCTGGTCAGGCAAATCAGCCTTACAAGCTTGTAGAGCTCCCTTTATCAATTTTCGAGCTATCTCACTTAGCTCCGTATCGGACACAGCTCTGGTGACAGAAAGGAAATCGGCGAAATAGTCTGCGAGGTCAGCACCTTGCTTGGTCCGGTCAGTCGCTGAGATATTATGATCTGCGACACCGTCGACGACACGCACCAGCGCCGTCTTCTGGATGGCCTTCTTATCGTCCACCAGTGCCGTAACTATTCTACGAAAGGCTTGACCTGGGGATGACTCATTCTGCTCAAGGGCAAGCTTGTAGTCATATTTGATCAAGCTGTAGATTTTCACATCTGGATCTGCGACTTCAAGCTCAAACATGCACAGAACGCCATCTGCGCTGCCGCCGACGTGCTTGCGATTGAAGCTGGCGGCCAAGCTCTGCGCTCCGTGCTCAAAAGAGACATCGCCACTCGCTATCGATTCGATTTCTTGGCGGGTTGTGGAGACTGACTTGAACATGAAGACAGGCGTAGCTGCCATGTCCTCTATCTTGCTTATGAAGAACGCCTCCTCTTCCAAAGAGCGCTCAGGCATGGCTTGAAAGTCCTTGGGGCCAACCACGTGAAGGATCATTCTCCTGATCTTCAATGATTCTGATTCTTCATCCGTAAAAAAGCTCATACGATCTCCAATAAAAGCCCAGCACTTCCTAATTGTTATTCGACGTAATCGCCTCAGCGCGTTCACAGCAGTCCGCCAGCGCGCTCCGCCTTCGCTCTCCTAGCGGGAGCCACGCTATAGTGAGGTCAAAACACAAGCAGTGTCCAAAGAAACTGGCAAGCGGCCATTATTGGACGCTTGGCTTAAGTCGGCTATTCAAATAGTGCCAAGGTAGAACTTCAAAATCCTTCAGGTCCCCCGCTCATGCCTGAAGTTGCCCTGAACCAAAAGGCGGCGTACTTGTAGCAGCCAGATGAAGCTGCGAGATGTAACACCTGTGCCACCTGTAACACCCACTTTTTGCCCCCTGCCCCCTTTGGAGGGCGAGCCTTCAGCGGCACGGGTCATGACAATACTGCTTGGACCTTACACTCAAAGGGGCCCCTAGCTGATTCGACTCTTTACGGGGTAGGAAACCCGCGTGATCGTGTCAGCGGAAAGGTGCCCAGCTTAGTGAACAGGTGAACCGGGTGAACTGCTGTTCACCAGTGCATTTGCCCTATGAGTCGGAAAGCCGCTGGGGACCCTGGGCATTCCGGATAGACACGGGGCATAGAACCCGCGCGTTCGTGTTAGCGGCTGGATTTTTTAAGTTGGTTGACAGGTTGACGTGGTTGACACCCGTCACCATGGTTGACGCAATGGAGGTGTTCACTATCCGCAACAAATACAGCCACCTTTACCGAAGCTGTAACGATGGCCCTTTTTCTTCAAGATCCTTTCAATTTCAACGATTGAAATTTCAGTAACTTCCGGCACCTCCCACTAACTCGATCCCGCGGGTTTCATGCCCCGTGTGAAGCGAAACCTCTCAGGGTCCCCAGCGTGATTTCCTCTCATCGAGAGGCGGAGCCAGCGAAATTCGCTTGGTAGGCTGGAGCGCAAAGCGCCTGACCACAACACCTGGATGCTGACTTTAGCGTTACACGCACGGGCAGCGTTACATCCGATGTACGCGATGCAGCGTTGCTGTGTAACAGCCGTGAAAGCCAATGAAACCGGGCGTTTGGTGAAGGGCGTTACACTCGTAACACCGGTTACACCAGTTTTTGAGGGGGGCTGGGTGTGTGCTCTCATGCTGCCTTTCCAAATTGGCCCTACAACACATTGTTGGCCTCTAGTGAATCAAGATGGTCGGCGTGATTTCTGATCACCAGATGGTGAGGACAGCTGATATGCAATGCCTCTGGCTCGAGGTAGATTGACTACCTGACAACACGGCGGGAGAACATCATGGAAGACACCCCTTTGCTTGCTTCATTACTCAAGCGCATGAATGAAAACCAACTGGCCCTGGGGGCAGCTATCGAGGAGCTGTCAAACTGGGTTGAGCAAAGAGGATCTACAGACGTGGCACAGAACATTCGAGGGGCACTGGATACCCTGGATGGAAATGCAGGATTCATCACCCTTGCGCTCGCCTCACTGGCGGCAGAAGGTCGAGCGAAGAAGTAACTACTCAGCTGGATGGCAACACATCAGCCACCATTTGATGTTGCTTTACCCTACGGGGATACCTCGAAAAAGTGACCAGAAGGAAGCATCGTGTATGCCCACGTGTATGCCTAACCGAAGCACCACCAAACAAACCCAATGAATACGGGCCTATTACTGCCCGGTTCAAACGACGCCGGGGCACCAGATACAGATGAAAAAGCCCCAGGTCGAAAGACCTGGGGCTTTTTTGTGCCTGCCGATTTACCGCTTCTGCAACGCCTCCAACCGCGCCGGCAAATCCTCCTCGGGAAAGCGCTCATGCAGCGCCAACAGCTTTTCATCCGCCGCTTTGGCTTGCCCCGCCAGGCGCAGGTTCACAATCTCCTGCAAACCTTCCTCCAACGAAGGCAACGCCAGCGGTGCGCGCTTGCTGAGTTTTGCCATTGGCGCATCCGCCATCGCACCGGCGATTTCAGCTTGAACCGGCGCGGACTCAACCCTCGGCGCAATCGCCATCCGCGCCATGGGCGCAGCCGCAGGCGCGGCATACATCTGGGGCGCCGGCGCCGCGGAAAACGTTGCGGTGGATATCTCCGGCTGCGACACGGGCACGCGCATCACTACGCCGATCATCAGTGCCACACCGGCAACGGTGGCGAATGCCATTTGCCAGCGCGGTTGGCGGCAGGCTTGCAGCCAGCGTTGCCACAGGCTGGGTTGCGGCGCCGGGGCTTCGCGGCGGGCGGTGGCGAGGATGAAGGCGTCGAGGGACGCGGGCGGCTCGCCGGTGCTGTGTTGACGAAAATGCTGCATCAGTTCGTCGTCGGGGGTGTGTGGGTCGTGGGTCATACGAGTATCTCCTCGGCCAGCAGGCGGCGCAGTTTCTGCTGGGCGTAACGCAGGCGGCTTTTTACGGTTTCCAGCGGGGCGCCGGTGAGGGCGGCGATTTGCGGCACTTCGAGGTCGCCGTGCAGGCGTAGCAGGAAGACTTCGCGCTGGTCTTCGGGCAGGTCTTGCAATGCTGCGTCGAGGCGGGCCTGGTCGCGGCTCAGGCTCAGTTGCTGCTCAGGGCCGGCGCTGTCGTCGGCCTGGGCGTGCAGGTGTTCGTCGTAGCTGTCGTGCAAGGGGTTGTGGATGCCATGCTTGCGCCAGTGGTCGATCAAGCGGTTGCGGGCAATCTGGAACAGCCATGTACGAAAACTCGCCCGGCCCTGTGGCTGGGTGGCGCTGCGGATCAGGCTGAGCCAGGTTTCCTGGTACACCTCTTCAGCCAGTTCGGCCTTGTTGCTCAGTGATACCAGGAATCGGTAAAGCCCTTGGCGGTGCCGCGCGTACAACACTTCGAACGCGGCAGCGTCGCCGGTTCGGTAGCGGGCCAGCAGCGATTCGTCGCTGGGTGAGTCATCTGTTACGGCCATGTAGGTCGCGAACTCCTTTCGATGGATCGATGCACATTGACTGTTAGGGCTGGCTTGCCTGCGATGCAGACGATTCGGTACATCCTGTACACCGAGTGGCTGCCATCGCAGGCAAGCCAGCTCCCACAGTTGATTGGTGCCATGTTCGGGATCAGCGTTTGAGGCTCTGCGCCACTTCCACCAGTTGCACGAACTCGTTGCGCAACCCGAACGGGTCATCACCGCGTGCCGAGCGGGCCAGTGCGGCGGTGTCCTTCAAGCTCATGCTGCCAGTGTAGCGGCCATCGCCCTTGAGCTGTTGGGCGAAGGCGGCCACCGCTGCCGCAAAGCGCAGGTCGGCGCTGGCCGGGGCGGTTTCGTTGCGGATAGGCCGTTCAATCAGTTGGCTGGCACCGCCCGCCGCCGGTTTGTAGCGTACGCGCAGCATGGCCAGCTCAGCGGAGGTGTTTTCGGCCGCAGGCCCGGCGGCGTAACGCAACGGCTCCAACCAGCCCTTTTCGCCCTTGGGCACAATTTCGTACAGGGCGGTCACGGTGTGCCCTGCGCCGATCTCTGCGGCGTCGACCTTGTCGTTGTTGAAATCCTCACGTTTGAGTGCGCGGTTTTCATAACCCAGCAAGCGGTATTCGCTGACCTGGGCCGGGTTGAATTCCACCTGTATTTTTACGTCCCGCGCCACTACCGCCAGGATCGAGCTGAGCTGGTCCACCAGGACTTTGCGGGCTTCACGCAGGTTGTCGATGTAGGCGTAGTTGCCGTCGCCGGCGTCGGCCAACTGCTCCATCAGGTGCTCGTTGTAGTTATCCACACCGAAACCCAGGGTAGTCAGGGACACGCCGCTTTTGCGCTGGTCGACGGCCATCTGCTTGAGGCTGTCGAAGTCGCTGACGCCCACATTGAAGTCGCCGTCGGTGGCCAGCAGGATGCGGTTGATGCCCTTCTCTATAAAGCCGGCACGGGCCATCCGGTAAGCCAGCTCGATGCCGGAGGCGCCTGCCGTTGAGCCGCCGGCGGTGAGTTGGTCGATGGCATTGCGGATCCTGGTTTTGTCGCGCCCGCTGGTGGGTTCAAGCACCACACGCGATTCACCGGCGTAGACCACCAACGATACGCGGTCTTGATCACGCAACTGGTCCACCAGCAATTTCAGCGTGCTTTTCACCAGCGGCAAACCTTCACGGCGGTCCATGGAGCCCGACACATCCACCAGGAACACCAGGTTGGCCGGTGCCAGGTCTGCCACTGCACGGTCGGAGGCCTTGATGCCGATTCGCAGCAGTCGTGTGTGCGGGTTCCAGGGTGTGGCGGCAACTTCGGTGGTCACGCCGAAAGGCGAGCTGTCAGTGGGCAGCGCGTAGTCATAAGGAAAGTAGTTGAGCATTTCCTCCAGTCGAACGGCGCCGTCAGGTGGCAGCCGCCCTTGGTTAAGGAAACGTCTCACGTTGGCGTAGCTGCCGGTGTCGACGTCGGCGCTGAAGGTCGAGACCGGGGTTTGTGCAACGCTGTAGACCGGATTGTCGGGCAGGTCCTGATAGCGTTCTTGAGGCTCGGCCCGATATGCCAGGGCCACGGCTTCGCGCATGGCCATTGGTGCGGCCATCAGCACAGGCATCGCTGCCTGCTTGCTCAAGGCACCCTCGGCCTGAGGCACGGCGGCCGCTGGCACGGGAGGCTTGGCCGCCTCTCGAGACGATGAAAGCCCACAGCCGGCCAGCGAAGCCAGTACGGCAACCGCAACGCTGCAGATAAGGGGATGCAGCACTAAACGAGCATGTGACATGGCGCAGAACCTCAACCGTAAATAATCCGTTCATAGGCTCAGACGCAAAACACTGCGGATTCGGGTTAACGCTCAAAATTTAAGCGTCCAACACGCTTGGCCTACCGAGCACTGCGCCATTGCTCGTCAGCTAAAACCACCGAGCGCTGTAGTTCACTAAACAGTGCAGCGTCCGAAATAAGTTACTGTTACGCGCGAAACCTATAATGGCCCGAACAAAAAAACAACAATGTAAGCAAATCTATATTTCCAAAAAAATCATATTAAACACGATTGAAAAGATCATCTTTCAAAAAGACCAGCAGTGCTTAGAAAACCCGCCCCACCGACATAACGTTTAAAAACAAATAAACATAACACCCATTTCAAACAATTTCACACCCGCGTATTGACACACCCTAGAAACAAATACCCTATTGGAAAACAACTTATAGGATGCGAAGGTATTTCCAGCACACAGACATGCTCTTCCCTACAAAATGAATATCCCTCAACAAGAATATGGATTTATTTTATGAGAGTCGACTTTCGCCCGCCTGTCTTCCCGCAACCAGACTACAGCCAAAGTACTATTGGATCGTTTGTTCAGTCGTTTACCCAGCCTTTTTTCAAAAACCCGGTCTTCCGGCCTTTCGTGCAACCCTTCTTTAAACACCCGTTCGTACGTAAGTTCGTACAGCCCTCTGTTCAGCCATCGACACGGCGACCATTTAATCCAACCACAACAACCCGTTCCACGACATTCGACACCGCCACTAAACGCAACTGGGACGGTAAAGATCCGACCCTGCGCCCCAACGATCCCTATGCGGCTAACGTCAGAGTGCGCTCTTTCGATGAACGCCAGGCAACCGACAATCTCACTCGGGGAAACCATAAGTGGCATGACAAAAATGGCGATGGAAAGGTCTCTGTTTCCTACTCGTTCAACAGCGACGCCTGGCAATTCGATGGTCGCCAGAGAGAAATGGCACGACGTGCCATGCAGTCATGGAGCGATGTGTCCAAGCTTTCCTTTGAAGAGAATGGGCCACGCACAGAGGGCAAAATGTCATTTGGCATATCGAACGCCGTCAGCACCGCCGTAGGCTATTACCCAAGCAACCATTACC
Organism: Pseudomonas sp. 2822-15; assembly: GCF_002742515.1. NCBI lineage: Bacteria > Pseudomonadati > Pseudomonadota > Gammaproteobacteria > Pseudomonadales > Pseudomonadaceae > Pseudomonas > Pseudomonas sp. 2822-15. The sequence goes on along the minus strand of NZ_LJRY01000183.1, from coordinate 11,235 downwards.
AAGGAGGCGCCACCCTGTATAACCCCAACAGGGTCACGCGCCACGACCTGATTCATGAAACGGGTCACGCCTTGGGGCTGTACCATACCGGCAACTACAATGGCGGCTATAACGAGAACCGAAGGAGCCACGTACAGGATTCCCAGGCTCATAGCGTCATGAGCTATTTCGGGGCGTCACTGAGCGGCAAAAACCATGGCGGCGCCAAACCAACATCAGCAATGATGGACGATATTTCCGCCATCCAGGCGCTCTATGGCGTCAACCGCAAAATCCGTCATGACGACACCACCTACGGTTTCAACTCCAATAGCCAGCGCGACTACTACACCCTCAATTCCAATCAGGATAAAGCGGTGTTCTGCATTTGGGACGGGGACGGCAAAGATACCCTGGACGTTTCCGGCTACCGTTCCAACCAGACCATTAACCTCAAGGCCGGCTCGTATTCCGATGTCGGCGGGCTCAAGGGCAACGTTTCCATCGCGCGCGGTGTCGTCATGGAAAACGCCATAGGCGGCTCAGGCGACGACGCGATGATTGGCAACGATGCCGATAACCGGCTCACCGGCGGCGCGGGTGGTGACCGGCTGCGCGGCGGCGGCGGCGCGGATACATTTGACTACAACAGTGCCAGTGACTCCACGCCCGACAACCCCGATACGATCATGGATTTTGTCAGCGGCACGGACAAAATCAACGTGTCCGTGGCCATGAAGAATGCCAAAGTCGGCGCACTTGCTTTCGTCAGTGAGATGACAGGCAAGGCCGGTCAGACGGTGCTCACCTACGATGAGCAAAGCGGCAAGGGCAGCCTGGCGATTGACCTGACGGGCGACGGCAAGGCCGACCTGCTGATCCGCACCTATGGGCAAGTCAAAGCAGAAGATATTGTCGCCTCCGCGAGCGCCGAGCCCCAACATCAACGGCTTGAAGCCCCAAGCACTCGATCCGCAATCACGCCGACCCGACCACCCCACCGTTCGATAACACACGCTTACGAAAAGGTCAGTGACTCGCCCTATCACAATGCCGACTTGATTGAGGACTTTGTCAGTGGCAAAGACAAGATCAATCTCGCCGACCTGGTAAAGAATACCGGTATACCGCTGCGGCTGGTCGACAACTATTCGGGCCGCGTTGGCGATACCGTAGTTAAGTTTAACTCACACAGTGGTCGATACTTTGTGGGGGTGGATTTGACGGGTAATCGCCGGACCGACTTCCTGATAAAAAGCACTCAGCTATTAGACCCCAAGGATATTATGGGTTTGACTGAAAACATTGAAAGCCACGCCAAGGTATTTCCACGCCGGTAGAAACTCAAAACATTTAACCCTTTCAGCCACCCAGAGAAACCCCATTGCCCATGAGCTTCAACGTTCACACTTACGCTCGCCTACTAAAAGGATTCAAGTAGATGCTCTCCGTTAATAACAAGCTTTATAGGACGTTTGCATTATTTGAGCCTGCGCATCAACAACCCGGTGCCGTCAGGGACACGCCATTGGTGTCCTACACCACCGCCCAAGCCGCCAGGCACCTGCTACGCGCCAGCCGGGAAATGGGATTGAAATGGCAAGACCATAACCGCGACGGCGTCATTGATATTGCCTCTGAATTCTTTACGCCGGATGAGTCACACCGGGTCAGTCATGTGCCCAAGGGGGCCCGTGAGTTGAATGAACAACAAAAGAAACGGGCGCTTACGTCGATGCAAGCCTGGGCGGATGTCGCCCGTATAAAGTTCTCGCATAAAAGCGCCAGTAACGAGGGGCGGCTGACCTTGGGTGTTTACGAAGGCAACGAGGAATCCTATGCGACCCTGCCCTTTCCCAAAAGCTTTAAAAAAGGCGGTGAGGCATGGCTGGACTCAGAGCATGCACGGCCGAGGACTGACCGTTACGACCAACATGTCATGGCCCACGAAATTGGGCATACGCTGGGCCTTGACCATACCGGTGACTATAACCGGCAACCGGCCAAGCGCGGATACATTGAAGACTCTCAAGCCTACAGCCTGATGAGCTATAACCCCGAAATCAGCAGCGGGCAAAACTTCGCAAAAAACGCACAGTGGACCCACTACTCGGTGGCGCCACTGATGCATGACATTGCCGCGATACAGGCCGCCTACGGCGCCAACTATCAAACCCGTAGCGGCGATACCGTTTACGGTTTCAACTCCAACACCGAACGCGACTATTTCAGCCTGACGTCCTCACAGGACGCGCCGGTTTTTTGCATATGGGATGGCGGCGGCAACGATACGTTGGACTGCTCCGGTTTCAATCAGAAACAAACCATCAACTTGAACGCCGAAGCCTTCTCTGATGTGGGCGGTATGAAAGGCAATGTTTCCATTGCCAAGGGCGTGACCATCGAAAATGCCATTGGCGGCAGCCATGACGATACGTTGATCGGCAACCGCGCAAACAACCGCCTCAAGGGCGGGGGCGGCGCAGATACCTTGAGGGGCGGCGGTGGCGCGGATGTCTTTGTGTACGACAAGGCGAGCGACTCCACCCCGGCGAGCGCCGACCTGATCACCGACTTTGTCAGTGGCCGAGACAGGATCGACCTTACCGGGTTGAGCCAGGACACCCGTACTCAACTGCAACTGGTGCACACCTACACCGGCCGCGCGGGCGACACGCTGGTGAGGTTCAACGCCTACAGTAATCGGTACTTTGTCGCCATTGACCTGACCGGCAACGGCCAGACGGACTTTCTGCTGAAAAGCACGCGGTTGATAAGGCCCCAGGATATCAGTGGGCTGACCACCTCACGGTATGCCTCCGGATAAGCTCGCGGTCGCGCCAGGGCTCAACGTTGCACCTGAAAACGTGTGAAAACCGGTCATCGGCGATGGCCGCTTTTTCTGATGCGGGGCGAAAATTCAGCCCAGGACCGGGCATTGGCTTAACGCTGTGTAGGAACACTGTACCTACAAGAAAAACGACTTACTCGGACACACATCAGGCTTTGGAAAGTGACGCCAACGCTGTCAACTTTCCACTCAGCAAAATGGAACTTGCCTGCCTCACCAAGAAGGAAAATTGCCAATACCCTGTGAGAATAACGACCTTGAGAATTAATCCTGTAACGCCGATGTACAACCCAAATTCAAGCAGCGCTCAATCGACCCGAAGCCCTGCATACCGCCGCTGGGACGCCCCCGCTGTCCGTTCTGTGAGCAGCACTGGGGGCAACTATGACGCCACTCTACGCCCTGACGACCCTTACATACACAAAGCCAACAGGCAGTCCTTTAATAAGCAACAGGCCATTGAGCAGCTCACGCGATATACAACAACATGGCGAGACTTGAACCAAAACAAGCAGATTGAAATTTCTTACAACTTCCTTAACGAAAAGGGTCTGGGGTTTAACGACTACCAGAAACAAGAGGCCCGCCGTTCCATCCAGTCCTGGGGTGACGTGGCCAAGCTGGACTTCACTGAAAATGGCGCCCCGGCAGAAGGACGGTTGACCTTTCGCATTACCGATACCATCAGGTCTGCCGACGGTGCCTACCCTTACAGTCAATACAAAGACAGTTTCAGCGGTGATACTCGCTACAACCCAAGACATATGAACCGTCACACGTTCACGCACGAAATCGGTCACAGCCTCGGTCTGTCGCACCCAGGCACCTATAACGGTCTAGAGGACGATAATAAACGGGTGTATGCCCAAGACTCTAAAGCCCATACCGTCATGAGCTACTTCGGTGCGCAAAACAGCGGCAAAGCGATCAACGGCAACCCCATCGCGCCCATGATGGATGACATCAGTGCCATCCAACACAAATACGGCGCCAATTACCAAACCCGCAGAGAAAACAACACCTATGGCTTCAACTCCAATACCGGCAGGGACTATTACTCCCTGAGAAACCCACAGGATGCGGCGAATTTCTGCGTATGGGACGGCGCCGGCAACGACACACTGGACGTATCGGGTTACCACACCAACCAGGTCATTAACCTCAGGGCGGGCTCGTTCTCTGATGTAGGCAACGGCAAAGGCAACGTTTCTATCGCCCGCAACTGCCTCATCGAAAACGCTATCGGTGGCTCAGGCCACGATGTGATGATCGGCAACGAGGCCGATAACCGGCTCACCGGTGGGGCGGGTGCGGACCGCATGCGCGGCGGTGGCGGCGCCGACAGTTTCGTCTACAACTACGCCAGCGACTCCACACCTGCCAACCCCGACGTAATCATGGACTTCACCAGCGGCACCGACAAGGTTGACCTGCGCGGGCTGGAGCGAAGAACCAAGGCCCAATTCAAGCCCGTCAAGGCATTCAGCGGGCGCATTGGCGACGCGATCGTGGGTTTCAACCCACAGACCCAGCGCCATTTCATCGCCATCGACTTGACCGGCAACCGCACAGCAGACTTCCTGGTGACCAGTACGCAAGTGATCAGGCCACAGGATGTACTTGTGAACTGACTGCAACGCGTGAGCACCAAACCCGCGAAGCCTTTGCGGACCGAAGCGGCCAGCAAAGGCTGTTCACGGTTGAACAGGCACTCAGTCGGTGCCGTATTTCGGGTTGCGCGGGCCATACAAAATGCCGGTGCGCTGCCCCGCCGACAGCAGGCGGACACTGGCAATACCGGCAATCGGGTGCGCCGCATCGGTGGAGCTGTTGATCACCTGCTTCACCGCTGCCGAGACCAGCATGCCCACCAGGCCGCCGCCGTTGTTGTTGCCTTCCTCGCTGGAAGCGCGTGCCGAGCCGGTCCACAACGTGGTGCCGGTGCGCAGGTCCACCAGCTTGGCCGAGGCCGTCACGGAGGTGTCGCTGGAGATCAGCATGTACTTGGTGCCGTAGTCGCTGATGGTGATGTACAGCGCCGCGTCCGCACCAAAAATGTCATGCAGCTTGCCCGGCGCCACGCCCTGGATATCGTTGGCGGTGGTCAGGCCGTTCTGGCGGAAGGTCTCGTCCACCAGGGCAATCGGCAGCACGTAGTAACCGGCTTCGGCCAACGGGTAGGTGACCTGCGAAACCAGGCTGTAGGACGCCTGCACTTCCGGCGATTCATTGATGGGGGGCAGTACCAGGATCGACTTCGGCCGAGCCTGTTTGAAGGCCGTGTAATCAATGGTCTTGGGCGCCGCGCAACCGCCGAGCAACGCCAGGGCCAGCAAGGCGCCGGTGAGTTTTAACAGGTTCATTTAGTGGCGACTCCAGCCTTGGCGTTTTTAAGCAGAAAATCCATGTACGCGGCGGACTCAGGGAACAACGCCTTCTCGGTACGGAATTCCTGCACCATCTGGTCATCCTTGCCCATGCTCAGGTACAACATGCCCAGGTGCGCGTGGTAACCCGGCGGGGCCTTGCGGCCACTGGCGTTGATCTTTTGCAGATCACGCTCCAGGGCTTCCACTTGCGCTTCCTTGGGCTCGCCCTTGAAGTACTCGTAAACCTGTGGCTGGTAGCTTTCCCACTGATACAGGGGTTGGGGCGCCGTGTGGCACCCGGCGACCGTCGCGATTGCTGTCAGCATCAGCGCCAACTTAACTGCCTTGCTCATCCGTGTAGTGCTCCTTGGCGTTCTTGTTATCAGTTACGCGGGTTCCAGGCGCCGGCGTTGATGCCGTCTACCAGGCGGTTGATCGCTTCGCGCATGGCCAGGTCCAGAACCTTGCCATTGAGGGTGGAGTCGTAGCTGGCAGTGCCGCCAAAACCGATGACTTCGCGGTTGGACAGCGCGTATTCACCAGCGCCCTGGGTGGAATACACCACTTCGGAGGTGCTGATGTTGACGATATTCAGCGCAACCTTGGCGTAGGCCACTTGGGTTTTGCCACGGCCGAGAATGCCGAACAACTGGCGGTCGCCGGTCTCTTTGCGGCCGAACTCGGTCACGTCGCCCGTCACCACGTAGTCAGCGCCTTTAAGCTTCTGCACGGCGCCTTTGATCGCGGCTTCCTGGGAGATTTCGCCCATGTTGTCGCGGTCCAGCACGCTGAAGCGGTTGGTCTGCTGCAAGTGGGTGATCAGGATGGTCTTGGCCTGGCCGCCAAGGCGGTCAACGCCGTCGGAGAAGATGCCGCGCATGTAGCTGGAACGGTTATCGAACTTGCCCACGGCAATCGGCACACGCACGCCGGAATAAGCGACGTGGGCGCTGGCAACTTGCTCCACCGGCATCGCGCGGTTGCTCTCGGTGGCGCAGCCGGCCACGTTCAGCAACGCTGCGGCGGTGAGGCCCGACAGCAGAATTTTGGACAGTGTTTTCACAGGGTGCTCCTAGGGGTGAAACCAACGGAAAGGGCTGTGGTGTACGTTATCAACGAAGTCGCGGCGATCAGATTTTGCTGAAAAAGCGCGCACGCTTGCACATGGCCTCAACATCGATAATGTCGAGCCCGCCAATAGCGGTATCAGGAAGAGTGACTGCCATGCAGCAGTGCGGTTGAAACATGCGGCCCGCGGCGAGGCGGGTGGCAGGGAGAAAAGCAGAGAGGCGCATTGCTTGATTCGTCCTTGAAAAATGCCTTGTATCCAGTGCGCGGTATTTTACGGGGTTGCCCTGTGTACTCAAGCGGTTTCACCGCTTCGCAAGCGTTCCCCGCTCAACGGCATTCTGTTACGTTGCGCGCCCGCCTCAAGTTACACAGCCATCGGTCGAGACATTGACTTGGCTTGTTCATTAAATAGGGATATTGCGTGTTGAAAACCCTCCTTCGGGCTGCGGCCCTGCTCGCGACGCTGTCGATGACCGGCTGCGTCTCCTACACCGTCAGCGGCCCCATTGGCGCCCCGCTCCACCCGGCCCCCATCAGCAGCCCACGCAGTGCGCAAGTCGCTGATGTGACAGTGAGCGCCGCCGACGTCAACGACGCCAACAAAACCGCGATCAGCCGTTCGCTCACGGCCCAGCTCAATCAGTACGTGCGTACGGCGGGCTACTTCAAGCAGGTCACTGAGTACCCGGTGCGCCTTGGCGAAAACGACGTCGCGCTGAAATTCAACATGACCTCCCTCAAGGGCCACCGTGGCGTTCACCCCGCCTACGTGCCTGGCGCGCTGTTGACGCTGACGATCTGGATCTGGGTCAACGGCCCGATTTTCGTCGACACCTTCGACGTGGCCGGCGACCTGGTGATTGTCGACCGTGACGGCAAGGAACTGGCAAGCGCCAAGCAAGAGGTCAAGTTTGAACGCAACGTGGGCCTCTACGGCCGCGAATACTGGGCCCCGACCATGGGCGCCAAACAGTTGAACGAACTGGTCGCGCAACTGCTCGACACCGCCACTGCCAAACTCGCCAAACCGTAATTTCAGGGAGCAACATATGAAAGGGTTGATCAAACACAGCTTGGTCCTCGCCGCCGTCTTGTTGACCGGTTGCGTGTCCTACTCGCAACACGAATTGCCAGCCGTGCAAACCTGGCCGCCGACCGCTAGCACATCGGCACAGAAACCCACCGCCTACGTGCGCACCACGGCGCTGAGCCAGGTCAACGGTGGCCCCGGCAATACCACGGCCGGAGCACCTGCGGCGCTGTGGGAAAAAACCGTGGCCGATGGGTTCCGCCAGTCCAACCGCTTTGCCCGGGTGAGCACCGACAAGGTCGACTCGGACATCTATGCCGATGCCACGCTGTACAACAACGAACAGTTCAGCATGGCCTCGGCGATCATCACCGGCGCCACGTTCTTCATCATCCCGTCCACGGCGAAGAACACCTTCACCCTGGAAACCGTGTTCAAGGACAAGGACGGCAAAGAGTTGGGCCGCGTGAAGAAAAGCGAATCCGTGCGCACCTGGATGCACCTGGTGCTGATCGTGGGTATTCCGTTCCAGGCCAATACCGGTGAAGTGGTTGAAGCGCTGACCCGCAGCACGCTGGATGAGGCCGTGCAGCGCAAGTTGTTCTGACATCAGGAAGCCGATCGTTCCCACGCTCCGCGTGGGAATGCATCCGGTGACGCTCTGCGTCACGGCCTTAAAAGCAGACGCAGAGCGTCCAGGGCGGCATTCCCACGCGGAGCGTGGGAACGATCAGTGCTGTGGCTTAGAACGCGTAACGCGCTTTGAGCATCACGCCATCGGCGTCAAAGCCACTGCGCGCCTGGCGGGTGTAGCTGGCGCCCACAGTGAAGTCCGACACCTGGTAGTTCACGCCCACACTCGCCTCGTAGCTGTCACGCGCCACCGACGCGCCAGTGGTGGTGAACGCTGCACCACCCGCCACGAAGTTGGAGGTTTGCGCGACGCGATCACCCATCAGGTCGTGATAGGCCATCAAGGTCGCTTCCGGTTGCAGGCTACCCGCACCCATCGGCAAGTTGCCGGCCAAACGCACACCCGCGCCCAGCTCACCCACTTCATAACGCTGCGAACGCGTGCTCAGCGCCGCCGAAGAACCCTTCTCGTCGTAGCCGTCCATGCGCACATTGGCATAACGCGCCGCCACGCGCGGCTCGATCACCACCGCCTGCGATGGCTTGAAGCTGTAGCCGCCGATCACGCTGGCCGACAACACGTTACTGTCGTAACTGCCCTTGGCCGTGGTGCCCGCCACATGGCGCTTGCTGTCGTTGTCGTTATGACCGTAGCTGAGGCTGCCATCGACAAACCAGTTTTGCAGCGCCCAGTTGCCATACAGCGACAGCGCGTGGCCCTCCACATCGGTCTTGTTGCCAAGGTCCGAATGGATGTTGGAATTAAGGTAGCTGTAAGCCACGCCCAGGGTGGTGGTGTCGTTCAAACGCCCGTCCACACCCACGGCCATGCCGCTGCTGTTGGCCGAGTAACCGTTGTTACCGCCGCGCCCATCCTGGTCCATGTTGCTGCTCAAACCCTGCACCCACACGCCGCCGGTTTGATGGCCTTCGCGCTGGTCGGTAAGGCGGTTGAAGATCGCGCCATTGATAACAGTCTGCCCCGACAACGCCACATCCAGCGCGCCACGGTTCACATCCGGCTTGAGCTGTTCACTCACCTGAGCAAGCTGTTGCGCAGTCCCGGCGTTGGCGAGGGACTGGAACACTGGGTCGTTCTGGTTCAGGCCGCCGAGCACATCGTTCTTGAACGTATTCACCGCCGTGGCCGCTGCGGCGCTGGCACCTGCACCGGCAAGTTCCTGCTGCACTTGCTGGTTGTCTTTAACTGCGACAACAGCCTTGACCGTTTGCGCATCCGCCGAGTAGCTCAGCACGTTGAGCAGCGACGACGAACTGGCAACCGACAAGCCGTTGTTCTGCACACTGGTAGCCTGCAACAGCGTGTATTGAGTGCCGTTATTAGTACGCGCAAAGTCGCCTGGCTGCGCACTCACCGTGAGCTTCGACGCCTGGGCGAAATTGGCCGTGCCGTTGACCGACAGATACGGCGTGGTCGGTACCACGCTGTCGGCCAGGTGCATATCAATGCCCGCGCCGCTGGCGACGTTAAGGTTGCCGCTGATCGTGGTACCGGGCGCGGCCAGGTTCAACGAGCCGGAATTGATCGATACCGGCGCGATGATGCGCTGGCCGGCGAAATCAGCTTGGCCGGCGACATTCACCGCGCTCAGGTTGAGCAGGTCGCCGGTGATTTTGCCGCCCGTCCAGTTCAGCGTGGCAAGGTTGGCAGCGTCGATGGCCGTGCCGGATTTGCTGCGGATCTCGCCTGCTTGCTGGTTGATCTCGAACGGCGAAGTCTGGTCACGGGCATCGACCAGGATCGCGGTGCTGTCGGCACTGATCAGGCCACGGTTGATAACGCCGCGCGCGCCCGACTGCGGGTTCTGGGTAAAGGTCGCCCCAGTCAGGTGTACAGCCACCGCATTGGCGCCGTTGGCTTCAATCGTGCCTGTGTTGAGCAAGTAATCGAAGGTACCGGAGTTGAACTGTACGGCCCTGGCCATGCCACCGTTGACCGTCACCACACCGCTGTTTTCTATACGCAGGTCACTGGTGTCGGTTTCAACTTCAATGCCCAACGCCTCTTCACCCGTGACGCGGATGGTGCCGGAGTTGAGGATTTTGCCGCCGACGGTCACCGGCATGTTGTTATGGGTATCCAGGATCAGGCCGTAGCCGTAGATGGAAGTGACATCAATCAGGCCGGAGTTGATCACGTCACCACCGACGGTCGTACCATTGAGGTACATGCCCTCGCCGTCACTGTCCGACCCCGGCACGTCAACGGCAACGATAGTTCCGGAGTTGATCACGCTGCCGCCGATGTTCGCGGCGCCCACCTCAAAACCTTCGGCCCAGGTCTGGTTGGTGAGCCTGATCGTACCGGCCTGGATCACATCACCGGTGATCGTGCCGCCACGGGCGCGCAGATCAGAGTCCAGTGCGCCATCCACCACAAAACCACGGATGTTGAGGCCACTGCCATCAATGTTGTAGTCGGCGCGGTTGATCAGCGAACCCTGAACATTGGTCTCGGCAACACTGGCCCCATCGACATAACGCTGGGTGGCCACCACATTGCGCGACCCGACCAAGGTGACAGGCTCGTTGAACACCTGGCCTTTCCACTTGTTCTGGCCGCTGCTCACGTCGAATTCCACCGCAGCAACATGCGCGGCGCCTGCGCTGACCATCAGGGCCAACAGGGTTTTCTGGAACGGCTTACGCTTCATTTCAAACTCCATGAACTACAGTCAAAGCCGCCAATACGCCCGGCGGCTGTAGGTGTGCTGAGCGAGGGATCAGATGATCCGAATGCATTCCCCAAGGCACTTTGCTGAACCCCAGGCGCGGGCAATCGCACCGCAGCCGGTGGTGGCAGACAAGGGAACGGGGAGGCGAAGTTCACATTAATCCTTAATGTCGTTTTAAAACGCTGCAGTCCATGCAGCCCGACCGGTTGCGGGTGGGCGGGGTAAAGACCCGGGTTTGAGGGAAATGGTTCCTTTTGCGGTAGGAAACTTCCCCAAACTACCGAGGGTTTGCCTGATATCCGTGAGCGGACGGCGGAATGCGTTGGGGATGGAGGGGCTGGGGATAGGCGAAAGGGGGTTGAGTCAGGGCGTTGGTGCCTTGCATGGGTTTGGGTGGGGAGCTTTTATAGTCCGGCCCGTCGCCCATATGGCGATCAGGTTTGGCGACCTGACAACAGAGTGCAAAAGCAACCCGCTTCCATGCAGGTGTTTTTGCACCCGCAAAGCTGTGCATGTTATGGCGGCTGTGGGTATGACTCACCCACATGGGTTACAAATCAGTTCACGCACATAGGTAACAGTTTTTAACTGGCAGGGTCGATTTCG
>NZ_LJRY01000182.1:0-149602 GCF_002742515.1 Pseudomonas sp. 2822-15 | reverse complement strand
CGAAATCGACCCTGCCAGTTAAAAACTGTTACCTATGTGCGTGAACTGATTTGTAACCCATGTGGGTGAGTCATACCGGCGAAGACTTTTTGGTTACTTTTGTGTCTTTACAAAAGTGACCCGCTGTAAGAGCGGAACCCTACTCAGCCGTTACCGCAGCAACGGATATGTACACCACCAAAAGACCGCCATCGCAGGCAAGCCAGCTCCCACAGTTGGACTGTGTTGCACATCAGCATCAGAGCGCAGCCTTGACCAGCATCCCCGCAGCCACCACCACACACAAGCTGGCAAAGCCCACCTGCAACGCCCGCGCCGGGATCACCGAACACAAACGCCGACCGGCCATCATGCCGACAATACTCGCACCGATAAACACCCAGCCCATCGGCTCGATGCTCACACCGGCCTGCATCGACCCGGCCACGCCGATTAGTGAAATCAGGCTGATCACCATGAGCGAGGTGGCGACAATCCCGCGCATCTGCACATCGGTCAGTTGCTTGAACGCCGGCACGATCAGGAAGCCACCGCCCACGCCGAGCAAGCCCGACACCGCGCCAGTCACGGCCCCCAAAGCCGCTAACGTGGCACTGCACTTGGCGGTCCAGGCCAGGCGTCCGGTCTGCTGGTTGAGCATGCAGTTTTTCTGGCCCCAGGACGCGGCGCCATGGTCGCTCGGCCCGGCCTCGACCTTTTCGCGTTGCAACATGCGCCAGGCCACCAGCACCATCAAGGCGCTGAACAGGCCCATCAGCAGGTGTTCGGGTAACTGGTGGGCAATAAATACGCCCAGCGGCGAAAACAGCGCACCCAGCAGCGCTATCAATAACGCGGCGCGGTAGCGCACCAGGCCATGGCGTAGCCCGTCAATGGCGCCGACCGCCGCCGCTGCGCCCACGGCGAGCAACGACACCGGGGCGGCCTGGGTCATGGTCAAGCCCAGCCCCAGCACCAACGCCGGCACTCCGAGAATGCCGCCGCCCGCGCCGGTGAGGCCCATGACCAGGCCCATCAATAAACCCAACAGACTTGCCAGCAGCATTTAATCCACCTTGCTCAGGCGGGTCAGCCACTCGCGGCCTTTGAGCATGCCGTTCCAGTAGAACCACGGCAGCAGCGTGGCCTTGAGGAACCACATCGAGCGGCGTGCCTGGGTCGGGTCCAGCGGGAAGGTAGGCAGCAGCTTGCCGCCATAGCCGAACTCGGCCAGCACCACCTTGCCCTTCTCCACCGTCAACGGGCAGGAACCATAGCCGTCGTACTTGAGCGGCAGCGGTGCCTGTTTGCGCAGGGCCAACAGGTTTTCGGCCACCACCACGATCTGCTTACGCACGGCGGCAGCGGTCTTGGCATTGGTGGTGCCGCACACATCGCCGAGGCCGAAGATGTGCGGGTAGCGCAGGTGTTGCAGGCTGTGCGGGTTCACCTCGCACCAACCGGCAGGGTCTGCCAATGGGCTCTGGCGGATAAAATCCGGGGCCACTTGCGGCGGGACCACGTGCAGCAGGTCGAAGGACTTTTCTTCGACAGTGGCCTTGCCTTCGGCGTCTTTGACTTCAAACCAGGCTTTGCGCGCCGGGCCATCGACCCTGACCAGGTTGGCATTGAACGCCAGGCGGGCGTTGTATTTCTCCACGTACTTCATCAACGGCGGCACAAAGGTCGCGACGCCAAACAGCGCAGCGCCGGCCAGGTTGAATTCGACGTCGATATTTTTCAGGTTGCCCTGCTTGAGCCAGTGATCGCAAGACAGGTACATGGCCTTTTGCGGCGCGCCTGCGCATTTGATCGGCATGGCCGGCTGGGTAAAAATCGCCTTGCCGCTCTTGAGCTGCTGTACCAACTGCCAGGTGTAGGCCGCGTGTTCGTAGCTGTAGTTGGAGGTGACGCCGTTCTGGCCGAGGGTCTGTTCCAGGCCGTCGATTTTTTCCCAGGCCAGCCGCAGGCCAGGGCACACGATCAGGTTGTTCCAGGTCACGCGCTGGCCGTTGTCGAGCACCAGGGTTTGCTCGTCGGGCAGCAACTCGGCGACAGCGGCCTGCACCCAGGCGACGCCATTGGGCAGTACGTCGGCCAACGGCCGTCGGGTCTTTTTCAGGTCGTAGGCGCCACCACCGACCAGCGTCCAGGCCGGCTGATAGCAGTGGTAGTCGTTAGGTTCGATGAGGGTGATGTTCAGCTGCGGGTCGCGTTTGAGCAGGCTGGCCAGCAGGCCGATGCCCGCCGAGCCGCCGCCGATGACTACGATGTCGCCACTGATGGTCGGTCCACAGTGTTGCTCGGTCATGGTCTTTTGCCTTTTATCGTCATTGCACACAAGGGTCGCTGCCGTATGGCGTCACGCCCAGCTTTTTATGACCGCTCCGCAGTACAAGCCGGACAAGGTCTTCATCACTTGAATCACTTCGTGGCTGGCCAGCCCGTAGAAAATGTATTTACCTTCCCGACGGGTGGCGACCAACCCTTCGTCACGCAAAATGCCCAACTGTTGTGACAGGGTGGGCTGACGCACGCCGGTCATGGTTTCCAATTCGCCGACATTGCGCTCGCCCTGGGTCAACTGGCACAGGATCAACAGGCGGTCCTCATTGGCCAGTGCCTTGAGCAAGGAACACGCCTTGGACGCCGATGCGCGCAATTGGGCGACTTCGCCTTCACTCAGTGTAGATTCCATTTGCCTTGGGTCCTTTACGTCACTTAAGCTCAAAACATTATGTGTAAACGTAAACTGATTGTAACCACTTTTTTCGCTTCCGGGGACCGCCGCCATGCCAGCGTTGATTCAAGCCTTTCTGGACGAGGCATCGTCGACCTTCACCTACGTCATTTATGAACACGAGGGCGGCCCGTGCGCCATCGTCGATTCGGTACTCAATTACGACCCCGCGTCCGGACGCACTGAAACCACCCAGGCCGATAAAGTCATCGCGTTCGTGCGTGAGCACGGTTTGCAGGTGCAGTGGCTGCTGGAAACCCACGCGCATGCCGATCACTTGTCCGCTGCGCCTTACCTGCGCCGCACGCTCGGCGGCAAAATCGCCATCGGCCAATCCATCAGCAAGGTGCAGGATGTGTTCAAGCGCCTGTTCAACCTGGAGCCGGAATTTCGCGTCGACGGCTCGCAGTTCGATCACCTGTTTGCGCCGGATGAAATCTTTCATATCGGTAACTTGAAGGCCCAGGCGCTGCACGTGCCCGGCCACACTCCCGCCGACATGGCGTACCTGATCGACGGTCGCTTGATCCTGGTGGGCGACACGCTGTTCATGCCGGATGTGGGTACCGCGCGTTGCGATTTCCCCGGCGGCGATGCGCGGCAGTTGTATGCGTCGATGCGCAAGCTGTTGGCCTTTCCATTGGAGACTGAGCTGTATGTATGCCATGACTACCCGCCTGAAGGTCGCGAGGCCAAATGCCTGACCACGGTCGCCGAGCAGCGTGCGGGCAATATTCATGTGCATGACGGGGTGGATGAGGCGGCGTTTGTGCAGATGCGCACCCAGCGCGATGCCGGGTTGGGAATGCCGACGCTGTTGCTGCCGGCGATTCAGGTGAATGTGCGGGCGGGGAATATGCCGCCGGCGGAGGAAAACGGCGTGACGTATCTGAAGATTCCCCTTAACCAACTGTAAAAACGCCGACTTCCATGTGGGAGCTGGCTTGCCTGCTCCCACATGGGTTGGTGTGATTCAGTTGCCCAGGCTGATGCCATTGGCCGGCAACGGCAGCGCGGTCTTGTAGCGCACCTGCTTGAGCGCAAAGCTTGAGCGGATATTGGCCACGCCCGGCACCTTGGTCAGAAAGTCCATCATGAAACGCTCCAGCGACTGGATCGTCGGCACCAGTACCCGAATCAGATAATCCGGGTCGCCCGCCATCAAGTAACACTCCATCACTTCCGGCCGGTCCGAGATCGCGCCCTCGAACTGCTGCAATGCCAGCTCGTTCTGCTTTTCCAGGCTCACGTGGATGAACACATTCACGTGCAGCCCCAGCAGGTCGGCGTCCAGCAAGGTGACCTGATCACGGATAAGCCCCAATTCCTCCATGGCCTTAACCCGGTTGAAGCACGGCGTGGGCGACAGGTTGACCGAGCGGGCCAGGTCGGCGTTGGTGATACGGGCGTTCTCCTGCAGGGCGTTGAGAATGCCGATATCGGTACGGTCCAGTTTGCGCATGAGACAAAATCACCTGTTTATTATGTTTATGCAGTTTTTTTATCCGCAAATGGTCGTGAGCGCAATGAAACACAGATAAATATTCTTCTACGCCACGCCTATGATGTTTGTAGGACAAGATTTCTCCTATCCGGAGACTGACTGTCAGCTAGCGCGCCCACTACAAGAAATTCACAAGATCGAGCGTAGAAAGCCATGAACCAACCGTATGCACCATTGCGCCTGCACGTTCCCGAACCCTCGGGCCGCCCAGGCTGCAAGACCGACTTTACCTACCTGCGCCTGACTGACGCAGGTACGGTGCGCAAACCCGCCATCGACGTAGAACCCGCCGACACCGCCGACCTCGCCAAAGGCTTGATCCGCGTGCTCGACGACCAGGGCCAGGCCCTTGGTCCGTGGGCTGAAGGCGTATCCGCCGAGATCATGCGCAAAGGCATGCGCGCCATGCTCAAGACGCGCATCTTCGACAACCGCATGGTGGTCGCCCAGCGTCAGAAAAAAATGTCGTTCTACATGCAAAGCCTTGGGGAAGAAGCCATCGGCAGCGCCCAGGCCCTGGCCTTGAACATTGACGACATGTGCTTCCCCACCTACCGCCAGCAAAGCATCCTGATGGCCCGCGAAGTGCCGCTGGTGGACCTGATCTGCCAACTGCTGTCCAACGAGCGCGACCCGCTCAAAGGCCGTCAGTTGCCAATCATGTATTCGGTCAAGGACGCTGGTTTCTTCACCATTTCCGGCAACCTCGCCACCCAATTCGTGCAAGGCGTGGGCTGGGGCATGGCCTCGGCGATCAAGGGCGACACCAAGATTGCCTCGGCCTGGATCGGCGACGGCGCCACCGCCGAATCGGACTTCCACACCGCCCTCACCTTCGCCCACGTGTACCGCGCGCCGGTGATTCTCAACGTGGTCAACAACCAGTGGGCCATCTCCACCTTCCAGGCCATCGCCGGCGGTGAAGCCACGACCTTCGCCGGACGCGGCGTGGGTTGCGGCATCGCTTCCCTGCGTGTGGACGGCAACGACTTTATCGCCGTGTATGCGGCGTCTGCCTGGGCCGCCGAGCGTGCGCGCCGTAACCTTGGGCCAACCCTGATCGAGTGGGTCACCTACCGCGCCGGCCCGCACTCCACCTCGGACGATCCGTCCAAATACCGCCCGGCCGATGACTGGAGCCACTTCCCGCTCGGCGACCCCATCGCGCGCCTCAAACAGCACCTGATCAAGATTGGCCAGTGGTCCGAAGAGGAGCACACGGCGGTCAGTGCCGAGCTTGAGGCCGAAGTGGTCAAGGCGCAGAAAGAAGCCGAACAGTACGGCACCCTGGCCGGCGGCCAGATTCCAAGCGCCGCGACCATGTTCGAAGACGTTTATAAAGAGATGCCGGAGCACTTGAAGCGCCAGCGTCAAGAGTTGGGGGTCTGACATGAACGATCACAACAACAGCATCGAATTGGAAACCGCCATGACCACCACCACCATGACCATGATCCAGGCCCTGCGCTCGGCCATGGATGTGATGCTTGAGCGTGACGATAACGTGGTGGTGTTCGGCCAGGACGTCGGCTACTTCGGCGGCGTGTTCCGTTGCACCGAAGGTTTGCAGACCAAGTACGGCAGCTCGCGGGTGTTTGACGCGCCGATCTCCGAAAGCGGCATCGTCGGCGTTGCCGTGGGCATGGGCGCGTATGGCCTGCGCCCGGTCGCCGAGATTCAATTCGCCGACTACGTGTACCCGGCCACCGACCAGATCATCTCCGAAGCCGCCCGCCTGCGTTATCGCTCGGCCGGCCAGTTCACCGCGCCCTTGACCATGCGCATGCCGTGCGGCGGCGGCATCTACGGCGGCCAGACCCACAGCCAGAGTATTGAAGCGGTGTTCACCCAGGTCTGCGGCCTGCGCACGGTGATGCCGTCCAACCCGTATGACGCCAAGGGCCTGTTGATCGCCTCGATCGAAAACGACGACCCGGTGATCTTCCTCGAACCTAAACGCCTGTACAACGGCCCGTTCGATGGCCACCACGATCGCCCGGTTACACCCTGGTCCAAACACCCGCAAGCGCAAGTGCCGGACGGTTACTACACCGTGCCGCTGGATGTGGCCGCCATCGTGCGCCCAGGCTCGGCCGTGACGGTGCTGACCTACGGCACCACTGTGTATGTATCGCAAGTCGCCGCCGAAGAAACCGGCATCGACGCCGAGGTCATCGACCTGCGCAGCCTGTGGCCGCTGGACCTGGAAACCATCGTCAACTCCGTGAAAAAGACCGGCCGTTGCGTGGTGGTGCACGAAGCCACTCGCACCTGCGGCTTTGGTGCCGAGTTGGTGTCGCTGGTGCAAGAGCATTGCTTCCATCACCTGGAAGCGCCGATCGAACGCGTCACCGGTTGGGACACACCCTACCCGCACGCGCAAGAGTGGGCGTATTTCCCAGGGCCGTCCCGTGTGGGTGCGGCGTTGAAACGGGTCATGGAGGTCTGAATGGGCACGCACGTTATCAAGATGCCGGACATTGGCGAAGGCATCGCAGAAGTTGAACTGTCGGTATGGCATGTAAAGGTCGGCGACCTGGTGGTTGAAGACCAGGTGCTGGCGGATGTGATGACCGACAAGGCGATGGTGGACATTCCCTCGCCGGTGCACGGCAAAGTGATTTCTCTGGGCGGCGAGCCCGGCGAGGTCATGGCGGTGGGTAGTATTTTGATCAGCATTGAAGTCGAAGGCGCCGGGAATGCCAAGGATGCGCCGGTGGTGGCTGAGCCGGTGAAAGCAGCCCCCGTGGTTGAAGCCAAACCAGCGCCGGTGGTTGAAACAAAGCCGGCAGCCAAGCCCGCTGCTGCTCCGGTAGCCCGTGCCGCCGATGAACGCCCATTGGCTTCACCTGCCGTGCGCAAGCACGCGCTGGATGCCGGTATTCAATTGCGTCTGGTGCAAGGTACTGGCCCGGCGGGTCGGGTGCTACACGAAGATCTGGACGCTTACCTGCAACAAGGTGCAGCCCAGCCTTCGGGCACCGCCAACCCTTACGCCGAACGCAACAGCGAAGAACAGATCCCGGTGATCGGCATGCGCCGCAAGATCGCCCAGCGCATGCAGGACGCCACCCGCCGCGCTGCGCATTTCAGCTATGTGGAAGAAATCGACGTCACGGCGCTGGACGAGTTGCGCGTGCACCTCAATGAGAAGCACGGCGCCACCCGCGGCAAGCTGACCTTGCTGCCGTTTATCGTGCGCGCCATGGTCGTGGCGTTGCGCGAGTTCCCGCAGATCAACGCCCGTTACGACGACGAAGCCCAAGTCATCACCCGCCTGGGCGCGGTGCATGTGGGCGTCGCCACCCAAAGCGATGTGGGCCTGATGGTGCCGGTGGTACGTCACGCCGAAGCCCGCAGCCTGTGGGGCAACGCCGAGGAAATCGCACGTTTGGCCAGCGCCGCGCGCAATGGCAAGGCCAGTCGTGATGAGCTGTCGGGCTCGACCATCACCCTCACCAGCCTGGGTGCCTTGGGCGGCATCGTCAGCACGCCGGTGCTGAACCTGCCGGAAGTCGCGATTGTCGGCGTCAACCGCATCGTTGAACGGCCGATGGTGATCAAAGGCCAGATCGTGGTGCGCAAAATGATGAACCTCTCCAGTTCCTTCGATCACCGTGTGGTCGACGGCATGGACGCGGCGCAATTCATCCAGGCCATTCGTGGCTTGCTCGAACAACCCGCCAGCCTGTTTTTGGAGTAAGGCATGCCTCAGACATTGAACACCACGCTGCTGATTATCGGCGGTGGCCCTGGCGGTTATGTGGCGGCGATTCGTGCCGGCCAACTGGGCATCCCGACCATTCTGGTCGAGGGCCAGGCGCTGGGCGGCACCTGCCTGAACATCGGCTGCATTCCCTCCAAAGCCTTGATCCATGTGGCCGAACAGTTCCAGCAAACCGTGCATCACAGTCAAGGGTCGCAACTGGGCATTGAAGTGGATGTGCCGACCCTGGACATCCGCAAGAGCGTGGAATGGAAAGACGGCATTGTTGACCGCCTGACCACCGGCGTGGCCGCCTTGCTCAAAAAGCACAAAGTGCAGGTGATCCATGGCTGGGCCAAGGTGGTCGACGGCAAGACCGTCGACGTCGGCGACCAGCGCATTCAGTGCGAGCACCTGCTGCTGGCCACCGGTTCGAAAAGCGTCAACCTGCCAATGCTGCCGATTGGCGGGCCGATCATCTCGTCAACCGAAGCGCTGGCGCCGACCCGCGTGCCCAAACGCCTGATTGTGGTGGGTGGCGGTTACATCGGCCTGGAGCTGGGCATTGCCTACCGCAAGCTCGGCGCCGAAGTCAGTGTGGTCGAGGCGCAGGAGCGCATCCTGCCCGCCTACGACGGCGAGCTGACGCTGCCGGTGGCCGAATCGCTCAAGCAGCTGGGGGTCAAGCTGTACCTCAGCCACAGCGTCACCGGTTTCGAAAACAACCGCCTGCAGGTACGTGACCCGAATGGGGAGACGCTGTCGCTGGAAACCGATCAGGTGCTGGTGGCCGTGGGCCGCAAACCCAACACCCAGGGCTGGAACCTCGAAGCGCTGAACCTGGCGATGAACGGTGCGGCGATCAAGATCGACAACCGTTGCCAGACCAGCATGCGCAACGTGTACGCCATCGGCGACCTGAGCGGCGAGCCGATGCTCGCGCACCGGGCCATGGCCCAGGGCGAGATGGTCGCCGAACTGATCAGCGGCAAACACCGCGAATTCAACCCGGCCGCCATCCCGGCGGTGTGCTTCACCGACCCGGAACTGGTGGTGGTCGGCAAGACCCCGGACGAAGCCAAGGCGGCCGGCCTGGACTGCATCGTGTCGAGCTTCCCGTTTGCGGCCAATGGCCGAGCGATGACCCTGGAGTCGAAAACCGGCTTTGTGCGCGTGGTAGCACGGCGTGACAACCACCTGATTGTCGGCTGGCAAGCGGTGGGCGCTGGTGTGTCTGAGTTGTCTACGGCCTTTGGCCTGAGCCTGGAGATGGGTTCGCGCCTGGAAGATGTGGCGGGCACCATTCATGCGCATCCGACCCTCGGCGAAGCGGTTCAGGAAGCGGCTTTAAGAGCATTGGGCCACGCGTTGCACCTGTAAACTGCCGCTCCCACATAAAGCAAGAATGAAGTATTGTTGCGCCCATCCAGTAAAAAACCGACAAGCCTGCCTTCGACCAGGCGGTTGACCAGAGATAGAGGGTGTCATGGGTAACGAAAGCATCAATTGGGACAAGCTGGGTTTTGACTACATCAAGACCGACAAGCGGTTTCTCCAAACCTGGAAAAACGGCGAGTGGCAAGCGGGCACCCTGACCGACGACAACGTGCTGCACATCAGCGAGGGCTCGACCGCCCTGCACTATGGCCAGCAATGCTTTGAAGGCCTCAAGGCCTACCGCTGCAAGGACGGCTCGATCAACCTGTTCCGTCCGGACCAGAACGCCGCCCGTATGCAACGCAGCTGCGCACGCTTGCTGATGCCGCATGTGACCACCGAAGACTTCATCGAAGCCTGCAAACAAGTGGTCAAGGCCAACGAGCGGTTCATCCCGCCGTACGGCAGTGGCGGCGCGCTGTACCTGCGCCCGTTCGTGATCGGCACCGGTGAAAACATCGGCGTGCGTAGCGCACCGGAATTTATCTTCTCGGTATTCGCCATCCCGGTCGGCGCCTACTTCAAGGGCGGCCTGGTGCCACACAACTTCCAGATCTCCACGTTCGACCGCGCCGCGCCACAAGGCACCGGTGCCGCCAAGGTCGGTGGCAACTATGCCGCCAGCCTGATGCCGGGCGCTGAAGCACGGACATCCGGTTTCGCCGACGCGATCTACCTGGACCCGATGACCCACTCGAAAATCGAGGAAGTCGGTTCGGCCAACTTCTTTGGTATCACCCGCGACAACCAGTTCATCACGCCGAAGTCGCCTTCGGTACTGCCAGGCATCACCCGCCTGTCGCTGATCGAACTGGCCGAGACCCGCCTGGGCCTGAAAGTGGTCGAGGGCGACGTGTTCATCGACAAACTGGACCAGTTCAAGGAAGCCGGCGCCTGCGGCACCGCTGCTGTGAT
Source organism: Pseudomonas sp. 2822-15 (assembly GCF_002742515.1). NCBI lineage: Bacteria > Pseudomonadati > Pseudomonadota > Gammaproteobacteria > Pseudomonadales > Pseudomonadaceae > Pseudomonas > Pseudomonas sp. 2822-15. The sequence continues at coordinate 139,321 of NZ_LJRY01000182.1, read as the reverse complement.
CTCGCCAATCGGCGGCATCCAGTACGACGGCAAGCTGCACGTGTTCCACAGCGAAACCGAAGTGGGCCCGATCACCCAGGCGCTCTACAAAGAGCTGACCGGCGTGCAGACCGGCGACGTTGAAGCGCCAGCGGGTTGGATCGTCAAGGTCTGACTCAGCAAACGCAAAACCCAATGTGGGAGCGGGCTTGTGTGGGAGCGGGCTTGCCTGCGATAGCATCACCCAGGTGTGTCTGACACACCGAGGTGGCAGTATCGCAGGCAAGCCAGCTCCCACATTTGATTTCGGTGTGCTCACACGTCCTTGGGAATATTCACCCCAATCTTCTTGCCCATACTGATCCTCGGCTCCACCCCATACCCCAACGCCTCGTAGAACCCCACCACCGCGTCATTGCCGCCCGTAATCTGCAGGTTGATCTTCATACAGCCCAACGCAGTCAACGCCTGCTCGGCATAACGCACCAGCGAAGCACCCAGGCCCTGCCGGCGATAATCGCTGTGCACCGCCACCGAATACAGCCAGCCGCGATGCCCGTCATAGCCGGCCAGAATGGTGCCGATCACGGCCTTTTTATCCGTCGCGACAAAGAACAGCCCATCGTTGACCGCGAGTTTTTTGTCGATTGCCAGGCTTGGCAGGTTATGCGCAGTGTCATAGCCAAACGCCTGCTGCCACAACGCTACCACCTGGGATCGGTGCGGACGATCGCGATACGGCCCAATGGGATGGCGCGATAACAAGGCCTTTTCCATCACCAGCGTGCGCTCATTGCCATGGTAGACGTCGCGCACCGTGTGAAAACCCAGCTTGGTATAAAACGGCTCGGCCGTCAGCGAGGACGGCACGCTCAGGACCGTCACCCCGGCTTCAACGGCACGCAGTTCAACCTCGATCATCAGCAGCCGACCGATTCCCTGCCCTTGCAACGCCGGGTTGACGAACACCGAGCGCACCACATTGCCATCGAGGGCGGCGGTGGCGACGATCACCTGATCCTGAATCGCCACCAGCACCACCCGGCGCTGCAGCAACGCCAGTACGGCGTCGGGCGTAAAGTTGCTGGCAACCCGAGCAATCACATCCGCCGGGTAGTCCCGCGCATTGCTGCTGTGCAAGGCCGCCAGGATAACCTGGCTGATGCCCTCGGCATCGGTGGGTTGGGCAAGACGAACAGCGGTAGACATGCATTCTCCTTCCTGGCTCGGGTTTCACGACCGCCACCATACTAATGTGGGAGCTGGCTTGCCTGCGATAGCGGTCTGTCAGTCAGCGCATCTGGCACGGATAGACCGCCATCGCAGGCAAGCCGGCTCCCACAGTTTGATTGCATTTCAACTCGCCAGCCGATTCGGCTGCGCCACCTCACTTTTCAGCTTTCCCGGCTGAGCCGCCCTGCCATATCAGCCGGGATTCACCCACCACAGCGCACAAAATAGCCCCACAGCTCACCCCATGGATTCGTGCCCCCATGCAAACCACCAACACCGTCTTGATGATTCGCCCGGCGCGCTTTGCCTTCAACCCGGACACCGCGATCAACAACCGCTTCCAACGCCAGCCACTCGATCCACTGAGCGCGCAGCAAAAAGCGCTGCAAGAGTTCGACGGTTATGTCGACACCCTGCGCCAACATGGCGTGGAAGTGCTGGTGGTACAGGACACTCCGGCCCCGCACACGCCCGACTCGATCTTCCCCAACAACTGGTGGAGCAGCCACGCCGATGGGAGCCTGGTGCTGTACCCGATGGAAGGCCGGAACCGACGACTGGAGCGCAACAAAGGCGTGCTGCAAGTACTGGAGCAGCGTTTCGCGATCCATAGCACCATCGACCTGAGCCACCTCGAACAACAGAACATCTTCCTCGAAGGCACCGGCAGCATGGTGCTCGACCGCCAGCACCGCATCAGCTATGCCTGCCACTCCGGGCGTACCCACCAGGACGCCTTGCGTCAGTTTGCCGAACGCCTCGACTACCAACTCTGCGTCTTCCACGCCGTCGACCGCCACCACGCGCCGATCTACCACAGCAACGTGATGATGAGTGTCGGCCGCGACCTCTCGGTGGTGTGTCTGCAAGCCCTGCCCGATGCCAGCGAACGCCAGGCCCTGGAACGCTCGCTGCGCGACACCGGCAAAGACATCCTCGCCCTCGACTTCGACCAACTTGAAGCCTTCGCCGGCAACATGCTCGAAGTCCACGACCGTGACGGCCAACCGCTGCTGGTGATGTCAGCCAGCGCCTGGAGCGCCCTGCACCCGGCCCAGCGCACGCATGTAGAACGCCACACCCGCCCGGTGGTGGTGAACATCGACAACATCGAACGCATCGGCGGCGGCAGTGCCCGCTGCATGCTGGCGGAAGTACACCTGCCCGCCCGCGCCTCATTTCAATAAGGAGTCTTGCCATGACCCGTTACATCGACGTCAACGACCTCAGCTACCTGGTGTCACAAAAAGGCCTGCAAACCTGCATCAGCGAGATGGCCGAATACATCCGCGCCGACTACCTGCGCTGGCAGGACTTCGAAAAATGCGCGCGCCTGGCCAACCATTCGCCGGACGGCGTGATCGAGTTGATGCCGGTATCGGATGCCTCGCTGTACGCCTTCAAATACGTTAACGGCCACCCGAAAAACACCCTGGCCGGTATGCTCACGGTGATGGCTTTCGGCGCCCTGGGCGACGTCGACACGGGCAAGCCGGTGCTGCTGGCCGAAATGACCCTCACCACCGCGATTCGTACCGCCGCCACCTCCGCCCTGGTGGCCCGCTACCTGGCGCGCGACAACAGCCGCAGCATGGCGTTGATCGGCAACGGCTCGCAAAGCGAGTTCCAGGCCCTGGCCTTCCACGCCATGCTTGGCATCACCGAAATCCGCCTGTTCGATATCGACGCCAAGGCCACTGCCAAACTGGCGGCCAACCTCAAGGCGTTCCCGGCGATCAAGGTGATCCTGGCCGCCAGCGTGGCCGAAGCGGTCAAAGGCGCGGACATTGTCACCACCGTGACCGCCGACAAGGCGTACGCCACCATCCTCACCGACGACATGATCGAACCGGGCATGCACCTGAATGCCGTGGGTGGCGACTGCCCCGGTAAAACCGAGCTGGACCGCCGCATCGTCGAGCGCGCCCGGGTAATCGTCGAGTACGAACCGCAAAGCCGTATCGAAGGTGAAATCCAGCACATGCCGCACGATTCGCCGGTTACCGAACTCTGGCAGGTCATCAATGGCCAGCAGCCCGGCCGCGAGAACCCGCGCCAAGTCACGCTGTTCGACTCGGTGGGCTTTGCCATCGAAGACTACTCGGCCCTGCGCTACGTGCTGGACGTGGCCAAGGCGCTGGATGTGGGCAGCACACTTGAACTGGTGCCGGACCTCGCCGACCCGAAAGACCTGTTTGCACGCCTGGCCCAACAGCCCCGCGCGCAGCACAAAAAGCGCGCTTGAAACCGCTCTGGCCTGCCGCTTTGCGCTGAGGGCGGGCCAGACTTTCATCACTGAAAAGCCGATTTCGCGGGTGGCGCAGCCGATTCCGCTGCATTGCGCTTTTTAACAGCGCAATTTGCGCTTTATGCACGGGGTAAACGACACAAAAAACGCACCACCATGAAGCATTCTCTGCTCCCAGCGATTCACTGCCCTGACATCAATTACAAAATATAGGGACTGTCACATGACTCCATTGCGATCACTCTTCGCCGCGTTGCTGTTGCCACTGTGCGCCAGCGCCGCCCACGCCCAGGACTGGAAAGAAATCCGCTTCGGCGTATTCCCCGAGTACCCGCCCTTTGAGTCCGTCGCCGCCGACGGCAGCCTGCAAGGTTTTGATATCGAACTGGGCAACGCCATCTGCGCCAGGCTTGAAGTCAAATGCACCTGGGTGCACAACGAATTCGACGGCATGATCCCGGCCCTGCGCGCGCGCAAGTTCGACGCGATCATGTCGTCCATGGCCGTAACCCCGTCGCGTGAGAAAGTCATCGACTTCAGCGACCGCCTGTTTCTCAGCCCCACCTCGGTGATCACCCGTAAAAACGCCGACTTCGGCGACACGCCGGAGTCGCTCAAAGGCAAGCAGGTGGGCGTGCTCCAAGGTTCGCTGCAGGAAGCCTATGCACGTGCCCACCTGGCCAGGCTCGGCGCGCAGATCAAGGCGTACCAGTCCCAGGAGCAGAACTACGCCGACCTGCAAAACGGCCGCCTCGACGCCACCCTGACCGACAAGCTCGAAGCCCAGCTCAACTTTCTGTCCAAGCCTGAAGGCGCCGACTTCAAGACCGGCCCGGCCTTCAAGGACCCGACCTTGCCGCTGGATATCGCCATGGGGCTGCGCAAGAACGACGCTGAACTGCGCGCGCTGATCAATAAAGGCATCGCCGCCGTGCAGGCCGATGGCACCTACGCACAGATCCAGAAGAAGTACTTCGGCGATCAGGATATCTACAACGAATAGGCCCACCCCGGCCCCTGTGGGAGCTGGCTTGCCTGCTCCCACACAAGCCAGCTCCCACAGTTAATCTCTGTGCTTGATCGAGATCCCCTCAATGAACGAACTCCTCAACCTGCAAGGCTATGGCCCGATGCTGGCCCAGGGTGCCTGGATGACGCTCAAGCTGGCGTTGCTGGCGCTGGCCCTGAGCCTCGCCCTGGGCCTGATCGCCGCCGGTGCCAAGCTTTCGAGCGTCAAATGGCTGCGCGTGTCCGCCACCCTCTACACCACACTGATACGCAGCGTGCCGGACCTGGTGCTGATCCTGTTGATCTTCTACAGCCTGCAACTGTGGCTCAACGACCTGAGCGAAGTGTTCGGCTGGAATTACTTTGAAATCGACCCGTTTACCGCCGGGGTGATCACCCTGGGGTTTATCTACGGCGCGTATTTCACCGAGAACTTTCGCGGTGCCATTCTCAGTGTGCCGGCCGGGCAACTGGAAGCCGCCACCGCCTACGGCCTGAGCCGCTGGCAGCGCTTTCACCTGGTGCTGTTCCCGCAACTGATGCGCTTTGCCTTGCCGGGCCTGGGCAACAACTGGCTGGTGCTGCTCAAGTCCACGGCGCTGGTGTCGATCATCGGCCTGTCGGACCTGGTCAAGGCTGCGCAAAACGCCGGCAAGACCACCAATGAGCCCCTGTACTTCCTGATCCTCGCGGGCCTGGTGTACCTGCTGATCACCACCCTCTCCAACCGCCTCTTCAAGCGCCTCGAACGGCGCTACAACCTCGGCATCAAGGGGATGGCGCGATGATCGAACTGTTCCAGCAATACGGCCTGGCCTACCTGTTCAGCGATGGCTCAGGGTTGTCCGGGGTCGCCATGACGTTGTGGCTGTTTATCATCTCGGTGGTCGCAGGCTTTGTGCTGTCGATTCCACTGGCGCTGGCGCGCGTCTCGCAGCACGTGTGGTTGCGCTGGCCGGTGGAGGTCTACACCTATCTGTTTCGTGGCACGCCGCTGTATATCCAGTTGCTGATTTGCTACACCGGGCTGTACAGCCTGGAGGTGGTGCAGGACAACGCGCTGCTCAACCAGTTTTTCCGAAATGCGCTCAACTGCACGTTGCTGGCGTTTGTGCTCAACACCTGCGCCTACACCGTGGAAATCTTCGCCGGGGCGATCCGCAATATTCCCCACGGCGAAATCGAAGCGGCGCGCGCCTACGGCCTGCACGGCTGGCGCCTCAACCTGTTTGTGGTGGTGCCCGCCGCGCTGCGCCGTGCGCTGCCGGCCTACAGCAATGAAATGATCCTGATGTTGCACGCCACTTCGCTGGCGTTTACCGCCACCGTCGCCGATATCCTCAAAGTGGCCCGTGACGCCAACGCCGAAACGTTCCTCACGTTCCAGGCTTTTGGCATCGCCGCCCTGCTCTACATTCTGCTGTCCTTTGCACTGGTGGGCCTGTTCCGACTGGCCGAACGTCGCTGGATGCGTTTTCTTGTTCCTACCCGAGGCTAACCCATGAATCAGTCCGCGCAGGCCCTGGCCGCTTACCCTGTCGACGAACCCGTTGCCCAACCGGCAAGCGCTGCGATCAAGCTTCAAGTCGAAGGCATCCACAAACGTTACGGCGACCACGAAGTGCTCAAGGGCGTGTCCCTCAACGCACGCAACGGCGACGTCATCAGCCTGATCGGCGCCAGCGGCTCGGGCAAAAGCACGATGCTGCGCTGCATCAACTTTCTCGAACAGCCGGATGCCGGGGTGATCACCCTGGACGGCATCAGCATCGAAATGCGCCAGGGCCGCGGCGGGGTCCGTGCACCCCATCAAGAGCAGCTGCAAAACCTGCGCACGCGCCTGGCCATGGTGTTCCAGCACTTCAACCTGTGGAGCCACATGACTGTGCTGGAAAACATCACCATGACGCCGCGCCGAGTGTTGGGCCTCAGCGCGGCCGAAGCGGAAAAACGCGCACGCCTGTATCTGGACAAGGTCGGCCTGCCCGGCCGCGTGGCCGATCAATACCCGGCGTTTCTGTCCGGCGGCCAGCAACAGCGTGTGGCCATCGCACGGGCATTGGCGATGGAACCGGAAATTATTCTGTTCGATGAACCGACCTCGGCGCTGGACCCGGAACTTGTAGGGGAAGTGCTCAAAGTCATACAGACGTTGGCCGAGGAAGGTCGTACCATGCTGATGGTCACCCACGAAATGGGCTTTGCCCGCCAGGTGTCCAGCCAAGTGCTGTTTTTGCACCAGGGCCGGGTCGAGGAACAAGGCGGCGCCGAGATTCTCGACCACCCCAACAGCGAACGCTTGCAGCAATTTCTTTCCAACCGTCTGAAGTGAACTCATGGATACCAAGGCCCACGGACCCCATTCTTCCCCCTCGCTGGACCGCATCGATGAAGCCATCATCGACGTGTTGCGTCACCAGGGGCGTATCACCTACGAAAAGCTTTCATCTCTGGTGCACCTGACACCCAGGCCGTGCCTGGAGCGGGTGCGCAAGCTGGAGCGACGCGGGGTGATCCGTGGTTATGGGGCGATCATCGATGTGCAGATGGTCTCGCCGGGGCTGTCGCTGCTGGTGCTGGTGGCCTTGTCCAATCAGAGCGGGCGCTCGGCGCAGAAGGCCTTTGAGGCCTGCGTGAAAGCGTGCCCCCAGGTGTTCGAGTGCCAACTGATCAGCGGGCCGTTCGACTACAGCCTGCGCATGCGTTGCCGGGATATGGAGCATTACCGGGTGCTGACGGAGACCTGGCTGAATAATGATGAGTTGCACATTGATAAGTTGGTGGCGCACCCGGAGTTGGCGGTGGTCAAAAACACCGCGACCGAACTGGCATAGAGCGATAGATCGTTCCCACGCTCCGCGTGGGAATGCATCCAGTGACGCTCCGCGTCACGACGTCAAAGCGGACGCGGAGCGTCCAGGGCGGCATTCCCACGCAGAGCGTGGGAACGATCATCGAGCCAGCTCCCACATTTTTCAAGCGTGCCCGCTTGAGATTTTCTTGCCCGGCCTGGCCCCGATCAGCTTCGCCTGCCCATCCTTCTGCTTGCCCGTGCGCGCCTCGCTGATCAGCCCCGGTATCAACTTGCCCTCCGGCAGATTCTTCCAGAACCGGCTGGGCAAATGCCCTTCCATCACCTTGGGGTTCAACCGCGCCGGGTTGAAGATATGGCTGTAATAGGTCAGCCACATCGCGCTGTGGGGGTCTTCGACATTCTGCGCCAATTGTTGCCAGGCCTCAGGGCACTGGCGTTGATGAATCAACTGTTCTCCGTCGTAATACACACCGTCCAGGGGTGTTGCGATCATCCAGCGATGGCGGCCCATGCGTCCGACAAAATGCTGGCTGGCGGACTTCAAGATGTCATGGGCCGGCTCATGCCACGCCACATACTCCGGCAGCTGTGGCCCAGCCTGCGCAGGTAGAGCAATAAACCGCACAAACGCATGCAGGTGATGGGCCTCGCGGCTGACCTGCTTGATGCGCCGTTGCAACTCACTGCCCAGCTTGTCCCCGGCCAGCATCGCAGTGCGGTCGCCGTGGCTGACACGCCACAACACCTCGTACAACAGGCTCCAGCGCTGATCACCGTGGTAACAGGCGGCCGATTCCAACAACTCCAGCAACGCCTTGGGGATTCGCGCCTGAAACGGCCCGAGCTGTTCAGGTACAGGCTCGTCCGTGGCAAACAGGTCCGCCACCTCGGCCTCGCCCCAGCTCACCTGGCTGGGGTCGACCTGATGGCTGAGCAGCCAGCGCGCCTGCTCGCGCCAGGTGCTGAAGAGGTTGTCGCATTCCAGGCTGATCATCCCCACAGCCCCATCTGTTGCGGCTGCGGGCGGTCGCGCAGTTGCTCGCGCAGCAGCACGCTGGTGCTGTCCGCCTGTTGCGGGTGGTAGTCGCTGGTGATGAAAAACGGCTTGGCCTTGGCCAGCACGCAGCGCATGCGGGCCAGGTCTTCGAAACGGATCTTGCGTTCGCGGCGCAGATCGACCAGGCGCTGGGTGGTGCGCAGGCCAATGCCGGGGATACGCGCGATAAGTGTGGGTTCGGCGCGGTTCAGGTCCAACGGGAACACCTCGCGGTGCTCCAGCGCCCAGGCCAGCTTCGGGTCGATATCCAGGGCCAGATGGCCGGGGCCTTCGAACAGTTCATTGGCGCTGAAACCGTAACTGCGCAGCAGAAAGTCGGCCTGGTACAGGCGGTGTTCACGCATCAGCGGCGGTGCGGCCAGCGGCACACTTTTAGGGCTGTTGGGGATGGGGCTGAACGCCGAGTAATACACGCGCCGCAGTTTGTAATTGCCATACAGCGCCTCGGCGCCGTGCAGGATGGTGCTGTCGTCGGTGTCATCGGCGCCGACGATCATCTGCGTGCTCTGCCCCGCCGGCGCAAAACGCGGTGCGCGCGGTTCGTTGAACACCGTCTGCTCGCCGGTGTAGATGGTCTGCATGGCTTGCTTGATCGAGCCGATCTGCTTCTCCGGCGCCAGGGTTTGCAGGCTGGCGTCGGTGGGCAACTCGATGTTCACGCTAAGGCGATCGGCATAACGCCCGGCTTCGGCGATCAGCGCAGGGTCGGCTTCGGGAATGGTCTTGAGGTGGATGTAACCGCGAAAGTCATGCTCTTCGCGCAACAGTTTGGCGACCCGAACCAACTGCTCCATGGTGTAGTCGGCCGAACGAATGATGCCGGAGCTCAGAAACAGCCCGCTGACGCAATTGCGTTTGTAAAAGTCCAGGGTCAGGGTAACCACCTCCTCCGGGCTGAAACGGGCACGAGGCACGTCGCTGGAGCGGCGGTTGACGCAGTATTGGCAGTCGTACAGGCAGAAGTTGGTGAGCAAGACCTTGAGCAACGACACACACCGCCCGTCCGGCGTGTAGCTGTGGCAAATGCCCATGCCATCGGTAGAACCCAGCCCGGCCTTGCCCTCGGAGCTGCGCTTGGGCGCACCGCTGCTGGCGCATGAGGCGTCGTACTTGGCGGCGTCGGCGAGGATGCTGAGTTTTTCGATCAACTGCATGAAGGGCTACCGATACTGGTTTTTTGTACAGTATCAGGCAGCCCCACCAGTCACAAGTACAGCTTGTCAGCTGGCCGTGGCCAACAGCAAATCCTGCACCGAGCGTGCCTTGCCACGGTGACGATCGTTTTCATACAGCGAGGCGGCAATTTCATCGGCCCGAATCGGCAGTACCGACAGCAAGGTGTCGCTCAACCCATGGCTGGCCTGGCTGAAGCCCTGGATATAGATACCGGCCTTGCAGCGCTCGTCGGTGACGATCCGATAGTCGCGCGCCACTTCGAAGTCGCCCATATAGGCTTGCAGGGGCGCCAGCAGCTCGCGGTGCATCTGGCGCTCGTAGCCGGTGGCCAGGATCACCGCGTCGTAATGGCTGACGCTGGTGTCGCCGGTGGCATTGTTGCGCAATACCAGTTCGATGCCCAGCGGCCCGGCCGTGGCTTTCTCGACCACGGTCATGGTGCGGAAGGCCTGGCGGTTGATGCCGGAGACTTTCTGGCGGTAGAAAATCCCGTAGATGCGCTCGATCAGGTCCAGGTCGACCACCGAATAGTTGGTGTTCTGGTACTCGGCCACCAGGCGCTCACGCTCGGCGCCGACTTGCTGGAACACCAGGTCGGTAAAGGCCGGCGAGAACACTTCGTTGACGAATGGGCTGTCATCCGCCGGTTTGAGCGCCGAACCGCGCAGGATCATGTCCACCTGCACCGACGGGAAGCTGTCGTTGAGGTCGATAAAGGCTTCGGCCGCGCTCTGCCCGCCGCCGATGATGGCAATGCGCATAGGCTTGCCGTCCACGCACGGCTGCCGGGCCATGCGCTCGAGGTATTGGGAATGGTGGAACACTCGGCCGTCTTCCTTGAGCGCGTTGAACGCCTCCGGCACACGTGGCGTGCCGCCGGCGCTGACCACCACCGAGCGGGTGGTGCGCACATGCTGTTCGCCCTGGGCATCACGGGAGATCACGCGCAGCGCTTCAACCTGCTGCTGGTGCAGGATCGGCTCGATGGCCAGCACTTCCTCGCCATACCGCGCCTGGGCCTGGAACTGCCCGGCGACCCAGCGCAGGTAGTCGTTGTACTCCATGCGGCACGGGTAAAAGGTGCCCAGGTTGATGAAATCCACCAGGCGGTCGTGGGCCTTCAGGTAATTGACGAACGAGTACGGGCTGGTGGGGTTGCGCAGCGTCACCAGATCCTTGAGGAACGAAATCTGCAGTTCGCTCTGGGTCACCAGGGTATTGCCGTGCCAGCGGTAGTCGGCCTGCTTGTCGAGAAACACCACGTCCAGTTTGCCCTGGGCTTTTTCACGCTCCTGCAGGGCGATGGCCAGCGCCAGGTTCGAAGGGCCGAAACCGATCCCGATCAGGTCGTGAACCGCGGGCGAAGCAATTGCCTGTGTCATTCCAGTGTCCTCTGGATAAGCCCCTTGGCGGTGGGGCGGGAATACCTGCAAAGCCTGAACAACAGGCCATGTGTTGATAGGAAACGAGGACAATGAAATAAAATTTAACTAATCTGCGATCAGTGCGCGTCCCACTCGCGCATGCGCACCCGGCAATGCTTCATGGCATTAACGATATGTTTTTCCACCAGGCTGCGGGAAATGCTCAGGCGCTCGGCGATTTGCAGGTGAGAAAGGCCGTCGAGCTTGCGCAGCAGGAAGCTGTCGCGGCAGGCGCTGGGCAGCTCGGCCAGGGCTCGTTCGAGCAGGGCCAGGCGCTGGGCCTGATCGTGACTGGCGTGGGGCGAACAGGTGGCGAAGCGCTCTTCACTGTCCAGCACCTCCAGGGACTCGGACTGGCGCAAGGCATTGCGCCGATGGCCGTCGATCACCAGGTTCAGCGCAGTACGGTACAAAAATGCGCGCGGCTGTTCGATCGGCGTATCGCTGGCGCGCTCCAGCACCCGCACATAGGCGTCATGCACCACATCTTCGGCCACCTGACGGTTGCCCAGCTTGGCGTTGAGGAAACACACCAGCTCGCGATAGTAGTTTTCCAACATGACTCCCGACCGTCCTGGGGGGACGGCATCAGTTCCTTGAGTGCTAACGACGACAGGCCATGGATGATGGCAGTTTGAGTGCGTGCAATTTATAGTAATTCTCATCTACTTTTAAACAAGTCTTGCATCAACCGTCGATTTTTTTATTCGACAGAGCTGTTACTACCTATGTAAGCGCCTAAATCGTCGGGCAATTTTCTCGTATAACTGTCAGCCCTCCGCAACTGCGGCCCACATTCCCGGCTGGAAACAACGCATGAAACGCCCTCGCCCCGCCCGACGCGCCCTGCTGGTTGTCGCGTGCCTGATTCCCATCGCTGCACTGGCGGCCTGGCAGATACTGCCGCCGGGCCGCGACAGCCTCGCCACCGTCACCGTCACCCGTGGCAATATCGAAAACAGCGTCACGGCGCTGGGCACCCTGCAACCACGCCGCTATGTCGACGTGGGCGCACAGGCATCCGGGCAAATCCGCAAGATCCATGTCGAGGCCGGTGACCAGGTCAAAGAAGGCCAGTTGCTGGTAGAAATCGACCCCGCCACGCAACAGGCCAAGCTTGACGCCAGCCGCTATGCCATCGACAACCTCAAGGCCCAGTTGCAGGAGCAGAAAGCCCAGCACGAACTGGCGCGCCAGAAATACCAGCGCCAGCAGCGCCTGGTGGCCGGTAACGCCACCCGCGAAGAAGACGTGCAAACCGCCAAGGCCGAGCTGAGCGCCACCCAGGCACGGGTCGACATGTTCCAGGCGCAGATCCGCCAGGCCCAGGCCAGCCTGCGCAGCGACGAGGCCGAACTGGGCTATACGCGCATTTTCGCGCCGATGAGCGGCACGGTGGTGGCGGTAGACGCACGCGTCGGCCAGACCCTCAACGCCCAGCAGCAGACCCCGCTGATCCTGCGCATCGCCAAGTTGTCGCCGATGACTGTATGGGCCGAGGTTTCCGAAGCCGACATCGGCCACGTCAAACCCGGCATGACCGCCTACTTCACCACGCTCAGCGGCGGCGGCCGGCGCTGGACCAGCACCGTGCGCCAGATCCTGCCGATCCCGCCCAAGCCCCTGAATGAAACCAGCCAGGGCAACGGCAGCCCCAGCAGCACCAGCAAAAGCGGGAGCGGCCGTGTGGTGCTGTACACGGTGCTGCTGGATGTGGACAACACCGACAATGCCCTGATGGCCGAGATGACCACCCAGGTGTTTTTTGTCGCCAGCCAGGTCAAGAATGTGCTCACCGTGCCGGTCGCGGCCTTGCTCGGCAGCCACGGCACCGACAAGCAAACCGCCCGCGTGGTGGCAAAAAACGGCTCGATCGAAGCGCGCGACGTGCGCCTGGGCATCAGTGACCGTTTGCGCGTCGAAGTGCTGGACGGCCTCAGCGAGGGCGATCACGTGTTGATCGGCCCAGCCGACGGCAACGGGGGTTGAGTTGACCACGCCGCTGATTGAACTCAAAAACATCCGAAAATCCTACGGCGGCGGCGACAGCCCGCAGGTCGACGTGCTGCGCGGGATCGACCTGTCGATCCATGCCGGGGAATTCGTCGCCATCGTCGGCGCTTCCGGCTCGGGCAAATCCACGCTGATGAACATCCTCGGCTGCCTCGACCGCCCTTCCGAAGGCGACTACCTGTTCGCCGGCGAAAACGTCGCGCACCTGGGCAGCGACGAACTGGCCTGGCTGCGCCGCGAAGCCTTTGGCTTTGTGTTCCAGGGCTACCACCTGATTCCGTCCGGTTCGGCCCAGGAAAACGTCGAAATGCCGGCGATCTATGCCGGTATCAGTGCCACCGAGCGGCATGCTCGCGCCAAAGCCCTGCTCACGCGCCTGGGCCTGGCCGACCGCACCGCCAACCGCCCGCACCAACTCTCCGGCGGCCAGCAGCAACGGGTGTCGATCGCCCGCGCGCTGATGAACGGCGGGCATATCATCCTCGCCGACGAACCCACCGGTGCCCTCGACAGCCACAGCGGCGCCGAGGTGATGACCCTGCTGGACGAACTGGCGAACCAGGGCCATGTGGTGATCCTGATTACCCACGACCGCGAAGTGGCGGCGCGGGCCAACCGCATCATCGAGATCCGCGACGGCCTGATCATCAGCGACTCGGCGCACAGTGACACCCATGTGCCGGTCACCGCCAACAGCGACGCCCTGCAAGCCGTCGACCTGCGCCAGCGCCTGGCCGACGGGGCCGAGCACAATGGTGCCTGGAAAGCCGAACTGCTCGATGCCATACGCGCAGCCTGGCGGGTGATGTGGATCAATCGCTTTCGCACCGCGCTGACGCTGCTGGGGATTGTGATTGGCGTGGCGTCCGTGGTGGTGATGCTGGCCGTCGGCGAAGGCAGCAAGCGCCAGGTGATGGCGCAGATGGGCGCGTTCGGCTCCAATATCATCTACCTCAGCGGCTCCTCGCCCAACCCGCGCACGCCGCCGGGTATCGTGACCCTTAACGATGTCGCGGCGCTGGCGATGCTGCCCCAGGTCAAGCGCATCATGCCGGTCAACGGCAACGACGCCGGGGTTCGCTTTGGCAATCTGGACTACCTGGCCTATGTGGGCGGCAACGACGTCAACTTCCCCGAGATTTTCAACTGGCCGGTGGTCGAGGGTAGCTATTTCACCCAGGAAGACGAGCGCGCCGGGGCGACCGTCGCGGTGATCGGCCACCGTATCCGCGAAAAGCTGTTCAAAAACGTCGCCAGCCCGATCGGCCAATACATCCTGATCGAAAACGTGCCCTTCCAGGTCATCGGCGTGCTCGCCGAAAAAGGCTCCGCCTCCGGCAATAAAGACAGCGACGACCGCGTAGCGATCCCCTACACCGCCGCCAGCGTGCGCCTGTTCGGCACGTACAACCCCGAATACGTGGCGATCGCCGCCGCCGATGCACGCAAGGTCCATGAAGCTGAAATGGCCATTGATCAACTGATGCTCAAGCTGCACAACGGTAAGCGTGACTACCAGTTGACCAACAACGCCGCGATGATCCAGGCCGAAGCCCGCACGGCCAACACGCTGTCGCTGATGCTCGGTTCGATTGCGGCGATTTCCCTGCTGGTGGGCGGGATCGGTGTGATGAACATCATGCTGATGACCGTGCGCGAGCGCACCCGCGAAATCGGCATTCGCATGGCCACCGGCGCGCGCCAGCGCGACATCCTGCGCCAGTTCCTCACCGAGGCGGTGATGCTCTCGGTGGTCGGCGGCTTGTTCGGCATCGCCCTCGCGCTGCTGGTGGGCGGCGTACTCATACTGGCCGAGGTGGCGGTGCAGTTTTCCCTGGTGGCGGTGTTTGGCGCGTTTGGCTGTGCGCTGGTCACCGGTGTCGTATTCGGCTTTATGCCGGCCCGTAAAGCTGCCCGGCTCGATCCGGTTAAGGCGTTGACCAGTGAATAAACGATCTTCCCTGCTGGGCGTGTGCCTGTTGCTCAACGCCTGTACCGGCAACCCGCCAACCGTAGATAGCGGCCTCGCACCGCCGCCCGCCTGGCAGTACGCCGAACGCGATGCCAACCAGGCGACCAACCAACGCTGGTGGACACACTTCGCCAGCCCGCCGCTCAACCACCTGATCGATCAGGCGCGACGCGACAGTTATGACGTGGCCGCCGCCATGGCACGGGTGCGCCAGGCCCAGGCGAGTGCGGTAATTGCCGGGGCGCCGTTGCTGCCTGAGGTCAAGTTCAACCTCACCGCCAGCCGTGAAAAGCTGCTGCGCGGCAGCGGCAATGCCTCATTGGACGCCACCGACAGCAACAAGACCGTCGACAGTTTCGGTGCCAACCTCACCGCCAGCTATGAACTGGACTTCTGGGGCGGCCGCGTTGCCGCCCGCGACAGCGCCCTGCAAAGCCTGCGCGCCAGTGAGTTTGACCAGGCCACCGTGGAGCTGACCCTGCTCGGCAACGTCGCCGACCGCTACGCGCAAACCCTCGCCGCGCAGCAACGCCAGCAGATCGCCGAGCTGAACCTGGCGAATGCGCGCAGTGTGTTGAACCTGGTGCAAACCCGCTACGACGCAGGCGCAGCCACCGCCCTGGAGCTGGCCCAACAGAAAAGCCTGGTGGCCGGCCAGCAACGGCAATTGCCGCTGATTGCGCAGGTGGCCGAAGAATCGCGGATCACCCTCGCCGCCCTGCTCGGTCAGCCGGTACAAGCCCTGGACCTGGGCGCCGAGCCGTTCCAGGCGCTGACCTGGCCAACCATCGGCCCCGGCGTGCCGAGCCAATTGCTCAGTCGCCGCCCCGACCTGGCCCGCGCCGAGGCGCAACTGGCGGCGGCCAGTGCCGACGTCACCGTGGCACGCGCGGCGATGCTGCCCAGCGTGACCTTGGGCGCGACAGTCGGCTCCGGCGCCTATAAAGCTGAAGATATCCTGCGCAGCCCGTTCTACACCCTGACCTCGGGGCTGGTGGCGCCGATCTTCAACAATGGCCGTTTAAGCGCCGAACGCGACAAGGCCCGCGCCCGCCAGGACGAGCTGCTGCAAGCCTATCGCGGCGCCATCATCAACGGCTTTGCCGATGTGGAGAAAGCCCTCAGCAGCATCACGCGCCTGGACCAGCAACGCCAATGGCAGGCCGAAGAACTGCAACAGGCCCAGGCCGCCTTCCAGATCTCCGAGAGCCGCTACCAGGCAGGCGCCGAGGACTTGCTGACGGTGTTGGAAACCCAACGCACCTTGTACGCCGCCCAGGACTTGAACGTGCAGTTGCGGCTGTCACGGCTGCAAGCCAGCATTGCCTTGTACAAAGCGCTGGGCGGCGGCTGGAATACGGATATCCGACAATAAAACTGTAAACTCCTACACAAAGCGTTTATTCGCCCTACATTCTTTGACCCTGGGTCCTTGGTAAAAAAGCCGCCCTCACACGGCAGCCCGGACCCTCTTGATGAAACCCAGCGTTCTGGTAAAAAACCTGGCGTGTATCGGCCTCTGGCTGCTCGCGGGCCAGGCGTTGGCCGAGCCGCTGATCGCGCCCACCGCGATCGACTGGCTGCTGGATTGCCCCTTCCCCGCCCAGGAGCGCCCGGACCCCGAGGTGCTGGAACGCACCCAATGCGCCAGTGTGAGCGTGCCACGCGACCATGCCGCGCCCAAACGCGGCAGCGTGCGCCTGGCCCTGACCCGCGTGGGCGCCCGCCAGCCGCTCAGCCGTGAAGGTGTGGTGTTTATCCAGGGTGGCGAGCCGCCAAAGGGCCAGGGCGCAACCTTCGCCCTGCACCTGACCAGCCGCTGGGAGTCCTATTCAACCCAGGCCTATCGCACCCTGACCAACCGCTATGACGTGATCGAACTGAGCCCCCGTGACCTGAGCCAAGCCAATGGCGTTGAGCAAGCGGCGCTCGACATGGAGTATGTGCGTGCCCAACTCGGCGAGGCCCAACTCAATTACCTCGGCAACGCGTTGGCCACCCGCCTTGGCAGTCGTTATGCCGCGCTGTTTCCCGAGCGCGTCGCACGCATGGTGCTGGTCAATGCCGAGCAGGCCGAGCCGGTCGCCGCCGGCATCGAGCAATTGCTGCTCAAGGAGCCGGCCCGCCCTGGCACCGGCGCCGGGTGCATCAACCGCTGGGTCGGCGATTTTCTCGTATTCGGGAAACAGCCGCCTGCTTCCACACGTTGCCTCGACCTCGGCAGTTGGGAATAACCCGCGTATTTGCGACCACTTCAGGCCGAAAACGACACCTTGCGTTGACGCTCCGGCTCAATCGTTATTAAGTGCTATTAATCCGCATTAATAGGATCAATAGAACAACATGCTCAGCCGCCCGCTACGACGCAAACGCCAGAAGCTGTCCGATGTGATTGTCGAGTCGGTCAAACGCTCGATCGTCACCGACGCGCTCAAGCCCGGCGACCGCCTGCCTACCGAGCGCGAGTTGATGGAAAGTTTCCAGTGCTCCAAAGGCTCGGCCCGTGAAGCACTCAAGGCCCTGGAAGTGGAAGGCTTGGTGAGCACACGCACCGGCCCCAGTGGTGGCGCGTACCTGAACCAGGCCGGCACTGAACCGGCCAGCCGCGCGTTGCGTAACTACCTGCACTTCCAGCACCTGGATGGCGAGCAGGTGTACCAACTGCGCAAGGTCATCGAGGTGGAGTTGGCAGTGTCGGTGCTGGGGCGCTTGAGCGAAGACGACTATCAAGCCCTGCAAGACAACGTGGATTTTTGCAGCGCCCCCGAAGACAGCGAAGCCGGCCAACGCGAACAGCGCCTGGCCGAGTTGGAATTTCACAACCTGCTGGCCAAGGCCTGCCCCAACCCGCTGCTGAGCTTTATGGCGCAGTTTCTCAACGACCTGCTACGCGACCTGGTGGTGCTGAAAAAAGCCTACAAGCCCAAGCGCAAACAGTTCGACGCGGCCAACCTCGATTACCACAAGCAGTTGCTGCTGGCCTTTCGCGCCGGGGATGAAACCGCCGTGCGCAACCTGATGCATGAACATATGTGCGACGCCGAACACCACATGACGGCGCTGGAAGGCGAGGTCAGCCCGCACTTTTTGCTGGAGTTCGACCATAGCTGAGGCGCACCCCATCCCAATATGAAAACCCAATCAATGTGGGAGCTGGCTTGCCTGCGATGCGGGCGCCTCGGTGTATCAGTTGAACCTGGCTGATGCCATCGCAGGCAAGCCAGCTCCCACATTTTGACCCGGTTCCAAGCGTTAGACCGTTTCACTCAATTCAATAACAGGCCTGCCCACAGGCCCTTGCTCCACCGTATCGCCCTTGCCGCTCCTGCCAATAACTAAACCAGGGAGTCACCCCATGCAGCGTCGTACGTTGTTGAAAGCCAGTCTCACCGCCGCCGCCGCGCTCAGCCTTCCGCTGAGTGTGCGCTCTGCATTCGCCGCCGAGCCTTTTACCTTTTACGGCCTCAAGTCCATGTCCGGCGCGTTTGCCAGCTATGGCAAGTTTGCCGACATGGGTTCGCGCCTGGCGGTGGAACAGCACCCCGAGATTCTCGGCCGCCCGCTCAACTACAAGGTCATCGACACCGAAGGCAATGCCGGCAAAGCCGTGCGCAAGGTCCAGGAGGCGATCCAGCAGGACGGCGCACGGTTCTTCCAGGGCTGCACGCTGTCGTCCTCGGCACTGGCGGTGGCCAAGGAAGTCGACAAGGTCGGCGGCGTATTCATGACCCCGGTGGGCGCCGATGAAGTCACCGGCAAAGACTGCAACAAGGCGACCTTCCGCTGGTCGGTGCCCACCTACGGCGCGATCCGCGAAACCATGCTGCCGCTGATCAAGCTGCTGCCCGACGCCAAGCGCTGGTACACCATCACGCCGCAATACGTGTTTGGCGAAGCCTTGCTCGAAGGCGCAAAAACCGTGCTCAAGGACAATGGCCTGGAACATGTCGGCAACAGCTATCACTCGCTGCAGGAACAGGAATTCTCCGGCTACCTGACCAACGCCATCGCCGCCAGGCCCGATGTACTGGTGCTGCTCAACTTCGGCAGCCAGTCGTCCAACACCCTGCGCCAGGCGGTGAACTTCGGAATCAAGGAGCGCATGAAAGTGCTGCTGGTATGGTCCGCCGGGCTCGACCAGTTCCAGGAACTGGGCAGCGACGTGCTCGAAGGCGTGTACCTCGGCGCCCAGTATTGGCACCAGGTCGACACCCCGCTCAACCGTGAACTGGTCAAGCTCACCCAGGCCAAATACGGCATCAACCCCACCTACCCGCTGGCGGCTGATTACATCAGCACCAAAGTCATGCTGGAAACCATCATCAGCACCGCCAGCTTCGACGGCCCGACCGTGGCCAACGCCCTGCAAGGCCTGAGCTACGAAGGCCCGACCGGCAAGGAGTCAATCCGCGCCGGCGACCATCAGGTGATCAAGGATTACTACCTGCTGATCGGCAAAGCCGCCGGCGACATGGCCGACAAGGACGACCTGGCCAAGGTGCTCAGCGCCGGGCAATCGTTCCCGCCGGTCGAGGCGACGGGCTGCACGCTCGCCTGATCCTCTGAATTGCTTAGCGCAGGGCCGCGCGAGCGGCTGCCTGCCGAGGGTTACTGCATGCTTAATCTTTACCTGTTCCAGATCCTCAACGGCCTAGGGTTGGGGATGATCTATTTCCTGATCGCGGTCGGGCTGACGATCATTTTCGGCCTGCTCAACTTCGTCAACTTCGCCCACGGCGCATTCTTTCTGCTGGGTGCGTACATCTGCTACACCGCCGTAAGCCTCACCGGCAACTTCTGGCTGGCGCTGCTCATTGCACCGCTGGTGGTGGCCGCGCTGGCGTGGGTGATCGAGCGACTATTGATCCAGCGGATTTACCACTTGCCGCACATGTTCCAGATCCTGGTGACCCTGGGGATCGCGCTGATCATCCAGGAAGCCAGCGTGATGATCTGGGGCCCGGTGGGTAAAAGCGTCGCCGTGCCGGAACTGTTGCGCGGGGTACTGGTGGTGGGTGACTTCGTCTACCCCTACTACCGCCTGTTCCTCATCGTATTTTCCGCGCTGATCGGCCTGGCCTTGTGGCTGCTGCTGGAGCGCACGCGCTTCGGCGCCCTGGTGCGCGCCGGCAGTGAAAGCACCGAAACCGTGTCGCTGCTGGGCACCAATATCTTCCGGCTGTTTTCCATGACCTTTGCCCTCGGCGTGGCCCTGGCCGGTGTCGCGGGTGTGCTGTTTGCGCCCTTGCGCGGCGCGCAACCCTTTGTCGGCCCGGAGATCCTCGGGGTGGCCTTCGTGGTGGTGGTGATCGGCGGCATGGGCTCGTTCAGCGGTGCGCTGGTCGGCGGTTTACTGGTGGGCGTGGTGCAAAGCCTGATGACCACACTCTGGCCCCAAGGCGCGAGCCTGATGATCTACGGCGCGATGGCCGTGGTGATTCTGGTACGCCCTTACGGCCTGTTCGGGAGAGCCTGACATGAGCGAGAAAAACCCCCTGCCGTTTGCCAAGACCCAATCCAAGGCCATGTTGCTGTGGGTGCTGGCGGTGCTGATCGGCTTGCCCTTGATTCTGCCCTCGGCGACCCTGGCCACCGAGATCCTGATCTTTGCCCTCGCCGCGCTGGCCTGCAACCTGTTGCTGGGCTACACCGGGCTGTTGTCGTTCGGCCAAGGCATCTTCTTTGGGGCCGGTGCGTATTGCGCAGCGCTGCTGATGATCCACCTGCAACTGGGCTTGTTCAGCGCATTGCTCGGCGCGGCCCTTGCCGGTGGTTTCCTGGCGTTTCTGGTCGGTGCGCTGGCGATCCGGCGCACCGGCATCTACTTCGTGATGCTCACGTTGGCGTTCAGCCAGATGGCCTACTTTGTCGCCTACACCTTGAGCGACTGGACCGGCGGCGACAACGGCCTGCTCAGCGTGCCGCGCCCGGAGATCCGTATCGGTGACACCGTGCTGCTGTCGCTGGCCGATGCCCGAGTGTTCTATGGCTTTGTCGCGGTGCTGTTCCTGCTGATCTTTATCGGCGCGCGCCGGGTGATCGCCTCGCCGTTCGGCAGCACCTTGATGGCGATCCGCGAAAACGAAACCCGCGCCTCGGCCATCGGCTATGACACGCGGCATTTCAGGATCCTGGTGTTCGTGTTGTCCGGCGCGGTCACCGGCATCGCCGGCGCGCTGTACGCCATGCTGCTGCACTTTGTGCCGCTGTCGAACATCGACCTGGCGATGTCCGAGAACATTCTGATCATGACCATCGTCGGCGGCACCGGCTCGCTGTTCGGCTCATTGCTAGGCGCAGGTTCCATCGTGCTCTTGGGGGATTTCCTCTCCGATCTGTGGCCGCGCTGGCTGATGTTGCTCGGCGTGATCCTGATCTTCGTGGTGATCTTCATGCGCGGCGGTTTGTGGGGCGGCCTCGCGTCGTTGTTCGAACGGGTACGCGGCAGCCGCAAGAGCGCCGCCGTCGCCAAGGAGGAAGGGCTATGAGCATCCTGCTGGAAACCAAGGACCTGGAACTGGCCTATGGCGCGTTCCATGCGGTCAACGGCGTCAACCTCAAGGTCGAAGCCGGCACCATTCACACCATTATCGGCCCCAACGGCGCGGGCAAGACCAGCCTGTTTCACTGCCTCACCGGCGAGCGCCAGGCCACCGCCGGAGCGATTCATTTTGACGGCAAGAACCTGATGCGCAAACCGGCACACGGCCGCGTCGGCCTGGGCATGGCGCGCTCGTTCCAGCTCACCAGCCTGTTCCAGAACCTCAGCGTGCGCGAAAACCTGCGCCTGGCCGCCCAAGGCCGCGACGGCGCGCGGGCGCTGAACTTCTGGCGTCGCGTCGACAGCAAGCGCGAGCATCTGGAGATGGCCGATCAAGTGTTGGAGCGCCTGCAACTCACCCGTCGCGCCGACACCCTGGCGGGCGAGTTGTCTCACGGCCAGCAACGGGTGCTGGAAGTCGGCATGTCGATCTGCTCCAAACCCAAACTGCTGATGCTCGACGAACCCACTTCGGGCATGGGCATCGATGACATTCCGATCATGACCCATCTGATCAGCGACCTCGGCCGCGACCACACGGTGCTGTTGATCGAACACAACATGAGCATTGTCATGTCCATCAGCCAACGCATCACCGTGATGAGTCACGGGCAGATCCTGGTGGAAGGCACGCCGGAGTTTGTGCGTGCCGATGAGCGTGTGCGTACGGCTTATCTTGGGGAGGCTGCCTGATGCTGATTGTCGAGAATATCCATTCCTACTACGACAAGAGCCATGTGCTCGAAGGCGTGTCGCTCACGGTCAATCCCGGTGAACTGGTGACGCTGCTCGGCCGTAACGGCGCCGGCAAGACCACCACGCTGCGCAGCATCCTCGGGATTATCTGCCCGAGCCAGGGCCAGATTCACTTCAATGGCCAGGCGCTGGTGGGCCAGAAGATCTTTGAGATCGCCCGTCAGGGTTTGGCGCTGGTGCCGGAGAATCGCGGGATTTTCCGCCTGCTGACCGTTGAGGAAAACCTGCGTATCGCCGTGCGCAAGACCAGCCGCTGGCAGCTTGAAGACGTGTACGGCATGTTCCCGCGCCTCAAGGAACGGCGTAAAAACGCCGGCCACGCGTTGTCCGGCGGCGAGCAACAGATGCTCGCCATCGCCCGTGCGCTGCTCAACGACCCCAAGCTGCTGATCCTCGACGAGCCCACCGAAGGCCTCGCGCCGGTGATCGTCGACGAGCTGGTGAAGATCCTGTGCAAGGTCAAGGACGACGGCCTGCCGGTGTTGCTGGTGGAGCAGAACCTGATGGTCTGCGACAAGCTTGCCGACCGCCATTACGTGCTCGAACAGGGCCGCGTGGTGTACGAGGGCAGCGCCGCTGACTTCCGCGCCGACCCGAGCATCAAGAACCGCTACCTGGCCCTGAGTGCCTGACCGGAGATTTGCACATGAATAGTTTTGCGCAACCGCTCAAGAGCAATGCCCCGCTGATCAACCGCGACCGCTTGTGGCAATCGTTGATGGACCTGGCCCAGCTTGGCGCTACGGCCAAAGGCGGCGTGTGCCGCCTGGCCCTTACCGACCTCGACCGCCAGGCCCGTGACCTATTTGTGCAATGGTGCGAGGCCGCCGGGTGCAGCGTCAGTGTCGATGCCATCGGCAATATTTTTGCGCGGCGTCCAGGGCTTGATCCGACGCTGGCGCCGGTGATGACCGGCAGCCATATCGACACGCAGCCCACCGGCGGCAAGTTCGATGGCTGCTACGGCGTGATGGCCGGGCTGGAAGTGATCCGCACCTTGAATGACCTGAATATCCAGACCCAAGCCCCCATTGAGGTGGTGGTGTGGACCAACGAAGAAGGCTCGCGCTTCCCGCCGTGCATGATGGGTTCCGGGGTGTTTGCCGGCAAGTTCGACTTGCAGGACACCCTCGACAAACTCGATGACCAGGGCCTGTCGGTAGGCGCCGAATTGCAGCGCATCGGCTACGCCGGTTCGCGCGCGGTGCTCGGCCACCCGGTCGGCGCGTATTTCGAGGCGCATATCGAGCAAGGCCCGGTGCTGGAAGACCGCGCCACCACCATCGGTGTGGTCATGGGTTGCCTCGGCCAGAAATGGTTCGACCTGACCCTTACCGGCGTCGAAGCCCACGCCGGCCCGACGCCCATGCACCTGCGCAAGGACGCCCTGGTGGGCGCCGCCGAGGTGATCAGCGCGGTCAACCGCATCGCCCATCAACAGCAACCCCACGCCTGCGGCACGGTTGGCTGTCTGAACCTGCACCCCGGTTCGCGCAATGTGATTCCAGGCCAGGTGCACATGACCATCGACCTGCGTCACCTGCAGGCCAACAAGTTGCAAGCGATGGTCGATGAAGTGCGCGGCGTGATCGAAGCCACGTCTGCCCGGCACGGCTTGACCTTTGAACTGACGCCCACTGCGGACTTTCCGCCGCTGGACTTCAACCCCGCCTGCGTCAACGCCGTGCGTGACGGTGCGCAGGCGCTGGGCTTGAGCCATATGGACATTGTCAGCGGCGCCGGGCATGACGCGATTTTTGTCGCCGAACTCGGCCCGGCCGGGATGATCTTTGTGCCGTGCGAAGGCGGCATCAGCCATAACGAAATCGAAAACGCCGCGCCGGATGACCTGGCAGCGGGCTGCGCCGTGTTGCTGCGCGCCATGGTCAACGCGGCGCAGGGAGAAGCGGCATGAGTGAGATTGGCCAACTGACGGCGGTGCAACTGCTGCAGCATTTTCGCGACAAGACCTTGTCACCGGTAGACGTCACTGAAGACGCTTTGCTGCGGATCGAGCGCTATAACCCGGTGGTGAACGCCTACTGCCATGTCGACCCGCAAGGCGCGTTGAACGCGGCGCGGGCCTCGGAACAACGTTGGCTCAAGGGCCAACCCTGCGGTGCCCTGGACGGCGTACCGGCCTCGATCAAAGACCTGACGCTGACCGTCGGCATGCCCACCCGCAAGGGTTCGCGCACCACATCTGGCGAAGGCCCGTGGGATGTGGATGCGCCCTTCTCGGCCTTTATGCGCAAGGCAGGCGCGGTGTTGCTGGGTAAAACCACCACGCCGGAATTCGGCTGGAAAGGCGTCACCGATAACCCGCTGTACGGCATCACACGCAACCCGTGGGACACGCGCACCACGGCGGGTGGTTCGTCGGGTGGCGCCGGTGCGGCGGCGGCGCTGAACCTGGGCGTGCTGCACCAGGGCAGCGATGCCGGGGGTTCAATCCGCATTCCCTGTGCGTTCACCGGTACGTTCGGCATCAAGCCAACTTTCGGGTATGTGCCGCAGTGGCCGGCCAGTTCCATGACGATTTTGTCGCACCTGGGGCCGATGACCCGCACGGTGGAAGACACGGTACTGATGCTGCAAACCGTGGCGCAACCGGATGCGCGCGATGGCCTGATCGGCGCGCCGCGCCATACGCCGTGGTTGTCGGGCGCTATGGATTTGAAGGGGTTGCGCGTGGCCTACAGCCCCACGTTCGGCTATGTGGACGTGGACCCGCAAGTGGCCAACGTGGTTGCCCAGGCGGTTGAGGGTCTGGTACAGCTGGGGGCGCATGTCGAGCAGATCGACCCAGGCTTCAGCGACCCGCTGGAGGTGTTCAGCACCTTGTGGGCAGCCGGTGCGGCGCGCCTGACGGGCTCGATGAGTGATGCGCAAAAACAATTGCTGGACCCCGGTTTGCTGCGTATTGCCCAACGCGGCCAGCAGTTGAGCCTCGGCGCTTTCAACGATGCCCTTGAAGCACGCGCGGCGTTGGTGGCGAGGATGGCGGCGTTTCATGAGCACTACGACCTATTGGTCTCGCCGATGATGCCGATTACCGCCTTCGAGGCTGGGCACAATGTGCCGCCGGGTTCTTCGATGACAGAGTGGATGGAGTGGACGCCGTTTACTTATCCGTTCAATTTGACCCAACAACCGGCGGCGTCGGTGCCCTGCGGGTTAGCGGCGAATGGCTTGCCGGTGGGCTTGCATGTGGTGGGTGCGCGGTTTGCGGATGAGCAGGTGTTGAGGGTGTGTCAGGCCTATGCCAACGCCTTCCCTACCGAACACCTTGAAGCGCCGCGCGGGCTCTGAACCGTGCATGTGCGGTGGCATCGGGCTTATAATCCGCGCTTCATTTTTTGTTGCGCGGATTGTTTCAGATGCGATTTACAAGGACTTTTCTGGCGAGTGCAGTGCTCGCCGTCTTGCCGGCCATGGTCCATGCCACAGCGTTGGACTTGAGCTACGAAGCGCCTGAGCTTGAGGCAGTGCCACACGATGCACCGGCGACGGCCAAATCGCTGTTTCCGGTTCAGACACAGGCGCCGGTGACGTTCGAGTACAAGTGCAAGGGGCCGCGTTGTCAGTATGAGGATGACCTGGAGCAGCGGCACGAAGACCAGACCACGCAAAGTTGGTCCATCGGTATTCACTAGGGTTCGGCCTGCCTTGAGCTGAAATGCAATCATCAATTGTGGGAGCGGGCTTGCTCGCGAATGCGGTGGGTCAGTCAATTCATCTATAACTGACATACCGCATTCGCGAGCAAGCCCGCTCCCACATTTAAACCGAGTTGCATCAGGTAGATAGGCTTTTGCTTTGCACTTGATCTGGCTTTTGATCTGAGCCGCCCCGTCAACCACGATGGCCGCACTCCGGCTTGAATCCGTGGGCCGTCGCGATGGGCCATCCTTGGCCCAGCGCGGCTAACCCGGCGTATACACCCAGCACCCCAACAAACCCACACACCCTAGTTCCAAGCACATTCCATTACACTGTCCCCCATTCATCCCCGGGGGCTTCATGGACATCGAACTGGCACGCACTTTCCTCGAAATCACCCGCTGCGGCAGCCTGGCCGCGGCTGCCGAGAAACTGCACGTCACCCAGACCGCCATCACCGCACGGGTCAAAAGCCTGGAGAGCCAGTTGGGCAGTACGCTGTTTGTGCGCAACCGCGCAGGCGCCAGGCTGACCGCCGATGGCGAGGCGTTTGTGGTGTACGCCAACCAATTGCTGCAAACCTGGGAAGCCGCCAAGCGCGACCTGCCGCTGCCCGATGGCTACCGCAATGTGCTGCATATTGGCGGCGAAGTCAGCCTGTGCAACCCATTGATGCTCGGCTGGGCCAAGGCCTTGCGCGAACAGATCCCCGGCCATGCGCTGCGCACCGAAGTGCGTGAGGGTGAATACCTGTTACGCCAACTGGAACTGGGCGTACTCGATGCCGCGCTGGTATTCCAGCCGCAATACTGGCCGGGCCTGCAGGTCGAACAAGTGCTGGAAGAAAAACTGATCCTGGTGCAGTTAACCAGCAAACCCGCCCCTTACGTGTATATCGACTGGGGCCAGGGCTTTCGCCAGCAACACGACGCCGCGCTGCCCGACAAGGCCCGTGCCGCGCTGAGTTTCAACCTCGGGCCGCTGGCCTTGCAGTACATCCTGGAGAACGGCGGCGCCGGGTACTTTCGCACGCGGGTGGTGCAAAGCTACCTGGACAGCGGCGTCATGCAGCGCGTCCCGAAAGCGCCGGAATTCAGCTTCCCGACCTATCTGGTCTACTCACGGGCGCGGGATTCGGCGGTACTGCAGCAGGCGCTGGGGCTGCTGCGCGAAGTGGTCAAGGTCGAAAGCGACTGGTCACAACGCTGGGACCCGCTGATTTGAATCACCCTACGCCCGCGCGCATGCTAGCCTGCGGATGTTTCCCAGCGCAGCCTTACCGATGAACAAGAAAAAGTCCGTCACCATCAGCGACATCGCCAAACGGGTGGGCATGACCACCATCACGGTGTCCCGCGCACTGAGCAAGCCCGACCTGGTCAAGCCCGCCACCCTGGCGCGCATTCTCGAGGTCGCGCGTGAGCTGGACTACGTGCCCAATGCCTTCGCACGCGGGCTCAAGCGCAGTGAGAGCCTGATCATCGGCGTGATCACTGCGTCGGTCGACAACCCGTTTTACAGTGAGATGATCAAGGCGATTTCCCGCGAGGCGAAAAAGCACGGCTACACCATCATGCTGGTGGACACCGATGAGCTGGAAGAGCTCGAAAGCAAAGCCGTCGATACTCTGCTGGGCTATCGCGTGGCGGGCATCATCTTGTCGCCGGTCTCCGACGAGCCCAGCTACCAACCCGACTACCTGGAGCGCCTGGGCAACGGCAAAACCCCGGTGGTGCTGCTCGACCGCACGCTCCACGACAGCCCATTCAGCCGCGTGGTGCTCGACAACTACCACAGCGGCATCCAGGCCGCGCACTACCTGTTGCGCCAGACACCCGACCTTAAACGTCTGCTGGTACTGACCGGCCCGGAGCATTCACGTATCACCGTGGAACGCCTCAAGGGCCTGCGCGAAGTGCTGGCTGAGCACCCCCATATTCAGGTCGAAGTGCAGGCCGGCGACTACACGCTGATGCCGTCTTACCTGCACACCCTCGATTACCTGGCCGAGCAGGCCGCGCCCGATGCGATCATGGGTTTTAACCAGCTGATCACCCTCGGCGCCCTGCGTGCCTTGCGCATGCACAACATCGCCCACGACAGCCTGACCATCTGCGGCATCGACCGCCTGCCCTTCGCCGATATCTTCGGCGTGCCGATCGCCTGCGTGGCCCATGACGCCTCACTCGCCGGCAGCAGCGCGGTACGCCTGCTGCTTGACCGCTTGCAGGACCCGCACAAGCCACGGGACAAAGTGGTGATCGCCGGCGTGCTGGAAAACGGCTAGCGGCTGGTGTAGCCCCCATCGATCGGCAGGCTCACGCCGCTGATCATGCTGGCGGCATCGCTGAGCAGGAACAGCACCGGCAGCGCGACTTCCACGGTTTGTGCGAAACGCCCCAGCGGAATGGCCGCCAGCGCCGGGTCGCGTTTGGCCGGGTCAGACCAGGCCTTGGTCGCCATGGGCGTGAGTGTGACCGTGGGGTTGACGCTGTTCACACGAATGCCAAAGCGCCCCCACTCGGCGCACTGCACGCGGGTGATCGCGTCCAGTGCGGCCTTGGACGCGCAGTAGCCGAGGTGATCGTCCAGCGCCACCAGCGAGGCCTGGCTTGAGACATTGACGATGCTGCCGGAGATATTGGCTTCGATCATTTTTGCCGCCACTCGGCTGGCGACTTGTGCGGCGGCGCGGGCGTTGACCTGCATGACCTGATCGAACGCCTGCGCACTGATGGCAGCGGCGGGTTCCAGGCGTGAGATGCCGGCGCAGTTGACCAGGCCATGCAGTGGCGGCAAGTCGGCCAGGGCTTTATCCAGGCCGATGCTGTCGGCGATATCCACGCATAAGCTGTTGCAGCCCAGCTGTGCCAAGGCTTGCGCGTCGCGGCCGAGGGCGAACACCTCGGCACCGGCGGCAATCAGCTGTTGAGCGATTTCGCGACCGATGCCGCTGCTGGCGCCGGTGACGAGGATGCGCTGGCGGGTGAAGTTGAAGGTGGTGGTCATGGTCACTTCTCGATAAACAATGAAGATCCCTGTGGGAGCTGGCTTGCCTGCGAAAACGGTGGGTCAGTCAGCTCATTTTTCACTGATACACCGCTATCGCAGGCAAGCCGGCTCCCACATTTTTGATCTGTGTTGAGTCAGTTGGTTTGCAGGCTGTGCATGATCGGTTTGAGGGCTGGATACAGCTTCAAGTACTCGGCAAACGCCCGGTCATACGTCATGACATTCTCGCGTTTGGGCTGCGCCCGCAGTTCCAACTGCACCCAGCCTTTGTCCATCTGGTCATCACTCACCAACCCCACCGTATGCGCCGCCAGCAACGCCGCGCCCAAGGCCGCTTCCACCTCCTGCACGATGGTGTAAACCGGGTAGCGGGTGACATCGGCAATAATCTGCATCCACAAATCCGAATGGCTCGCGCCGCCCACCACAATCAAGCGTGGGTCCAGTGAATGTGCGCCCTGGGTACCGGCTTCAATGTTGTGGCGCAGGGCAAAACTCACGCCCTCAAGCACCGCGCGGTACAGGTGAATACGGCTGTGGTACAGGTTCAGCCCGACGAAACTGCCACTGGCGCGGTCATCCCACACCGGGCTGCGTTCGCCCATCAGGTACGGCAAAAACAACAAACCTTCGCTGCCCGCCGGCACCTGGGTGGCGCTCTGTTCCAGCAACACCAGGCTGTCCTGGCCGCTGGCCTGGGCCTGCTGTTCTTCGGCCTGGCAGAACTGCTCGCGAAACCAGCTGACCGACGCCCCGGCGGTGATCGCGCCGCCAAAGATGTACAGGTCCCGACGGCCGTTGTAGACATGCGGCATGCTCACTAACCCGTGGTGTGCGTCCACGTGCTGGTTCAAGTAACCCCAGCACATGCTGGTACCGATCATCGCCACATGGTTGCCCGGCTGCGTAACACCCGCCGCCAGCGTCGCCATGGCTGCATCCACACCGCCGGCCAGGATTGGCGTACCGGCCTGCAAGCCCAGGCGCGTGGCCCAGCTTTCGAGCAAACCGCCCACCACCTCACCGGAATACACCAATCGCTCGGGCATCATGGCCTGTGGAATGCCCAGTGCATCGAGCATCTCGGCGGACCAGCCGCGCGCTTTCACGTCGTAAACCCCACCGATATTGCCGGCGCTGCTATGGTCCACCGCCAATTCGCCGGTAAGGCACCAGTTGATATAGCTGTTGGACGGCAGCAGGTAGCGCGTGTCAGCCCACACCTGCGGCTGATGCTGCTTGAGCCAGAGCATCTTGGTGAAGCCGTAGTAGCTGTCCACCGAGTTGCCGGTGATTTCGAACAAGCGCTCCAGATCCAGGTGCTCACGCACCCACGCCACCTGCTCGCCCGCGCGGCGGTCCATCCAGATCAGGCACGGGTGCAGCGGCGTCATCTGCGCGTCCACGGCAATCCCCGAACCGCCGTACAGGCTGCTGATGCACAGCGCCTTGACCTGCCCGGCCGCCACGCCGGACTTGGCCATGCACTGCGCCACACACGCCTCCACCGCCTCCAGCCACACCTGCGGCCATTGCTCGGCCCAGCGCACTTTCGGGGTATCGACGCGATACCCCTGGCTGTGCTGGGCAATGATCGTACCTTGACCATCCACCAGCAGCGCCTTGGTGCTCTGGGTTCCTATATCGACACCCATTACGTAGTTCATAGATCAAATCACCGGCTTCAACAGCACCTTGATCGATTTGGTTGAGTTGGCCAACGCGAAGGCCTCGGCAAAATCATCCAGCGGGAAGTCATGGGTCACGATGCCCTTGGACGTCACCAGGCCGCGCTCGAACAGGTCGATAGCGATCGGGTAGCAATACGGGCCCAGATGCGCGCCGCGCACGTCCAGCTCCTTGCGGTCGCCGATGATCGACCAGTCGACGCTGGTTTCGGCGCCAAACACACTGAACTCGACAAACCGCCCGAGCTTGCGGATAAGGTCCAGGCCTTGGGTCACGCCCGCCGGCACGCCGGTGGTTTCGATGTACACGTCGCAGCCATAGTTATCGGTGAGGCCGTTGATGATCTCGCGGGCATTGTCGCGGGACGGGTTGATCACCACGTCGGCGCCGAACTGCTTGGCCAGTTCCAGGCGCTCGTCGACCATGTCGATCACCACCAGTTTTTTCGGGGTTTTCAGCGCGGCGACCTGAACCATGCACAGCCCCAGCGTCCCGGCACCGGCGATCACCACCACGTCGTCGAGCTGGATTTCGCCACGGTTGACGGTGTGGATCGAACACGCCATCGGCTCCACCAGCGCCGAGTCTTCCAGCGACACCGACTCAGGAATCTTGTGCACGATGGCGGTCTTGGGAATGCGCATGTACTGGGCCATGCCGCCTTCGGCGACTTCACGCTGGAAGCCGAAGATGTTGTGCACTTCGCACATCCAGTACTTGCCCGACTTGCAGAAGCGGCATTTGCCGCACGGCACGATCTGCTCGGCGATCACCTTGTCGCCCACCGCCACTTCAAAGTGCTCGCCGGCGCCCTCGCCCACTTCTTCCACGTAGCCGAAAAACTCGTGGCCCGGCACCACCGGCGCCTTGACCCACGGGTTGTCGCCGCCCCAGAACATCGCCGCGCCGGAGTGGCACTTGCAGTCACTGGCGCAGATGCCGCAGGCGGCAATGCGGATCACCAGTTCATTGGGGCGCGCCTTGGGTTTGCCGATGCGCTCCAGGCGGTAGTCTTTGGGGCCGTGGCAGACGACGGCTTGCATCTCGGTGTGCTTGTCCATGTGTTCGGTCCTTTCTTGTCAGGTGTTTATTTATGGCGCTGACGGCTGATGAAAATCGCCAGCAAAATGATCCCGCCCTTGATCACGCTCTGGACGTAGGGCGAGACCCCGAGCATGTTCAAACCGTTATTGAGTACGCCCAGCAGCATGGCGCCGAGCAAGGTGCCGACAATCACCCCGCGCCCGCCGGCAATCGACGCACCGCCGAGTACCACGGCCGCAATCGCATCCAGCTCGAACGACACACCGGCATTCGGCTGGCCGCTCATCAAGCGTGAGGTGAGCACCAGCCCGGCAATCGCTGCGGTCAGGCCGCTGATGCCGTACACCAGCAACTTGAAGCGCGCCGCCCGCACGCCCGACAAACGCACCGCTTCTTCATTGCCGCCGATGGCATAGATGTAGCGGCCGATGCGCGTGTGTTGCAGCAACACATAGGCGGCAAAGTAGGTGACCAGCATGATCAGGATCGGCACGTCGACGCCGAACAGGCTCTGGCGGCCGAAGAAACCGAACCACTCCGGCAATCCCGAAATCGGGTAGCCGTCGGTGTACATCAGGCCCAGGCCACGGGCGATGCCCATGGTCGCCAGGGTGACGATGATCGGCGGCATGTGCAGGTAGGCGACGAACACGCCATTGCCGATGCCGAAGGCCACACCGATCAGCAGGCCGGCGCCAATCGCCAGGCCCGGCGGGAGGCCCGCGACCATAAGGCCTGCGGTCAAGGTGCCCGACAGCGCCATCACCGGCCCCACCGACAGGTCGATGCCACCGGTGAGAATCACGCAGGTCATGCCCACCGCGATAATCGCGTTGATCGACACCTGGCGCGCAATGTTCGACAGGTTGCTGGTGGTGAGGAAGTTATCGCTGGCGAAGATCATCACCAGGGTCACCACCACCAACCCCACAAAGGGATAAAACGCCGGCGAGCGCACCAGCCGCGCCAGGTTCAGGCGCAGTCGGCTGGTGTCGCCGGTATTAATGGACCTATTCACTTGAGCCCCCTGTTGCATGGCGCATGACCTCTTGTGGGTTGACGGCGGCCGCTTCCAGCAGCTTGACGATGGCGCCCTTGTGAAACACGGCGACGCGGTCGCACATGCCGATGACTTCGGGCAGTTCGGAAGAAATCATGATGATCGCGTAGCCTTGTTCGGTAAGGCTGCGCATCAGGGCGTAGATCTGCGCCTTGGCGCCAACGTCGATGCCGCGTGTGGGTTCGTCGAACACCAGCACGTCGCAGTGGTGGTTGATCCAGCGTGCGATCACGACCTTTTGCTGGTTGCCGCCGCTGAGGTTGAACACCCGGCTTTCGCCGCTGGGCGCCTTGATCGACAGCTGGCGCATCAGCGCGTCGACGCTCGCGCATTCCTTGGCCTTGTCGATCAGGCCCGAGGCGTTCTGGTACTTGGGCAGGTTGTTCAGGGAGATGTTTTCGCGAATGCTGAAATCGGTGATCAGCCCTTCGCTCTTGCGGCTTTCCGGCAGCAGGCCGATGCCGTGGGCCAGAGCCTGCGCCGGGTCATCGAGGGTGACTTTCTCGCCGCGCAACCACACGTCTTTGCTCACCGACGGCAGCGCGCCCATCATGCCCAGCGCCAGCTCGGTACGACCGGAGCCGACCAGCCCGGCAAAGCCGAGGATCTCGCCCTTGTGCAGCTGGAAGCTGTTGTGCGGGCCATTGCGTACCAACTGGATGTCCTTGACCTCCAGCAACAGCGGGCCACGGTCTTTCGTGGGTTTGGGTGGAAAACTGTTTTCCAGGCGCCGGCCGACCATCATTTCGACGAGCCGGTCGATATCACTGTCGGCCACATCGGTCACGCCGACGTTACCGCCATCGCGCAATACGCTGATGCGGTCGCACACCTGGAAAATCTCCTCCAGGTGGTGAGAGATAAAAATCACCGCCACGCCCTGGCGCTTGAGTTCGCGCATGATCTCGAACAGCAACTCGGCTTCACTGGGCGTAAGGGTGGCGGTCGGTTCATCGAGTACCAACAGGCGCGCATCCAGGGCCAGGGCCTTGGCGATTTCGACAAATTGCTGCTCGGCCACGCTCAGGTGCTTGACCGCGCATTGCAGGTCGATGCTCACACCGAGGCGCTTGAACAAGGCTTCGCTGGCTT
Source organism: Pseudomonas sp. 2822-15 (assembly GCF_002742515.1). Taxonomy (NCBI): domain Bacteria; kingdom Pseudomonadati; phylum Pseudomonadota; class Gammaproteobacteria; order Pseudomonadales; family Pseudomonadaceae; genus Pseudomonas; species Pseudomonas sp. 2822-15. The sequence goes on along the minus strand of NZ_LJRY01000182.1, from coordinate 105,539 downwards.
CGACCATTTCGCGCTTGCGCAGCAGGCCGAAGCGGTTGCTGAGTTCATGGCCGAGGAAAATGTTTTCCACCGCCGTGAGATAGGGAATCAGGCTGAATTCCTGGAACACGATGCCGATACCGGCGGCGATCGCGTCGCGGTAAGTGGCAAACTTTTGCGCCTGGCCATCAATCAAAATCTGCCCTTCATCCTGATGCTCGACGCCGCCGAGGATCTTCATCAGGGTCGACTTGCCCGCGCCATTTTCACCCAGCAACGCATGGATTTCGCCGCGCTCGACCTGCAGGTTGATGGACTTGAGGGCCTGTACGCCCGGGTAGCGCTTACAGATATTTTCCAGCTTCAGAAGACTGCTCATACCGCCGACCTCGTATTCAGAAGGAGACCTCAAGCCCCACGGTTCACGTGGGGCCGGGGCGATTTACCAGCTGAAATCCTTGGCCTTGGCCTGGTCGATCAAAGTGATGTCGACGGGAATGGTGGCCGGTACTTGCGAGCCCCACTTCTTGGCCAGGGCGATGCCCAGGGCCAGGCGGATCTGGTCGCGCGGGTATTGCGCAGAGGTGGCGATGAACTTGCTGCCGGGCTTCTGGATCGCCTTGATGGCTTCCGGCGCGCCGTCGACGCTGACCAGTTTCACGTCCAGGCCGCTGGCTTCGATGGCCGACAGGGCGCCGAGGGAGCCGTTGTCATTCACGCTGAAAATACCCTTGAGACCCGGCTGGGCCTGCAGCATGTTTTCGGTGACGGTCAGCGCCTGGTCACGTTCCTGCTTGCCGTTCTGGATACTGACAATCTTGATGTCCGGGTGCTTGGCCACCGCCTCTTTGCAGCCGCGCACACGCTCAAGGATCGGCACCACGGCGATGCCGTCGAGGATCGCGATATTACCTTTGTCGCCGATGTTCTTGGCCAGGTATTCGCAGGCCTGGAAGCCGGCGTCGAAGTTTTTCGAACCGACGAAGGAGTCCAACGGGCCGTCGGCCTGGGCGTCCACTGCGACCACGACTACACCCGCAGCGTGGGCAGATTTGACCGCCGATTGCACGCCGACCGAGTCGGTGGGGTTGATCAGCAGGATATCGATGCCTTTTTGCAGCATGTCTTCGACATCGCTGACCTGCTTGGACACGTCATGGCGGGCATCGGTGATGATCAGCTTCGCACCGATAGTCGCGCCGGCTTCTTCCAGGGCGTTTTTCATAGTGACGAAATAGGGGTTGTTGATTTCCTGGAAGGAGGCGCCGATGCGGATCGGTTTGGCGGCGTCGGCAAAGGCTGTAGTGGTGGCGCCGAGGGTGATGCTGACAGCCAGTAAACACAGGGTTTTCGGGAGCATTTTCATGGCGTGGTTCTCTGTTTTGTTTTTATTTTTAGAGCAAATGTTATCGTTAACATTTTGCGAGAAGCTAACAAGTAAATGGGGGCTGTGCAAGCCCCCGTTGGTCGCCCGCGGTTCAAGTGTGGGAGCTGGCTTGCCTGCGATAGCATCTACTCGCTCTACCTGACACACCGAGGTGTCTGCATCGCAGGCAAGCCAGCTCCCACAAAAGCCTGTTTCCACACAAGCCAGCTCCCACACTTGAACCGCGTACTGCGCAAAAACTCGCACTATTGCGCGTAACAACTAAGCTCAGGCTCCAACAAAAAAACCAGAGCTTGCCGCCATGGCCCATCCTACCGAGACCTTCCGCGCCCGCTACCGCGCCGCCGTGAGCGCCCGTTACAACCCCTGGCTGCACGCCGGTTTCGTGCTCGGCTACGGCATCATCTGCATCGCCCTGGCCTGGTCCTCCACCGCGCACATCACCGCGCGCCAGTGGCTGACCGTGCCGCTGACGCTGGTGTTCTTCAACCTGTGCATCTACCTCGTACACCGCCACCTCGGCCATCACAAACACAGCCTGGCCCGGCTGTTCTATGCGCGCCACACAGGTGACCACCACAGTTTTTTCACCCCCGGCCACATGACCTACGACAGCCCCCGAGACTGGCGCGTGATTCTGTTCCCTGCCTGGCTGATCGTGCTGCACAGCCTGGCGATCACCCTGCCCGCGTGGTGGCTGCTCAAACAATTGAGCCCCAACGTCGCCGGGCTGTTTGCCGGGTGCATGATCCTTGGGTATTTACTTTACGAAGTGTTTCACGCCTGCGAACACCTGCCCGCCGAGCACCCGGTGGCGCGCCTGCCATGGATTCGCCAGATGCATCAGTTGCACGCCCTGCACCATCGCCGTGAGCTGATGCAGGGGCGCAATTTCAATATCGTCCTACCGCTGATGGATTACCTGTTCGGCACCCTGCACTGGGAACCGAACGCCCACGACAACCAGGAATAGTCATGAGTACCCGTCCCAAAAAATTGCGCCACTTGCTGTTCGTACTGCTGCTTGCAGTCATCGCTTTTCTGCTGCTGATGCCGACCAAAGTGCAACCGGTGAACTGGTCGCCGCCCAAAGCGCCCTCGGTAAAAGACGGCGCCTACGCCGAGAACCAGCGGCTCAAGGGCATTGAAAAAATCGGCGCCCAGGACATCGCCGGCCCCGAAGCCTTGCTGCTCGACCCCCAGGGTTTTCTGATCAGCGGCTTGCAGGACGGGCGCATCATCCGCACCTCGCCAAACAGCCACACCCTGGAGGTGCTCGCCAACACGGGCGGCCGCCCCCTGGGGCTGGCGTTGCACCCCGATGGGCGCTTGATCATTGCCGATGGGGTCAAGGGGTTGCTTGCCTTGGATGCCAACCGTCAACTCAAACTGTTGAGCAGCAGCGCTGACGGCGTGCCCTTTGGTCTCACCGACGATGTGACCGTCGACGCCGGCGGGCACTATGCCTACTTCAGCGACGCATCGAGCCGCTGGGGCTACGGCCAGGACGGCACAGCGGTGATCGAGCATGGCGGCGACGGCCGGTTGCTGCGCTATGACTTCAGCAACGGCCGCACCGAGGTGTTACTGGACCGGCTGCAATTTGCCAATGGCGTGGCCCTGGGCCCGAATGAAAACTACGTACTGGTGAATGAAACCGGCGCCTACCGCATCAGCCGTTACTGGCTTAAGGGCGAGCGCAGCGGCACCCATGACCTGTTTATCGACAACCTGCCGGGCCTGCCGGACAACCTCAGTTTCAAAGGGCGCGATCGCTTCTGGGTCGCCCTGTATTCGCCACGCAACCCGTTGCTTGACGGTTTCGCCGGCTACCCACTGTTACGCAAAGTGATGGTGCGCGCACTGATGGTGGTGCCCAAGCCCATCGAGCGCAAAGCCTTTGTGCTGGGGCTGGACACCGATGGCAAGGTCATCGCCAACTTGCAGGATGGCAGTGCGGGCAATTACTCGCCGGTCACTACCGCACGCGAATACGGCGACTGGTTGTACCTGGGCTCGCTCACGAGCACCAGCATGGCGCGCCTGCCGTTGAAGCTGGCGCTGGCCGGCGAATAACAAAAAGGGGCAGCCTGTTCAGTCTGCCCCCTCTGATTTACATCACGGTATCAATGGATGATGTTTTGGGTGCAGATGTGCCCAAAGGTCACATACTGCACGTTATCACCGCCGACACCCACGCCCGGGAACTCGTCCAGCTCGATACGCCAGCCGCCGAAGTTGAAGGTGGTGTCCCAGGTGTACTGCACGCCGGTGCTGCTGTCCGGATACTGCACGCGGTTATCGCCAAAGCAGGTACCGAGCGCGGCACTGGCCTGGGATGTGCCGGCACTGTTGGTGGTGGCCTTGAAGTCGGTCCAGTGGAACTCGGTGCCCTCAAAGCGCTTGTCGACACGCAGCACAGGTGTGACGCCCAGCAGTGGCGCGCCTGTGGAATCGGACCAGTTGGTGGTCCAGTTCAATGTGCGCCCCGCCTGAGTCGCCATCCAGAATATCGATGCCGGCACCCGCACGATGTTGTCACCGGTTACCTGCGAGCTATTCAGGCGTGGCGCAGAGCCGAGGCTCAGTTTGTAGTACTTGCTCGGGTCCTGCGTCACGGCCGGGTTGGCCCGCACACGCACCTTGACGGTCGTACCCGGCGTGACGCTCGGGTAAGTGGAGGTAGAGCCGGCTGGCACGACGATCCAGTTGACGCCATCAAAGCGCTCGAAGATCCACTGGTTACGGCTGCCACTGTCATCGCCTGCCAGGTACATGCTCACGGCCTGGCCACGCACGGCCTTGAAGTCGAAGTAATCGACGTCGTTGGCGTTGTCGAGGTTGCCGCTCACCTTGTTCATGGTGTCCGGCAGCGCAAAAGCATCTTGCGCCGTGTCGTTGGGCTCGAAGGCATCGATGTTGGTGTCTGCCGCCACGCCAAAACTGAACTGCGCATTGGTTGCGGTCTTGGCCACCATGTACCAGTAGTAGTCACCGGCCGGCAGTACACCGTCGATGTATTCATCGGCATTGCCGGCGTTATCGGCGGTGGCCAGCAGTTGCAGGTTGCCTTGGCCGTCATCGCGGAACAGGCTCAGCGACATGTCGGCGCCGGCACTCTGGTTGATCAACTGCACCAGCACCCGCGCGCTTTTTGGCAGGTTGAAGTGGTAAGGGAAATCCTGGCCCGTTTGCACTTCGCTGATGGTGTAGAGGGTGTTGATATCCAGGGTCGGAAACAGCGGAACAAAGTCGGCGACTGCGGCACTTTTCAGCGTGTCCTGACTCGGCTTTTTCAACGCGCCGATAACAGTGTTGAACGGTGCGGATCTGGCCGCTTTAGTGACCGACTTGGCCTTGCCGTCCCGCGCACCCAGCAGCTTTTGCCGCAGCGCCTCCGAAATCGGCACCGCAGTGAGCGTGCCGCCAGGTTTGAGCGCGTCAATCTCGCTTTGGCTGACTGTGCCAGGGGTGAGTTTGGGGAGGGTAAGATCGGCCAGGGCAGAGGCCGAGATAAAGCAGGAGGCCATCATGGCCGCGCCCAGCATAAGGGCTTTGGTTGATTTCATTTTTTATCCATCCATAGTTAAAAAATTGAAGCTTCAGGTGATCGGTGACATCCGGTCACCTGGGATGGAATGTAGAACAATACTGTATGTATGTACAGTGATTTTTAGGCAAATTTTCGTGCTCTACCATTTCATCCAAATACACCAGGCGGTCGCACTGAAAAACCAAACCATTCCAGACAAATAGGGCCAAAGCGCCCAACGCTTCAAGCTCAAGGGAACTGCAGCCAGCTCTGCCCGGGTGACATAGCCCCTCCTCACGCACAGATTTGGCAAGAACAAAAAGCCTACGATCAGGCTCGTGCGCTTGAACCTGTCTCTGGCGCGATTTCGCCACCAATAACGCTTGTTGTCACATACCATCGTGTTGGCGCTGAAACAGCTCTCCAGTTCATCTAGCTTTGTGTTCTCGACGAATACCATTAGGCCGTATGAAACGCCTGGTGATACTGCGAGAACAATCACGCACACCGTGTAGAGGATCGTGCTCATATACTCTCCGGTTGCTAAATCAGATCGCCGACCATTTCGCCTCCGAGCCCACCTATGCTCCCACCCACAGCACCTCCGGCAGCGCCCCCGAGAACCCCACAAATCAGTTCGCCTCTCCCTTTGAGCGCGATCCCCATGACCATCGAACATACACGGCGTGTCACCTTTGCCCCCAAGGCACCGCCGCGCGCAGCGCCTGCAACACTGCCCAGCAACTTCGCTGGCTCCACATACTTCGCCCTTCTACACTGCGCCCCCTACCGGTCACACACGCCTCCTTGACCTCCAATCCTGTCACCCCCACATCCATGGCCAACCCCACATAAGTCCCCTTCCCCAACCACTTCGACACTTGCGCCACGTCCCCGACCCGCTGCGCATACCCTGCAATCTCACCCTTATGCAGAAAGCTTTTGGTCGATATCCCCAGCACCTTCTTCAACGATTGATTGCCCCGCAACCCCGTGCCAAGCCGCGCCGCGCCTTGTAGTTGCCCATCCAGCTGCCGAAACAGCCCGTGGCGCTGACGAGCAAACTCCTCCCGGTCCAACCCACCAGCCTTCAACCGCTGATGCAAGCGCTCAATCGCCTCCAGCGTTTGCGCCACTTCATCCAGATGCCGCGACCACGCCGACGTGGCGCTGCCGATACCGATCGAGCCATTTGTCAGTAAGCTCTGCAGCAAGTCGTAGTTATTGATCACCGCCGAGCCGGCCGATGGCTCCAGCCGCCAGCGGATCTGCTCGCCGTAACGCATCAACCAGGCTTCTTCACTGCGACAGCTGAAGCTGAAGTCGTCAGGGATAACCACCAACTGCCCCGGCGTCACCAGGCCAAGACCCAAGTGCCGGTTCAACACGTCAAAGTGATCAGAACGCTGACGATTTGGCGCCCCGCCCATCGCCCTGGATTTCAGACTGTTGTAGTCCGTTGTGCGGTCATTGATAAATCCCTGCGCCATGCCTTCCATCCCGGATGCAATGAAGATGGCGTCGGAATATAGGCAAGCGCATTCGCCCCGCACACAAGGGCGGGCGCGGGAAATCACATTTGGGAAGTTGCCTACTCGGCAGAGAAAAATCGCCTACAAAAAACCGCGATCAATACCCGGTCATCTCCAGATACCCCACACCACCGTCAAACTGCACCGGCCCTTCCCAGTACGGAATACTGAGGTTCATCCATGCCTTCGGGTTGACGGCCTGGGGCGTGATGTCCAGTTGTTTGCCGGGAATTTTCAATGACCAGCGCGTGGGGACAGTGCGCCCGTCAATGTCGGTGGTGGCCAGCGGTGTGAGTTGAATATCGGCGTTATGCAGGGTCTGGGTGTGCCCTTGCTGGTCGATCCAGGTGCCGGTCAGGTAACCCGCGCCGTCCTTTTGCCGCACGCGAAACAGCATCAACTGCTCGCCACGGTCCAGGTGCAGGGAGAACCAGTCCCAGCCGGTCTGGCTGGCGGCCAGCGGCTGGCTGCTCCATTCGCGGTCGAGCCAGGCCGGGCCGCTGACCTGGTAGGTGGTGCCGTCGATACGGACGCTGCCCGTCGCCGTGAAAAACGGCTGGCTGTAGTAGTAGGACGCCTGGCCTTGATCGGATTTGCGGCTGTAGCCGTTATCACCCTGCAACACCAATGGGCGGCTGGAGGTCAGGTGCAAATCGTAGGCAAACTGCGGGCCGGTGGCCTTGAGTTGCATATCGGCCAAGGCGCTGGCGGCACCGGGCCGGGTGGCGAAACTCCAGTCGTCGAGCCAGGCCGTGAACGGCGCTGCCTGGGCGCCGGCCTGGCCAACGCCGCCACGGGCGTAGCGCTCGGCAGCGTAATGGCGAGTGGCAGACGTGACGGCGGCATGGCCCAGCCAGATCGTCGAGTCGCGCCAGCCCGCGAGCACCGGCCCGGCCTTCAACGCGTTGCGAAACAGCGTCCATTGCACGCCAAACACACGGCCTTGGGCATCCTTGAGGTTGGCGGTGACGTACCACCATTCGATGCGAAAGCCTGGATGCGGGCCGTGGTCTTCGGGAAAGCTGAAGACCTTGCCAGGCACCACCTGGGCAAAATCCGCCGCCTCGCTGCCAAGGCCGGCGAAGCTTTCCGGCGGCGCGGGGGCTTTGTCGCAGGCCGTTAACAGCAATACGGCGGCCCAGCACCAGGAGTTAATCTTCATTGGCAAAGGTCCTCAGCAAATCCGCCGGGCGACTGCGGTACAACTGCCACAGTGGCCAGGCCGAGGCCAGCAGCGTGGCAAGCATGGCCAGCCCCAACAATTGCGCCAGCTGCCACGGAAACACTTGCAAGGGCAGGCGCCAGCCGAACGCCTGCACATTGATCACCGCGTCCAGGCACCATGCCAGCAGCAGGCCCAAGGGCAAGGCGAGTACCAGCGTCAACACCGCCAGCAGCCAGGTTTGGCCGAGGTTGAGCAGCATCAGTTGCCGGCGCGTCACGCCCAGCGCCCACAGCGGTGCGAGTTGGCCAAGGCGGCTTTGGCTCTGGGTCAGCAGGCTGATAAACAGCGCCACACCGGCGACACCCAACGTCAGGCTGTTGAGTGCGGCAGTGGCGGCGAAGGTGCGTTCGAACACCTGGCTCGACCAGCCTTTGAGCTGCTGCTGATCGACGATGCGGCTGTCCTCCAGGGCAAAGGCGCGCCGCACCTCCTGCACCAGCGCCGGTACATTGCCGGGCAGTACGCGCAGGTTGAAGCGTGCCGGTGCCAGGCCCGGCCAGTGCGCCAGCAGGTGTTGCGAATTAACCAACAGATGGCCCTTGGGGTTGCCGTAGTCGGCGTAAACCCCCACTACTTTTGGCGACCAGACGCCTTGCGGCGCGGGAAGCTGGATGGCATCGCCAAGCCCCACATTCAGGCGGCGTGCCAATTGCTCGCTGAGCATCACGCTATCGCCCTGCAACAGTTGGTCCCAAGGCGCACTCGCCGCTTGCAGCAACGGCCAGTGCTGGCGATAGGTCGGGTCATCGACCACACCGAACACATCTGCCGGCCAGCCCTGCAATTGCACCGCCACCTGCCAGGTCGGCAGCACCGCCTGCACCAGCGGTTGCTGCGCCAACCAGCTGGAAAGCTGCTCGGCCTGGGCCGGATTCTGCGGGTTGAGGTACAGCTCGGCGGTAAGGCGTTGTTCCAGCCAGTTATTGAACGTCTGGCGAAACCCCGAAGTCATGGAGCCCGCGCCGATGTTCGCCGCCAGCGCCAACAGCAACGCCATCAACGCCAGGCTCAAGGCCGGCAACTGCTGGCGGCAGTCGGCAAGGAACCACTGGCCCAATACTGAGCGGCTACGTCCCAGCACCGCCGTCAACAGGCCATTGAGCACCACCGGCAAGCCGAGCGCCGCGCCCAGCAGCAAGGCGGCCATCAGCACAAACCCGGCAGTGAGGCTGTTGCCCCACCACAGCGCCAGCACTGCAATCGCCAACGCTGTAGCCGCCACCCAACCCTGACGTCGCAGCCAACGCCGGTGCGCCTCGTGCCAGGCCTGGGCATTGGCCAGCGCCAGCAAGGGCAAACGCGCCGCGCGCCACAGGCTGCTGGCACCCGCCAGCAGGGCGCCGAGCAGGCTCAAGCCCAAGCCGGCCAGCCACCACCACGGGCTGAGGCTCAACTGGCCCGCCACTTCGGCGCCATACAGGCCGCGCAGGCTGGCGGCCACATCCGGCAGCAACAGACTGGCCAGCAGGTAACCACTGATCACCCCCAGCACGCCGCCCAGCAACGACAACACCCCCAGCTCAACCGCCAGGCTGACGATCAGCAGGCGCGCGCTGACCCCGCAGGCACGCAAGGTGCGCAGCAAACCACGACGTTGCTCCAGGGCCAGGCCGATGGCGGCGTGGACAATAAACAGGCCGACCACAAAGGATAAAAAGCCCAAGGCATCGAGGTTCAGGTGAAAGCTTTCGGTGAGGCGCGAGAGGTTATTGTCCTCGCCTTGCTTGAGTTGCAGCGCGGCGGGCGGCGTGGGATGGGTGGCGGCGAAGGCCTTGTCCACCAGCAGGCGCGACAGGCGCCCCGGCATATCCAACAACGGTTGGGCGAAGCCGATATCGGTCAGCAACAGGCCGGGCGCCATGTCGGGCTGAACCTGTAACGGCGGCAGCCGTTGCCCGCTGGTTGTCAGCGGTTGCTCACCGGCCTGCAACCCCAACGCCTGCAAGGTTTGCGCAGCGATCCAGGTTTGCCCCGGCGGGTTGAAAAACCCGAGCATCTGCGCCTGGCTCAAGCGCTGCCCCGCCACCGCGCTGCCACCGGGTAACGACAACGGCTCGATGCCCATCAATTGCAGGCGCAGCTCTTCATGCCCCTTGAGCAGCAGCCGCCCCTGCACCACCGGCGACACCGGCCAGCCGGCACGGCGCAGTTCGGCAAACAGCGCCTGCGGGAAACTCGCACCGTCCGGCGCACTCAGGCTGGCTTGGGGTTCACCGCCGATCAATTGGCTGGCACGTGCATAGCTGTCGCGCGCCTGGCTGTTAAGGGCTTGCACGCCGGTCAACAGTGCGGTGGCCAGCCACAAGCCGGTGAGCACGCTGAAAAACTGCACCGGGTGCCGCCGCCAATGGCTCAACAGTGCGCGCAGTGCCCAATAAAATACCCTCATCTCACGCGACCACACGGCCATGCCGCAACACCACCTGGTGGTCCAGGCGCGCGGCGATGCGCGGGCTGTGGGTCACCATCAACAGGCTGGTGGGGCTGTCTCGCAGCAGGTCCAGCAGCAATTGCAGCACGTCATCGCTGGTGGCCTCGTCGAGGTTGCCGGTGGGTTCATCCGCCAGCAACAAGCCGGGGCGAGAGGCCAACGCGCGGCCCACCGCAACCCGCTGCTGTTGGCCGCCGGAGAGTTGTTCGGGGTAACGCTTGAGCAAGTCGCCCAGGCCCAGGCGCTCAACCAGCTGCGCCTGCCATTGCGGGTCGAAGCGCCCGGCCAGGCGGGCCTGGAACGCCAGGTTGTCGTCGACACGCAAGCTGCCGATCAGGTTGAACTGCTGGAACACCAGGCCGATTTGGGTACGCCGCCAATGGGCCAGTTGCGCCTCGCTCAGTTGGTCCAGGCGCTGCTCGCCCACCTGGACAGTCCCGCTGTCCACGCGGTCGAGCCCGGCGACCAGATGCAACAACGTGCTTTTGCCACTGCCCGACTCGCCCATCAGCGCCAGGCTGCTACGTTCCCCCAGGTACAGGTCGACACCCGCCAGCACCGGCAGTGGACCTTGCGGGGTGGCGTAGCTCTTAACAACACCTTGCACCTGCAACATAAACACGCTCGTTTAAAGGACTGCAAACGAGCATAACGGCTGGTTGACGACCCCATGCAAATTTTTCACATCGATTTCACTGCTTGCCCACCCTCACCCCTCTAAATTGCCCCCCAGTATCGATAGTCGGCAACTTGTTAGTTGCCGCCCACGGCAACTTCTAACGGCTGGATGTTCAGCCAAAAGACAGCAGCGCTATGACACGCTCCGCTTCAACTACGGGCATCCGTCAGTGCGTTACGCCTATTTGAATAAAACACTGAAGACAGTGCCCATGGTGAATGATGTGGTTGACCTTACCCTGACCAAGCCGCGCTCACGCCGGGGCTATCTCAAGCGCCTGCGAAAGTGGTGGGCGGGCCTTGCCGTTATCGGCTTGCTGCTCGCCGGTTTCCTGTTTTGGCCGTTCTCGCCGCGCGACCTGAGCGTCGATAACCGCCTGCTGACCTCACAAGTGCTGCCGGCCTGGCGCGATGGCGACCTGATCGTGCTGGTGCGTCACGAAGAGCGCTGCGACCGCTCGGCCAATGCCTGCTTCGGCGCACCTGAAGGCCTGACGACCGTCGGCACCCAGCGCGCCGAAGAAGTGGGCAAGGCCTTCAAACTACTGGGCCTGGAAAACACCGACATCGTTGCCAGCCCGGCCTTGCGCACGGTACAGACCTCGCACTTCATGTTCGGCAAAGCCGAGCTGACCCCAGGGGAAAAGACAATCTGCGGCGAGGACATCGATGAAGAACTGCTCAGCCGCAAACGGTCTGGTCGCAACCTCGTTTTTGTCACCCACAGTGGCTGTATTGCCGACTTCGAAAGCGCCCTGGGCTACCCCCGCGCAACGTTTGCCGAGTACGGCAGTGCCCTGTTCGTGCGCGTACTGGGCAATGGTAAATTCGAGACGCTTGGCATCATGAAAGGCCCCGCCTGGTCCGCCGTACTTAAAAAGCTATAGACACTTTTTTACCTATAACTTTCTTCATGTTCAGCAAAACGACAGCCCTCTTCTGGCATGTTCAACTACGCCCGCTACTATTGGACGTCATGATTTTTTTCATCGACTTAGTGAACTTTGTGATTTTTCCTACAAACTTTTACATATCTGCTTACTTCACCATTAAACGTCAAGGAGTGACGTTTTCATGACTCGACTGCTTAAACCCTTACCTCTATTGCTATTGGCCTTCGCGGTGTTCTATCTACTGCCCATGGGCCTGCACGGTTTATGGATCCCGGATGAAACCCGCTATGCCCAGATCAGCCAGGAAATGCTACAGAGCGGCAATTGGGTCGCACCGCACTTCATGGGTGTGCGCTATTTCGAAAAACCCGCCGCCGGCTATTGGCTGATCGCCCTCGGGCAGGCGGTATTCGGCGAAAACCTGTTCGGCGTACGTGTGGCGTCGGCCTTGACCACCGGCCTGAGCGTGGTGCTGGCCTACCTCATCGCCCGCCGCTTGTGGAACGACCCGCGCAAAAGTTTCGCCTGCGCCCTGCTCTACATGAGCTTCGGGCTGGTGGCCGGGCAAGCGGGGTATTCCAACCTCGATCCGCAATTCACCTTCTGGGTCAACCTCAGCCTGGTGGCGCTGTGGTTTGCCCTCGACAGCCGCACGGCGCGTGCTCGTCTGGGTGCCTGGGCAGTGCTGGGCGTGGCCTGCGGCATGGGCTTTATGACCAAGGGCTTTCTGGCCTGGCTGTTGCCCGTGCTGATCGCCGTGCCCTACATCCTCTGGCAGCGCCGCCTGGGTGAACTGTTGCGCTACGGCCCGTTGGCGATTGTGGTCGCCGCCATCGTGTGTGTGCCGTGGGCCTTGGCCATTCACGTGCAGGAGCCCGATTACTGGCGCTTCTTCTTCTGGCACGAGCATATCCGTCGCTTCTCTTCCGCCAATGCCCAGCATGCGCGGGCCTGGTGGTTCTTCCTGCCGATCATGGTGGTCGCCTGCCTGCCCTGGGCGGCGTTGCTGCCGGCCACACTGATCAAGACCTGGAAAGACAAAGCCCAGCCGGCCATCGTGTTCCTGGCCCTGTGGCTGCTGTTGCCCCTGGCCTTCTTCAGCATGAGCCGCGGCAAATTACCCACCTATATCATGCCGTGCCTGCTGCCGCTGGCCTTGTTGATGGGCCATGCGCTGATCGACTTGATCCGGCAAGGCAAGGCCCGCGCGATCCTGATCAACGGGCTGGTCAACGCCGTGATTGGCCTGGCGGCGATGGTGGCGTTGATCTACCTGCAAATCTGCAACCCGATGTACGGCAACAGCCACGCGGAGATGTTCAGCCTGTCCCTGGCGTTTATCGTATTGCTGGCCTGGATCCTTGCCAACCTGCTGCAAGCGCTGCGCCCGCTGACCCTGTGGGCAATGCCGGCGCTGGGCATCGGCTTGCTGGTGGCGTTACTGCCGGCGGGCATGCCGGCGATGATCACCGATACCGAAATGCCCGACCAGTTCGTGCTTGAGCATCTGGATGAATTGCAACAAACCCATGCTTTGATCAGCAACGAGCTGGGCTCGGCGTCGGCCTTGTCCTGGCGCCTGGGCCGCACGGAAGTGGCGTTTTACGACACCGAAGGCGAGCTGCGTTATGGCCTCCAGTACGCCGACTCGGTGCACCGCAAGGTCGACCTGGACAGCGTGCAGAGCTGGCTTGCGCAGGCGCGGCAGCAAGGCTCGGTCGGCGTGCTGATGCGCGTGCGCAGCACCAGCGAACACCGCGAAGAAGGGCAACTGCCACCGGGTGGCAAACGCTATCGCAAAGGCGCCCTGCTCTTGATTATCTATCCGCAGCTTCCCTAACGTTACGTCTGCCTTGAGAGCCGCCCATGAGTGTTTTAAAAACCGAACGCGGCGCCCTGGTGCTGCTGCTGGGCGTCTCGGCGCTGCTCCTGCTGCTGGGCCTGGGCAGCCGCGACTTGTGGGGGCCGGAAACCCGCTGGGCCAACATCGCGTTGCAGATGCTGCAAAGCGGTGACTACTTCGACCCCTACCTCAAGGGCGCGCCCTACTACGACAAACCCCTGCCCTCCTACTGGCTGATCACCGGCTTTGCCAACCTGATGGGCGGGCTTGGCCCCTGGTCGCTGCGTTTGTCGTCGGTGATTGCGGCGTGGCTGAGCATCTGGCTGGTGTACCTGATTGGCGAACGCCTGTTTCGCAAAGGCACCGGGCTGATTGCCGGCTGGATGCTCGCCACCACCTTCTACTTTCTCTTCTGGGCTCGCGTGGCCACGGCCGATATCCTCACCGTGTGCGGCGTGCTGGCGGCGGTGTGGTGGTATTGGCGCGGGCCGGACGACACGCGGCTGGGGCGTTACACGGTATTTTTCCTGCTGCTGGCGGCCACTTCGCTGTTCAAAGGCCTGATCGGTTTTGTGCTGCCGGGCCTGGTGCTGCTGCCGCACCTGCTCAGCGAGCAGCGCTACAAGCGCCACCTCAACCTGCGCCTGCTGCTGGCCATGCTGATTGCAGCGGCGTTTTATGCGATTCCCTTCGTGCTGTCCCACCTCTACGGCGCGCCGACTTACGGCGAGAGTGGCCTTGAACTGGTGTTCAAGGAAAACGTGGTGCGCTTCTTCGACCCGTTCGACCACATGGGGCCGATCTACACCTACCTGATCTACCTGCCCGCCTACACCTTGCCTTGGGCACCTTGCTGGTTGCTGGGCCTGTGGCTGGCACTGCGCAACTGGCGCCAAACGCCGCCGAACGTACGCTGGCTGGTGTGGGGCCTGGGCCTGCTGTTCGTGTTCTTCACCGCCAGCGGCAGCCGGCGCAGCTACTACGTGTTGCCGCTGGTGCCTTTTGCCCAACTCCTGGCCGCCTGGTGGTTGAGCGAACGCCTGGAGCAAAAAACCGCCAGCTGGCCGCGTTGGCAAAAAGGTTTCGGCTTAACGGCAGGCTTGCTGTTGCTGGTACTCGGCGGCATCTATCCCTGGGTCACCGGCAATGGCGGCGTGACCCGCTTCGCCGATGATGTACAGGCCGAAGCGGTCAAAACTGCGCCGTGGGCTCACTGGCAGATGGTGATGGTAGAAGTCGACAACAAGGTGCCGATGTACCTGCAAAATGGCGGCAAGCCGTTCTACTACGTCAGCGAAACCCAGGACTTCCCCCGCCAGGGCGACAGCGCGGCATTCATGGCCTGGCTGGAAAAAACCAGCGGCCAGGGCTTCGACCCGCAACGCACCATTATCGTCGCGCAGTATTCCAAGGAAGACCCGACGCCGCTGGCCTACCTGGGCGCGGATCACAGGGTGATTACCACGCAGCCGGACAATGGCGAGCGGTTGTTCCAGAAGCGTTCGGGGGGCAGTGTGGCGTTTGTTCCAACGCCCGGCTGACGGCATTATCGGCGTCACCCTGGCTGGAATGCCGCTAGCGCTTCTCAAACACGGCATAACCGACATAAGCAAAATCCGACAACCGCCGTGCTTCGGAACCGGGGTACGTGAAATGCTCGCGCGTCAGGTAAGGCGCAGGAAGATCAGGAACGTCTTCCACCTTTCCGTCTATTTCGCCGTTACTGGCAGTGGAATGGGCGCCGCCTTGCTGGTCAATGAATTCAAGGACGTGTTCAGCCTTCGCGGCACTGGCTGCGCGCACATCGGCGGGTAACCGGGGGTCGTTCCAGTCACCGCCTACGAGCACTTTGAAGGCGAGCCGTTCGTTCGCGTCGAGCACGTTATCAAGTGCCTTGAACAAGGGATTCACCGTGATTGCCTGCACCGAGCGTCGGTTACCTGCTGCGCGACCGTGGGGGGAAGGCCTTGGCCAGATGACCCCGCGACCGCCCTCCCCGAGCACGCGGTAACCTTGCTCGGCGAATTGAGTCAGGCGGTCCACCTCGGACGCAAACCCCTTCACACCCTGCACGTCCAGGTGCCCATCACCTGGAAAACTGCCTTTGACCCGGCGCAGGCAGGGGTCGTTGTCAATGTGGTGGATCACCCGCGCCAGGCGATACATGGCGTTGGCACGTGACACCGGGTCTGGGTTGGCGGCGGTAAAGTCGCCCACCTGTCGCTTCAAGTGGGTGATCAATCGGGTTTGGCGCTGACGCCTTTGCGGGTTCCAGCCAAAGGCGCGTGACATGATGCCCGTGCCCAGCATGGGGTTGTCCTTGTAGATTTGCGTGGCTGAGCGCAGATCGTCCGCCGGCCGTGTTTGCCCGCGCGTCGGCAGGCTGGAGGTGTCGGCCTCCGTGCGAGGAGCAGGCAACGTCGGCAAGCGCGCCTGTATGAAAGGCTGAAAGTGTCCAAGCGTTGGGGTCATGAGCCACGTTGTCCATCAAAATCCAACAGCGTCGAAGGGCTGACGTTTCAGGCGAAACTGCACAGTGTGTTGGTGGCGACGGCGCAAAAGGTTCCATCGAAACCTGCGGTTGATGGCCTTTGGTGATCGTTCCCCACGCGCAGCAAAGGAACACCTCTTGGGACGCTCCGCGTCCCGCCCCCATTGCGCACGTGCGACGCGGAGCGTCGCGGGCTGCATCCCCACGCGGAGCGTGGGAACGATCAAATCGAAACCTGCGGTTGATGGCCTTTGGTCATGGTTTGTAAAAGGCCAGCAAGGCGTGTCCCTTTTAATTGCAGGACGTTTCCTAGACAATCCCTGCCGCCTTGTGCCTGTTGGAATCGATGGCTAGTCTGCGATCCGTCACTGCTTATCAGTGATCGGGTTTAGTCGCCCGCTAACATCACGCGCACGGTCTTCCGCCGATTTTTATGGTGGCTGTGCGTGGGGCGCCTTCGGGTGCGCCGGGTTTCGTGATGACCGGTCGACTAACCTGCGCACAGTCGCCACCCATTCGCTTAGTCGCGACGGGTGTCGACTCCTAATCATCACGGAGTTACACCATGAAAAAAGTCGTCCCCGACCCACCCCGCAATTCCGCCAAAGACCGCGCCGCTTTCAATCGCGCCATCGACCATTACCTGCCCTCCAAAGGTGTTCAAATCGAAGACCTGAGCTTCGAAGATGCCCTGCTCTACACCGCCAGCTTGCTCGACAGCGCTTCAGCGACCGCGCTCAATTGCGGTGATCTGCTGGCCAGCCCCCAGCGGGCGAAGATTCTGGCGGTGTGGCATTTGCTTGAGGTGGCCAAGACCACGGTGGACCGCTCTATCGAGTGCCTGAATCCTTCAAAAACAACTGCCTGACTGTGGTCTAAAAGTGTGGGAGCTGGCTCCCACACTGCCCGCCTCCAGGCTTCAGATCCGCCGGCGGCGGTTGAGTTGGGGGATCGCGGTTTGCGGCACCTCCACGCGCTCCACTTGCGCAGTGGTGCAGGCCGCCAATTGCGCCAACGTGGGCTGGCTGAACAGGGTGCGCGCATCCACTTCCAACCCTGCCTTGCGCATCCGCGCCACCAGGGTCACCGCCAACAATGAATGCCCGCCCAGCTCGAAGAAGTGGTCGTGACGCCCTACTCGTGCAAGCTTCAACACGTCGGCCCAGATGCCCGCCATCAGGGTTTCCACCTCACCCACCGGTGGCTCATAGGCGCGACTCACCACCGCCTCCAACCCAGGCGCCGGCAGAGCCTTGCGGTCGAGTTTGCCGGCCGGGTTAAGCGGCCATTGATCAAGCTGCACAAACGCTGCCGGCACCATGTACTCGGGCAACTGTTCCAGCACATACGCACGCAGGGCTTCCAGGCCGGGCGTTTGCCCACGCAAGGTAAAGTACGCCACCAAACGCTCATCACGCATCAGCACCGCCACGTCCCGCAGCGCCGGGTGCGCGGCCAGGCGTGATTCGATTTCGCCCAGTTCCAGGCGCACGCCCCGCAGCTTGACCTGAAAGTCATTGCGCCCCAGGAACTCAAGGTTGCCATCGGGCAAGTAGCGCACCAGATCGCCGCTGCGGTACAGCCGATCACCGGCCACAAACGGGCTGTCTATAAAGCGCTCGGCGGTCATCTGTTCCAGGCCCAGATAACCCCGCGCAACGCCGACGCCGCCGATGTGCAGTTGGCCGCTGACGCCCATGGGCACCGGCGTGTCATGTTCATCCAGCACATACAGGCGGGTGTTGTTGATCGCCCGACCAATCGGCAATTGCACGGCCGGCACGGCGGCGCCGGGTTCCAGGGTCCAGGCGCTGCTGTCCACCGTGGCTTCGGTGGGGCCATAGACGTTATGCAAGCGCACGTTGGGCAGCCGCGCCTGCACGCCTCGGGCCAGGGCTTGCGTGAGTTCGCCGCCGCCACACAGCACATCGGTGAGGCTGGTGCACAGCGCCGACGCTTCCAGTTCCAGAAACTGCTGCAACATCGCCGGCACAAACTTGATCACGCTGATCTGTTGCTCGCGGATCACCTGGGCCAGGTACGCCGGTTCACGGTGCCCATCGGGCCGTGCGAGCACCAGGCGCATGCCATTGGTCAACGGCCAGAACAGCTCCCACACCGAGCCATCGAAGCTGAACGGCGCACGTTGCAACAAGGCGCCGCCCTGGGCATGCGGGCACAGCCGGGAGCCCCAGTGCATGAGGTTGCTTAAGCCGCGATGCTCGATCATCACGCCTTTGGGCGTGCCGGTAGAGCCGGAGGTGTACATCACGTAGGCCAGGTTGGCGACGCTCAAACCGGGCACCAACGGGTTGCCGACAGGTGCCTGGTTCCAGGCGCAGCGGTCGAAGTCGATCACGGGCATCGACACCTCGCCGGGCAAGTCACGGGTGGCCGCGTGCACCAGTAACGCCACGGGCTGACTGTCGCTGAGCATGTAGGCCAGGCGTTCGCGCGGATAGCCCGGGTCCAGCGGCACATAGGCGCCACCCGCCTTGAGGATCGCCAGCAAACCCACCACCAGCTCCAGCCCGCGCTCGACGCACAGCGCCACACGCGAATCCGGCCGGACGCCGCGCTCGCGCAGGTGAAAGGCGAGCTGGTTGGCGCGCTCATTGAGCTCGCGGTAGGTCAATTGCCGTTCGCCGGCCTGCACCGCAATGGCATTGGGAATCTGCCGCGCATGGGCTTCAAACAGGGCTTGGACGGTGAGGGTTTCGGGGTAGTCGGTGTGGGTCGCATTAAAGTCCAGCAACAACCTTTTCAGTTCGCTGGCCGGCAGCACCTGTACTTCGCGCAGGGGTGTGGTCGGCGCCTGTTCAAGGGCATCCGCCAGGCCATGCAACACCGTCTCGAGATAACCCAGCAACCGCTCGGCACCGACCTTGCGCGGCGCCTTGGCCGTGAGGCGAAAGCCGCTGGCGATGTCGTCGACCGTGAGCATCAGCGGGTAGCTGAGGATGTCTTCACTGCTGAGCAGGGCAATGCCCGGCACCAGGTTCAGGTCTCGGTCTGCCGCCGTGTGCCGATAGTTAAGCAGGCTGTTGAACAACGGCGATGTGCCGCTGCAACGCTGGGCCAGCGCCAGGGAGGCCTGTTCATGGGCGACCAGCGCGCTCAGTTGCGCATGGGTGTCTGCCAGCGCAGCGACCACGCTTTGCCCGGCCAGGCGCAGGCGCAGCGGCAAGGTGTTGATGAACATGCCGAGGGCTCGATCAGCGCCTTCGCCGGCTTGCAAACGGCCGAGCAACACGGTGCCGAATACCACATCATCGCGGCCCGCCACCCGGCTGAGCACCTGGGCCCAGGCCAGGTGAAACAGGCTCGCGGCACTGACCCCCAGCGCCCGCGCCTGGGCGCGCAGGCGCCGGTTGAGGGCGTCGGTCAGGGGCCGTTCGGCCGCTTCGATGTCGGCGCGATTGGCCTGGCGCTCCTGCAAGCCGAACGCCAGGGTCGGCTCGTCAACGTCGGCCAGGCGCTCGCGAAAGAACGCTTCATGGGCCGCCTGGCGCGCTGCCGAACGGGTCTGCGCGACCACGTTGCGGTAAGGCACCGGTTCCGGCAATTGCGCCTGTTGGCCCAGCAGGTGAGCGCGAATTTCATCCACCAGCACGGTGGTCGAGGTGGCGTCATTGACCAGGTGATGGAAGCGCAACTTGGCGACCCAACGCTGGTTGTGCGGCTCCTCGGCGTAATCGAGCGCCATCAGCGGCGCCTGGCGCAAATCCAGCGGTGCGTGTTGATCGTGCAGCGGTTCGACGCGCAACTGCGCCTGGCGCCACACCACTTGCATCGGTTGTTCCAGCGCATCCCACACGAGGCTGGTGCGCAGGATGTCGTGACGGTTGATCACCTGCTGCAACGCCTGGGCAAACGCCTCCAACTGTTCGCGACGGGCAAAACTGAACAGCGCATGTTGCTGGTAGGGGTCGCGCTCGTCCGTGAGGTGGTGGTACAGCAAGCCCTCCTGCAACGGCGCCAGCGGGTAGATTTCCTGCACATTGGCCGCGCCTGCGGGGATACCGGCGACGATACGGTCCAGGCTCGGCTGGTCGAGTTCGGCCAGTGCGAGCATGTCCGGGGTGATGTGGCTGCAACCTGGCGCAATACGATTGCCCGGCACCTGGACCTCGCTGCCGCCACTGACCGCCGCCAGCGCGGCAAGCGTCGGCTGGCCGAACAACACCTGCACATCGGCATGCAAGCCCACCTGGCGCATGCGCTGCACCAACTGCACCGCCAACAGCGAGTGGCCGCCCAGTTCGAAGAAATGGTCGTGGCGCCCCACTTGCTGCACCTGCAATAACTCAGCCCAGACCTGCGCCAGAAGGGTTTCCGCGCCCTCGTGCGGCGCCTCGAACAGCCGCGTGACAAAGGCGTGTGGCGTGGGCGCGGGAAGCGCCTTGCGGTCGAGCTTGCCGTTGGCGGTCAGGGGCAACGCGTGCAAACGCACATAGGCCGCCGGCAGCATGTAATCGGGTAGCGAAGCGTGCAGATGAGCACGCAACGCTTCGATTTCGACGCTGTGCCGGGCGACAAACCAGGCCAGCAGTTGGCCTTCGCGACACTGCACCACGGCTTCCTGGACCGCCGGATGGCTGGCCAGCGCGGTTTCGATTTCCCCCAGTTCGATGCGCACGCCACGGATTTTCACCTGGTCGTCATTGCGGCCCAGGTACTCAAGGTTGCCCTCGGGCAGCCAGCGCGCCAAATCGCCGGTGCGGTACATCCGGCCCGCGTTGAACGGGTCATCCACAAAGCGCTCGGCGCTCAGTTCAGGCTGGTTCAGGTAACCCCGCGCCACACCCTTGCCGCCGATATACAGCCCCCCCGCCACGCCAATCGGCACCGGGCGCCGCTGTTCATCCAGCACGTACACCGTGGCATTGTCGATGGGCGCGCCGATGTGCAGCGCCTGGCCTGCCGCGACACGCCCGGAAGTGGCGACCACCGTGGCTTCGGTGGGGCCGTAGTTGTTGATCACGTCATAGGTTTGCGCGCGGCTGAAGCTGCGCAGGCGGTCGCCGCCGATCAGCAGGGTGTGCAAGGTCGGGTGTGGCAGGCGCTGGCTGAAGGCGTACTCGGCCACCGGGGTCGGCAGGAAGCACACGTCCAACGGCTGCGCACGCCACCAGCTGAGCAGCGCATCAATGTCCTGGGCATCGTCCTGGACGGGCGCCAGGTGCAAGGTCGCGCCCACGCACAACGCCGGCCAGACCTCCCAGGCCATCGCGTCAAAACCGAAGCCGGCGACGCTGGCCGTATGGCTGCCCGCGTGCAGGTTGAAGGCGCGGCAGTGCCAGTCCACCAGGTTGGACACGGTGTGGTGCTCGACCATCACGCCTTTGGGCAAACCGGTGGAGCCTGAGGTGTAGATCACATACGCAAGGTTCGACGGCGTGACCGCCACCGGTGGGCTGTCGCTGCGGCCATGGGTCGGCAGGTCCAGACGGATTATCGGCACGTCGAGCATCGGCAGGCGCGCCAGCAAGTCGTGCTGGGTCAGCACCGCCACCGGTGAACTGTCGTGCAACAGGTAGTGCAGGCGCTCGGCCGGATGGGCCGGGTCCACCGGCACGTAGCAGGCGCCGGCCTTGAGGATCGCCAGCAACCCGGCCACGGTGTCGAGCCCGCGCCGCGCCACAATGGCCACGCGGTCATCCGCCTGCACGCCATGTTCGAGCAGTTGGTGGGCCAGGGCATTGGCCTGCTGATCGAGCTGGGCGTAGGTCAATTGCCGGCCCAGATGCGCCACCGCGATGGCGTCGGGCGTGCGCACCGCCTGCGCCTCGATGCGTCGATGCAGGGTTTGCGTACCGGCATGCGCGTGTGCGGTGGCATTCCATTGCTGCAACCGGAGCTGTTCGGCCGGCGTCACCAGGGCGAATTCAGCCAGCGGCAACGCGGTATTGGCCAACCCCTGCTCCAGCAGCCAGGTGAAGCGCTGCGCCAACGCCTGCACCTCGTCCTCGCGAAACCACGCTTCGTTGTACACACAGTGCAGGCACGCGGTGTCCTGATAACGGTTGCTGCGCAGGTGGAAGGCAATCGGCAGCAACTCGTGGTGGTTGGAAACCTTGATCGCGCGGGCCTGGACCTGGCCGAAGCGCAGGTCGTGATCGTCCTGCTCAAAGGACACCGACAAATCAAACAACTGGCCGCGATCGGTACGGCGCAGGCCCAGCTCTCGGTTCATCTCGCTCAGGGGAAAACGCTGGTGGCGAAAGTCCTGCTTGAGCTGGTCACGCACACCGCGCACCAGCGCGCTGAACGGCAAGTGCGCGGCGAACTGAAAGCGCACCGCACTGACCTGGGTGAACAAGCCCACGGTGGAACGAAAACGTGCGTTGGAACGGTTGAGGATCGGCAGCCCCACCACCCATGCATCACGCTGGCTGGTGCGGGTGAAATACACGTACAGCGCCGCCAGCAGCACATGGAAGGCCGAAGCCTGGTAACGGTTGGCGACTTGTTCCATGCGATTGAGCAGCGTCACCGCAAACGGCTCCACCCAGGTGTTGCTCGGCGCCGGGGCGTTGTGGCGCGGCGTCAGTAACGGCTCGGGCAACACCTGGTATTTGTCCAGCCAGTAAGCGCGATCCCGGGCGTAACGGGCCGACTCCTGGTAACGCTGGTCGGTGTCGATAAAGTCGATATACGACGGCGCGTACGGCTCCGGTTGCCGCCCCTGCTCAAGGTCGGTGTACAGCCGGGCCAGGGACTGCAGCATCTGGCCAAAGCCCCAGCCATCGAGGATCAGGTGATGGGCCTGGGTGCCGAGGCGGTAGTGATCGTCATCGAGCTTGACCAGGAAAAACCGGAACAGCGGTTCGCCACTCATTGCGTAGGGCCGGGCCATTTGCGCCTGCATCAGCGCCTGGCTTGCCGCCTGTGGGTCTTGCAGCGCACAGAAGTCGTGCCGTTGTACCTGCACCGTCAGCGCAGCGTCGAAGGTCTGTCGCGGCAAGCCATCGGCATCGCTGTGCAGCTGGGTGCGCAAGGCATCGTGCCTGGCCACCAGCAACTCGACGGCGCGCTGGATCAGTTCCGGCACCACGGGCCCGGCAAAATCGACATAGCCGCCAATGTTGTACAGCGGTGAGTCGCCCGCTCGCAGTTGGTCGAGCCAGATGTCCTGCTGGGCGGCAGTGAGGGGGAAGCTTGGGGAATGCTTCATAAGATCCTTCTCAATAGGAGTCAGGCACGGCCGTGCACGGGCCCATTTCGCCAAAATTGCCGGATTTGAGCATGCAGCTCTGAGGGTGTCTGACCCCAGAAACCCGGACATTCAAATGGATAGAAACGGGCTTGGCTGATGGTTGACGGCTGAAACGATTAAAGCGCTGTAGGAAATTGGCTACATCTGGCCGTGGCCAGTTCTTCCAGGCCTGTCGCAATAATTAATATTTACTTTGAATATCAATAGCTTAAATAAATCTAATATTGAGTCACGGCTCTTCGTAGGCGGAATACTTCGTCTGAAGCGTCGAATTAATGACGTGGATTTTATGGCAGCTTGTGTCCCTCGTTTCCGCTACATACGTAGGACAAATCGCTATGGCTAAATGAAATCTCGAACGCCGAATGACGTTAAAGAAAAGTCACGTTCAAGGAGTACGGGCCGCCCCACACAGACCCAGGGCACCCGATGACGGTTTTCGACATCAAGGATGAGATGGCTATGAGTCTGACTTCTACTATTGGCGGCGCCCACAGCCCGCAGTTCTACGCCGAAATGGGTGAATTGATTTCAAACAGCGGCCAGGAACATTTCGCCGCCAACATGCTGCATCTGGTGGATAAATGGGTACCGATCCACTTGGTCGACCTGAGTGAGTGGACCCTGGACGAACTACGTGACAGCGCGGTCGATATCCAGTTGCTGGGCAGCGCCGGGTTGAAAAAACACCTGCCGGCGCCCCAGCCGGTGCATGCGCTCAATGACCACCCGCTGCTGCGGGAAATGCTGCGCATGCAAGACCCGTTGCTGATCCAGATGAAGGCCAAGGCGAACGGCGCGCACCCGCGCGGCACCTCGCACCAGTGCAACCTGGTGTCGCGCCAGGGCAACCGACGCTGCGTGATTTCGTTTTACCGCCCGCCGACCCAACAAGGCTTTTCACTGGCTGAGTTGTCGTTTCTCAAGTGCTTGTCGGACACCCTGTTGCCTTTGCTGGAACGGCACGCGCAGATTGTGCGCCAGGCCCCCCACAGCCAGGCCGAACCGGACCACAGCCAGCTGGAACAGTCACATTTACAACGCGAGTTCTACAAGCGTCTGTCCCTCAGCGATATCACCCTGTCGGCGCGTGAACAGGAGGTGTGCCTGGGCCTGTTGACCGGCGGCACCGTGCCGCAAATGGCGGAAAAGCTCAGTGTTAAAAACAGCTCGATCGAGACCTACCTCAAGCGCGCCGCCGCCAAGCTCGGCGTGAGTGGGCGCCATGGCCTGGCCAAATGGATGGTTGGCGCCTGATGAAAAAAGCCACCCTTTCCACCCTTGGCATGGCCTGGATGCTCGGCGGTTGCTCGCTGATCCCCGAGTACCAGCGGCCCGCTGCGCCGGCAAGCGACAGAAAGTACCGGGCGATCTGACCGGCACCGTTACCGCAGCGGCGTGGACAGCAACCTGACGTTCCTGGATGCACAGCGTTCGTTATTCAGTTCGCAGCAGGCGCTGATCGTCGATCGGCTGGCGCAACGGGTCGCGAAGGTCAACCTGTACACGGCACTGGGCGGCGCCTGGAGCGTCTACCCAAGCCCGACTGCCGCAGCCGATATTTCCCCGGTGGCACCTGCGCATAACGAAGGAAAAGCCGGCTGAAATACGCCGCCGTTGTTCGGGTGTGGGCGCGAGTGACCGGTTATTACTGGTAGGGAATAAGGCGATCCCGATCCAGGTCGCGCATCATTTCACTGAGCATTTCACTTTCGCTGCGCGGCTCGGTCATGGGGATGTACCAGGTCGTAGCCGTCCAACCACCACGCTTGTAGGCGTAGGTCTTCAACAGCTGACCGTCCTTGTACAACGAGCCGTGCAACTGACGCTCGTAGGTGTAAGGCACAGGCACGGTCAGCAGCGTTAACGCACCGAGCAGTGCCGGTAGCACGCCGGCCCCTTTACCGCCGCCCTGATCCACCAACAGGCTGTAGCCGGTCTTGCTGAAGCCGCCATCAAGGAAGCTGAAGGCACCGGTATCACGCAAGCGCTGTATGACTTCGCGCTGCTGTTGCTGCTCAAACCGCGACGCGGGCGATGGCATAGTGACGCTCATCGGTACATAGGCGCGCTCGGCCTTGTAATCCAATGGTTTGAGGGCGGTGCTGCAACCGCCAAGCACCAGCACGACAGCCAACACAGAAGCTCTGATCATTGTGCATGCTCCTCAGGCAGCAGGCCGTCGCGCTGTACATCTTCGGCAAAGGCGCGTGCGACGCGGTGGACGTTTTGCTGCTCCATTGCGCCGGGGCCATCCAGCAGCCAAGAGTATTTATGGGTGACGTTGCGGTAACTGTATTGCTTGAGCTGCTTGCCATTATGTTGCAGGGAAAACTCAGTGGTGGTGTCGACGCTAACCGACAAGGGCAGCAGGAACAGGGTTGCCGCGCTCAGCAGTACCAGAGGAAAAGGCGGCATGTCGCGCTGAACATTGAACCGGACCCACACCGAGTAGTCCTCGGGGTTGCCCCGGCCACTTTCGACAGTGCGAAACACCCCGGTTTCGCGCAGTTGGTTACGAAATTGCGCAGCATTGAGCGGGTCATCGATCATGACGTGGATCGGCTTGAGGTATTCCTTGCCGTCAGGCAAAGCCCGTTCAGGCAGCGTGTGGGTGGTTGCACACCCCGTCAGCAGCGCCACGGCGCTGAGGGTAACAAGGCGGCTCATGGACGAGTCTCGTGCAGGGTGTTCTGGTCCGCGCCGACAGGTAACGGCGCGATGATATAAGGGGCGGCGCTGCGATAATCCAGGGCCAGTACCTTCAGGCTCGGCAAGCC
This sequence comes from Pseudomonas sp. 2822-15, assembly GCF_002742515.1. Classification (NCBI taxonomy): domain Bacteria; kingdom Pseudomonadati; phylum Pseudomonadota; class Gammaproteobacteria; order Pseudomonadales; family Pseudomonadaceae; genus Pseudomonas; species Pseudomonas sp. 2822-15. Next base: position 79,549 of record NZ_LJRY01000182.1, on the reverse strand, counting down.
CGGAACGTACTGGCGCGCGAGGGGTTCATCGCGGCCTTGTTGATCGCGCCAGCGAAAGGCGCACAGGGAAGCACCGAGGCACAGCGAACGAAACTCTCCGAGGTAATAGGCCTTGCCGGCCTGCAAGCGCAGCGGCAGGTTGAACTTTTCTCGCGCCTGGACCGAGGTGTAGGTGGTGCCAAGGGTGGGGGAATAGTTACTGGAGAAGAACTGAAAATCGTAAAATTCATAATCTCCAGGTTTGAGCGCCAGCACGAACACGCTGGCGGCACCGGCTGCGTCTTTCACATCCTGAGGCGTTTGCTGCCCCATACCGACCCATACCGCCGCAGCGCCGAACTCAGAACCGCGCTTGCGAAACAGCAGGCGCTGGTTAGGTGCGGGGGAAGCGTTGAAGTTCTGTGGGCCGATTGACCCGACCAGATAAGCCACCGGTTCCTGAGGGCCAGGTTGCAACGGTTGACTGACCAGCGACGCGGACTGAGTGCCACACCCCGTCAGGGCTAATGCCATTAAGAACAAGGCCTGGGGCCTGGGGAAACAAAACATGTCGGATCCTGAACACGGGCAAAAAAATAACTGCAGGCGGTCAGGGCAAACATAGGATGAGCCTTCCTGGCGCTGCACCTCGCGTCACTGCGAGGGGGCGAATGGTACGGGGGCATTCGCGGTTTGACTACTGCTGACGAGCAACACCGCTCGCCATTCGAAAAACCGTCTTCAAATCACCGCTTCCGCCTCGATCTCGATCAACCACTCAGGCAACGACAGCCCGCTGACGATAATCCACGAAGACGGCGGCGGGTTGTGCGGGAAGCGCTCACGCAGCGCCTGGGCTATGGGCTCCTGCTGCTCACGGACGGACTCGACGATGTACAGACGCAGCATGATCACATCGGCCAGATTGCCGCCGACCTCGGCCAGCACCTTTTCGATATTATCCAAGGCGGTGGTGGTCTGCTCGGCGATGCCTGGGCCGATGGTACGCTCCTCGACATCCACCCCCACTTGTCCGGAGAGCATGATGCGCCGGCCAGGCGGCACTTCGAGGGCCTGGCTGAAGCCGTATTGCAGGGAGTTGAACACGGAGGTGGGATTGATGACTTTGCGTTGCATGACCTGTCCTTGTTGTCGGTAGGCAAACAAAGCTAACCCAGGGATGCTGCTCAATCTGGTAATTCAACATCCAGCAACATTTCGGCGGACCGATCGTTCCCACGCTCCGCGTCACACTGCGCAAGGCTCAGCTATGCGCAGACATCGGGACGCGGAGCGTCCGGGGCGGCATTCCCACGCAGAGCGTGGGAACGATCAGTTCTGCCAGCGCAACGCCAATGCTGCCGGGCGGCGTATGACCTGCTCCACCGTTACCGTCCACAAGCGCTGCGCACCCTCGAAACGGGCGACCTCGGGCCCCTCAAGCATCAGCGAAGTACGCCCGGCAACCTGCAACACATCGCCCGACTCAAAATCAATAAACAGCAAACCCGCCACCGGGTTGAGCTGCAAATTGCCCAGGGTATTAAAGAACAGGTTGCCGGCAAAATCCGGGATGGTCAGCACGTTGCCTTCAACCCGCACAAACCCGGTATTGCCGCCTCTGTGTGAAACGTCCACCGAGCGTGCGCCGTCCACGTCGGCGTAACTGGCGACGAAGAAGGTGTCGGCCTTGCGGATCAGTGTTTGGGCCGCAGCGTCCAGGCCGTTGAGGCGCTCGAGCGTGGTGCCGGGCTTGCGGGCGATACCGTCAACGGGGCGCAGTTGGATGTATTTGGGGCAGTTGCCATAGGTGTGTACCACGTCGACCGAAAAGCCTTCGTGGTCCAGGCTGCCAAGGCGGCCGTTCATACGGTTGCGGCGCCGGGTATTCAGGTCAATGCCGAGCAAGCCTACGCTGGCGCCGGTGTGCAAGGCGGCAAGCGCCGGGTCGCTTTTGGACGGCAAGCAGTCGACCTGCAAGGTGTGTGGGTCGGGTGAATGTGCAAAGCCCGGCGCACCTTCAAGCATCGTTGCCCACGGAACACCCTGGGCATCCACCACGCCGAGTATCAGGTAGGGCAACAGCGGGTAAAAGTCCCGATGCTGCTCCGGCAAGTGATCGCGAATGACTTTGGGCCCGACCACGGCCATACGCTCAGCCGCGCCGGCGCTTGCCTGCACGTGCCGTTCGCCGGCGTGCCACGGGGATTGTTCGACTGGGTTCATGGTGAGCACCTCAGGTTGGAGGTGCCCATGCTGCGCCCTGCCTGCCAGGGTGAGAATGCCCACACTGGGCAATCCACTATTTCACCAACTGAAATGCCGGATGCTCACGCAGCGCCGCCACGCAATGGTCGACAAAACTGCGCACGCGCATCGGTGCGTTGCGTCCCTCGCGGTACACCACATGCACCGGTAACGGCGGCGGTTCGAAGTCACGCAACACACGGCGCAACTGGCCGTCCAGCAAGTGCTGGTGAACCGGGTAACTCAGGCAACGAGTCACCCCCGCACCCTGCACCGCCGCGTTGATTTCACCTTGCGCGGTGGTGCAGCTCAAGCGCGCACGGGCCTTGAGCTGCAAGCCTTGAAAATCCCAGGCCACCGGGTCGGCACCGGCAATCAGCCGATGCTGTTTAAGCTCAACCGGATGCCGGGGTTCGCCGTGGGTGGCGAGGTAATCGGGGCTGGCACACAGGATATGCCGCACCTGCCCCACCGGCCGGGCGATCAGCGATGAATTGGGCAATTCGCCGACCAGAATCGCCACATCCAGCCCCGCTTCGTGCAGGTTCGGGTAGTCGTCGTGGTAGCGCGCCACCAGGCGCACGTCGGGGTAACTGTCCATGTAGCCGGCCAATATCGGCGCCATCACATAACGGCTGAACAGAAACGGCAAGTACACCTGCAAGTTGCCCTGGGCCTGCACGTGCAAGCCTTTGGCCGAAGCCTCGGCGGTATCGACGGCTGCCAGCAACCGCACACAGTCAGCCAGATAGGCGCTGCCCGCTGCTGTCAGGCTCACGCCGCGTGTGCTGCGTTGCAGTAACGGCACCCGCAGGCGGGTCTCCAGGCGCGCGACTGCGCGGATCAGGGTCGGCCCGGAGACTTGGGCCTGGCGCGCCGCCGAAGCCAGGCTGGGCTGATCGGCCAGCGCGGCAAACAGCTGCATGTCGCGATAGCGTTGCATCAGCCGCGCCGCTTCATCGCCGGGTTCAGGGCGGCGTCCTGCCCGAGGCGATGGGTGAGGAAATCCACAAAGGTGTGGACCTTGGCCGGCACACGGCCGCTTTTTTGGAACACCACCTGGATCGGCAGCGGAGGCGCTTCAAAATCCTCCAGCACAACCTCCAACTCCCCCGCCGCCACCGCGGCCGCCACCTGATAAGACAGCACCCGCGTCATGCCCCAGCCGAGGCGCGCCAGGTTGATCGCCGCGTTATTCGCCGTGACCACCAGACGCGGCTCGATGGGCACCGTCAATGGCCGCCCGGCGTCGACGAAGGCCCATTCACTCACCAGTTGGCTGGATGATGAGGTGACGATCCTGGCCTCACGCAATTGCTCGGGCCGCTGCGGCCGACCATGCTGGTCGAGGTAACCGGGCGATGCACACACCACCCGGCGCACTTCTCCGACCTTTATCGCCTGCTGCCCCGGCGCCTGCAGATGGCCGATGCGCACGGCCACGTCAACGCCTTCGTCGGCCATGTTGACCACGCGGTCGACCAGCAAGGCGTTGATATTCACCAAGGGAAAGCGGTCCAGGTAATCCCCCAGCACCGGCGCCACATACAGCTCGCCGAACAGCACCGGCGCGGTCACCGTCAAGTGCCCAGCGGGAATGGCGTAGCTGCCCGCCGCCGCTTCCTCGGCCTCATCGAGCTCGGCGAGGATACGGCGGCAATCTTCCAGGTAACGCTGGCCGGCTTCGGTCAGGTGCAGGCTGCGGGTGGTGCGTGCCAGCAACTGCGTGCCGATACGTTGTTCCATGGCGGCAATCGCTCGGGTCACGCTGGGCGGCGAGGTGTTCAGGCGCCGCGCAGCTGCGGCGAAACCCTCTTCCTCGGCCACCGCCACGAACACTTGCATCTCATGAAATCGATCCATCGGCATGCCTCTTGAACACTACTTTGATTGCAGACCCACGGCACTGCGCGGCATGCCGACAAACCCCGGCAATGCCTCGATGCCGGCAAGCCAGGCACGCACATGAGGGTAGTCGGCCAGCGACACATTGCCTTCCGGTGCATGGGCCACGTAGGTGTAGAACGCCACATCGGCAATGCTCGGCCGCTCGCCGACCAAAAAGCGGCTTTGGCTCAGTTGTTCCTCCACCCGCTTGAGCAGCGCATGGGAACGGCTGATGGCCGTGACGGTATCGACGTCGGCACCAAAGACCAGCGCCAGCCGCGCAGCAGCGGGCCCGGCGTGCAGTGGGCCGGCAGCCGCCGACAGCCAGCGCTGCACGCGAGCCTGGCCGACGGGGTCACTCGGCAGCCATTGGCCGTGGCCATATTGGTTGGCGAGGTACAGCAGAATCGCGTTGGAGTCGGCCAACACCGTGCCGTTATCGTCTATCACCGGCACCTGGCCGAAGCGGTTGAGGTTGGCAATAAAGTCCGGCGCTTTCTGCGCGCCCTGCTTGAGGTCGATCAGGATAAATTCACTGGGCAAACCCAGCAGCGACAACATCAGCTCGACCCGGTGGGAATGGCCGGACAAGGGGAAACCATACAGCTTGATCGCAGGCTGGGACATCAGAGGCTCCAAAGTGGTGGGGTTGACACCACGCATACTCCACCGCTGCCCGGATCGATGGAATCACCAGACTTTACAATCGAGCATTTCACCCAATGAAACAATCACTCGCCAAACAATTCCACGATCAGGTTGAACAAGGTGGTCTTCACTGCACTGTCCAACTCGGCCCAGGCCAACCCGGTGCTGGCCTCAAACCCGCCCAATTGCAAAGGCCGCGACACGCAATTGACCGGCAACGCCCGCGCCGCCTGCTGCGGCAATACGCCGATGCCCAACCCGGCCGAGACCAGCGCGAGCATAGTGGTGAACTCGCCCAGCTCGCTGGCGATGTCCAAGGGCATGCCGACCGCCTGGATAAACTCATCGTAGAACCCCGGCGCGTAACGCCTGGCGAGGATATACACCGGCAACGCGAGCAGGTCGGCAGGCTGGATGGATTCCAGGGCCGCCAAAGGGTGATCCATCGGCAGCGCCACGCAGAAACGCTCACGCAATACCGCCCGGGTCTGCACGCCGGGGTGGGCGGCCGGCAGGCGCATCAGGCCGAAATCCAACTGGCCATTTTTTAACGCCGCGGCTTGGTCGGGGCCGGGCATGTCCTTGAGTTCCAGTTCGATGCGCGGGTAACGCTGGTGCACGGCACGGATCAGTTGCGGCAGCAATTGCGGGAGCACCGATGACACAAACCCCAGGCGCACCCGGCCGATTTCACCGCGGCTGGACGCCCGCGCCGCCTCTGCCGCCCGAGCGGCCTGGTGCAAGGTGGCCTGGGCTTCAGGCAGGAACGCACGGCCCGCGTCGGTCAGTGTGACCGAGTGGCGGTTACGGTCCAGCAGGCGCACGCCCAGGCCGCTTTCCAGCCCCTTGATTTGCATGCTCAACGCCGGCTGCACGATCGACAACTGCGCCGCCGCCCGGCCGAAATGCAGCTCCTGGGCGAGCACCACGAAGGCGCGCAAGTGCTTTAACTCCATTAAATTCTCTCAGCTATCAGCAATGGTTATCACAAAGAGTGATCACCCGATCACAAATGAAAATTGGACGCTGCCCAGCGCCTGGGGTGAAGTAAGCCCAATTCATACACGATATGACGGGGCGTGGCCTATAACAATCCGAACAAGGACCCCACGTATCGGCTGCTGGTCGCGCGGGTTACGATTATCGGATAGATATTGTTGATCACCCACCTCAAGGTCCATCCCTTTGTCGCCCTGGAGTTCATCATGCTGCTGTCGTTGGTAGTGTGAAGCGTTAGGAGAGGTAGCTCATGCAAAGCGTTCTAGACAACTTCCGCCTTGATGGCCGGCTGGCGCTGGTCACCGGTTCCAGTGCCGGTATCGGCCTGGCGATTGCCCGCGGCCTGGCCCAGGCCGGGGCGCAGGTGGTGCTCAACGGGCGCAACCGCAGCACCTTGCGCGATGCGGCGGCGCTGCTGGCGGCCGAAGGGTTGACGGTGCACACCCAGGCGTTTGATGTAACCGACAGCGCGGCGATCCAGGCCGCCGTGGCGGACATCGAAGCGCGCCTCGGCCCGCTGGAGATTCTGGTGAACAACGCCGGCATGCAACGGCGTGGGCCGCTGGAGGACTACAGCGAGCAACACTGGCGCGAGTTGATCAGCACGAACCTGGACAGTGCCTTTCTGGTTGGGCAGGCCGTGGCGCGGGCGATGATCCCGCGCAAGCGCGGGCGCATTATCAATATCTGTTCGGTACAAAGTGAGCTGGGCCGCCCCGGCATCGCGCCGTACGCGGCCAGCAAAGGCGCGTTGAAGATGCTCACCAAGGGCATGGCCATCGATTGGGGCCCCCATGGCTTGACGGTCAATGGCATCGGCCCCGGCTATTTCAAGACGGAGTTGAACGCCAACCTGGTGGCCAACCCCGAGTTCAGCGACTGGCTGGTGCAACGCACGCCGAGTCGTCGTTGGGGCGACGTGGCCGAACTGGCCGGTGCCGCCGTGTTCCTTGCCAGTGACGCCGCCAGCTTCGTCAACGGCCATATTCTGTACGTCGACGGTGGTATCACCGCGTCGCTGTAAACCGGAGAATTGTATGCACGCTATCGTCTGTCACGCCTCCAAAGACCTGCGGGTCGACCCCCAGGACGAACCGCAACCCCTCGCCCCCGATCAACTGCGCGTGCGCATCGCCCGTGGCGGTATCTGCGGCTCGGACCTGCATTACTACCAGCACGGCGGCTTCGGCACCGTGCGCCTGCGCGAGCCGATGGTGCTCGGCCATGAGGTGTCGGCGGTGATCGACGCCGTGGGTGCGGATGCCGGGTTGTTCAAGGTTGGCCAGCGCATCAGCGTATCGCCGTCGCGCCCGTGCGGCAGTTGCCGTTACTGCCATCAAGGCCTGCCGAATCATTGCCTGAACATGCGTTTCTACGGCAGTGCGATGCCGTTTCCGCATATTCAGGGCGCGTTTCGCCAGAGCCTGGTGATCGAGACGCATCAGGCACATCGGCTGGCCGACCACGTGAGCCTGGCCGAAGGTGCGCTGGCCGAGCCGCTGTCGGTGGGTTTGCACGCGATTCAACGCGCCGGCGCGGTGTTCGGCAAACGCGTGTTGGTGACCGGTTGCGGCCCCATCGGCAACCTGCTGATCGGCAGCCTGCGCGCCGCCGGTGCCGGTGAAATCGTCGCCGTGGACCTGTCCGCCAGCGCCCTCGCCTGCGCCGAAAAAATGGGCGCCACGCGCACCCACAACATTGCCGACGGCGCGGATGCGCTCAAGCGCTACACCGCCGAAAAAGGCTATTTCGAGGTGATGTTCGAAGTCTCCGGCAGTGCCCAGGCCTTGCGCAATGGCCTGGAATGCATCGCGCCACGGGGTGTGCTGGTGACGGTCGGACTCGGCGGCGATGTGTCGTTGCCGTTGAACCTGCTGGTCAGTCGCGAGATCGACTTGCGCGGCACCTTCCGCTTTCACAGTGAGTTTGCCCAGGCCGTGGATTTGCTCAATCGCGGGATCATCGATGTGAAGCCGGTGATCTCCCATACCGTGCCGTTTGAGCAGGCGGTGCAGGCGTTTGAACTGGCGGCGGACAAGACCCAGGCGATGAAAGTGGTGCTGGATTTTGGTGTGACCGACTGAGCTTGGCCGCAGTTGTGGCGGCGTTTGGGCAGGGTGAGGTCGTGGAGTAACCTCCATCGCCCTGGTCTTACTCGGTTAAATGTGGGAGCTGGCTTGCCTGCGATGCGGACACCTCGGTATATCAGGCTCACCGAGTTGATGCCATCGCAGGCAAGCCAGCTCCCACAGTTGACCGAGTATGGCTTTGCTGTTGCTGTTGCTCTGGCCCTTACATCCTTTTCGATGACGAAGTCAGCGGTCTTTTGATCTGCGCTTGTGATCTTGATCTTGATCTGAAATCGCCCCGTTAAACACGATGGCCGGAATCTGACAGTGATTTGGGGGGTAAACCGGCAGGGATGCCGGTTTAGCCGCCCCGCGCCATGGATGGCGCGTCGCGGCCGTACACCTCCAATGAAGACTCGATTGCCAAGGGTTGCAACAACACCTGAGGTTCAAGCGCGTTCCTCTAGCCGATCGCGCAAGAACCGGTGGCTGTTGGAAAACAACCGACGGTAGGTGAGCAGCACCGCACCTACCGTGCCCAAGGCCGAGGAGGCGGCGATCAGAAACATGATCACGATCTGGTAACGCACCGCGTCCACCGGGCTCTCACCGGCCAGCACCTGGCCGGTCATCATGCCGGGCAGGCTGACGATGCCGACCACGGTCATCTGGTTCAGCGTCGGGATCATCCCGGCGCGCACGGCCTGACGGATCGCCTCCTGGGCGGCTTCCCAGCGTGAACCGCCAAGTGCCAGGATCATCTCGATGGTGTTGCGCCCCGAGGTCAGTTCCTGGGTCATGCGCTCAATGCCCAAGGACACGCCGGTGAGGGTATTGCCGAGGATCATGCCGAGGATCGGAATCGCATACTGCGGCTCGTACCACGGGTGGATACGGATCACCGCAAACAACCCCACCGCCGTGACCAGCCACGAACTGCCCCACACCGACAGAATGCTGTCGACCCGTTGCCCACGGTAGGTGCGGCGCCCGCGCCCCGCCGCCGAGAGCCCGGCGATCAGGGTCATCGCACACATCAGCGGCAGCACCACATACCAGTAAGCGAACGCGAACACCCAGCCCAGCAGGTAACCGATGGCCAGCAATTGCACCACGGTACGCACGGCCGCCCACAGCAATTGGCGGCCAAGGCCCAGACGCAGCAACAGCGACAGCGCGCCGTTGATAAGAATCAGCGAGGCGGCGATGCCCATGTCGAGCGCGGTGAGGTTTTGATAATTCATGGCTGGGCCGCTCCGCTCAAAACGCCGGCGCTCATGTGCAGGTGGATATCGCTCATGCGCCGGGCCTGGTCGAGGTCATGGGATACCCAGATATAGGCGCGGGCGTTGTCGGCGGCATACCAGGCGCTGATCAGTGCCTCGACATCACGGGAGGACGTGGGGTCGAGGGCGGCCGTCGGTTCATCCAGCAACAGCACTTCGGGGTTCAGTTGCAAGGTGCGGATCAATGACACCACCTGGGACTCTCCGCCGGACAGGTCGCCGGCGTTTTTGCCCAGGAAGTCCGGGCTTTTACCGGCATGCTCCAGCAGCTTGGTCACCGCTTGCAGGTCGAAGCGGCGCGTGCGCAGGGTCTTGAGGCTGAATGGCAAGCGCAGGTTGTCCTCCACCGTGCCCTCAAGCAGTGCCGGGCGTTGCGACAGGTAGCTGATGCGGCTGCGGTAGTGGGGAATCTGCGCATTCGCAATCGGCTGGTGGTTCCACAGGATCTGCCCCGACGTGGGCGCATCCAGCAACGCCAGCGCGCGCAGGAACACACTTTTACCCGAGCCGGAGGAGCCGGTGATGGACACGCGGTCGGCGCGCTTCAGGCTGAAATCCGTGGGTTGCAGCAACGCCACTTGGCGCCGCTCGTCTCTGCGCGTGAGGGCGCAGGTTTCAATCAATACGGTGTCTGTCATCAACTCGGTACTCGGCTTGACGGCTTGCAATCCACAACTCCACTGCCTATATTTCGTGCCTGGCGCACTCCACGCCACCTTCCGCGGAAAGGGCTGCGCCCAGGATCCTGACTGAATATCACATTTCTACGACTCCCGACCTGAAAGCGGAAAAGGTTTGTGCAAGGAGATCGTATGTCGCCACGCCTCTCATCCTCGACTACCGACGGCCGCCTCAACCTTGAGCAGCAGCGCAAGCGCGCCAAGGAATTGTTGTCGCAGCTGAAAACCCTCGACCCGCTCGCCACCTTGTCCCAGGCCCAATGGCAGGTCGCCAAACAGCTGGGCTTCAGCAGTTGGCCCAAGCTCAAGGCGCATGTCGACGCCATCGACTTCGCCGCCCGCCACCCCGACTTTGCAGCCAGCGATGAAGCCCGCACCACCCACTGGCGCTGCGGCAGCGACATTGCCCACAGCCTGCAACTGGCCGGGTTCAAGGGGCAGTTGCGCATGCTCACCGATCCGTTGTGCATGGGGCCGGTACGCGATTTGCCCAGTGAAGATTTCCGCGCGATGCGCAGTGCCTTTATCAGCCAGGCGTTTGCACTGAACGCGGCTGAAGTGACCCACCGCGTCGATGATGAATACAACCACCTGCACGCCCTGGCCAGCGCCGATCACAGCGTGTTGTGGTGCGAAGCGGACGCCTATGATCAGCTGTTTCTGGTCCGCGCGCTGGCCGGTCTTGAGCGCGCGCCGAAAAAGCTCGAGCTGATCGAGGTTGACCGTATTCCGGGAGTCGAACGCTTTATCGGCATCGGCCAACTGGCGCCCGATGTCTTGGCGTGGTTATGGCCGCAGCGCCGCTTGATCGACGACGCAGCGGTGCAATTGGCCCGACAGGCCTGGTCGGCTTACTGCGACAGCTCGCCGGTCACGCTTGCGCAATTGGCTCACGGCAACCACCCGGCCCTGCCCCTTCTCGCCCCGGCGCTACTGCGTCAGCTACAGGAATTGCCGGGCATTGAAGATGGCCTGTCACTGACTGAACGCTTGTCGCTGCGCTACATCGCCGAGACCGGGCCGGTGCCGTTCGGCCGGGTGTTCGCTGAATTGATGGCCAAGCGTGAGCCGCTGCCGTTCCTGGGCGACATGATGTTCCATGCGCTGCTGCGGCCATTGATAGACGGACCGAACCCCTTGCTGATAGAAACCGCAACCGAGCGCGACTGGCCGCGCCGCGAGTTGGCGCTGACACCATTGGGGCATCGAGTGCTGGGCGGCGAGGCTTATTGGTTGGACCACGCCGGGCATGAGCGCTGGGTCGGCGGCGTGTGCCTCAAGCCTGGCCTGCCGCATTGGGCACTGGCCCACGACAAGCTGCCGGTGTGGCGCACCTGAGGCCGGCTCAGCGCTTGGGCGATAACCCGACGGCGCACGCCATCACTGCCGGGTCGCCCAGGTAAACGCTACGCGCAGCCGTCGTGGGTGCAGCGACCCGGCTGTCGACGGCGCGCAACATCGGTCGCTCAACCGTCGGCAGGCTATGCTGGGGGTCGACAATCTCCATGCAGCGGCGCAGCGAGTTGAAGTCCGGCGATTGCGACAGTGACAGGTGCAAGGTCTGGCTCACCGACACCGACACCACCGAGCTCTGTGCGCATTGCCCGTCGTAGATCAGCGTATGGCGAATCAATGGGTTGTCATGGCAGTACTTCAACAGGTTGACCTGCCGCGAACGCACCAGCGCGGTGTTGATGATCAACAGGTCGAACGCCACGCAACCGGAGCGCGTCAACGCCTGCAATTCGTCGAACGAACTCAAGGGGGCGATGCGGTGGTAGCCCAGCTGGTTGAGCATTTTCTCCAGCTTGATCCGCTGCAGCAGGTCTGCATCGGCAATCAAAAGGCGTAAGGCTTTATTGGACATAGGGTAAACCTGACAGTTGGGCATCAGCGTCGATCATTCAACGTCGAACACGGTAACTGTCGGGGCGCGAACATGCCTTTAAGGCGATTCTGAAACGGCAACTGTGCACTTTTAAGAATCGCCTCAAAGCCCTCGCACTCACCCGCCCCTACCATGGCTGCGTTCCCACACGCTGCCATGGAATTTTTGTGTTCATGTTTTTACTCAGAATGATGTTGCTGGCCGGCGGGCTGCTGGTGCTCGCGCCCCCGCCGGCCAGTGCGGCGCTGAAGATCGAAGGCACACGCCTGATTTATTACGGCCAGGACAAGGCCGCCGGCATCAGCGTGGTCAACCCGGCCTCACAGCAAGTGGTGGTGCAAACCTGGATCACCGCTGAAGACGAATCGCCTGGCAGCCCTGTGCCGTTTGTTGCCACCGAACCCTTGGTGCAATTGGGCGCCGGCGAGCATCACAGGCTGCGCATTTTGTATGCCGGTGAAGGCCTGCCCGCCGATCGCGAATCGCTGTTCTGGCTCAATATCATGGAGATTCCGCTCAAATCCGCCGACCCCAACAGCGTGCAGTTTGCGATACGCCAACGGCTCAAGCTGTTCTATCGGCCACCCGCGCTCAAGGGTGGCTCGGCCGAGGCGCTGCAACAGTTGGTGTGGAGCCGCGATGATCACAGCGTCATCGCCCACAACCCAAGCGCATTCCACCTGTCGTTGATCAATGTGCAAACGGACACCCAGCCGCTCAGCGACTACCTGCTGCTCAAACCCCATGAGAGCAAGCGCCTGAGTACAGCGACCGCCTTGCCTGCCGGGTCCACCCTTCACTTCACCAGCATCAACGATATCGGTTTACAGGCCCGCCATAGCGCGGTGCTCAAGTGATCAATCGCGGGAAACCTGCATTTATGTCTCTCACCAAACGTTTACTGCCCCTGCTGCTGTGCGGCTGCGCGGCCCTCCCTGCCACAAGCTATGCGCTGTCGTGCGTGGAAGATGGCAGCGGCGCCTATGTCGATATCAACCCGCTTGGCACCTCCCTGGCGGTCGCGGCTGACGCACCGGACGGCACGATCATCTGGGAGTCGGGCCCACGCTCCACGAATGTGTTGTGCAAGGACGACCGCAATCACGGCCGCGAAGAAGTGTATTTCTACGTCAACCCGGCCAACGTCAGCATCGGCCAAGGCATCCGCGTAGGCATCCGTTACAACAACGCGCCCATCACCCAAAGCACCGGCAAGGTCGGCACCGGTTTTTACTCCGACCGCGGTTGCAACTGGTCCAATTGCACAGGCTGGGACAAGGCACGCTTTACCCTGAACTTCAGTGTATTCATCGAAAAATACGGCAAGACGCCGCCCAGCGGTCAAGCCAGCACCCTGGCGCAATATCGCGTGTTCCAGCTCGACGGCGTACGCGGGCTCAACACCAACCCCAACAGCAACCTCAACTACATCGTCACCGGCATGAACGACATCCGCTTCGTGCCCTGCGCCCCCGAACTGACCATTACCCCCAGTGTGGTCAACTTCCCCACCCCATCACGCAAGGCGCAGGTCGGCGCCGTGGCCAGCACCGCGAACTTCAACCTCAGCCTGCGCAAAGTCTGTGACACGCCCTACACCGTCAATGCACGCTTCGCCACCACCCCGGGGGGCGGCAGTGTCATCAACGGCTTGCTGGTGCCGGCCAACAACAGCTCGGTGGGCATCTCATTGTCGCGCGCCGACAGCGATCAGCGCCTGCCCTTCAATGACTGGTTTACGTTGCAGACACTGATGGGCTCCGGCCAGGCACGCAATGATTTTCGCGCCGACCTGAGCTGGCGCACCCTGCCGATTCCAGGGGCCTTCGACGCCGCGGTGGTGGTGGACATGTTTTACAAGTAGCCGACGACTTTAAGGATCGTCTTATGCCGTTGGCATCGATATGCCACTACTCTGCGCCGATGCGATTGAAAAGTTATCTGCTCCAGATCAACCCCGTCCTCTCCCGACCCGAAGCAGCCAGAAGGCTGCTTCGTATTTTTGCGAGCGTGCTGCTGGTGGGCATCTTGAGCGGGGTCTATACCTTTCTGCTGTCGACCTTCAACAACGACATTTCCCAGCGCCGCGGCTACATGAGCAGCGCCATCGCCGAAGCCCACACCTTTTTCACTAACCGCGAGGCCCTGCTGCAAAGCCTGAGCCTGTCGGCGGTGCGCAAGCAGTCCAGGGTCTACCCTTCCTCCGCGGAAGAACAACACCTGGAGCTGGGCAGCACACCCGGCAACCAGTGGAGCATCTGGCTGACCGCACGCATGCGCGACTACCTCAAGGCCAAGCAACTTAACCTGCTGTATGTGAACGCCGGCCCCAGCCCACAGGTGACGCGGCTGTATGACGCCACCCCACAGGTGCTGCCGATTTCCAAATGCATGCTCAACCGCCTCAAGGCCTTGCAGCACAACGACACCGCCACGCTCAACGAGTTGTGGCTGAGCGACAACACCGAAGGCCATTCGCACCTGTACCTCTTCAGCCGCCTCGACGAACACGACCCCGACTCCGGCTGGCTGGGCCTGGAGATGGAGAGCCGTGAAGTGTCCATCACCCTCAGCGACCAGAGTGCCGGTGAGTTCATGATGCTCAACTCCCAAGGCATGCTGGTGTTCACCAACAGCACCGACACGCAGCTCAAACAGCAACATTTAAGGCCCGGCGAAGAAAGCTTTTTCGGCTTTGTCGGCAACGGCTTGCTGCCCGACCACTTGGTGATCCGCAAACACTTGAAGTCCTCGGAATGGCAGTTGATGTATTCCATCGACCTGCGCGCGGTGGTCACCGGCCTGTGGAAACAGCTGCTCGGCTCGCTGTTGTTCTGCCTGATGAGCCTCACGCTGATCTGGCTGGTGATGCGCCGCGTCGACCAGCGTTTCATTATTCCGTCGATTCATCGCATCCAGGCGTTGATCGAAAGCGAAGCCTTTGGCCGCGACGTGATCCAGATCGCGCCCGTGGCCCTTTGCGTGCTGCGCCGCACCGACGGCCAGGTGGTGCTGGAAAATACCCTAGCCCAGCAATGGCTGGGCAACGGCCCGGAACGCGAGGCATTGCGGGCCGGCTGGATCGAGCAAGCCTTCGCCCAAGGCCCGTGCGAACGCAGTGATTACTTTGAAACCATTGATGGCCGCCACCTGTACCTGAGCAGTGCGCCCACCCGTTATAAAGGCGAAGACGTGCTGTTTTGCGCATTCAGCGATATCAGTGCGCGCAAGCAGGTCGAAGCCGCGCTGGAAGAAGCACGCCAGTCGGCGGACGCCGCCAACGCCGCCAAGACCCTGTTCCTGGCGACCATGAGCCATGAAATCCGCACGCCGCTGTATGGCGTGCTCGGCACCCTCGAACTGCTGGCGCGCACACAGCTGGATGCGCAGCAAAGGGACTACCTGCACGCCATCGAAGGCTCATCGTCGACCTTGTTGCAGTTGATCTGCGACGTGCTCGATGTGTCGAAGATCGAAGCCGGGCAGCTGGCGTTGGAAATGAGCGAGTTTTCAGCGCTGGAGCTGGTGCATGAAATCATTCAGGGCTATGCCGCTGCCGCCCAGGGCAAAGGCTTGCAGCTGTATGCCTGCTTCGACCCGAAGCTGCCCGAACGGCTGATCGGCGACGTGACGCGCATTCGCCAGATTCTGAATAACTTGCTCAATAACGCGGTGAAGTTCACCGACTACGGCCGCGTGGTGTTGCGGGTCAAGGTGCTGGGCCGCGACGGTGAACGCTCCAGCCTGCTGTGGCAGGTCTCGGACACCGGCAAAGGCATCGCCCAGGAAGACCAGGCGATGATTTTCGAGCCGTTTTACCAGAGTGAAGGCAACACCAATGTGGTCGCCGGCACCGGCCTGGGCCTGCCGATCTGTCAGCGCCTGACCGAATTGATGAACGGCAACATCCGCATGGTCAGTGAACTGGGCCTGGGCAGCAGTTTCAGCCTGATCCTGCCGCTGGAAGAAGCGCCGACCACGCCGATGACCGCGCTGTTGCCCGAGACCATTTACGTGGCGTCGCCGATCCCGGAACTGGCCAACTCGGTCAGCGGCTGGCTGCGCCGCTGGGGCGCCAGGGCCCAGGCCGGCCTGCCGACGTTGCCGGACACCCACCTGCTGCTGCAAGTGCACCCCGGCAGCGTCGACCCGCTGCTCGCGCCCGAATGGCCGGGGCCGGTGATTCACGTGAGCAGCAATGCCTGCACCAGCGTGGAGGCCGAAGGCGGTGCCTGGCACGTCAACCTCAACCATCTGGGTGCGATTCATCAGGCCGTGAGCCAGGCGCAAGGGCTGTGGGTGGCCCGTGCCGATGAGCACACGCGCCAGCGCGACCTGAACAAACTCAACCTGCACCTGCTGGTGGCCGAAGACAACATCATCAACCAGCTGATTTTGCGTGACCAACTCGAAGAACTCGGCTGCACCGTGGAGCTGGCGGCCGATGGTCAGGAAGCGTTGCAGCTGTACACCGCCGGTAACTTCGACGTGGTGTTGACGGACGTGAACATGCCCCACATCAACGGCTATGAATTGGCCCGCGAACTGCGCCGCCAAGGCTGCCCGTTGCCGATTATCGGGGCCACCGCCAACGCCATGCGCGGCGAGGCCGACCTGTGCCTGGCCGCCGGCATGAACCATTGCCTGGTCAAACCCTTTGCGTTGCGGGCTCTATTCAACTCCCTGGCGCCTTATGCACGGATCACCCATGAAGCCCCTTAGTATTTTGATTGTTGAGGACCACCCCCTGCAGCACATCTACCTGCAGCACTTGCTCAGTGAGTTGGGGGATTTCAGGCTGGAAAGCGCCGAGGACGGCAAGCAAGCGCTGGAGCGTTTGCGCCAGCGCGATTTCGACCTGGTACTGACCGACCTGCTGATGCCCGGCATGGACGGCGTGCAATTTATCCAGTGCCTGGCCAACCTGCGCTGCAAGCCGGCCCTGGCGATCATGAGCGCCGCCTCGCGGCGCATGCTGATGGCCGCCAGCCTGGTGGCGAAAAACCTTGATGTGCAAGTGATCGGGCTGATCTCCAAGCCGGTTAACGCCGAGGCGTTACGCAACCTGGTCGATCAGCTCAGGAACACCGTGCGCAAGCCCTCCCCCGAACTGCCCGAACACCTGGACATCGACCGCCAGACGCTGGTGCAGGCCATGAGCAGTGGCCAGTTGCAAGCCTGGTTCCAGCCGAAAAAATCCCTCGCCAACGGGCGTATCGTCGCCGCCGAAGCCCTGGTGCGCTGGATGCACCCCGAGCAAGGCGTGATGCTGCCGGCCGCGTTCCTGCCGGCGATCAAGGCCTTCGAGCTGGAAGAACGGCTGTTGTGGCTGGTGCTCAAACAGGCGATTCACGCCCAGGAGCAGTGGCGCCAGCGCGGCTATGAAATCCCAGTGGCGATCAACCTGCCCACCCACCTGCTCAACAGCCATGACCTGGCGGACCGCTTGCTGGAGTTCGTGCTGCACCACGACGGCATCCCAGGGATGATCTGCTTCGAGTTGATGGAATGCTCGGTGCCCCAAGACATCAGCAACTTCTACGCCGGCGCCTGCCGCTTGCGCATCAAAGGCTTCGGCTTGTCCCAGGATGATTTCGGCAAGGGCTACAGCTCGTACCTCAACCTGGTCTCCACACCGTTTACCGAACTGAAGATCGACCAGGCGCTGGTGCAGGGCAGCCACGACAACGAAGGCATCGCCCAGGCGTTGGCGAGCATCATCGCACTGGGCCGCAAGCTCGGCCTCACGGTGGTCGCCGAAGGCGTGGAAACGCCTCAACAATTGGCGTTACTGCGCAAAATCGACTGCAATCAGGTGCAAGGCTTCCTGATTTCCCACGCGGTCTCTTCGGACCAATTTCAGCAGCTACTGAACAATGATGGCCCCGCGACATCTCACTAGCTGGAGGCCCCGGATTATTTGCTCTTTTACAAGGAGCAAGCTCTATCCAGTGCCGATTTGTCCTGCGCCTGCGGAAACCCCTGATGAAGCACAACAACGCGATACTCGAAGCCTTTACCCGCAGTTCCGTACGCCTGAACAAGGGCCTGATGGTGCTGATTGGAATCGCGTTGCTGCTGCTCCTCACCAACTACTGGTCACTGCAACGCGGGATCGAAACCCGTTATGGCGCCACGCGCTTTCATTTTGCGCGGCTGATGGAAAACCTCAGCGAGCAGCAGACCTATCTCAAGAGCCTGACACACCCAGGCATCCAGGCCGAATTGCTGCGGGCCACCCACGTGCAGGTCAGCCTCAAGAGCCGCATGGTCGAGAACCGCCGCACGTTATACGAAGGTCAGAAGTACTCGTTTTCGGTGCCGTTTGACGTCAAGTTCGATGAGCAACAGGTCGGCGTTGCTGCCCGACCACCGATTTTTGCCCTGGGCGCGCACCTGACCAGCTACTACAGCGCCTTCTGGTCCTCGTCGCCGTATGAGGCGCCGCAAACGTATCTGTTCAATCGTCAAACGAACTACACCATCACCATTCCCTCCGTGGGCTATCAGCGTCGCGAAAACACTGAAGAGACCGGCAACCAGGTGGCGCTGGTCAACGCTGTGCAGCAAACCCTCGCGCAGACGCCGCAGCCGCTGGAGCAGGAGTGGGTGCACTGGAAAGCAGGGCCGGAGCCCGAACATTTGCTGGCCTACATCGGCCTGTCACTCGACGGCCAGGGCCAGACGGTGATCGGCACTCTGCTCGACCTGTCGCAGGTCGACGATGTGCAGCGCGCGCTGGATCACTCGGCCTTTGATCGCTTCACCCTGTTTGCACCCGACGGCCCCCGTTTGGTCGGGCCAGCCACCGAGGCGTCGCTCAGCGATGGCGTGCACTTCACGGCCAATGGCTTTGAATTCAAGATTACCCAGCCCGGCGACCAGCCCTGGAGCGCGGTCTATGGCCTGAACTACTCGCACTTCTTCCACTCGGCTTTGTGGCCGCTAAGCACCCTGGCGCTGCTGCTGGTCAGCCTGATAACCCTGGGCTGGGCCGGCAGCCGCTGGTATCGGCGCCAAGTCATCACCCCGGCGCGCCTGGCCCACGAGCGCATCGCCGAAAGCGTGGCGTTCAGCCGCGTGATCATCGACACCGCGCCCACCGGCTTGTGCGTGGTGCGCCGCAGCGACGGCAAGGTACTGATCGAAAACCAGCGCGCCCAGCAATGGCCGGGCACCGCACGCCTGGTGGCGGCCATGGCCGGTCAACATGACAGCGTCGAGAGCGGCGAAAGCCACTTGGAGATCGAAGGCCGGCACTTGCAAATCGGTTTTGTGTCGACCCGCTATCAGGCCGAGAACGTGCGCCTGTATGCCTTCAACGACATTACCCGGCACATCGAAGACGCCCAGGCGCTGGAAGAGGCACGTCACGCCGCCGATACCGCCAACGAGGCCAAGACGTTGTTCCTGGCGACCATGAGCCACGAGATCCGCACGCCGCTGTATGGCGTGCTCGGCACCCTGGAACTGCTTGGCCTGACCGACCTGGACGCGCCTCAGAAAACCTACCTGCACACCATCCAGCGCTCGTCGGCCACGTTGTTCCAGCTGATCAGCGATGTGCTGGATGTGTCGAAGATCGAGTCCGGGCAAATGGCGATAGAAGCCGTGGACTTCTGCCCGTTGGACATGCTCGAAGACACCCTGCACACCTACGCCGCTTTCGCCCAGCGCAAGGGTTTGCAGCTCTACAGCTGCATCGATCCGCGCTTACCGGACTGCCTGATGGGCGACCCGATGCGCATCCGCCAGATCCTCAATAACCTGGTGAGCAACGCGATCAAGTTCACCGACATCGGGCGTGTGGTGATTCGTGCCCGGGTCATGGCGCTGGACGCCGAGCATGTCGACCTGGAATGGCAGGTCACCGACTCCGGCGTCGGCATTCCCGAAGCGCAGCAGGCCAAGCTGTTCGACCTGTTCTACCAGGCGCCGGACACTGCCGGCGAAGGCGGCGCCGGGCTGGGGTTGCCGATTTGCCGCTGGCTGGCGCAGATGATGGACGGCGAAATCCGCGTGGTCAGTGAGCCGGGGCTGGGCAGCAGCTTCACCCTGAAAATGCGCCTGCCGCTGTGCTGCGGCGCGCTGACCAACTTGCCGCTGATCGAGCCCAGCCCGACGCCGGTGTATGTGCAGGCGCCGGTGCGCGAACTGGCGCAGTCGATGAGTGACTGGCTCAACCGCCTGGGCATCGCGGCGGCGCTGGCAGCTTCCGCTCAGGAACCAGACAGCCGCCACGCGGTGCTGGTGGACCTGCTGCCCAGCGAGCCCCCCAAGCCATGGCCCGGCCAGCGCGTGCTGTGCCTGCCGGGCGCGCACAGCCCGCCGCTGCACACGGCGCAAGGCTGGGTGGTCGATCTGCACGATGTGCGCAGCATCGCCAGCACCGTGTCCCTGGCGCAGCACGGCAAGCATGAGCAACCCGCAGCCGCGCGACCACGAAGCGCCGGGCAGCTGGGGTTGCGCATCCTGGTGGCCGAGGACAACCCGGTCAACCAGGCGATCATCAAGGAACAGCTCGAAGCGCTCGGCTGTTCGGTGAGCCTGGCCGCCAACGGCGAGCAGGCGCTGCAACTGTGGCAACCGCAGGCCTTTGACCTGGTGCTGACCGACGTGAATATGCCGCTGATGAATGGCTATGAACTGGCCAGGACCCTGCGCGAGCACGACCCGCACCTGCCGATTATCGGCGTGACCGCCAATGCCATGCGCGAGGAAGGCGTGCGCTGCCTGGCGGTCGGCATGAACGCCTGGATCGTCAAGCCGTTAAGCCTGCAAACCCTGCGTGGTCAGCTGATCAAGCTGTGCAAGGTCAAGCCGCCGCCGGAACCTGCCACTGCGGCCTGCGACGATAGCGTGCAGCTGTCGGACAAGATGCGCCCGCTGTTCATCAGCAGCGTGCAGCAGGACTTGCAGCGTATCGATGCCGCGCTGGTGCAACGTGATGCCCACGGCCTGGGCCAATTGCTGCATTCGGTCGCCGGCGCCCTGGGCGCAGTCCAGGCGCTCAGCCTGGCCCAGGCATGCATCGAACTGGAAAGCGCACTTAACCGCGGCAGCCTCGACACAACGCTTGAGCTCAAGGTGAAGGCTGTGATGCGGCGTCTGTCGGCCGTTCTGGAGACTCTCCAGCCCGGGCACTCTTCACTCACTTGAACTGGCACTACGGACGGCCCTCTATGAAAAAATTCAACGTGGTAATCGCGGACGATCACCCGATCGTATTGCTGGGTGTTCGCGAGTTGGTGGAGCGCGACACACGCTTCCAGGTGGTCGGCGAGGCTGTGTGTTCGGCCGGCCTGATCGAGCTGTTGCAGCACCAGGGTGCCGACATCGTGATCACCGACTACAACATGCCGGGCGACTCGCCCTACGGCGACGGGCTCAAATTGGTGGAGTACCTGAAGCGGCATTTTCCGCAGGTGCAGATCCTGATCCTGACGATGATTTCCAATCACCTGATCCTCACCCGCCTGCAAGAGCTGGGTGTGGTCGGCATCATCCAGAAAAGCCAGTTGCACACCGAGATTCAACTGGCGCTCAAGGCGATCGCCCAGCAGAGCGCCTATCGCAGCCTGGAACCGCCAAAAACCTCGGTGGTCGAGACCCTTACGGCTATTGACGAGCGCTTTACCAGTTTGTCGCCCAAAGAGTTCGAGATCCTGCGTTTATTTATTTCCGGCATGAGCGTCAGTGATATAGCTCGCCGTCAGAACCGCAGTTCAAAGACCATCAGCGCGCAAAAAATATCGGCCATGCGCAAACTTGAAGTGAGCAGCGATCAGGACCTGCTCGCTTATTGCCTGGCGCGCAATATTTTCAACTAACCCACCACTAGCAAGCCATTTAAACAATGGCTTCGCCCTTTATTTTCCGGGTATTCACGCGCCCTCCAGCCGTTCTAAACCGCCTGCTTCCTGACTTATAAGAATCGTCTTATTCGCTCGCCCGCCCTCGCCGCTTATTCTCCTCTCGCAGTTCAACAACAGCACTTTCCAACTAACACTAACGGACATCATCATGAAGAAGTTTTCCCTGGCTGTTATCGCCTCGGCCATTATCGCCGCTTCCGGCAGTGCGTTTGCCGCCGACCCGGCACCCACGCCGACCCTGGGCGGCAGCGGTAAAATCACCTTCACCGGCGTGATCAACAACGACGCCTGCTCCGTCGACGGCGCCAACTCCGACCGCACCATTTCGGTGGACATGGGCAACGTGTCGATCAAGGACATGGGCACCGCCGAAAACCCAACCGCAGGCCGTGTCACCGCCAAAGACTTCAACCTGAACGTCAACTGCAACCAGGGCACCAAAGTCGCGATGATCTTCGACGCCAACAACGGCGGTTCGGGCCTGGTCACCGGCAAAAAAGTCCTGGCCCTGAACCCGGGTTCGGCCACTGCACAGAACGTCGGTATCGCCCTGCTCGACAGCAAAGGCAGCCTGATCGACCTCAGCTCTTCCAGCACCGCGCGCATCGAAAGCACCATGCACGGCGCCGGCACGACTGGCGGCGACGCCACCCTGAGCTTCGCGGCCGCCTACGTCACCACCGCAGCCGCCGGTTCGTCCACCGCCGGTCGCGGTGATGCCACCCTGCCGTTCATCCTGCAATACGAATAACTCGGCGCCCCCGGCACCGAACGCGCGAGGCCCTGCGGCCTCGCCATTGTCTTTTGATTACACCGGATAACCTTCATGCCGCCTCGTTCTATCGCCGCGAGCCTCGCGCTGCTGGGCATGCTTATGGCTACCCAGGCCGCCGCCAGCATTTCGTTGAATGCCACCCGCATCGTGTTTGATGGCGACCACAAGGAAGCCAATATCACCGTGCGCAACGGCAACCAGGATGTGTTGATTCAATCCTGGGTCGACATGAACGACGCCAGCGCCAGTCGCGCGCCGTTTGCCGTCACGCCACCGCTGGCGCGGGTATTCGCCAAGGAACAGCAATTGCTGCGCATTCTGTACGAAGGCAAAGGCATGCCCACGGACCGCGAATCGGTGGTGTGGCTTAACGTGCAGGAAATCCCCAAGGCCAGCGCCGCCGAGAACACCTTGCAGTTGGCTATCCGCCAGCGCATCAAGATTTTTTACCGCCCTGCCGGCCTCACCGGCAGCGCGCTGCAAGCCCCTGCGCAACTGGAGTGGACACTGGCCAAACACGCCGGCCAAACCCTGTTGCAGGTGAAAAACCCAACGCTGTACCACGTGTCCATGGCCGACATAAAAGTGCAGGCGGTGCTGGCCAGCGATTCCACCATGATTGCGCCCGGCGAACAAAAACAGTTCCCGCTGAGCGCGGCAATTGCCAACGGCCCGGTGCAGCTGTCGTTTTCCAGCATCAATGACTATGGCGCGCAAAACCACTACAGCGCGCCTCTGTCCAGCGGCGCTGCGCTACCTGCGCACGCGACTGAATCGCGCCTGAAACCCTAAGCACTTTCGCCTACCTACAGGCTCACTTCGCGTGCGTGTTTGCGTGCCCGGCTGTCCGTCAATCAGGGATGTCATAGGTCCTCGCATGTCTTTTCTTTCCAGCAACAGGCCCGCACGTGGCGTACTGAAGTTGAAGACGCTGTCGCTCGCGATGGCTGCCAGCCTGCCGACCTGGGCGGTGGCCGATGACGCTGCGCAAAGCTTCAACACCACGTTCCTGCAGGGCTCGCAGTCGCCGGTCGATTTGCAGCAACTGCTCTCGGCCAACAGCGTGCTGCCGGGCAATTACCGGGTCGACCTGTACAGCAACGAAGTGCTGGTGGGCCGCCGTGATATCGACTTCAAGCGCAACCCGAAAAACGGCCGGGTCGAAGCCTGCCTGACCCTCGACCTGCTCAAGCAGCTGGGCGTCGACATGAGCCGTTTGCAAGCCGAAGGCAAACTCGACCCGCAGCAACCGCAGGCGTGCTATGCCCTCGCGGACATGATCGAAGACGCCAGCGTGCGTTACGACAGCAGCCGCCTGCGCCTGTTGGCGAGCATTCCGCAAGTGGCCATGCAGCGCGGCCTGCGCGGGTATGTCGACCCGCAGTTGTGGGACGACGGCGTGCCGGCCGCGTTCATCAACTACCAGCTCAACAGCAGCCGCACCGCCGGCGACTATAAAACCCGCATCGCCAATAACCTCGGGCTGCGCAACGGCATCAACCTGGGCGCCTGGCGCCTGCGCAACGAATCGAACATGAGCAGCGGCACCGACCGCTCGAACACCTTCACCAGCAACCGCACCTACGTCCAGCACGACATGACCGCGATCAAGGGCCAGTTCAGCGCCGGTGAGATTTTCTCCGACACCGACCTGTTCGACAGCGTGCGCTATCGCGGCCTCAAACTGGCCTCCGACGACGGCATGCGCGCCGACAGCGAGCGCGGCTACGCGCCGGTGATCCGTGGCGTGGCGCAGACCAACGCGACCGTAGAGATCCGCCAGAACGACTACATCCTTTACACCGCCAACGTCGCGCCCGGCCCGTTCGAGATCAACGACATCTACCCCAGCGGCTCCAACGGCGACTTGCAAATCACCGTGATCGAAGCCGACGGCAGCCGGCGGGTGACGATGCAGGCATTCTCCAGTTTGCCGATCATGGTGCGTGAAGGTCAGGTCAAGTACAGCCTCTCGGCGGGCACGTTCAAAAGCAATGCCGACGGCCTGGGCAGCCCGCGTTTTCTCAGCGGTACGCTGGCGTATGGCTTGACCAGCAACCTCAGCGGCATCGTCGGCCTGCAAGCCAGCGAGGACTACAGTGCGCTGTCGATCGGCGCCGGCAGGAACACCGCGTTCGGCGCCTTTTCCCTGGACACCACGCATTCGTCCAGCAAGGCCCGCGGGCAAACCCACCAGGGCAGCAGCGTGCGGGCGTTGTACGCAAAGACCTTTGCCGGCACTGACACCAACTTCACCCTGGCCGCCTACCGTTATTCCACCGAGGGCTACCGCACCCTCACCGACCACGTGGAAGACAACAGTGAAGACGTGCGCGTGCGCACCGGCCACTCGAAAACCCGTACCGACCTGACCATCAACCAGAGCCTGGGGCGTAACAGCCAGTTCGGCAGCCTGTACGTCAATGCCAGCGACCAGCGCTACTGGAACCGTGACGGTTCGCGCAGTTTGTCTGCCGGTTACACCGGTAACTGGGGCGACCTGAGCTACAACCTTGGCGTGACGCGCACCCAGCAAATCGTCACCTATGGCGAGCCCAGCAGCGACACCCAGGTGAACCTGTCCGTCTCGTTCCCACTGGGCAGCCAGGCCCGTGCGCCACGAGCCTTTGTCACCACCAGCCATCAGCATGGCGACACCACCACACAAGCCGGTATCAACGGTTACGTCGCCGATACCAGCGACACCTTCTATTCGGTGCAGGCGGGCCATAGCGATGCGAGTGGCGACTCCGGCTCGGTGAATATCAACAGCCGCACCTCCATGGCGGATGTGAGCCTGGGTTACAGCCAGGGCCAGGGCTACAACTCGCAGAACCTTAACCTCGCGGGTTCAGTGGTTGCCCACGCAGGCGGCATCAACCTGGGGCAGACCGTCAGCGAAACCTTCGCCCTGGCCGAAGTGCCGGGTATCTCGGGGGCTAAAATCGGCAGCTACAGCGGCGTCGAGACCGGCTACAACGGCTATGCGGTGATCCCCACGGCGCAACCTTACCGGGTGAACTGGATCAGCCTGGACACCCGCGACCTGGGCGGCGATGTGGAGATCACCAACGCCACCCAGCAGCTGGTGCCGCGCCGTGGCGCTATCGTGGTGGCGCGTTACAGCGGCACCACCGGGCGACGGGTGTTGTTTGAGTTGTTTGATGCGCAGCACAAACCGTTGTCGTTCGGGACTTCGCTGGAGGACTCGGCGGGCAAGCAACTGGCGATTGCGGACCCGAACGGGAATGCGCTGGCGCTGGTGGAACAGGATCAGGGCACGCTGATCATCAAGTGGGGCGAGCAGCGTTGCAGTGCACGCTATGCGTTGGCGCCGCAGAACAAGGCGCTGAACTATGAGCGGCAGGCGTTGGTGTGTGGGCCTTAGTGGGTGGTGGCTTGTTTGCTTTTCTGTGGGAGCTGGCTTGCCTGCGATAGCATCAACTCGGTGTGTCAGGTACACCGAGTTGATGCTATCGCAGGCAAGCCAGCTCCCACCTTCGGGATTGATGTATAGCCTGATTAGGCTAAGGTGCTGCCCACACGCGTCCACCTCAGAGACATCCCATGCGCCACCTGATTTTCGCCAGCGTCTGCCTGCTGACCACCGCCCTGACTGGCTGCCAGCAGACCCCGCCGGCCAACGACCAACTCGACGCCGTGCTCTGGACCCAGACCTCCATCGAACACGAGTTGATCTACCGCCAGCTGTTCGCCAATGCCACCCGCCAACTCGACGTGGCCCTGGCCGATCCGACCTGGGATGCCCTGCCCTTTCCACCCCGCAATCTGAACGGCTTGCCTCCAGCGGTGGTGATGGATATCGACGAAACCCTGCTGGACAACGTGCCGCTGAACGCGCGCGATATCATCAATAATCAAATCTATTCCTACGATCGCTGGAACACCTGGGTCGACCAGGCCAAGGCCCAGGCATTGCCGGGCGCAGTGGCTTTCCTGCACGCCGCCGAGCAAAAAGGCATCAAGGTTTACTACCTCACCAACCGCGAACACAGCCAGGTCGCGGCCACCGTCGCCAACCTGCGCCTGCGCGGTTTTCCGGTGACCAGCGACACGCAGGTCCTGGCCGCCAGCACGCCTACCGGCCACTGCGAAAGCGCCGGCTACGGCAAGACGTGTCGCCGCCAGTGGGTCGCCGGCCATGCCCGCGTATTGCTGATGGCCGGTGACTCGCTGGGTGATTTCGTGCAGGCCGAACACAACACCCTCGCCGCCCAACGCAAAGCGGTGGAACCCTATGTGAGCTGGCTGGGCCAGCGCTGGTTTTTGCTGCCGAACCCGAGTTACGGCAACTGGTACAGCTCGCCGTATGGGGATGATGAGAAATTGCCGTTTGAACAAAAACGCAGGTTCAAACAGCAGGCATTGCAGTTGGAAGAATAGGAGGCTGGCTGGGGCTCAGGCTTTGATGTTCTGCCGAATGTTCCAGCCAAACTTCACCGGCCCGCCGTCCTTGGCGCCGTCGGCTTTCTGCGGCTGGTAGCTGACGTCGACGCTGGCGAAATTGAGGGCGAAGCGGTCATGCACGACGTCGGTGGTGTGTTCAGCATTCGTGCTGTAGGACACCACCATGACTTCCTTCAGGGTAATCACCAGATACTCCACCGGGCTGGCACCGCCGGCCTTGCGTACCACCAACCTGGCCTCGGGGTAATGCTTGCCGCTGGCGCAGGCCATCATCAGGTTGGGGCTGGATTTATCCAGCGGTTTGGTCAGATTCAGGTTGGCAATATTGACCTTGCCCGCACCGCCGCCCGTACCGCTGTGCATCGACCCCGACTGCGACATGCCCCATGCCCATTGGGTGATGTCGATCTCGTCGCGATGGGCCTGGTCCCTTGATTCGCCCTTGATATCACCCAGCTTCAAAAACATATCGACTGCCATGTTTGCTCCCTGCCTTGGTATACGTCGGTAGTAACGTGGGGCGCACTTTTCCTCAGCCGCCGCGGTGCACGCAAGACGCTAACGCCGGTTAGAGACGCACCCGACGTGAAATGGCGAACCTTCCGACATTCAGCGCCACCTCCTCATCTTTACGCTCTCGACTCCCGCAAAAACAGGAGTTAAGGATGACGGCTTCCCTGCTTAAAGATGGATTCCCTTCGGCCCACCGCACCACGCGTCAGCGGATTGAAAGCAGCATCGATCTGCGTAAGTTGTTCTTTGCCATTGATAGCGACCCGGCGCTGATTGGCGCGGCGGTGGTGTATATCGATGACATGTTTAACGTGGTGGTACTGCGCGAGTTTCAGGCGATTTGCAGTGTGCGACCGATCAAGGTCGTGCTGCGTGAGGCGCCGAAGTATGTGGGGCCGGTGGAGTTCAAGCGGATGTTGGAGCATGAGCCTCGCGAGTCCCGTTTGGTGGCTGAGGCACTAAACACGACGATCACTTGTGCGGGGGCGTTATTGAGTTGGGCTGTGGTTACGAGTGGTGTGATGTTGATGCCATTCACGGCGGGGACGAGTGCGGTGATCACGGTTATCGGCCAGGCTGCAGCGGCAGCGGGTACGGTTCAGTGTATCGCCGGCGCTCTGCGAATTGCGTCAGAAGCTGCATTCCCTGAGTTTAATGACTATTTAGATAGCGAACCCTGGTATCAAGACGCGACGGCAGTACTGGATGGTGTAGCGCTACTGGGCGTTGCAACTTCGATGTTGGTCACCGTGAAAGCCATCATTACAACTACCCAGGTAACAGGGAAACCCATTCGCCAGGTGCTCAAAGGCCTGACTCGGCAAGAGCGGGCAAAGTTGAATAATGAGTTGCTCAAGATCCGTGACCCAAGGTTAACGAGCAGACTGCTTAAGTTGGAAAAAGCTAACGGCAAACTTTCCAAACGTATCAGCGCTACGCAAATGCAGCATGCAACTGCTACCCACATCATGGATGTGTTGGCTGCATCGCTCAGCTTTACCAGCAGTGCAACCAACGGAAATCTCAAGACGTTGGCAGTCGGCGTCTACGAGGAGGTCAACCCGTGACCGAAAAGGGCGAAGTAAAAAACGAGTATTGCTCAACTGTTTTCATTGAAAACCCTTGGCAAATCATCAAACGGTACACGCCGGTAATCAGTGCCGACCTTCTCGTCGCATGCGCCTCGATAGCATTGACGGCTACCCTGACAATGCTCACTTACCTTTCGTCGTACCCCATAAGCTTTGCGACCAAGCCATTTTTTTTCAGCGCGACCGGGCTTGGCGCTGTCTATGCCATTGCCAAATACCAAGTGCTGTACGGCCGCATACACTGGGTCTGGCTAAACGTCGCGATATACCTCATATGTCTGCTGGTATCACTTCCCGCCATCGCGTACCGCCCCAACTTCCACCTCTACTCCATGACCCTTCTTAGCCCACTGACCGGCCTGCTGATCCTCAACAGCAACCGCTGCCGCGAACTGCGCCACAAGATGGTGGAAATCCGCCGCAAGCGCGAAGACATCATCGCCACCCTGAAAAAACAAGGCCGCTGGAAATGGTGGTGAGCCACCCACCATCTGCATTCGCTCAACACCCATCAAGCCACGTTCTGCAACCGCCACAACAACTGCTCGCCACTCATCGCCTGCGCATACACGTAGCCCTGGCCCACCCTGCAGCCCATCGCCAGCAATTGCCGCTGTTGCTCCCGGGTTTCGATGCCTTCCACCACCACGGTCATGCCCAGGCTGTCGCCCAGCGCCAGGGTGCTGTGGATCACTGCGCGGCAACGTGGGTCGGCGGTCATGCCGCGCACAAACTCGGCATCCAGCTTGATCTCGTTGAACGGCAGCTGACACAGGCGTTGCAAGGATGAATACCCGGCGCCGAAGTCATCCAGGGACAGGTTGCAACCGAGCAAGCGCAAACGCATCAGGCACGCCAGGCTGCTAGCCGAGGCTTCCAGCAGGCCGCTTTCGGTCAGCTCGAACGTCACGCTGGCGTGCGGCACCTTGAACGTCGCCATGACGTCTTCGATCTTGCGGCTCAACCCGCCCTGAGCCAGTTGCTGAGCGTGCAGGTTGAACGCCAGGTTCAAGGCCATGTCGCTTGCCCTGACGTGTTGTTGCAGGGTCAAGGCCTGGTGCATCTGCGCAAACAACAAGTCGTCGAGCATCCCGCCACGCTCCAGCACCGGCATGAAGGCCATTGCGGGTAACAGACCGTAAAGCGGGTGCTGCCAGCGGCTCAACACTTCCACGCCGACCATCTCCTGGGTCCACAGGCTGAATTTGGGTTGGTAGTACGCGTGCAGCTGGCCGGCCGCTAATGCATCGCACACCTGCGTTTGAGTAAACAATGGCAGCTCAGGCGAAATCGCAGGCGCTACGTCCCCAACAGGCTGATGACGATGCACGACCTCTTCGAGCTGATTGAGGGTCGCCAGCTTGTCGACATGGCCCAGCAAACGCACGCCGAGCAAGCGGGTGAACTGTTGCAGGGCCTGGTTGATTCCGGGCGGCTGGTGGCCGCTGACAATCACGCCATGCAGCCACCCTCGTTGCGCAGCATGTTGCAAAAACTCCAGACCATCCATGTCGGACATGGACAAGTCGCACAGCACGACATCCACCCCACCCACGCTTTCGAGAATGGCCAGGGCTTCAATGGCATGTGTCGCTTCGAGCACCGCATGCCCCAGCCGTCTGAACAGACTGACCACGATAGCGCGCTGAGAGGCATGATCCCCAAGGATCATAATGCGTAAAGGCTGGCTCATCATTGCCGTGGGCTCGTTGACGGTGGAGTCAACGATTGTCTAAAAACGCCTTGCAAAAACGGGAATGACTAATCCTCTATGGATGTAGGATATTTCTCAAAATATCAGCGTTGCTACGAGCTGTGGCCAGCAATCTCAAGCAGCCATGGCCGTTGATGGGGGTAAGGGCAGCGGCCAATCGTCACCGAGGCTGGATGTGTTCAGATGTTCTGTTCACAAGCCTACTGGCCACCATACGCTCAGTCCTCCTGGATAACGGGTCAGGCTGTTCTGGCCGCAATCGCCTCCACTTCCACCAGCGCTCCCGGCAACGGCAATGCCACCACCTGCAACGCCGTGCGCGTGGGTTTGTTCGGCTGCTCGGGCGTGGCGAAGAACTGCGTGTAACCACGTTGGAACCCGGCGAAGTCGAGCTTGCCATCGGTCTCTTCGGCCCCCACCAGAAACACGCGCAATTGCACGATATCGCCCAGGTCCAGGTCTTGCTGCTGGAGGATCTTGCGCAGTTTGTTGAACACCGACACCGTCTGCACTTCGGTGTTGCCGTAAATCCCTGGCACGTTCGGGTCGACCAGATCGGGCAAGGTGCCGCTGACGAAAATCAGGCTGGCCGAGGCCGGTACGGTGACGGTTTGCGAGATGGGAAAATCGCCGACGCTGGTGCGTTGAATGCTGTCGCTCATGGTAGTGTCCTCAGGAGGCGGCGAGTGCCGCACGCTGTTGTTGTTGGGTAACGCGCTCAGCCAGTTGCGCAATCACATGGCGCGCCGAGTTGGCTGCCGATTCCTGCCAGATGCCCACACCGCTTTGCACCAGACCGTCGCCGGCGAAGTACACGCGGCCGTGGGCCTGCTCGAGCAAGGCACTGGCATCGGCCGGGAAGTGTTCGCGTTGCAACCATGGGCCTTCGCTGTAGGGGATCTGCTCCCAGGACACCGCCAGCGGGTGGCGCAGGTGTTTTGAATAACCCGGATGCAGCAGCTCCACGGCTTCTTTGGACGTGGCGTATTGCTGGTCGAACGGCTTGGCGCCAAACACGTCGGCGCCCTCCCCGGTCACGTAGCCAGCCACCAACAAGCCGTCGCGGGTGTTGAGGTCGTTGCTCGGGTACCACAGCAGGCGCGCCGGGTGTTCGATCCACGACAGGCCGCCATAGGTGCGGTAGTCGGTTTCCCAGAAGCGCGGCGATTGCCACGCCACTTTGGTCGCCTGATCACTGCGGGTGCTGAGCAAGGCGGCTTTGACCGGGTCGCTGAAGTCGGTATCGAGTTTGGCCAGCAGCGGCAACGGCAAGGTCGAGACCAGGTAATCGGCGCGCACCACCTGTTCGCGGCCGCTGTGCTGGTCGTGGTAGGTCACCGCCACGCCGTCTTCAAGCTGGCGAATCTGCCGCACCTGGGCGCCCAGTTGCACGTGCTCGCGCACGCGTTGGTAGAAGGCGTCGGTGATGCGGTCCATGCCACCGACGGGTTGGAACATGGTGGCGGAAAATTCCGGGAATTCGGTGTGCAATAACGCGCCCCACAACTCCGGATGCAGCAGCCGGCCCGGCCCCAGCGGGCTGCGGCTGGCGGGCAGCGCGCCGGGGTGGGCAGGCGACTCCAGGTGGCCGGAGCGCAGACTGCCTTCAAAGGCCAATTCCTGGGACAGGTCGCCATACACCTGCAAGAACGCCAGCAAACGCGTGCGCTCTTCACTGCTCAACACATCATCGAGGGCATCGCGCTGTACGGCTTTGGCCAGCAAGCCGGACAGATGCCCGCGCGTGTCATTGATCGCCTGGCCGACGGTAAACGCCGACTGTTGCAGATCGGGTCGCACCTGGGCGCCGTGGCTGCTGTTGACCAGCACTTCCAGTGGCACACCCAGTTCGCTGCAATAGTCGAGAATCGTACGGTGCTGGCTCGGAATCCTGGCGGGGCCGGCGTTGAAATACAGGCCTTTATCAAACGCTACGGTTTGCGTGCGGCCGTCCTTGTAGTCCACGCGGTCGCCATTACGCAGGGTCCAGGTGCGCCCGCCCACGCGGTTGCGGGCCTCCAGTACTTGCACGCTGAAGCCGGCGCGGCTCAGCTCCAGTGCCGTCACCAACCCGGCGATCCCGGCGCCCAGCACCAGCACGCGGGTACCCTGCCCCAGACCAGGCTTGAGTTTCAGCGGCTGCGGCCGTCGATGTGACGACGGCCCCAACCCCAATACGGCCAGTGCATCCTTGACGGCCTTTTCACCGCCTACAGCGGCGATGCTCGACAGCGCTTCACGGCGTGTCAGTCCCATGTCGATTCTCCTAGTCCGGCAGGCCCGGTGGGTTGATCAGCGAGGTGTCGACGCGCTCGACGTTCAGGCCCCAGCGTTGCAGCACCTGTTCGTATTGGCCGCCGGCAATCGCGCCTTGCAGGGCGGTGTGGATCGGCTGGATCAGGCCGTTGTCCTTGCGGGTGGTCACGGCAATATCCGCCTTCAACGGCCAGCCGCCGTTCACCGTGCCCACCAGTTTGATGCCACCGGTGACCGCCGCCGAGTAGGCATACACCGAGTTGGGCCCGAACAGCGCATCGCTGCGACCGGACTGCACCGCCAGTTGCGCGGCGGCCTGGTCGTCGATGTATTGCAGGAGCGCAGGCTTGATACCGGCCTTTTCATTGGCCTCGTTCCAGGCCAGCAGGACCTTCTCCTGGTTGGTGCCGGAGCCGACGATGATCTTCAGCCCGGCGATGTCGGCGGCCTGTTTGATCTCGGTGATGTTGTTGGTGCTCTTGACGTAAAAGCCGAGCACATCCTGGCGATAGGTGGCGAAGTCAAAACGCTTCTTGCGCGCCTCGGTCACGGTGACGTTGCTGATCACCGCGTCGTACTTGCCGGAGCTGACGCCCAAGGGCCAGTCCTCCCAACTGGTTTGCACCACATTGAGTTGCAGGCCAAGGCTGTCGGCCACCAACTGCGCGGTATCGGCTTCGCTGCCGATGGTGGTCTTGTCGTCGTTGGCCAACAACGCCAGCGGCGGCCCGGCCACGCCGGACACGGCGACGGTGAATTTGCCAGGCTGGGCGAACTTGAAGCCCGGCGGGATCTGCGCGATCGCCGCTTCATTGCGCGGCACATGGATGCGCACCCGATCGGGGCTGAAATCCACCTGTTGCACGGCAAAAACCTGTTGCGCGGTACTCACGGCAAGCGTCAGCAAGGCCACGCGGGCAGTATTGATGAACATGGGCAGTCACTCCTTGAACTAAAGCACCTTGCCCAGAAAGGCCACGGTGCGGGGATGTCGGGGTTGGCGAAACATCTGTTCGGGCGGGCCTTCTTCGATCAGTTGGCCGTCACACAGGAACACCACGTGGTCGGCCACCTCACGGGCAAACCCGATTTCGTGGGTGACGATCACCAGGGTCACGCCCAGTTGGGTCAGGCCCTTGATCACGTCGAGTACTTCGCCCACCAGTTCCGGGTCGAGGGCAGAGGTAGGTTCATCGAACAGCAGCACTTTGGGGGCCAGCGCCAGGGCACGGGCGATGGCCACGCGCTGTTGCTGACCGCCGGAGAGCTGGCGTGGGTAGGCATCGAGTTTGTCGGCCAGGCCGACCTTGGCCAGCAGCTCGCAGGCCCTGGCCTGCGCCTCGGCCTTGCTCCAGCGCTTGTGGGCCAGCGGTGCTTCGGCGATGTTTTCCCAGGCGGTGAGGTGCGGGAACAGGTTGAAGTTCTGGAACACAAAACCCACGTCGATGCGGCGCTTGAGAATCTCGCGTTCTTTTAATTCGTAAAGCAGGCCACCCTTGCGCCGATAGCCGACGTATTCACCGTCGATGGTGATGTGCCCGCTGTCGATTTTTTCCAGGTGGTTGATGGTGCGCAGCAAGGTGGATTTGCCCGAGCCGGACGGCCCGAGAATCACCGTGACCTTGCCGGGGTCGATGGTCAGGTCGATGTCTTTCAACACCTGCTGGTTGCCAAAGCGTTTGCCCACGCCCTGGATCTGAATGCGCCCGGCGCGTGCTTCAGCCATGGGTTTTCTCCTTGAGCCAGCCGCGCAGGCGTTGCAGCGGTGTGGGCGGCAGCACCCGCGCCGTACCGCGCGCAAAGTGGCGCTCGACGTAGTACTGGGCGCTGGTCAGCACCGTGGTGATGATCAGGTACCACACGGTCGCCACCACCAGCAGCGGGATCACCGCCTGGGTGCGGTTGTAGATGACCTGCACGGTGTAGAACAGCTCCGGCAAGGCCAGCACGTAGACGATGGACGTGCCCTTGACCAAACCGATGATTTCGTTGAACCCCGATGGCAGGATCGAGCGCAGCGCCTGGGGCAGGATGATGCGAAAAATCCGTCGCGAAGCCGGCAAACCAAGGGCCGCCGCCGCTTCATGCTGACCGGCGTCCACGCCAATCAAACCGCCGCGAATGATCTCCGCCGCGTAGGCGGCCTGCATCAGGCTCAGGCCCAACACCGCCACAGTGAATTGGCTGAGCACATCCACGGTCGACCACTCGGCGAACACCACACTGGTGAACGGTACGCCGAGCACGATGTGGTCATACAGGTAGGCAAAGTTGTAGAGGATGATCAGCACCAGCAGCGCCGGCATCGAGCGGAAAAACCAGATATAGCCCCAGGCCAACGCCGCCAGCAATGGCGAGCCCGACAGCCGTGCCAGCGCCAATGCAGTGCCGAAGAGGATGCTGAACACGGTACTGAGCAGCGTCAGCAGCAGCGTCTGGCCGAGGCCGCGCAGCACCGAGGCAGAAAAGAACCACTGGCCGAACACGCCCCACTCCCAACGCGGGTTGGTGGCCAGCGAGTGCACGATGGCGAGCAGCACCAGCGCGGCAAAGATCGACCCGGCCCAGCGCCACGGGTGGCGGGCGGGAACCACTTGCAGGGCCTTGATCGGCGTTGCAACGCGGCGTTGACGAACCGGGCTGACCTCGTCGATCAGGTCATAGGATTTGGCGACAATGGGCATGTTCTATTCCTCGCGGGTTGCGGCCTTAAAAGGCGTAAGTCAGCCGGGTGTAGTAGTACCCGCCGGTAAAACCGTAGGGCGAATACGTGCCGTAGCTGGCGAGCATGGTGCTGCTCGGCACGCCTTGTTTCTTGGGGTAAAGGTCGAACAGGTTCTTGGCGCCGACGGCGATGTTCAGGGCTTTGGTGAGGTTGTAGCCAAGGTCGAGGTCGGTGATCCATTTGGCGCTGTAGACGCGGTCGAGGCTGCGGTCGGCAGAGACGTTGACCTCTTTGTAAGAACCGTAACGGGTCAGGGCCAGGTTGAGGTTGAAGCGGTCGATGCTCCAGTCGCCGCCGAGGATGAGTTTGGTCTTGGGCTGCACATCGGTGATCAGGCCACGGGCCTGGCGGTCCATCAGGTCATAGGGCGTGCCGAGGATGTCGGTGGAGGCCTTGTAGTTGAGGATCTTGGTCTGGTTCCAGTTGAACGCCGCAGTCCACTTCAAGGCGCCGAACGGGCCAAGGTCCTGGTTGTAGTTGCTGACCAGATCCACGCCCTTGGTGCGGGTGTCGGCGCCGTTGATAAAGTACTGGCCGCCGGAGGTGGAGTTGATGCCGTTGCCTTGCAGTACCTGGGTAACTTCAGGGCCAAGCAAGGTGCCGGTCAGGGTGATGCGGTCGCGCAGGTTGATCACGTAGGCATCGGCGGTGAAGTTCAGGCGGTCGGTGGGCGTGAGGGTGAAACCCAGGCTGAAGTTGGTCGAGCGCTCGGGCTTCAACTCCTGGGCGCCGAGGGCCTTGGCCGCCGCCGAACCCACCGGCAATACGCCGTAGTTGATCGACTGATACACGCCGTCGACCACGCCATAGGTGGTGGAGCGCGCACTGAACAGGCTGTTGGCCAGGGACGGCGCGCGAAAGCCATTGCTGACGGTGGCGCGCACGGCAAATTGCGGGGTGAAATCGTAGCGCGTGGTCAGCTTGCCGCTGCGGGTGGCGCCGACGCCTTCGTTGTAATGCTCGTAGCGAAAGGCCGTGCCGATGTACCAGTCCGGCAGCGGGTTGAAGCCCACATCGACGTAGCTGGCGAGGCTGTTGCGCGAGGCGCTGCTTTCTTCGTCCGGCGAAATGCCGTTGGTGACTTGCGCCCCGGATGACGCGCAGTTGCCCGGCGCCACGCAGTAGCCGCCATTGGCATAGGACGCGTAGTCACCGGCCTGCACCTCATAGGTGTCGCGCCGATGCTCGAAACCGTAGGACAGGTCCAACGGTTTTTGCAGGCCCACATCAAAGCCACGCTTGAAGTCGAGGTTGGTGGTCAGCTCGGTGGAAATCCAGGTGCCGGAGGTAAAGCGGTTGGGCGTGTACTCGCCCAGCGACGGGTTCTGGTTGTGGGTGGTGCCCTGCTCCGCCTCGTTGCGCCCGTAGGTGGTGGACAAGTCCCAGTCCC
Organism: Pseudomonas sp. 2822-15; assembly: GCF_002742515.1. Classification (NCBI taxonomy): domain Bacteria; kingdom Pseudomonadati; phylum Pseudomonadota; class Gammaproteobacteria; order Pseudomonadales; family Pseudomonadaceae; genus Pseudomonas; species Pseudomonas sp. 2822-15. The sequence continues at coordinate 43,099 of NZ_LJRY01000182.1, read as the reverse complement.
ACGCGCCGACGGTGCCTTTGCCGCCGAACGCGGCCTGAAAATCATCTTCGTCGATGGACCAGGTGGGTGTGTACCCGGCCGGGTAGCCATTCGGCCCGGTGGTGATGGTGTTGGTGATGGTCGGCAGGCGGTAGTTCTGGCCCTGCTCGGCCTTGCGTCGCGAGTAGGTGGTGAAGGAATACAGGCTCAGGCTGTCATCAATCGGCAGCTCGGCGTTGTAGCCCAGGGTCAGCAGGTTGGTCTTGGGCGTGCCGTAACCGCCGTAGGTAGCCCTGCCGGCCTGGTTGTAGGCTTGCTCATAGGTGTAGCCGTTGGCGCTGGCTTTGTTGTCGTCATTCTGGCTGCGGGCATCCAGGGCCAATTGCACGACGCCGCCGTTGCCGATTTCAAAACCCTTGTTGAGGCTTTGCTGCACGGTTTGCTTCTTGCCGTCGTAGCCCTGGCCGACGTTGGTGACGGCGGTGCCGCTGGTATCGGCCTTGAGGATCACATTGATGACCCCGGCGATGGCATCCGAGCCGTACTGGGCGGCAGCGCCATCGCGCAGCACTTCCACATGGTCGATGGCGCTGATGGGGATCAGATCCAGGTCAGCCGGCGCCGCGCCGGTGTTGATGCCATTGATGTTCAACGTGGCGCTGGTGTGGCGGCGTTTGCCGTTGACCAGCACCAGCACTTCGGCAGCACTCAAGCCCCGCAGGTTGGGCGCACGGGCAATGCCGCTGGCGTCCCAGCCGGTTTTTTCCGGCAGGGTCAGCGACGGGATCACCGCGCTCAAGGCTTCCATCAAGCCGGGCTTGCCGGTGCTTTGCAGTTGCCTGGCGCTGACCACATCGATCGGCACCGGGCTGCTGGTGACGGTGCGCTGCTCGGCGCCACGGTTGCCGGTGACCACCACGGTGGACAGGGTGCTGTCGTCCTGAGCGGAGGCAGTGCCGGCCAACAGGGCCAGCGTGAGTGCGGCGGTGGGGGGTAAAACTGGCTTCATGACCACTCCAGGCTTTCCGAATCGCGAAGTCGGGCAGTCGCGCGGGCGGGCGCGGTGCTCGTTTTTCAGGGTGTCGCTGCGATGGGGAACTAGGTGTGGAGTGAGCGAGGGGTTTGAATCGGCAACATACGTTGAACTCCCTTCCAACGATTCTGCCGCGGGGTCTTTACCCGGTTATGGCGCGCAGAATCTGAATCACGCTGGGTACCATCCGAGGTCAGGGGTAGGCTGTTGCGATCAAACATAACGGAATGGATTTTAAAAATATAATGCTATTTGGGCATAAGCTAATATTCTCTACTTTCATTATGAATGAATAATTTTATTCATTTTAATAATGTTTTTTACTGATCGACTGATCGTTCCCACGCCCCGCGTGGGAATGCAGCCCGTGACGCTCCGCGTCACAAGGTTCCCAGTTGTAGGGCGGGACGCGGAGAATCCCATGAGGCCTTCCCACGCGGAGCGTGGGAAGGAGCATTAGTGCGTGAGAGCGAGCAGTGTCAGGCGTGGGTGCGGGTGCTTTTTTCCACCAGGCACATTGGCGTGCCGGAAACCGGCTCCTGCAGGATCTGCACTTGCACGTCGAACACCTGGCGCATCAACTCGGCACTGATCACCTGGGCGGGCGCGCCATCGGCCACCAACTTGCCGGCGTGCATCACCGCCAGATGGTCGGCGTAGCGGCAGGCCTGGTTGATATCGTGCAGTACGGTGATCACGGTTTTGCCCTCGGCGGCCAGTTCGCCCATCAGGTCGAGCAATTCGACCTGATGGCTGATGTCGAGGTAAGTGGTGGGCTCGTCGAGCAGCACCACCGGCGCGTTTTGCGCCAGCACCATGGCCAGCCAGGCACGCTGGCGCTGGCCGCCGGACAAATCCGCCAACGCGCGGTCGGCGAGGTTGTCCAGCTCCAGGCGCTGCATGGCTTGGGTCACCTGGGCTTGATCGTTGCCACTCAGGCGCCCCCACAACGAGTTATGCGGGCTGCGGCCATAGGCGACCAACTGGCGCACGCTGACGCCTTCTGGCACCGGCAATACCTGCGGTAAAAAGGCGATCTGCCGCGCCAGTTGGCGCGCGGACAAGCTGGCGTAGGCGTGGCCATCCAGGGTCAACTCGCCCTGGGTCGGCTTGAGGATGCGTGCAAACGCCTTGAGCAAGGTGGACTTGCCGCAGCCGTTGGGGCCGATCAGCGCGGTGACGCGACCTGTCGGCGGTGCGAACGAAAGGCCCTGCACAATGCGCGTGGCGCCGTAGCCGATGTCGAGTTGGTGTGCCTGCAAAATACTCATGTCATCAACCCTTGAACCGTGCCAGCAACCAAAGAAAATACGGTGCGCCGATCACCGCCGTAAGCACGCCCGCCGGGATCTCGCTGGGCGCGATCAACGTGCGCCCAAGCGTGTCGGCCAGCACCAGCAATAACGCGCCAATCAACATCGCAGCCGGCAGCAGATACTGGTGATGCCCGCCCACCAGGCGCCGCGCCATGTGCGGTGCAACCAGGCCGATAAAACCTATCGGCCCGATCACGCCGACACCCAGGCTGGTGAGTACCACCGCGCAGGCCATCGCCCACCCGCGGGTGCGGCCAAGTGCAGTACCCAGGCTATGGGCGGCCTCATCGCCCAGCGCGATCAGGTTCAAAGGTTTAGCCAGGCACAAGCCCAACGGGATCAACAGCAGAAACGGCAGCACCAGCGCCACATGGTGCCAATTGCGGCTCCACAAACTGCCCGTCAGCGCGAGCAATGCCGTGTTGATATCCAACGGATGGGACAGGATCAAAAACTCGGTGACGCTGGACAAGGTCACCGCAATCGCCACCCCCGACAGCGCAAACCGCACCCCGGAAAAACTCACGCCGGTGTTGTACAGCGCCAGCAGCAAGGCCCCACCGGCGCCGCCCAGACAGGCCACCAGCGGCAGCCAGGCAATCGGCAGGTGTGGCCAACTGATGATCGCCACGGTCAGCGCCAGCCCGGCGCCCTGGGTCACACCGAGAATCTCCGGCGAGGCCAGCGGGTTGCGGATCACGCCCTGCACAATCGCGCCGGCCAGGCCGAAGGCGCAGCCGGCCAGAATGGCGATCAGGCTGCGCGGCAGGCGGTGGTTCCACACTTCAAAATCGAGGGCGTCGTGGGCCAGCAGACGCTCCAGCACGGTGGCGGGTTTAAGCCACACCGTACCGGCGCTGAGGCTCGCCAGCAGCGCCACCAGCAGCAAGCCCAGCAACAGCCATAAGCGCAATCGTGGCCGAATCATAGGGTGCGCCTGGCAAGAAACAGAAAGAACGGTGCGCCGATCAATGCAGTGACCACGCCCGCCGGGGTTTCCACTGGAAAGGCCACCGCGCGACTGAGCAAGTCGGCGCCCAGCACGATCACCGCGCCCAATGCGGCACTGAGCGGGATCAGCCAGCGGTAGTCGTTACCGAGAAACTGGCGAATGATATTCGGCGCGATCAGCCCGACAAAGCCAATGGGGCCGACCGCGCACACGCTGGCGCCCACCAGCAACAAGCTGGCGACAAACACCTGCAAGCGCAGGCTGGCGATACCGACGCCCAACGAGCGCGCGGCGTCTTCGCCGAGGTTGATCAGGTTCAGGCGCGGCGCACACCACAGCGCCCACACGCCGCCGATCAGCGTGCATGGCCAGAGCAGTTGCACCTGGGCCGCTCCCACATTGGCCAGCGACCCGGCCAGCCAGTTCAGCACGCTTTGGGCCTGGGCCTCGACCAGAATCACCGTGAGCCGGGTCAAGGCCGCGCACAGCGCCGCAACCGCCACACCGGCCAACACCAGCCGACCTTGGGCGGTGGTCGGCGACCACGCGCCGCCCAGGCTGAACACCGTGACCCAGGCCAGCGCACCGCCCAGGCAGGTCATCAACAGGGCGCCACCGGCAAAGGGCGGCGCGACCAAACCGGTGGAAAACAAGGCCAATCCCAATGCCGCGCCCGCCGTCACGCCGAACAACGACGGCGATGCCAAGCGGTTGCGGGTGATGCCTTGCATCAGTGCTCCGGCCAGGCCCAGGCAGGCACCGACCAACGCCGCGCACAACGCACGCGGCACGCGCAGCTGCGCCACGATATAGGCCATATTGCCGCCCACGCTGCCCTGATGAACCAGGCCGTTCCATGCATCCGTCGCAGTGATGGTGAACGGCGACCAGCTGTACAGCGAGTACCAGAACAACACGGCACCCAGCAGCACTATGCCTGCCGCCGCGAAACTGCGCTGCACGGTTATTGGCTCAATACGGCTTTGCCGCCCTTGAGAATCGCCAGAGTGTCTTCAGCGATTTGCTCCGACGCCAATACACCTCGGTTACGCGCCCAACTGTCGCCATCGACCTCGGCCACTTGATGATTACGCACCGCGCCGAGCACTTGCCACAACGGCTGCTTGCTCCAGGTGTCGACGATGCTTGGGCGGCGATAGTGACCGACCAGCAACCAGCCAGGGTCAAGCGCGAGCAATTGTTCCAGGCTGACAAATTCAGTCGGCGCGGCCTTTGCGCGTACCAAAGGCACTTTCAGGCCGATGGCTTGCAGCACGCTGCCGGCGTAGGAGTCTGGCCCGTGTACGGAAAAGCTGTCTTCACGAGCAACCCCGAACAACACGCTGGCACCCGCCGGAATCTGCTTGGCAATCGCCTGCAAGTGCTCCCGGTTCTGGGCGATGCGCGCGTGCATCTGCGGGCTTTTGCCCAAGGCCGTGCCGATCAGTTCGGCGGATTTAAGGCTGCCTTCGTAATCTTCCCCACGTGATGGCAGCAACAGGGTCGGCGCGATGCTCGCCAAGTCGCTGTACAAGGCCTGATGACGATTGAGGTCGGCAACGATCAAGTCCGGCTTGAGCCGGGCGATTTCTTCGATGCTCGGTTGCGAACGCAGGCCCACCGACTTCCATTGGCCGATAGCCTGGCGCACACGCGGCAAGACGCGGTTGGCATCGCCATCGTCCGCAGCACCGACCGGCGTGACGTCGACGGCGGCGAGGCTGTCGAGAAAGGAAAACTCCAGCACCACCACGCGCTTGGGCGCATCCGGCAAGTGCACCGCGTGCTGGCCGTCATTGAGGTCAATGGGCGCGGCGTTCAACACGCTGGAAGACAACGCCAGGAGGCAGGCGGCAAGGGTCGGGATGGAGCGCAGCATTCGCATGACAAAGACCTCGGCGTTAAAACACCCCGGCTGGACGGGCTGGGGAAAACGGCGGGTACTATTCCATATTGAGGCGATGCAATCAAAAAACATTCTTATTAACGCAGCAATTTTAGGGTGTGGTCTGGCTTGTGTGGGAGCTGGCTTGCCTGCGATAGCATCGACCGGGTCTTACTGACAGACCGAGGTGTCTGTATCGCAGGCAAGCCAGCTCCAACATTGGCCTTCCCCACATAATCCCTGCGTTTAGAAGTCCACCGTGGCCGACAGCAAATAGGTGCGCGGCGTGGACAGGGTCAGGCCCGGCTCACTGTCATCCGAAGCACCCGCCGAACTCCAGTAGCGTTTATCGGCGACGTTCTCGACGTTCGCCCGCAAGGTGATGTGCTTATCGTCGACCTTGAAGGCATAGCGCGCACCGACGTCAAGGCGGGTCCAGGCATCGATCTCCTTGACGTTGGATTGGTCCAGGTATTGGGAGCTTGAGTAGATACCCCGGCTGGTCAGGGTCAAGCCCTCCACCGTCGGCACATCCCACTCGGCGCCCAGGTTGACGTTGTACTTGGGCGTGGCCGGCGCGCGGTTGCCGTCGAAAGTGCCGTTGGTGGTGTGGGTCAGTTCGCTATCGATAAACATCACGCCACCCAGCAGGCGCACGCCCTTGAGCGGCTCGCCGAACACGCTCAGTTCCACGCCGTCGTTCTGGCGTTTGCCGTTGGGGCCGAACACCCGTGTAATGGCGTTGGTTTCGTAGGCCGGCTGCTTCATACGGAACACCGCAGCCGTCACGGCAAAAGCGCCGGCGTCGTATTTGGCGCCTACTTCCACCTGGCGGCTGACAAACGGCGGAAAGATTTCATCTTCGTTGATCGAGGTCGACGGCGCGATTTTGCCTTGGCTCAGGCCTTCCATGTAGTTGGCGTACAGCGACAGTTTGTCGGTGGCTTTAAACAGGATGCCGCCGGAGGGCGAGACTTTTTCCTCATCGTAGGCCGTAGCGCCTTTGACGTTGTCGGTCCAGTCATCGACCTTGACCCGCTGCCAGCGCGCGCCGAGGGTCAGCAATAAACGCTCGTCGAAAAAGCCCAGGGTATCGGACAGCGCCACGCCACTGAAGCGGTTCTCGGTGTAGACCTTGGAATCCAGGCGTGTCGGCCGTGAAGGGGTTGGGGTTTCTACCGGGTTGTACAGGTTGCTCGGCGCCGCTGCGTACCGGGCGCCGCCGTTTTCAAAGTCCATGTAGAAGTAGCTGGCCGCCAGGTTGATCTCATGGCTGACCGGCCCGGTATGCAACCAACTGCGCACGCCGGCGGTGGCGGTGCGCACGTTTTCATCGCGGGTGAAATCCCGTGGCAATACGCTGAAATCCCCGGCGTTGTTAGTGACGGACACCGCGTGACGCAAGAAGTCGTGGTTACTTTTACGCGCACCGACGCCGCCATACAGCATCACGCTGTCACTGAGGTCGAACTCGCCGTTGACCGTGCCGAAGGTGTCATCGGTACGGGCTTTGCTCCAGGGCTGTGCGTAGTTATGCCGTACGTCATTGGCGCTCGGCACCTTGGCATTGGCGCCGACTTGTACACGCTCTTGCGGCGCGTCGGTGTCGCGTTCGGTGTGGCCGATATCCGTGGAAAGGCGCAGGCGCTCGCCGCGAAAATCCAGGCCCAGCACCGCCATTTCACGGTCGACGCTCTGGTGATCCCATTCGGTATCGCCGGACTGCTTCACGCCATTGAAACGAATGCCGAATTTGTTGTCCTCACCAAAGCGCCGCCCCACATCCACCGCGCCACCGGCCTGGCTGCCGGACGCCCAGGTGCCGGTCAGCGAGGTGATGTCCTTGTCGGTGGCGCGCTTGGGCACCACGTTGATCCCGCCGCCCACACTGCCGCGCGGCGAGATGCCGTTGATCAACTGGCTCGGGCCTTTGAGGATGTCGACGCGCTCAGCCATCTCCATGTCGATGGTGTAGGTGGGCAGTACGCCATAGAGGCCGTTGTAGGCCACATCACTGTTGAACAGGCTGAACCCGCGAATGGTGAACTGCTCGTAGCGCCCGCCCGCCGGGTTGGTGGCGCGCACCGACGGGTCGCTGGCGACCAGGTCGCCGAGGGTACGCGCCTGCTGGTTCTTGACCGCCTCGGCGGTATAGGTGGTCATGCTGAACGGGGTTTCCATAAAGTCCCGCGAGCCGAGCAGGCCTTGCGAGCCACGCCGCGCCACTTGGCCACCGGCGTAGGTATCGCCATCGGCCAACCCAGTGGTGCCGACGATGGACGTGGGTGCCAATTGCAGGCTGCCGCTTTCCGGCACCGGCATCAGCCTGTAGGCCTGCGCGCCCATCGGTTGCAATTGCAGGCCCGAGCCCGTCAGTAACTGGGCAAAGCCCTCCTCCACGCCGTATTCACCCGACAAACCGGCGCTGCTGCGACCGCTGACCAGCGCCGGGTCCACCGACAGGTTGACCCCGGCGAGCCCGGCGAAGCGCGTCAATGCGGCGCTCAGGCTACCGGCCGGCACCTGGTAACTGCGGCGGGCGGTGCTGTCTTCGGCATAGCTGAGTGGGACAAATAACGGGCTGGCACCGAGGCTCAGCATCAGACTCAGGTTCAGCAACGGGCGCAAGCGCATGGGTCGGACTGCGGGCATGGGGAGAAGCTCTCGATTTTGTTCACTTACCTGCAATGACAGGCGAGGCGCAAAAAAGGGACAGGGGCTGGCGATTTTTTCAGAAGATAAAGCCTTCGTCTTGCATCGAGGGCAGCCATTGCTCACGATGTCGCCTGTTTTCAATCTCTGCATAAAGGCTCACCGCATGAAGCTATTGCGTAAATGGCGCGAAAAAAAAGCGCGCAAGGCAATACGCGCGCTCTCCCCGCTGGAGCGCTCTACGCAAAAACTGCGCAACCGCTATCCAAACTACAGCTTTGGCATAGGCACCTACGGCGATTTGAAGGTGCACGACTGGCATGAGGGCACGACCCTGCGTGTCGGCGCCTACACCTCGATTGCCGGCAATGTGGACGTGTATTTGGGCGGCCATCATCGCACCGACTGGCTCAGTTGCTACCCCTTCCCGGCCAAGATGAAAAGCCTCGCGCACATTACCGACTTTGGTGGCAGCAAAGGCGACGTGATCATTGGCAATGATTGCTGGATCAGCTCCCACGCGAAAATTCTGTCGGGCGTGACGATCGGCAATGGCGCAGTCGTGGCAGCAGGCGCGATAGTGACCAAGGATGTGGCGCCTTACGCCATCGTCGGCGGCAACCCGGCCAAACATATCCGCTGGCGTTTTGACGAGCCGACTCGGTTGATCCTTGAGCAATCCGCTTGGTGGGATTGGCCGGAGGCGGAGGTGCGTGAGGTGGCGCACTTGCTGTGCAGTACGGATATTGCGCCGTTTGTGGAGTACCTCAGCCAGCGAACGCGTTCGGCTGGCTGAAGCCTTCAGCGCTTGATCCAATCCAGATCCACCGCCCCTTGAATGCCATCAACCTGACCTTTGCTGCTGTGCTGCCACCAGAGCCAGCTCTTGCCGTGGCTACGCCAGGTTTCGGGCACCGTCGGCTGCCTGGCATCCCAGTGGGCGATCCACAACGGGCACGGGCTGAAATCGTACTTTCGCCACGCCACACGGTCAGCCCAGATGCTCGGTGACGTGTAGATGTAGGGATGCGCGCCATCGAGCACCTGCGTGCTGAGCAGCGTTACCAGTTCGTGCAAGGTATCGGCCATCTGATCCGGGCTCGCCGTTTCATTGCGCGAGGTTTCTACATCAATGGCCAGGATGTGCTTCCCGACCTCGAAGTTGGCCTCGCAGAGCCGCTGCCGAATATTGGCCAGTTGTTCGCCCGGGGTACTGCTCAGGGCACGAAAGTAGTGGTAAACCCCCGCAGTCATACCCTGGGCCAGCATCCCGGCAAAGTTCGTCGCAAACCGAGGGTCAGTGTAGGTGCCACCTTCGGTCATCTTCACAACGGCATGGGTGACACCGGCTGACGCGACGCGGCGCCAGTCGATCTCTCCTTGCCAGCGCGATACATCAATGCCAAGAGCATGGGTGGTTGGGGTTTGCTGTTCACAACTCATGAGTTTCTCCAAGACGCCGGGTGCGTTATGCAACCTTTCATCTCGGATACTTTCATCCTTAGGCGCGGAAAAACCGTATATGAATACTGCCTGCGTAGGGATATCTCGGGTGCACCCGTTCCCAGTCCTGCTTATCCGAGCGCCCAGCGCAGTGAGCCACTCAGCGGGACGAGAAACATCGCCGTACTCAGCGGGCTCCACTTAGAAAGTGCAATCACTGAAAGTAGCCGACCAAGAAGCTCGAGCAGATTTGCTATGCACTTGTAAACCGCGAACAAAAAGACCAGAATAAAGACCTATTTAGGAGTCTTATCTATGCAATATATCCTGGCTGATGTGGCGGTGAGCGTTTCCGAACTCAAGAAGAATCCCTCCTCCGTCTTGAGCGACGCCAACGGCCAGGCCGTAGCCGTACTGAACCACAACCGCGTCATGGGCTACATGGTTCCGGCAAATGTCTACGAAGCGATGGTAGAGCGCCTGGACGAGCTGGAGCTGGTGCAACTGGTCAAGGCTCGGCTCGACGCCAACGAAACACCCGTTCGAGTATCCCTCGACGATCTGATTGGCGAGGCGCAGGCAGATATCGCCAATGGCCATTGATTACGAAATCGAGTGGGATCCGAAAGCGCTGAAGGAATTGCGTAAGCTCGACGGCACAATACGCCTCCAATTTCTGAAAAAGCTCCAAGAGCGGCAGGAAGGCCCGCGAGTACCAGGTGATGCGCTTCACGGCATGAAGGATTGCTACAAGATCAAATTGCGCGGAGCCGGGTATCGGCTGGTGTATCGCGTAGAGGATGAGAGGATTGTCATTCTGGTGCTGGCCGTAGGCAAGCGAGAGCGCAGTTCGGTGTATGAGCAAGCGGGGAAGCGGTAGGCAGATACAAGAAAAGAAGCCCGGCTCTGGGCCAGGCTATGATTTTGAAAGCAACCCTCAGCTCTCGGCAGAAGCCATCAAGGCGCTACTCGGCAGTTTTGCGTCGTGCGCTTACCACGAGTTTTTGCGCTTCTTCACCGGTCGTAGTGATCCCTGACACTGCTGCCTCATTAGCAGTGGCAAACCCTTTGAGTCTTTCTGTTTTGGAGTCGTAGAACTGTCGAGAGGCCTCTTCAAGCATAGATTTCCGAATCAGTTATCTAAAAGCAGCGCGCATGAAAAAGCCCAACCTTTTCAGATTGGGCTAAATCATTGAATAATATGGTCGGGACGGAGTGATTCGAACACTCGACCCCTAGCACCCCATGCTAGTGCGCTACCGGACTGCGCTACGCCCCGACTAGGCGTGTTACTGGGTTTGCTTCGTAACGAAGCGATCCGGAATATACCGCAAGCTTTTGAAATGTGGAAGTATTTTAAAAGCTTGTATCACTTCTTCAACACCACCAGCACATCTTCGAGTTCCGAAATCATCTGGCGGATCAGTTGTTTGTATTGGGTGGTGTCGTCTTTGGCTTCATCACCGGACATACGCTGGCGCGCGCCGCTGATGGTGAAACCCTGGTCGTACAGCAACGCACGGATCTGTCGGATCATCAGCACATCCTGGCGCTGATAATACCGACGGTTCCCGGTGCGTTTGACGGGGTTGAGTTGAGGAAACTCCTGCTCCCAATAGCGCAGCACGTGCGGTTTCACCGCACAAAGCTCGCTGACTTCACCGATGGTGAAGTAGCGTTTGCCTGGGATGACGGGTAGTTCGTCGTTATGACTTGGTTCCAGCATAAGCCTCAACTCGGGCCTTCAACTTCTGCCCTGGACGAAAGGTGACCACACGGCGAGCCGTGATCGGGATTTCTTCTCCCGTTTTTGGATTGCGGCCAGGCCGCTGGCGTTTGTCCCGCAGGTCAAAATTGCCGAAACCGGACAATTTGACCTGTTCGTTGTCTTCCAGAGCGTGCCGAATTTCTTCAAAGAACAGCTCGACCAATTCCTTGGCTTCGCGTTTGTTCAGACCCAACTCTTCGTACAGACGTTCCGCCATCTCAGCTTTCGTCAAAGCCCCCATACGTCACTTCCTTAACGTGGCGTTCAACCTTTGTTCGAGCGAGGTGAGGATATTTTGTGTCGTGGTATTCACCTCATCGTCATTAAGAGTGCGCGATGGATGCTGCCAGGTCAAGCCAACTGCAAGGCTTTTTCTATGCGGATCAATGCCTTTACCCTGATAGACGTCAAATAGCCTGAGGTCTGTCAGCCATTCCCCTGCATTTTCACGGATTACGTCCAGAACGGCAGTGGCGGCCACTTCACGGTCGGCGATCAGCGCGAGGTCACGACGCACTTCAGGGAAGCGCGACAACTCGCTGAATTTAGGCATCTTGCCCGACGCCACTTCAGCCAGAACCAGCTCAAAAACGAATACCGGACGGTCCAGACCCAGGGTTTTCGACAGCTCTGGGTGGATGGCACCGACAAAACCCACCAAACGCCCTTCGCGCTCGATACGTGCAGTCTGGCCCGGGTGCAATGCCGGGTGGCTACCAGGCACAAACGTGAAGTCATCCAGTGCACCGGCAAAGCCGAGCACCGCTTCCACATCGGCTTTAACGTCGAAGAAGTCCACGCCATCGCGGCCCTGTGCCCAGCCTTCTGGCAGGCGGCTACCGCAGACAACACCCGCCAGCATCGGCTCTTGCTTGAGGTCGTCAAGTTGACCGACAAAACGCAGGCCGCTTTCGAACATGCGCACGCGGTCTTGCTGACGGTTCAGGTTATGGGACAGTGCCTTGACCAGACCCGGCCACAGCGACGAACGCATGGCGGCCATGTCATTGGAGATCGGGTTGGCCAACAGCAACGGCTCAACACCTGGGTTGAACAGTTCAAACTGCTTTGGATCGATGAAGCTGTAAGTCACCGCTTCCTGGTAGCCACGGGCAACCAGCAGGCGACGCAACTCCGGCAGGTGCGCACGCGCTTCGGCCTTGGGTTGCGGTGCCAAACGCGCTTGCGGGTAGCGAACCGGCAGGCGGTTGTAGCCGTACAGGCGGGCCAGCTCTTCGATCAGGTCGACTTCCAGGCTGATATCGAAACGATGGCTTGGCACTTCTACGTGCCACTGCCCTTCCCCACCGGCGGAAATACCCAGGCCGAGTGCGGACAGCAGTTGCTCGATTTGTGCAGGATCAATCACCAGGCCAAGCATTTGCTCGACGCTTTTGGCACGCAGAGTGATCGGTGCAACCGACGGCAGGAACTGCTCGTTGACGGTTTCGGTGATCGGGCCGGCTTCGCCGCCGGTGATTTCCAGCAGCAGGCCAGTGGCGCGCTCCATGGCTTCACGGGCCAGCTTCCAGTCCACACCACGCTCATAGCGGTGCGACGCATCGGTGTGCAGGCCGTAGGAACGGGCCTTGCCAGCGATGGCGATCTGGTCGAAGAACGCGCTCTCAAGGAAAATATCGCGGGTGGTTTCGGACACACCGCTGTGCTCGCCACCCATCACGCCGGCAATCGCCAGGGCGCGGGAATGGTCGGCAATTACCAGGGTATCGGCGCGCAGGCTGACTTCCTGGCCGTCGAGCAGTACCAGCTTCTCGCCTTCTTCGGCCATGCGCACGCGGATGCCGCCATTGATTTCGGCGAGATCGAAGGCGTGCAGCGGTTGGCCCAGCTCCAGCATCACGTAGTTGGTGATGTCCACGGCAGCATCGATGCTGCGCACGTCGGCGCGACGCAGGCGCTCAACCATCCACAGCGGGGTTGGCTTGGACAGGTCGACGTTGCGGATCACACGACCCAGGTAACGTGGGCAGGCGTTTGGCGCCAGTACGTCGATAGGGCGCACTTCGTCATGCACTGCAGCGATTGCGGCCACCACTGGGCGGGTGACCGGGGCGTTGTACAGCGCGCCCACTTCACGGGCCAGACCAGCGAGAGACAGGCAGTCACCCCGGTTTGGGGTCAGGTCGACCTCAATGCTGGCGTCTTCCAGTTCCAGGTAGACACGAATGTCCTGGCCCACTGGCGCATCGGCCGGCAGTTCCATCAGGCCATCATTGCCCTCGCCGACTTGCAGTTCAGCCTGGGAGCACAGCATGCCGTTGGACTCAACGCCACGCAGCTTGGCTTTCTTGATCTTGAAGTCGCCCGGCAGTTCGGCGCCGATCATGGCAAAAGGGATCTTCAGGCCCGGGCGCACGTTAGGCGCTCCGCACACGACCTGGAAGGTTTCTGCGCCGTTACTGACCTGGCACACACGCAGCTTATCGGCATCGGGGTGCTGCTCGGTGCTCAGCACCTCGCCCACCACCACGCCGGTGAAAACACCGGCGGCCGGCGTGACGCTATCGACCTCAAGGCCGGCCATCGACAGACGAGCAACCAACTCGTCGCGATCTACCTGCGGGCTTACCCAGCCACGCAGCCATTGTTCACTGAATTTCATCCTGCTCTCCTAAAGATTCGTTACGACTAGCGAAATTGCGCGAGGAACCGCAAGTCGTTGTCGAAGAACAGACGCAAGTCGTTCACGCCGTAACGCAGCATGGCCAGGCGCTCAACGCCCATGCCGAAGGCAAAGCCCGAGAACTCTTCCGGGTCGATCCCGGACATGCGCAGCACGTTAGGGTGAACCATGCCGCAGCCCATCACTTCCAGCCAGCCGGTCTGCTTGCAGACGCGGCAGCCTTTGCCGCTGCACATCACGCATTCCATGTCGACTTCAGCGGATGGCTCGGTGAACGGGAAGAACGATGGACGGAAACGCACCGCCAGCTCTTTCTCGAAGAACACCCGCAGGAACTCTTCGATGGTGCCTTTGAGGTCGGCGAAATTGATGTCGCGATCGACCAGCAGGCCTTCGACCTGGTGGAACATCGGCGAGTGGGTGATATCCGAGTCGCTGCGGTACACACGGCCTGGGCAGACGATGCGGATCGGCGGCTTGTTCGCTTCCATGGTGCGGACCTGTACCGGCGAGGTATGGGTGCGCAACAGCATGTTCGCGTTGAAATAGAAGGTGTCGTGCATCGACCGGGCCGGGTGATGGCCTGGGATGTTGAGCGCCTCGAAGTTGTGATAGTCGTCTTCGACCTCGGGGCCTTCGGCAATGCCGTAGCCGATGTGGGTGAAGAACTGCTCGATACGTTCCAGAGTCCGGGTGATCGGATGCAGACCGCCCGAGGCCTGGCCACGACCAGGCAGGGTGACGTCAATGGACTCGGCGGCGAGCTTGGCCGCAAGATCGGCCTCCTCGAGCGACGCCTTGCGCGCATTGAGCACCTCGGTGACACGCTCCTTGGCAACGTTGATCAGCGCGCCGACTTGCGGGCGCTCTTCAGCCGGCAAATTCCCCAGGGTCTTCATCACCTGAGTCAATTCACCTTTTTTGCCAAGGTAGTGAACCCGGATTTGCTCCAGGGCATTTACATCTTCAGCGCTATGCACAGCCTCAAGAGCTTGGGCAACGAGCGCATCCAGGTTTTCCATGTACAGACTCCAGATACAAAATAGGGGAAGAGCTTGAAGGCTCTTCCCCTATTTATGACGTTTACCACCTTGGGCTACAGGAGCAGCCCAGGGTGACTGTCGGGGGTACTTAAGCCAAAGTGGCTTTAGCTTTCTCGACAATCGCAGCAAACACCGCTTTTTCGTTCACGGCCAGTTCAGCCAGAACCTTACGGTCGATTTCGATGGACGCTTTTTTCAGGCCAGCGATGAAACGGCTGTAGGACAGACCGTTAACACGTGCACCAGCATTGATACGAGCGATCCACAGAGCGCGGAACTGACGTTTTTTCTGACGACGGTCGCGGTAGGCGTATTGGCCTGCCTTGATTACCGCTTGCTTGGCAACACGGAATACGCGTGAACGCGCGCCGTAGTAGCCTTTAGCAAGTTTCAGAATTTTTTTGTGACGCTTACGGGCAATGACGCCACGCTTTACACGAGCCATGAGTTATTCCTCTATTCTTGACTAAAATTAACGAAGGCGCAGCATGCGCTCGACTTTTGCCACGTCAGACGGATGCAGCAAGCTGCTACCGCGCAGTTGACGCTTACGCTTGGTCGACATTTTGGTCAGAATGTGGCTCTTGAAAGCGTGCTTGTGCTTGATACCGTTAGCAGTTTTCAGAAACCGCTTAGCAGCACCACTTTTAGTTTTCATCTTTGGCATGTTCGGTACTCCGCATTCAGTTGATAAACATAATCAGAAGGCCTGCCGTGCCCTGTTAATTACTTCTTCTTTTTCGGGGCGATGACCATAATAAGCTGGCGTCCTTCCATCTTAGGATGCTGTTCGACCGAACCGTACTCGAGCAGGTCAGCTTCAACCCGCTTGAGGAGTTCCATCCCCAGCTCCTGGTGGGCCATCTCACGGCCGCGGAATCGCAAGGATACCTTGGCCCTGTCCCCATCACTCAGGAAACGTACCAGGTTGCGCAGTTTTACCTGGTAATCCCCTTCCTCCGTCCCTGGACGAAACTTGATTTCTTTTACTTGAATCTGCTTCTGGTTCTTCTTCGCTGCGGCAACCTGTTTCTTCTTCTCGAAGATCGATTTGCCGTAGTCCATCACCCGACAAACAGGTGGGATTGCATCGGCGGAGATTTCCACCAGGTCCAATTTGGACTCTTCAGCAATACGAAGCGCTTCATCAATCGAGACGATGCCAATCTGCTCGCCGTCAGCGCCAATTAACCGAACCTCGCGTGCCGAGATATTCTCGTTGATCGGGGCTTTCGGTGCAGCTCGTTTATCTTGTCTCATTTCACGCTTAATAATAATTACTCCGAATCTGGGCGACCACGCCGGGAAACCGCTTGCGCGAGGAACTCAGCGAACTGGGCGACGGGCATCGAGCCCAGGTCAGCACCTTCACGAGTACGCACAGCGACAGTCTGCATCTCGACTTCCCGATCTCCGATAACCAAAAGATAGGGAACCTTGAGCAAAGTATGCTCACGGATTTTAAAGCCGATCTTTTCATTTCTCAAGTCGGACTTGGCACGAAATCCGCTTTCGTTGAGAGTTTTTTCAACTTCAGCGGCAAAATCGGCCTGTTTATCAGTGATATTCATGATCACTGCCTGGGTCGGAGCCAGCCACGCAGGGAATGCACCCTCGTAGTGCTCGATCAGGATACCCACGAACCGTTCGAACGAGCCGAGGATCGCCCGGTGCAGCATAACCGGGTGCTTACGGCTGTTATCCTCGGAGACGTATTCGGCTCCCAAACGGATCGGCAGGTTAAAATCGAGCTGCAGGGTACCACACTGCCAGACGCGACCAAGGCAATCTTTCAGCGAGAACTCGATCTTCGGACCGTAGAAGGCGCCCTCACCCGGCTGCAGATCGTACGCAAGGCCCGCGCTGTCTAGCGCAGCGGCCAGTGCGGATTCAGCGCGATCCCACAGTTCGTCCGAGCCAACACGTTTTTCCGGACGAGTGGACAGCTTCATCTCGACTTCGGTGAAGCCGAAATCGCGGTAAACGTCCATGGTCAGCTTGATGAACGCGGCGGATTCGGCCTGCATCTGCTCTTCGGTGCAGAAAATGTGGGCGTCGTCCTGGGTGAAGCCACGCACACGCATGATGCCGTGCAGCGCACCCGACGGCTCGTTACGGTGGCAGGCACCGAATTCGGCCAGGCGCATCGGCAACTCGCGGTAGCTCTTCAGGCCCTGATTGAACACCTGCACGTGGCACGGGCAGTTCATCGGCTTGATGGCGTAGTCGCGGTTTTCCGACTGAGTGGTGAACATGTTGTCGGCGTAGTTGGCCCAGTGCCCGGATTTCTCCCACAGGCTACGGTCAACAACCTGAGGCGTCTTGATCTCCAGGTAGCCGTTGTCGCGCTGAACCTTGCGCATGTACTGCTCGAGCACCTGGTACAGGGTCCAGCCGTTCGGGTGCCAGAACACCATGCCCGGCGCCTCTTCCTGGAGGTGGAACAGGTTCAGGCGCTTGCCGATTTTGCGGTGGTCGCGCTTTTCAGCTTCTTCGATGCGCTGGATGTAGGCCGCCAGCTGCTTCTTGTCAGCCCAGGCCGTGCCGTAGATCCGCTGCAATTGCTCGTTCTTCGCGTCACCGCGCCAGTAGGCACCCGACAGCTTGGTCAGCTTGAACGACTTGAGAAAGCGCGTGTTCGGCACGTGCGGGCCACGGCACATGTCGACATATTCTTCGTGGTAATACAGGCCCATGGCCTGTTCGTCCGGCATGTCTTCCACCAGACGCAGCTTGTAGTCTTCGCCACGGGCGGTAAACACGTCGATGACTTCGGCGCGTGGCGTGACCTTCTTGATCACGTCGTAATCTTTTTCGATCAGCGCGTGCATGCGCGCTTCGATAGCCGCCAGGTCGTCCGGAGTGAAAGGACGCTCATAGGCGATATCGTAATAGAAGCCTTCGTCAATGACGGGGCCGATCACCATTTTTGCCGTCGGGTAAAGCTGCTTGACCGCATGACCGATCAGGTGCGCACAAGAGTGGCGAATGATCTCCAGCCCCTCTTGATCCTTGGGCGTGATGATTTGCAGGCTGGCATCAGTGGTAATCAGGTCGCTGGCATCCACCAGCTTACCGTCGACCTTGCCGGCCACGGTGGCCTTGGCAAGACCTGCACCAATGGATGCGGCGACCTCGGCTACGGAAACCGAATGATCGAATGAACGTTGACTGCCGTCGGGAAGAGTAATAGTTGGCATGGCGCCTCCTCTCCTAGTGGTGACCCCTACCAAAGGTCACGTGGGTTGGGATGAGCCAGTACAAGATCCAACACCAGGCCGTTCAGTGATGAACGCCTGCCTTACAGCGGCAGGAGCCTTTCGGCCAACCGATAATCGAACCAGAGTGACTGGAGTGAACTCAAAGAACATGGCAAGGCGGCAATGGGCGCGCCTGGAAATAGCCAAGCCGAGGATGCTAGCACAGATGAACGGTCATCGCGCCTGCCGCGCCTGATGAAACATAAAATCCCGTGTTTGATGCCTGCAAAAGTGAACTTGGGCTGTACGAAAGCCCTCAAACCCGCTGAGAATCGCTGTTTGCCCACGAATCAAAGGAGCACTTCATGATGCGCTTTACCTCGACCCTCGCTCTCGCCGCTTCCCTGACCCTCCTTTCCCTCGGCGCGCAGGCTGCCGCCCCGTCGAACTGGCCAGCCGGTGCCCGCGACAGCTTCATTGCAGATTGCAGTGCCGCCGCCAGCCAGAGCGTTGATGCCAAAACCGCCAAAGACCATTGCGAATGCGGCGCCGACAAGATCAATGCCGAATTGAGCACTGCCGAAATCAAGGAACTCATGACCAACCAGAACGCCAAGCCGGAGCTGAAAAACAAAGCTGTCGCGGCGATTTCGTCCTGCAAAGTCGTGAAGAAAAAATAACCACGACCTCTGATCAGACGGCCATTTGACTGAAAAAACAGCCTGAAAACTGCCATTTCGCACAAATTACGCAGCTTTTACGGCTTTTTTTAACAGCTGATATTTCGCAGCAAAGCCCCGTAAATCGGGGCTTTCAGCCGACCAAGGCACTAAACGCAACGCTATTGATTAGCAAACAATGCCTTGGGGGGGCTTACAAGCCGAACATTTCGACTATGATACCCCGGTGTGCCCAGTTGGCCTGAGCAGCACAGCACTACTGAAAATATATGTTTCTTGGAGATACACCATGTCTAATCGCCAAACCGGCACCGTTAAATGGTTCAACGATGAAAAAGGCTTCGGCTTCATCACTCCTCAAGGTGGCGGTGACGACCTGTTCGTACACTTCAAAGCTATCGAAAGCGACGGTTTCAAAAGCCTGAAAGAAGGCCAAACCGTTTCCTTCGTGGCTGAGAAAGGCCAAAAGGGTATGCAAGCTGCACAGGTTCGCGGCGAGTAATTCTCCGCTGAGCAAAAAAAACCCCGTCCATGTGACGGGGTTTTTTATGGGCGCTGCAAAAGCCGCAGGGCGATCAGCCGCAGTTGACCCGCGTGATCACCAGGTTGTCGTCGGTGTTCAGGTTCAGACGGTCGGAGCGGTATTCCAGGGTGATCATGTCGTTAGGCTTGAGGATCCGTGCATTCTGCGCGCCGGCACGGGTACGTGCCTGCTCCAGCAATTGAGGCGAGGCTTTCTGGCCGATGGCGAATTCGGCGGCCTTCGATTCGCAGCGGGTGTGACCTGCACCGGCAACGGCGGCATCCTTGCCTGGCTCAGGGGCACCCGGGGTGCTGCAACCCGCCAACGCGAGTGCTGCCAACAAAGTACCGAATGATGCGAGCTTCCAAGGCATGAAGCCTCCTATGAAAAAAATGGACAGAGATCGTGCGACAGCGATCTGGCGGTTTGGTTTCAAGACGTAAATCGCCGAAGGGTAAGTCTGCCTGACTCACGGCGAGCATTCGCCCGATCAATCGTCACCAGATATGAACGAATTCAGTAGATATCGATGTAGTCAAACGGTGGCTTTGGCCAGTTCTGCTGGAGCGCATTGAAAATCTGCCGGACCCAGACCTCATCGCTGGCGGCGACGTTACCAACATAACCCGAACCTTTGGCCCAGGTCTCGAGGCGAAACAGCAGGCCGTCGATGTCGACTCCGCCTACGGCCGTCCCGGACGAAATATAGGCGATTCCGCCCTTGGTCACCCGCAACTGGGTATGTTCGTCGTCACTGGCGCTGGCGAGCAATTGGCGCACGGCATCCAGCGTGAGGTTATCGGGGTTGTTCAAATCGATCTGCACCTGGTGTCCCCGGTAGTTGAATAGGGCAACAGTGTCGCACAGCATCGGCCTCATCCCGAAACGTCTCATGCCTAAGTAGCACTGCCAAACGCTGCGCAAAAATGGTTAACTGCCCCGGTTAGAAGCGCGCTCCAGCGCACTGTCCAGCATTCCAGCCCCGCGAGCCCCGACCATGAGCACCGTAACCCTCCAAGCCGACATCAAAGCCAAGTGGCCTCAAGGACAAAGCTCCTACAGCCCCGGAAGCACGGAGGAGTTGGCCATCATCGGAATCGACCTGCTGGTCAAGGAACTCGGCACGCAGGCCGCACAGGCCTTCATCGGCCAGGTATTCGAGAAATACCCGGCCGACCACATGGGCGCCCACAACCCCGAGCGCGAATAAGACCCGGCCGGCGAGCGCCGACCGGCAAACAGCTTACTTCAGACGGGCCAGGCGCTCGGTCAGCAGATCGAAGAAGCCTTGGGCGTCGCCGTTCTCGACCCAAAATGCGTTCTTCGGCTGCTTGAGGCCGTCATACCAGTCGACGACGGTCTGGCCGAAGGTCGGGCCTTCGCGGCTGTCGATCACCACGTTGACTTCACGGCCGCTGAACAGGGAAGGCTTGAGCAGGTAGGCAATCACGGTAGCGTCATGCACCGGGCCACCCGGGATGCCGTAGTGTTCCATGTCGCCCTTGACGTATTCATTGAGAATATCGCCCACCACCTTGCTCGCATTGTTCTTGATGTCGGCAATCTGTTTCAGACGCGCATCACTGGTCAGCACCTTGTGGGTCACGTCCAGCGGCAGGTAAGTCAGCTTGACGCCACTCTTGAGCACGATTTCAGCCGCAACAGGGTCTGCGAACAGGTTGAACTCAGCTACCGGGGTGATATTGCCGCCATTAAAATGCGCCCCGCCCATCACCACCACTTCCTTGATGCCTTGGGTGATCTCCGGCGCCTGGGTCAACGCCAGTGCCAGGTTGGTCTGTGGGCCGAGCATGGCGATGGTGATGCTGTGAGGTTTGGCGGTGCTCAGGGTCTTGATCAGGTAGTCAACGGCATTGCCTTCGGCCAGGCCTTTTTTCGGCTCATGCACGGCGACCCCGGAAATGCCTTCCTTGCCGTGGATGTTCTCCGCATAGATCGGCGTGCGCAGCATGGGTTTTGGCGCGCCGGCGTATACCGGGATGTCCTCGCGCCCTGCCCACTCGCGGGCCAGGCGCGCGTTGCGGGAAGTCTTGTCGAGGCGCACGTTACCGGCGACGGTGGTCAGCGCACGAATGCTCAGCTCCTGCGGGGACGCCATGGCAAACAGCAACGCCACGACGTCATCGGCGCCTGGGTCGGTGTCGATGATCAGGTCGATTTTTTCCGCCGCGTGGGCGCTGGCTGCGGTGAGTGCGGACAAAAGCAGGACACTCCGAAATAGATTCTTCAGGGTTGGGAGACCACGTTGCATAAAACACTCCTTGTCGTAGGGAAACTCTAGAAGGTAACGCCGGACACCAGCGCGATATTGCAATACGGCTGGCACTCGCCCGTGCGCACCACCGCGCGGGCCTTGCGGCTGAGCTGCTTGAAATCTTCGTGGCTGACCAAACGGCGCTCGCCCAAGGCGGCCTGTTCGGTTAACACATTGAGCGGCGTCAGCGCAGGTGGCTGCTTGAGCAGGATTTCCTCGGCCAGCACGTGGCTTTCTACCTGCATCTCGCTGAGCACAATGCGCAAGGTGCTGATGAAATCCGGAATGCCCTGGGTCAGCGCCAGGTCGATCAACTCGACACCTGGCGGCACCGGCAAGCCGGCATCACCGATCACCAGGATGTCACCGTGGCCAAGGGATGCGATCACGCGCGACAGCGCAATATTGAGCAATGGCGTCTTTTTCATGAGGGCATAAAACCTTGTACGTCCTGCAGCGTAGGAATAGAGGGTTGCGCACCGGCCCGAGTGACCGACAGCGCGGCAGCCACCTGGCCGAACCGGATAGCTTCAGCTTCGCTTTTACCGTTGGCCAGCGCCGCGGCAAAACCACCGACAAAGGTGTCACCGGCAGCCGTGGTGTCCACCGCCTTGACCTTGGGCGCCTGCAAATGCTCGAAGCCTTTGCCATCGGCAAACAACGCGCCCTGGGCACCCAGGGTGATGATGACTTTGCCGGCGCCCGCCTTGAGCAGCTGCGTCGCAGCCACCTTGGCGCTGTCGAGGGAATCGACCGTCACACCACTCAGGGCGCTGGCTTCGCTTTCGTTGGGGATCAGGTAATCGATCGAGGCATACCATTCCTCCGGCAGCGGGCCACTGGCCGGCGCCGGGTTGAGGATCACGGTCTTGCCCAACTCATGACCGCGCTTGAGCGCCTGACCAACCGTGTCCATCGGCACTTCCAGCTGACAGACGATGACGTCTGCCGCCTGCACGACCGCATCAGCTGCCTGCAACGACGCAGGCGTGAGCTCACCGTTGCTGCCGGCCACGATCACAATCGCGTTCTGGCTGCTGTCATCCACCACGATCAACGCCACGCCGCTGGAGCCATCCACCGTGCTGACGGCCTGGCAATCGATACCCTCCACCAGCAACGCGTCACGCAATTGCGCGCCGTAGGCGTCCGTGCCCACACAGCCGATCATCGCCACCTCAGCGCCAAGGCGTGCAGAGGCCACCGCCTGGTTGGCGCCCTTGCCACCCGGAACGGTGGAGAACGTCTGGCCGATCAGGGTTTCACCGGCGCGCGGCAAGCGACTGGCGCGGGTCACCAGGTCCATGTTCAAGCTGCCTATTACCACTACTTTTGCTGGCATACATCAGTACTCATCAATTCGGTTCAGCGGTATTGGGCGAACACACCGGCAAACGGCGCCGTCGACTCACGCAAAACAATGCTCGGCGTCACGATGCGCTGATCGATCGGCAGTTGGGGTGTTGCAATTCGTCGCAGTAAAAGCTCGGCCGCCGTCTCGCCCAGTTGCACGATCGACTGCCCGACCGTCGTCAGCGCCGGGTACACGTAACGGCCCATTTGAATATCGTCAAAACCAATCACCGACAGCTCGCCTGGCACGCGAATATTGCGTTCGGCTGCTGCACGCAACACGCCGAAACCAATCATATCGTTACTTGCGAAAATCGCGCTGGGCGGGTTTTCCGACAGCAGCTGTACCGCCGCTGCATAACCACCGGTGCTGGTGAAGTCGCTTTCCTGGGTGCGATTGGCTGCCACTTCCACGCCCGCCTCACGCAGCGCGCGGTGATAGCCGGCCAGGCGCATTTGCGCCACCCGTGTATGACTGGGGCCACCAATGCAGGCGATGTCGCGGTGACCGAGCTCCAGCAAATGCCGGGTCGCCAGGTAGGCACCCTGCTCATGGTCAATGCGCACCAGGTCGACATCAATGCCGTCCAGTGCGCGGTCGACAATCACCATGGGCGTGCGCACCGCGCTCAAGCCTGCGGCGAGGCCACTGTCGTCGCCGCCTACCGAAGTCACGATCAGGCCGTCGATGCGCTTTTCCAGCAACACGCGCAAATAGCTGCGCTGCTTTTCGGCGTTGTCGTCGGAGTTGCAGAGGATCACGCAATAGCCATTACGCTCGCAGTAATCCTCGATACCCCGCGCCAGCTCGGCAAAATACGGGTTAAGGCTGTTGGGTACCAGCAGGCCGATGGTCGCAGTGGTCTTGGCCTTGAGCGAGCGCGCGACGGCACTCGGCACGTAGTCCAATTGCTTGATCGCCGCTTCCACCTTGATGCGCACAGGCTCGCTGACCGGCCGCGTCTTGTTCACCACATGGGACACGGTGGTGTAGGAAATACCTGCAAGCGCGGCCACATCCTTGATCGTTGCCATGGTTCAGCCCCGCCGACTGGCGCGCTGGCTGCGGTAGGTGTCGAGGACCACGGCAATCACGATTACGGCGCCGGTAATGATGCGTTTGGTGGGCTCCGTCGCGCCGATCTGCGCAAGGCCGGCGGCCAGTACCGAAATAATCAGCACACCGAAGAAGGTGCTGATAACCGAACCACGTCCACCCATCAGGCTGGTGCCGCCGATCACCACGGCGGCGATCACTTGCAGCTCCAGGCCGGAGCCAGCATTCGGGTCCGCCGCTTCCAGGCGGGAAATCTGGAACAGCGCCGCCACACCGGCCAACAGGCCCATCAGGCTGAACACCAGGATCTTGTAGGGCTTGGGGTTGATACCGGCCAGGCGCACGGCTTCTTCGTTGGTGCCGATGCCGATCAGGTAGCGGCCGAACACGGTTCGGGTCAACACCAGCTGAGCCGCGATGATCACCAACAGGGCAATGATGAACGACGGCGAAATCCCGAAAGCCACCGGGTTTGACAGCCAGGCATAGGAGTCACCGATATAGGCGGTGCGCGAGCCGGTCATCTGGTAGGCCACGCCACGCGCCATTTCCAACACGCCAAGGGACACGATAAACGACGGAATGCGCCAGGCCACGGTAATCGAACCGGTGATGGTGCCTGCCAGTGCGGCGCAGCCCATCCCCAACAACGCGGCCGGCAACACACTCCAGCCCCAGCCGAGAATCGCCACACTGACCGCCGAGGCAGCCAATGCCAGCACCGAGCCCACCGACAGGTCGATGCCGCCGATGATCAGGATGAACGTCATGCCCACGGCCAGCACCATCAGGTCCGGGATCTGGTTGGCCAGGGTGCTGAAGGTGTCATAGGACAGGAAGTGGTCGCTGAGCACCGAGAACAGCGCAATCATCGCGAGCAAGGCGCCGGCCAGCCCCAGGTAGGTGCCCAGGCCGTAGAAGTTGCCGCCGGTTTTGCCCGGGGAAGAGGTGGTTTTCATGGGGTTTCCCTAAGCACTGCGTCGTTGAGCAGCGCGTCACGTTTCTGATAGCCGGCAAAGGCGGCGGCGAGCAATTCGTCCTGGGTCCAGCTGTCGCGCTCGAAGGTCTCGATCAGACGCCCGGCGGACAGCACACCGATGCGATCACAGATCAGCATCAATTCGCGCAGGTCACTCGATACCACCACCAGCGCTTTGCCCTGGCGCGTCAATTCGCCGAGCAAGGCATAAATGTCGAACTTGGCGCCGACGTCGATGCCACGGGTTGGCTCATCGAACAGCATGACCGCGCAGTCGCGCTCCAGCCAGCGGCCAATCACGACCTTCTGCTGGTTGCCGCCCGACAACTCGGACACCAACTGCGCCGGGCTGGAACTGCGGATGCGCATGGCGTCGATCTGGCGCTTGGCCAGGGCGGTTTCGTCGCGGCTGTTGACCACGCCGCCACCGGAGATTTCCGGCATGTTACCCAAGGCAATGTTGGCGCTGATGGATTGGGTCAGCAGCAGGCCTTCGCCCTTGCGGTCTTCGGTAATCAGCGCGATGCCATGGCCCACCGCGTCCACCGGCGAGCGAATGCTCACCACCTGGGCTGGCGAACCCAGAGCCACGGTGCCGCTGTCGGCCAGGTCGGCACCGAAGATAAGACGCAGCAACTCCGTACGGCCGGCGCCGATCAGGCCGGAAATGCCATAGATCTCACCGGCACGCACCTCAAAGGACACATCGCGAACCTTGTCCGAACGGGTCAAGCCTTTGACCGTCAGCGCCGGGCCGCCGATGGTGCGCGGCCCCAGGTCGATGTGCTCACCCAGCTCGCGGCCGACCATCAAGGTCACCAGCTGCTCGCTGTTGTAATTGGCCATCGGCTCGACGCACACCAGCTTGCCGTCGCGCAGTACTGCGATGCGCTGGGCAACCCGGGCGAGTTCTTCAAGCCGGTGGGAAATATAAATAATCGCCACGCCCCGAGCCTGCAGACGGGTGATTTGTTCAAAAAGCATCTCGACTTCACGGGCGGTGAGCATGGCCGTGGGTTCGTCGAGGATCAGTACATGGCAGTCGCCGATCAGGTTGCGGGCGATCTCGACCATCTGTTGATGACCAATGCCCAGCGTTCCAACCAAAGTGTCCGGGTCGATCGCATCCAGGCCCACCTGGGCCATGGCTTCGATCGCGGCTTTACGCAGTTGCTTGCGGTTGATCCAGCCACAGTTGCGGGGCAGGTTGTCCAGGAACAGGTTTTCGGCCACGGTCAGGGTCGGCAGCAGGTTGAGTTCCTGCATGACCATGCGCACGCCCAGCTCTTCGGCCTGGGTGCGACTGCCCGGACGGTAATCCTGGCCATTGAACTGCATGTGCCCGGTGGTCGGCGTGACCAGCCCGCCGATGATTTTCGACAAGGTGCTTTTACCTGCGCCGTTCTCACCGGTCAGCGCCAGCACTTCCCCGCGATTGAGCGTCAGGGTGATGTCGGACAGCACCGGTTGGGCATAGGTCTTGCCGATACCGCTGACCGAGAGGACAGCGTTCGGGGCGGAAGATGACATAGGAAAATCTCCAGGCGCCCGCTCAGGACGAGCGGGCGCTGTTGGGTGCTGCCAGGATTACTTCTTGAGGACGAGTTCGACTGGGGTTTCGATCATGCCGTCAACCGCGTCGACTTTTTCACCCTTGATCAGCTTCAGCGCGTTCTGGATACCGAACACCGCTTGCTGGGCAGCAGCCTGGTCGGCCGTTGCGAGTACACGGCCGTCTTGCAGCATCGGCTTGATAGCTTCGATGTTGTCATAGCCTACAACCAGTACTTTGCCTGCCTTGCCTGCGCCACGCACGGCGGAGACGGCGCCCAGTGCCATGTTGTCGTTACCGGCCAGCAGTGCCTTGATGTTCGGGTTTGCCTGGAGCATCGCCGCGGCAATCGAGTTGCCCTTGTCGATTTCCCACTCACCGGACTGGGTAGACACGATTTTCATGCCAGCGGCATCCATCGCATCCTTGAAGCCCGCGGTGCGTTGCTGGGCGTTGGTGGTGGTGGATACGCCTTCGATGATGGCGACTTCATCACCCTTGGTGAGGTGCTCGGCCAGTTCTTCACCGACCAGGCGCGCGCCCTTGCGGTTGTCAGGGCCTACGAAGGGGATATTCAAGGATTTGCTTTTCAGCACGTCGACATCCAGGCGGTTATCGATGTTGACGATTTTGATGCCTTTATCGGAGGCCTTTTTCAACACGGTGACCAGCGCCTTGGAATCAGCCGGAGCGATCACGATGGCGTTTACTTTGGCGAGGATCATCTGGTTGACGATATCGATCTGCGCGCTGGTGTCGGTTTCGTTCTTGATCCCGTTGGTGATCATGTCGAAATCGGCAGCGTGTTCTTTCTGATAAGTCTTGGCGCCGTCCTGCATGGTCACGAAAAATTCGTTGGCCAGAGACTTCATCACCAGGCCGACCTTGGGTTTGGCGGCGGCGTCATCGGCAAAGGCAGAGGAAAGGGGCAGAGCAGCGGATGCGGCGGCAAGCACAGCGACAGCAAGAAGACGTCCAGCAAATGGCAGCTTCATGGGTTCACTCCGATCTTATGATTATTGTGAGCAACGCTTGCACTGTGAAACATCTCGCAAACGTTTGCGTTGTTCAAACTATGAGAACCTTGTCGAGATTTGTCAACGGGTGAAAAGCGTCTTTCATCCAGGCGCTCCGTTAGTTTCCCTTACACCCTGCGGGTCGCAGGATTAAACCTCAGCCTCTCCCCGTCCTTGTCTAAAACGACAGGCTATGGCGCCCAAGTCACACACTCACCGTTGATATTCCATCAGGGTTTTCGGACAACCGAACGCAATACCACCCTGCTGTTCGGAATGCCGGACGAGCATGTCGCCAACCCAGCTTAAAACTCAATATAAGTTGTTTTAAATCAACACGTTAATTTATGACCGCGAACATCATGGGCTTGGTACAAATCCTGCTCTTTCCAAGCACCTCGTGGCATTCAGAACGGCCCGGGTGTTCTCGATGAACCTGCTACAGCACTCATCAAAAACCAGAGAGAAAAATAATGAAATCTGCACTGAAGACTTTTGTTCCGGGCGCCCTCGCCCTCCTGCTGCTGTTCCCCGTTGCCGCTCAGGCAAAGGAAGTTGAAACCAAGACCAAACTGTCCAATGTGGTGATCCTCGCCACCGGCGGCACCATTGCTGGCGCCGGCGCCAGTGCGGCCAACAGTGCCACGTACCAGGCGGCCAAAGTCGGCATCGAACAACTGATCGCCGGCGTTCCTGAGCTTAGTCAGATCGCCAACGTACGCGGCGAACAAGTGATGCAAATTGCGTCCGAAAGCATCAACAACGAAAATCTGCTGCAGCTGGGCCGCCGCGTTGCCGAGCTGGCCGACAGCAAGGACGTGGACGGTATCGTGATCACCCACGGCACCGACACCCTGGAAGAAACCGCTTACTTCCTCAACCTGGTGGAAAAAACCGACAAGCCAATCGTGGTGGTCGGTTCCATGCGCCCTGGTACCGCCATGTCGGCGGACGGCATGCTCAACCTGTACAACGCCGTGGCCGTTGCCGGCAGCAAAGACGCGCGCGGCAAGGGCGTGCTGGTGACCATGAACGACGAGATCCAATCGGGTCGCGACGTCAGCAAAATGATCAACATCAAGACTGAAGCGTTCAAGAGCCCATGGGGCCCGCTGGGCATGGTGGTTGAAGGCAAATCCTACTGGTTCCGCTTGCCTGCCAAGCGTCACACCATGGATTCCGAATTCGACATCAAGACCATCAAGAGCCTGCCGGATGTGGAAATCGCCTACGGTTACGGCAACGTGAGCGACACCGCGGTCAAAGCCCTGGCCCAGGCCGGTGCCAAAGCCATCATCCATGCCGGTACCGGCAATGGTTCGGTGTCTTCCAAGGTCGTGCCGGCCCTGCAGGAACTGCGCAAGCAAGGCGTGCAGATCATTCGTTCTTCCCACGTGAATGCCGGCGGTTTCGTTCTGCGCAATGCCGAACAGCCTGACGACAAGTACGACTGGGTCGCCGCACATGACCTGAACCCACAAAAAGCCCGGATTCTGGCGATGGTTGCCCTGACCAAGACCCAGGACAGCAAAGAGCTGCAACGGATGTTCTGGGAATACTGATCCCCCTAACACGGGTAGAGGCGGGTTCACCCGCTTCTACCTCTCCTCTTACACCTCGATACAACTCCCCGCGCTGCATGACCTCGCTGAAAACGCTGCCAGACAAAGCTCCTGAATTTTAAGCAGTTGCGAAAATCGTAACAGTTAAATACTGTATGCCCGTACAGCACACTAAGGAATACTCCGTGGCAACGTCCTCTTCTGCAGCGCCAACCCCTGACGCGTACGCACGCCTTGCCGTTCGCGTGCAAAAAATCATCAATTCGACCAATGCCCAGAAAGCCAAGGCAGCCTTGATCTTCCGCTTGCCGGATGAGCCTGAGGAGGAATGGGCGCGCTTGCTGGAGGAGATTGCGGAGAACGACAACGTCACCCTCGCCTACCGGGATGACGGCGGCGTGCAGATTTTCTGGGTTGTGCCGAAGGAAGATTGATTCAATGAGTGGCCGTTTTATTGCTGTTTTTTGCCTGTTTTTTGCCGTTACCGCCAACGCCCAGGCGCCTCGAACCTTCAGCGAGGCCAAGAAAGTCGCCTGGAAGCTCTACGCCCCGCAATCCACGGAATTCTACTGTGGCTGCAAATACACCGGTAACCGCGTGGATTTGAAAGCCTGCGGTTACGTACCGCGCAAAAATGCCAACCGTGCCGCACGTATCGAATGGGAACATATCGTCCCGGCCTGGCAGATCGGGCATCAACGCCAGTGCTGGCAAGCCGGCGGGCGCAAAAACTGCACGCGTCATGATGATGTGTTCAAGCGCGCCGAGGCCGACCTGCACAACTTGGTGCCGAGCATTGGCGAGGTCAATGGCGACCGTAACAACTTCAGTTTCGGCTGGCTGCCGGCGCAACGTGGGCAGTACGGTTCATGCCTGACCCAGGTAGATTTCAAGGCCAAAAAAGTCATGCCGCGCCCGTCTATTCGCGGAATGATCGCCCGAACGTATTTTTACATGAGCAAACAATACGGCTTGCGCCTGTCAAAACAGGACCGCCAGTTGTATGAAGCCTGGAACAAGACCTACCCGGTGCAACCCTGGGAGCGCCAGCGCAACCAGACTGTGGCGTGCGTGATGGGGCGCGGTAACGAATTTGTCGGCCCGGTGAACCTTAAGACCTGCGGTTAAGCGTGGGCGGGGTTGCCGCCCACTCTGTCGGTTATTGCGCAGCCTTGTGCTCGATAACCTCGGATTCGGTATCGTTTTTCTTGGCACGTGCGAGCTTTTCGGTCAGCAGCGCCTGCTTGGCTTCAGCCTCGGCCTTGCTCGCGAACGGGCCTAGATACACCTCGTCCTTGCCGTCTGTTTTGACGATATAAAAATTGAAACCATGTTCAAGCAGCCAGGCAGTCAAGTCGGTGATTGCTTGCAGCTTATGGCCCGGCGGGCCTACCCACACGTCCCATTCCTGAGCGGCAATCGCCCCGGTTTGTGGCTGGCTTTCGGTCACGGCAGGCTTGGCCTTGGGAGCGTCGACCGGTTTACCTTCCCCGCAACCGGCCAACGCCAACACCGCAATTGCCATCGCTACTTTACGCACTGCCCTGCTCCTTTAAGGATAAAGAGGCAACTTTATCATTCACTGTCTATTCTGGCCGTCATAAACGTTGGCTTAAACAATGCGAATGATGTATCGCAGACCTGTATGATGCCGCCATGGGAATTAATGTCGCCTCTATGCGTCCTAAAAGAGGCAGTCACAGGGAAGCGCTTAGCAGTAAGCTACACACATCCGACACCTGCCCTGTCTGAAACATGTGTCCTTAAAAGTAATCAAGGAGAAGTCCATGCTGATACTCACCCGCAAAGTTGGTGAAAGCATAAACATCGGTGATGACATTACGATCACCATCCTGGGCGTCAGCGGCCAGCAAGTACGAATCGGCATCAACGCCCCCAAGGATGTTGCCGTGCATCGCGAGGAGATCTACCAGCGCATTCAGGCTGGCCTGACCGCTCCGGACAAAAACCAGACTCCTTGACGCTTCACTCAGTAGCCAGCCTTTTCGTTCACTGTGATGGCTGGCGAAAACCCTTCCTCACGCTCGCGGTTCCTGTATGACCGGCGCGCTCTGTGCTTTCAGCTACGCTGCAAGATGAAACCGTCTTGGCGACTGGAACTTGTTGCGTAATTCGCGGCCGAATCCACTGACTATAACCCTACCATCAGTGTGCGTTCAGGAGCACGTCGATGAGGCCGATTGCAAAACAACCGCTTGTCTCCAAGTCCTGGGGGATTGCCCTGCTGATTGGGCTGGCCTTCGTGGTGCTGGGATATGGCGTGAAGTTCGAGATCGAAACAGTCAGTGACCCCGGCAAGCGTTCGTCGATGGAACTTACACTCTTCTTGTGCGGTTACCTGTTCGTGTTCTGCCTGCAACCTATCCAGAAAGCCATTTTGCGCAAATTATGCCAGCGTGCCGCGCAACGCGAGCATCCGAAAACCGCACGTTGATAACCGCGAATCTGCTATCAGATTGCCGGTATTTACAGGTCGGCGGCAGGATCTATGCTTGGGCTTGCACGGTTTCTGAAAGGCGTTGACGCAGATGGATACCCTGAGCAAATCTCAAATCGAAGCGGCCCTGGCGGCGCGTTTGCCCAGCTATGCGGTCACCTGCACGTTACACGCTGACGGCACCCTTTCCGCCATCCTGAGTTGCCCGGAAACCGACCATTTCGCGATTACCGGCATCGTGCGCGCGCACTACCGTGGCCCCGAGGCGATTGCCCGGCTTGCCAATGAAATCCTCAGGGAAATGGTGCTATCGCGCCAAGGCATGAAGAGCAGCCGACTGCAGGCGCCACCCCACCCCCCTTCCTGCTCACAAAGCCGAGACCGATAACGGGCTCGGCTTTTTCGTTTCAGCCTTCCAGGCGCTGCAAGCGCAACGTGCCCTCAGAGTCGCGCAGAACCTGCAGCCGCTGATAGTCGTTAATGCAGGCATGCGCCGTGGCGATCGGCGTCAGGTGTGTAGCGGTGACGACCAGCACATCCGCGCCGGCCGCCTCCCCGGCACGAATCCCCACCGCAGCGTCTTCGAACACCAGGCAATCCTGCACCGGCACACCCAGACGCTGGGCGCCCAACACGTAACAAGCAGGATCCGGCTTGCCGCTGGCAACGTCCTCGGCCGTTACCAGCACAGCTGGGGGCGCGATACCTGCCGCTGCCAGGCGACGTAACGCCAGCTCCTTGGGCGCAGACGTGACCAGTGCCCATTGATCACCGGGCACGCTATTGAGAAACTCGACAGCACCGGGAATCGCCACCACGCCCTCGACATCGTTGATTTCCGCCTCGGTAATCCACTGCGCTTCAACGTCGGGATCCACACCTGGAAGCGCCTGACGGGTAATGGTGTCAATGGCGCGTGCGCCATGAATGGTGGTCAGGAACGCCGCCACCTCCAGACCGTGGCGTTCAGCCCAGATGCTCCACACACGCTCGGCGGCGGCAATGGAGTTGAGCAAGGTACCGTCCATATCGAACAGGAAGGCGCGGTAACGCTGGTTAAACACAACTGAACCTCGGATGGACACTGCGTGGCTTCCTCATAGGCGGTAACAAATAATCGGCCCGATGCAATCTACGGGGCACCTTCTCGCTTGTAAACGCCAGTAGCACACCTGGCGGACCTGGCGTTTGGATTACCGGTTTGTAATGAACCTGTAAGCCTTGTCAGCACCCTCGCTTCATACAGTGGCGTCGTCAGTCACCCACATCGGGTGGCACAACTTCCCACTGATGATGAAGGGCCGCACGATGAAACCTGCCAGCAAACTCTGCCTGATCGCCGCCAGCCTGTTGATGCTGGGCACCGGCACCGCCATGGCCGACACTGTCGCGCCGGTCAAGGCCAACAACGTGGTGCTGGTGCACGGCTCCTGGGCTGACGGCTCGAGCTGGTCCGAAGTGATTACGCGCCTGCAGGCCGCCGGGCTGCATGTGACCGCCGTCCAGAACCCACTGACTTCGGTGGCCGATGACGTCGCTGCCACCAACCGCGTGCTGGACCAACAGGACGGCCCTACCGTGCTGGTCGGTCACTCCTACGCCGGCACCGTGGTCAGCGATGCCGGGGCGAACCCCAAGGTCAGCTCACTGGTGTATGTGGCCGCCCGCGCACCCGACGCCAACGAAGACTTCGTCGCCCTGTCTGCCAAGTACCCCAGCACGCCGGTGCGTGCCGGTGTCGTCGAGCACGACGGTTACCTGACGCTGAACCAGGACGCCTTCCTCAAGTACTTCGCCGCCGACGTGCCGCGCGCCAAAGCCCTGGAGCTGTACGCGGTACAACAGCCGATCGCCAAGACCCTGTTCAGCGGCCGCACGGTGAATGCCGCCTGGCACACCAAACCGTCCTGGTACGCGGTGTCGAGCAATGACCAGACCATCAACCCGGACCTGGAGCGTTTTCTGGCCAAGCGCATGAACGCCACCACCATCGAACTGCCGTCGAGCCACTTGTCGCTGGTGTCCCACGCCAAGGAAATCACCGACCTGATCCTTGAAGCGTCCGGCCGCCAGCCTTAAGCCACGCATTACAAACTTGTCATCATCCTGTTGGTTGGCTGTTTGGGGTGCCTGGTTACTGTGAACTCACTGCCAGCCCCGGCAGCCCACCCTTAAAGAGAGCTACTGCCATGAAACTGTTTATTTTCGGCTTTGCCGCTTTGCTTGCCACCGGTTCCGCGTTCGCTGCCGACACCGCCCCCGACGCTAACGTGATCCACGACAAAACCGGCTTCTTCGTGCACCTGGACGTGGCCAAAGTGCTGTCGAGCACCGACACCTACGGCCAATGCGGAATCGTCCCGGCGCAACTCAAATACCTCGACTCCCAGGACCGCGAACACGTGCTGGACTACCAGGTACAAGGCATCGGTTGCCCCAGTGACAATTGATCCGGCTACACTTGCGCAACGCAACGAACCAGGGCATTTCCCATGAACATCCTCGTAGTCGAAGACGAACCCAAGGCCGGCAATTACCTGCTCAATGGCCTGCAGGAACTGGGGTACTCGGTGAGCCTCGCCCGCGACGGCGTAGACGGCTTGCACCAGGCACTGGAAACGCCCTTCGACGTGATCGTGCTGGATGTGATGATGCCGAAAATGGACGGCTGGGAAGTGCTGCGCCGCCTGCGCAAAGAGGCCGACACGCCGGTGCTGTTCCTCACCGCTCGCGATGACATCGCCGACCGCATCAAAGGCCTGGAACTGGGCGCCGACGATTACCTGATCAAGCCCTTCTCCTTCGCCGAACTGGTCGCGCGCTTGCGTACCCTGACGCGTCGCGGCCCGAGTCGCGAAGAAGAACAGCTGCACATCGCCGACCTGCAGATCGACGTGCTCAAGCGCCGCGTCACCCGCAGCGGCACGCGCATAACGCTGACCAACAAGGAGTTCGCCCTGCTGCACCTGTTCGCCACGCATCAGGACCAGGTGTTATCACGCTCGATGATTGCTTCGCGGGTCTGGGACATGAACTTTGACAGCGACACCAATGTGGTCGACGTCGCCGTGCGGCGCCTGCGCCTGAAAATCGACGACCCGTTCCAGCTCAAGTTGATCCACAGCGTGCGGGGCATCGGCTACCGCTTCGACACCCAGCCATGAACCGTCTCCGCCATTATTCGCTGACCCTGCGCCTGGCGTTGATCTTCGCCCTGCTCGCCTTCGCCCTGCTCGCCACCTTGGGCGTTGCGTTGTACCGCGAGCTTGAGCGTGAACTGATCAAGCGTGACGACGCCGCGCTGATCTATCGCGCCGACCAGTTGCGCAACCTGCTCAAGGACAGCAACACCCTGGACCTGATCAAGACCAAGCCGGAGCTGTTCCAGAACATGCTGGGCAACAGCGAGTCGGTGCTGAGCATCGCGGCGCCGGGGCAAAAGCCGTTGCTGCTGGTAAACCCGGGCAATATTGCAATGCCGGATGTGCCGCCTGTGCCCACCAACCGTGAACTGGGCTTTGCCGACGTACACCATTTACCCGGTATCAATGGCGTGCCCTTCGCCACCGTGGCCGCGTCCATCGCCTCGGGCGACCTGGGCAGCCTGCAAGTCACCACCGGGCGCCTGATGACCGAACGCACGGCGATGCTCGCCAGCTATCGCTTAAGCGTGTTTATCCTCGCCAGCATCGCTGCAGTCATCCTCGCCATCGTCAGCTACCTGCTGGTGCACCGCGGGCTGGTGCCGCTGCGGCGCCTGGCCGTGCACACCCAGGGCATCGGCGTGGGCAACCTGGCCGAACGCCTCGACAGCCACGGCGCGCCCAAAGAGCTGCTGCCGATGATCGACGCCTTCAACACCATGCTTGAACGGTTGGCCAAGGGCTTTGTACAACTGGGTCAGGTGTCCACCGACATGGCCCACGAGCTGCGCACGCCGATCAACAACTTGCTGGGAGAAACCCAGGTTGCCCTGCAACAGAGCCGTAACGTCGAGAGCTACCAGCAACTGCTGGCGTCCAATGTCGAAGAACTCGAACGCCTGGCGCGAATGCTCGACAACATGCTGTTTCTCGCCCGTACCGACCCGGCCAGCGCACTGCGCCAACGCCAGGAACTGAATGCGGCGGATGAAGTGGAGCGTATAGCGGACTACTTCGAAGGGTTGGCGAGCGATGTGGATATTCACATTCAGGCCGAGGGCGAAGGCCTGATCTGGGCCGAACCCATGCTGTTGCGCCGCGCCTTGGCAAATCTATGTGCAAACGCCATCAAGTACGGCGCACCCCGTTCGCAGTTGCTGATTCAGGCCATTCCAGAGGCCGAGGGTATCAACCTGCGCGTCAGCAACCAGGGGCAAACCATTCCCGCCGAGCATTTGCCGCGCCTGTTCGAGCGTTTTTACCGGGTGGATGAGTCGCGGGAACGTTCAGCCCAATCCAATGGGCTGGGGCTGTCGATCGTGGCGACCATCATGCAGCTGCACAACGGTCGCTACAGTGTCACCAGTGAGGCCGGAGTGACCTGTTTTGAGTTGTTTTTCCCCAGGCGCGAAGCCTGAACACCGCGAGCCGGGTCAACTGACCTGGCCACCGGCCTGCACCACATCCACCTGTGTGCTCCATGCCACCTGCACCGCCAGGCGCAGGCCTTCAACGGTTGTCACAAATGGCATTGATGCCAGCCCGGTTCCCACCACCTGCTCCGGCAGGTTCGGCACATGGATGAAGCCACTGCGCACGCCCGTGCCGGCCAGCGCATGCTGCAACAGATAAAACACCTGATTGCACACAAAAGTGCCCGCCGTCTGCGAAACCGCCGCAGGCACACCGGCCTCGCGCAGCGCCTTGACCATGGCCTTGATCGGCAATGTGCTGAAGTACGCGGCCGGCCCATCGACCACCACCGGCGTATCGACGGGTTGCGCACCCAGGTTGTCAGGGATGCGCGCGTCGTTAACGTTGATCGCCACCCGCTCCATGGAAATGCTGTCGCGCCCAGGCCCAAGCCCCGTGGCGATCACCATCGCCGGGCGCAATTGGGTGATCCACTCAGCCAGGCACTCCTCCACCAAGGCAAATGCACAGGGCAGTCGGCGCGCAACAATCTGCACACCCTCACCCAATAGCATCCCATCCAACTGGCGCACGGCCTCCCAGGACGGGTTGACCGGGTCTTGATCAAAGGGCTCGAAGCCCATCAACAGTAACGTTTGCATCCTCGCCTCACATCAACAGGTAGAGCAGCACAATATTGACCACCAGCATCATCAGTGCCGTGGGCAGCTGCGCCTTGATGACCGCGTTCTTGTCGGGCAACTCCAGCAAGGCTGCCGGGACAATATTGAAGTTGGCCGCCATCGGCGTCATCAACGTGCCGCAATAGCCGGAGAACATGCCAATCGCCGCCATCACCGCCGGGTTGCCGCCATAGATGCCCACCAGCACCGGCACGCCGACACCGCCGGTCATCACCGGGAACGCGGCAAAACCATTGCCCATGATCACCGTAAACAGCGCCATGCCCAATACATACACCATCACCGCCACCAGCTTGAAATCCAGGTTGATGTAGGTGGTGGTGACATGGGCAACCGCGGTGCCGACCCCGGCTTCATTGAACAGTAAGCCGAGCATGGCGAGCATTTGCGGGAGCACCATGGCCCAGCCCAAGGCTTCGGTCAGGCGCCGGGACTCGCGCAAGGCTTGCACCGGTGTGTCGCGGGTCAACCAGCAGGCCAGGCCGAGGGCGATCAAGCAACCAATGCCCAGGGAGACAAACGTAGTGTTTTTCGGATCCAGCAGCGGCACACCGCCGATTTCGGTGTGCTTGAGCAATACCGAGCCAATCACGGTGGTCAGCGGAATGGCCAACGCCGGGATAAACAGCTTGTGGCCAAGCCGACCGGCACTGGCGCGGGCAGACTTGTCATGCAACTGGGCATGCGTACCACGCCCCACGCCGCCCAAACCTGCGATCAAGGCCATGATCACCACGCCCACGCCGATAACCACCGGTGGCAAGCGCTCCCCGACCAGGAACGGAATGGCGAATAACAGCCAGAACACCGCGCTGGACCAGCGTTTGGGATGAGTTCGATCCAGCAGAATCATGCCGGCGGTAATCAACAACAGAATGCCGGCCAGCCAGTACAGGTAATCGATGGAGATGATCATTGCGCAGCCTCCACCGGCGTGGCGACGGGCGTCATCTCGCGAGTCAGCCTGCGGTCAAATCGATGCAGACGAATCGCGTGGATGATAAACGCACAAATCGCCGTCGGAATGCCCCACACCGCAATGTGTAAAGGCTCTACATCAATTCCCGAACCGAGCAGGAAGGTGTGCATCAGCGCAATCGCACCAAAGGCGACAAAAATGTCTTCACCGAAAAACAGCCCGACGTTGTCGGTCGCCGCACACATCGCCAACACCTTGTGGCGCACCTTGTCCGGCAGCTTGCCGTAGCGTTTTTCCGCGGCGCCCTCAGCCATCGGCGCCAACAACGGGCGCACCATCTGCGGATGCCCGCCCAGGCTGGTGAGGCCCATGGCTGCCGTGGACTCGCGCACAAATAGATACATGATCAACAAGCGCCCCACCGTGGCGCGCTCGAAGCGGGCGATCCAGTTCTGCGCATGCAGGCGCAGGCCATGGCGCTCCAGCAGGCCAATGACGGCCAGGGGCAGCAACAGGATCAATTGCAGGGCGCGGGTCTGAAGGAAACCTTCGCCCATGCTGGCGAGGATTTTTTCCAGCGGGAAGTGGGCGGCAAGCCCGGTGGCGATGGCGGCGGCGGTCACCACCAGCAACGGATTGAAGCGCAGGACGAAGCCAACCACGATGACAAGTACGCCGATCAACGGCCATAGGTTCACAACAGTTTGCATGACGATAAAGTCCTAGAATGCGCGCTGCGGCGCCATGACGGCAGGATGTGAACAAAGGGTTCACAGCATGAAAGTGGCGTGCAGCCCGACGTGGTTTTTTATTGTTGACCTGGAAGGTCGAGCGTCAGTGGCGGCAACTGTGCTGCTTGGGGGCGGGAGGTGTCCAACAAGAAAAATTGTTGCTGCAAACCAATAAATTTTGTCGGTGATTGGCGCCGGATGGCCCGGCGCTTTGCGGGCGTTCAGCTCAAGCGCTTGTGGAAAAAATGGCGTTTATGGCCCGGCGGGAAATCGGCAATGTGGCCAAACTCAGTGAAACCCTGCTTGCGATAAAACCCGGGCGCCTGGAAGCTGAAAGTGTCCAGCCAGATGCCCTCGCACCCGCGCTCACGGGCCAAGTCTTCCGCCGCACGCATCAATCGTGTGCCCGTACCTTGGGTGCGCATCTGGTCGGGAATGCTCAAGAGCTCAATGAACAACCATCCAAAGGAAATCTCGCCGTAAAGACCGCCGACCACCTCTTGAGAAGCGGGATCACGCAGCAGAATGCCGACCGTTTCGGACGGCATCTTGCCGGTGTGGCTGCGGTTGTAAGCCCTCAGCGGCTTGAGGATGGCCTCACGCTCCTGCGCCGTCACGTCGAACGATACTTCCATTGCCAATGCCATCACAGACTCCCTGGGTTGAATTCAATCGCCGTTCAGTATGCCTTGGGCGCGCCAAACCCGGGTAAATCTGCGCCAGGTTCATTAACCCAGCGGCGCTCAATAACCTTAAGTCGGCTCCACAGCATGGATCTCGTTCCATACCTATACTCAGCAGGGTGCTGCGCGATACAGCGCAGTAGTACCGACGGAGGCAAACGCTATGTACGCCGGACAACAAAGTATGGCGACAACAAATGGTGAGATACGCTGCCAGATGTTTGCACAGATTATCTGCCTGTTATCGGTGGCGACGCTTTTCTGTTAATCCACGTCTCAACGCAGTAACCCGCCAAGCGGTCCGGGCAGGTATTGCCAAAATTCCAGCCCAAAAAAAAGAGCCCACCGTTCGGTGAGCCCTTCAACACTCAAGGTTTTGCACGTGCCGCAGATGCGAAACTCAGGCCAGCTCGGCCAAGTCTTTTACGTCAAAAGGCTTCAAGTCGGCCGAGTTACCCGATCGGATTTTCCTTACCCACTGCGCGTCACTCAGCAGTGCCCGTCCGACAGCGATCAAGTCAAACTCCTCGTTCTCCAATCGCTTTACCAAATTGTCGATCGCTGCCGGTTGGGAACTTTCGCCGCTGAAGGCGCCGAGGAAGTCGCCGGACAAGCCCACAGAGCCGACACTGATAGTCGCAGCGCCCGTCAGCTTTTTGGCCCAGCCGGCAAAATTCAGACCCTGTTCGCCGTCCAGTTCCGGAAACTCGGCTTCCCAGAAGCGCCGTTGAGAGCAATGCAAAACGTCCGCGCCGGCTTCCACCAGCGGCACCAGCCAATCGGACATGCTTTCAGGGGTTGTCGCCAAACGGGCGCTGTAATCCTGCTGCTTCCACTGACTCAGACGCAGAATCACCGGGAAATCCGGGCCTACGGCTGCGCGAATGGCCTTGACCACTTCCGCTGCGAACCGTGAGCGCTCCTTGATCGTTACGCCATTGAAACGGTCGGCGCGTTCGTTCGTACCCGGCCAGAAAAACTGGTCCAACAGGTATCCGTGGGCCCCATGTATTTCGACCGTATCGAAACCCAGTCGCTTGGAATCAGCGGCGGCCTTGGCGAACGCCGCAATGGTGTCGGCAATCGCCTCATCATTCATGGCCTGCCCCAGTGGTTTCTGCGGGCCGGCAAGCCCGGACGGGCTCTCAAACCCACCGGCGGGTGCCCAGTCTTCCTGGAAACTGGGCGCAGCCCCTACGTGCCAAATCTGCGGCCCCATTTTGCCACCGGCACTGTGAACACCGTCGATGACTGCCTTCCAGCCGGCGAGTGATTCATCGCCATGGAAAAACGGAATCCCCGACATGTTACGCGCGCCAGGACGATCCACGACGGTCCCCTCAGACAGAATCAACCCGACCTGGTTTTCCGCGCGCTTGCGGTAATAGGCGGCAATTTGCTCGTCAGGCACACCGCCCTTGGCGAAAGCCCGCGTCATAGGGGCCATTACAATTCGATTCTTCAGGCTCAAAGACTTGATCGTGAACGGCTGAAACAGAGAGTCGAGCTGGGTAGAACTCATGGAAAGATGCTCCGAGCGAAAAGGAGATCTGATGGTATAAGATGTATACCTAATATCAATAAGGCACTTCTAAGTGCTCAGGTTTACGCGAGGAAACCACATGCAGGAACAAGGTATTCAGGTGCTGGAACAAAACCGGAGCTCTCCAGTCGTCTACGCCGCTGATTGCTCAAGCCGGGTATTGCTCGATCAGATCGCGGACAAGTGGTCCGTATTGATACTGGCAACGCTGTGTAAAAGCCCGCTGCGCTTCAACGAAATCAAACGTCGACTCGATGGCATAACGCAAAAAGCGCTCACGCAAAGCCTGCGTCGCCTGGAGCGTAACGGCATTTTGTCGCGCCGGGTCATTCCCTCTTCTCAGGTGGCCGTCGAATACAGCGTTACCGACCTGGGGCATACGCTGGAAGAGCCATTTCGTGCGTTGTACAGGTGGACGCTCCAATATTCTGACGCGGTCAAGAACGCCCAGGAGGCCTTCGATAAACGTGCAGAAGAGCAGTAACACGACGGGTAAACGCTTAACGATGGCGGCGAGAGTGTTGAGAAGGGAGTTTTACAAATCGCAGACAACAAAAAAGGGCCCACCTTTCGGTGAGCCCTTCCAGACCGCCCAGCAGAGCGGATTTTGTTTGGTAGGCGCGATTGGACTCGAACCAACGACCCCCACCATGTCAAGGTGGTGCTCTAACCAACTGAGCTACGTGCCTGCTGTGAGGCGGCATTCTACGGAATTCCGAGGGTGTGTCAACCTCTTTTTTGCAGCTAACCCTATGAATATGCGAATTTTTTATTTGTGAAAGGCATGCCTGGGATTTTTGGGTGGCTGGCAGGCAATTTTCAACTCAGGTAGGATCGGCGCACTCGTAAAAAATATAAAACAGAGGTTCCAGGATGGCGAACACCCCCTACCCCCAGTCGTATTACGCCGCGTCCGCGAATGCGGCTCCGCCACGCCCGGTGCTGCAAGGTGAAGTCGAAACCGATGTGTGCGTGATTGGCGCCGGTTACACCGGCCTGTCCAGCGCGCTGTTTCTGCTGGAGAACGGTTTTCGCGTAACGGTACTGGAAGCCGCCAAGGTCGGGTTTGGCGCCTCGGGCCGTAATGGCGGGCAGATCGTCAACAGCTATAGCCGCGACATCGACGTGATCGAACGCAGCGTTGGCCCCAAGCAGGCGCAACTGTTGGGGCAGATGGCGTTTGAGGGCGGCAGGATCATTCGTGAGCGCGTGGCCAAGTACCAGATCCAGTGCGACCTGAAGGACGGCGGCGTGTTCGCTGCACTCAACAGCAAGCACATGGGCCACCTGGAGTCGCAGCAGCGCCTGTGGGAGCGCTACGGCCATACGCAGCTTGAGCTGCTGGATGAGCGCCGTATCCGCGAAGTGGTGGCCTGTGACAACTATGTCGGCGGCCTGCTGGACATGAGCGGCGGGCACATTCACCCGCTCAACCTGGCACTGGGCGAAGCCGCGGCGGTGGAATCCCTGGGCGGCACGATTTACGAGCAATCGGCGGCGGTGCGCATCGAGCGCGGCGCCAACCCGGTGGTGCACACCGCCGAGGGCAAGGTCAGGGCCAAGTTCATCATCGTGGCGGGCAATGCCTACCTGGGCAATCTGGTGCCGGAGCTGGCGGCCAAGTCGATGCCGTGCGGCACCCAGGTCATCACCACCGCGCCGCTGGGCAATGAACTGGCCAAGACCTTGCTGCCGCAGGATTACTGCGTCGAGGACTGCAACTACTTGCTGGACTACTACCGCCTCACCAGTGACAAGCGCCTGATCTTCGGCGGCGGCGTGGTGTATGGCGCACGCGACCCGGCCAACATCGAAGCGATCATCCGCCCGAAGATGCTCAAGGCCTTCCCGCAGCTCAAGGATGTGAAGATTGACTACGCCTGGACCGGTAACTTCCTGCTGACCCTGTCGCGCCTGCCACAGGTGGGTCGCCTGGGCGACAACATTTATTACTCACAAGGCTGCAGTGGCCACGGCGTAACGTACACGCACCTGGCCGGCAAGGTGCTGGCAGAGGCGTTGAGAGGCCAGGCGGAGCGTTTTGACGCGTTTGCCGACCTGCCGCACTACCCGTTCCCGGGCGGGCAACTGTTGCGAACACCGTTTGCGGCGCTGGGGGCGTGGTATTACGGGCTGCGGGATAAGTTGGGGTTCTGAGGCAATCCAACTGTGGGAGCGGCGGTGCGAGCAAGTCGAATCGTCGCACCGCCGCTCCCACATAAAGCCAAATCGCAGACACAAAAAACCCCGGTCTTTCGACCAGGGTGTTTGCTATCGGATCAAAGCAGCTTAACGCTTACTTTGTGTTCCAAGGCGTTCAGTGGGCCTTGAAACAGATATGGCGCAGCGGACGGGACTCGAACCCGCGACCCCCGGCGTGACAGGCCGGTATTCTAACCGACTGAACTACCGCTGCGTATCGCTTGACCAGCTGAGCCTGAACGCTCAACCGTCTTTAAACATCTGAATGATCAGCCCAAGCTGTTCAATCTCAAACCCGATAAATCGGACCTGGAAAATATGGCGCAGCGGACGGGACTCGAACCCGCGACCCCCGGCGTGACAGGCCGGTATTCTAACCGACTGAACTACC